>JAPOWG010000104.1 GCA_026707745.1 Chloroflexota bacterium
GTCAGCAATTTGCAGGATATAGTCGGCCGAGCCGACTTGCTAGTGCAGCGTTCGCATCATGACCGCATTGACCTAACTGATTTGCTACGTTCGGTACCAGGCGTACAGAAACATCGTGCTCAACCCGGCGGCCGTCGTGTCACGCGGCCACGCAACACGGTTAGCAAGCAAATCACCGATATCGTTGCCGAGTACGTCAGCAAGGGAGAATACGAACTTACCTATGATGATGAGCAAGTCATGGCGATGGATCGCGCCCTGGGCACGCATCTCGCTGGCGCCATCCAGCGGAAGTCCATTCCACACGGCGACCGGATACGCGCCATCAATCTTAGCTTCAGCAATTCGGCGATTCCAGGAAATGGCCTCGCCGCATTTCTGGATGATCCGGTAAACGTTTTGGTCGAAGGCGGCGCACAGGACGGCGTGGGGAAATGCGCCGTAGGCAGCAAGATCTCCATTTTGAAAGGTTTGAATCATAATGGGCGTCGTTTGGACGGCTCAGTCGGCAAGAGCTTCGCTTATGGCGCGCAAGGCGGCCTTTTTATCGTGCAAGGCAACGCCGATACACGAGCCTGCATCCGCATGAGCGGCGCCGACGTGGTCTTTGGAGGCGAAATCACCGAACCGTTGCAGGACGGTCTCGGGGGTTTGGGCGCGCGCGCGAACCTAAAGGGATATGCCTTCGAGTATATGACGTCCGGACGCGCGGTCGTCTTGGGCGATCCCGGACCGTGGATGTGCGCTGGCATGACCGGTGGCGTCGTATATCAGCGCGTTCAGCCGGAAATGAATCTGACTATAGACGCTATCAGACACCGTATCGCTCCTGGATCGGTGGTCGAGGCGCAACCGTTGGACGACGAGGGACACCAGGATGTGCGCGAACTCTTAAATGCGTATATCCGTACGCTCGAGGAGAATCATCAATCGCAGACCGCGGAGCCGCTCTATGCTCTGCTGAAGCGCCCCGAAGACCACTTCGTAAAGATTGCGCCGCCTGTCGCGCGCAACATCGTCAACGAAAGCTAGCCGAATCAAAAGCTGCCGGCGCACCTGCCGGCAGCAATGCACCATGACGAGCACTCAAATTTGTCGCTCATCCTGTCGACGACTGCCCGGGGATCGTTGCCAACACGCGCTGGGTTTTGAGCGCCAAATGCAAGATTAGACGATTGTCCGAATCGTCCAAGTCCATTTTCGTGAGCTCGGATATGCGTTCCAGCCGATAGACCAAAGTATTGCGGTGCACATCGAGGGCTTGCGCCGCCTTCGCCAGATTTCCGTTCGCTTCAAAGAAGCCGCCCAAGGTCCGAATCAGGTCGCTTTGTTTGCGTTTATCGTGCTCAACTAGCGGACCCAAGGCGTCATCGTAGAACTGATGAAGATTGTCCAGGTTCCGTTCCTTCAACGCCAAAAGCAACTGAAACAATTTGAGATCGCCATAGAATGTCGTAGTATCACGGTCGCTAAGCTGGTAGGAAATGCCAACAGCGTCCTTGGCCTCGCGGTAGGCGTCGCGTAACATAGAAAGCCCCGTCGCGGGACGACTTATGCCCGCCGCAATCAGGCCATTGGAAAGGCGGCTTGAGATTTGCCCACGTACATTTTCGATAGTCATACGCGTTCTCGACAGTCCCGCGGCATCGTCTTCGTCCAGTGGATACAAGACCACAATCACATCCACATATTGTCCAACAGCGCCGTTGATCTGGCGGCGCGACATATCGTCGCGCACCAGCGAAATTAATGGTTCCAGGGAAAGCGACTGGCCGGACTCCGTGATCGCGCGAAACACAGAAACAACATAGGAAGCGCCGGGTTGAAAGCCCGCTTGCTGCGCGCGAGTGCGCAACAAGTCCTCATCCGCCGGTGTTCCACTCAGCCACATCTGGATCCAGTCGCCTCGCGCCTGCTCAACGGCCGAAGCAATTGCACGGTTCTTCGCCATTTCTATCGCGCAAACGTCGGCGCCGTAGGCCAAGACCAAGCGGCCGAATTCATCCAGTTCACTCTTTTGATCCACCAACGAAAGATAACCCGCCACGCGCTTTTCCACCTTTAGCACCGTTGTGAAACCCAAGGGGCTTGGGGTGATCATACCTTGGCTGGAGGGCGCTTCCTGACTCAACCAGGTTTGAAAATCTCCCAAGGGCAATTCCGCGGGTGGATAGCGCCCGTTTAGGCTGCGGCGACCAATATTGGGATAGATCTGGGAAATCATCAGACCAGCATCGTCGTGAATGACAATGGGCTTTCCCGTCGAGCGCGACATAACCTGCAGGAGGCTGCCAAGATCACGATTCTCGGCAGCCAACCGCGTCAATTGCCTTTGGATCTCGATGGCCCGCTCAGTCAGACGCGCGGATTGGTTCAATAGTAGAGAATTCACCGCGCGTTCAACAGTCGTCAAGCTGGTATCCAAGGGTACCGATACCAAAACCGTCCCGCATTCGTTTGCGGCATCTTTAGCGCTCTGGCTGGTTTCGCCCGTCGCTAGAACCGCATTGACACCGATATCTGACAAGAGACGAATCACACCTGCCAAACGCAGCCGATCATCAAAGCTGCGCAAAACGTCCATAGATACCAGCGCCAGCTCGCCACCGTAAATGTCGGGGAAAACGGGCGGTTGCGCGCGAATAGTGACTGACCAATTCACTTGCGTTTCCGGATCACCGGCTACAATGCTCGCGCCCAATGGTAAAGAATACCTAAGTAAGGACTGAATTGAAGCGGTGTTTTTATCTGACATGGCTAGATTCCTGTACACGTGAATTAAGCCAAATAGCGCCTGACCGATATCTGATCGGCAGAAACAACAAATCGGCAGTACTAATTTGTACCTTATAACCAATAACTTAACATATTGCAAGCCAAAAGGATAGGGCGAACGCCCCTTGTAGCGTCACCCTAAGGCATTGCTTGGCCAAATATACCAATTCAGTTGGATAGTCTTACGGCAATCGTCAGCGTTTCACCTTTGATTTCTACGCTTTCGCTGACGAAATCGCCGGAGGGGGTCCCAGGCTGCAAGTCGTCCGCCAAGGTCTCTTGGCTGATATAGCCGCTGAAGAGTTGCATAACGGCATCGATGGCGTCCGAGGCATCACAATAGACAATGCTGATACGGTCGTCCAATTCGAAATCCGCAACCTTGCGTAAATTCTGGATCCGTCTGACCAACTCTCGCGCCAGTCCTTCTTCCACAAGGTCGGACGACAAACGCGTATCCAGGACCACCATATACCCGCCGTCTTCAACTGCGCCTTCCGGCGTTTCGACCGTGACCTTAACTTCGCATTCGGCATTGGCTATGTCATAGGTCTTGCCGTCAAGCTCTACGATGATGTCTTCCCCCGCTAGCAGACGCTCGGCGAAGGGTCGCACATAGTCCTGTTCACCGAACTTAAGCGCCGACTGCAGCGCTTTGAAGTCCTTACCGAATTTCGGACCCAGGAAACGCGGTAGCGGATTGAGGCTGTAGACACTGGTCGCTGCGAATCGATCCACATCGTCGGCGCCCATGACCTTGATGTCTTTCAAATTCAACTCGCTCTTGATCAACTCCGCATAACGCTCAATTGTCCCCGACTCCGCTACATCACGAGTCGCGAATTGAGCGCCCGCTAAAGGTTGTCGAACGCCTATTTGCGCTGCGTTGCGCGCGGACAAACCCAAGCTCACCAAGCGCTGTACCAGCGCCATTTCCGATATGAGCTCTTCGACGATCAAAGTTTCATCGCAATTCGGCCAGGCGGACAAATGCACGCTGTCTGCCGGAGAGCCGTCTTGTTCGCCTACCAGATTGCGATACAGCTCTTCGCTCAAGAATGGCATCGTTGGAGCCAGCAATTTCGCCAAGGTTGTCAGCACCTCGTACAAAGTGGCATAAGCCGAGCGTTTGCTCGCGTCCACATCGCTCTTCCAGAAGCGTTCACGGCTCAGCCGAACGTACCAATTGCTCAATCGCTCTACAAACTCTTCGACGGGACGCGTCGCGGCAACTGCATCGTAGTTCTCGTAGGCATCGGTGACGGTCTTGATCAGACTGTGCAATTCCGCCAACACCCAGCGATCCAGCAATTCCCGATCGGCAGGCGGAGGAGCCTTCATCGCCGGCGTCCATGAATCAATGTTGGCGTAAGTTACGAAGAAGCTGTAGGTATTCCACAGCGTGGACCAAAACTTCTTAATGACTTCGCTGACCAGATTTTTGGAAAAACGACGCGGTTCGCCCGGGGGCCCGGACGTATAGAGATACCAGCGGAAGGCATCTGCCCCCGCTTCTTCCAGCACCTCCCAGGGGTCGACGACATTGCCTTTGCTCGTCGACATCTTTTGCCCCTTTTCGTCGAGGATGTGTCCAAGCGAGATGACGTTTTTGAAGGCAACTGAATCGAATAACATGGCGCCGATCGCGTGCAGGCTATAGAACCAGCCACGCGTTTGGTCGACGGCTTCACAGATGTAGTCCGCCGGATGCTGTTCTTCAAGTAAATCTCTGTTCTTCTGAGGATAGGCCCACTGCGCTACCTGCATCGCGCCACTGTCGAACCAGACGTCGATCACTTCCGGCACACGGCGCATGGTGCCGCCTTCGCCGCTGGGATTGTCGAAACTGACTTCGTCGACATAGGGTCTATGCAAATCCAGCTCGCTTAAGTCTTCTCCCGCAAGTTCGCTTAACTCCCCAACGCTGCCAACGCATAGCATTTCCCCGGTTTCGTCGTCAACCCAGACCGGCAAGGGTGTGCCCCAGTACCGCTCTCGCCCCAAGGACCACTCCTTGAGATCCTCGAGCCAGTTGCCGAAGCGGCCGTCCTTCAGGTGCTCTGGGACCCAGTTTATGGTCTGATTGAGATCAATCATGGTCTGTTTGTATTTCAGAGTGTCGATGAACCAGGTCTCGCGCGCGAAGTACATCAATGGCGTATCATCGCGCCAGTTGTGCGGATAGGTATGCTCGTATTTCTCGTTCCGGTACATCAAGCCGCGTTCTACCAGATCCGCGATAATTTCCTTGTCGGCATCTTTGAACCACATACCGCGGAAATTAGCGCAGGCATCAACAAAGCATCCGGTCTCGTCAACCGTGATCAGAACCGGCAAGTCGTGTTTTCTTCCCGTTTCCAGGTCGTCCACACCATAGGCCGGCGCTGTATGCACGATGCCCGTACCATCCTCCGTGCTCACGTAATCCGCAGGTACAACATAGGCGTAATCGTTTTCCACGGGCAAGAAGGTATAGAGCGGATGATAGCGCCAGCCTAGCAAGTCCTTGCCCTTGAGACGCCGGACTATTTTGTAATCGATATCTCCGTCCAGTACCTTTTCCATGAGCGCTTCGGCCAAGATAAGCTGCTCGGCGCCTTCGCCATCCGAGGCAGGTCCGGCGACCTGTACATAGTCGACATCCTCGCCAACTGCCAGCGCGGTATTGGCCGGCAAGGTCCAAGGCGTTGTCGTCCAGGCCAGCAGATAGACACCCGGCTGGTCCTTGAGCGGAAAGCGTACAAATATGCTGGGATCAACGATGGTCTTGTAGCCGAGCGAAACCTCGTGGCTGCTCAATGGCGTGCCGGAGGTGGGACTGTATGGCACTACTTTGTAGCCGCGATAGAGCAAGCCCTTGTTCCAAAACTCCTTGAGGATCCACCAGACGCTTTCAATGTATTCATTCGAGAATGTCACATAGGCGTCGTCAATGTTCACCCAGAAGGCGATGCGCTCGGTGAACTTTTCCCAATCGATAATGTGGCGAAAAACGGTGGAACGGCACATCTCGTTGAATTCTGCAATGCCGTATTCTTCAATCTGGCTCTTATTGTCGAAGCCGAGCTCCCTTTCGACAGCGATTTCCACCGGCAGACCGTGCGTGTCCCATCCACCTCGCCGCAGACAATAAAATCCATTCATCACCTTGTACCGCGGGAACATATCCTTGAAAGCCCGGGCCAAGACGTGATGACTTGCCGGTTTGCCGTTCGCCGTCGGCGGCCCTTCATAAAACACGTATCGAGGAGCATCTTCGCGCCCTTCGGTGGTGCGCTCAAATACGCGGTTGAAGCGCCAGAAATCCAGTTGCTTCTGTTCGAGTTTGTTGATGCTCTCGCTATTGATCTTCGAGTTTACTGCCCTAAACATGACGACTTTTCTCTCCATGATAGTGATACGAATCGACGACTTGCAAAGAATCGGACTATCAGCCCTTTGTTCGCATCACTATGGCAATGACCCGCGGTGCGAGCACTTCGCGCAGCGACACCACGTTCCCACCTCCTCATTATGTTCAGAATAACGCAGAAATTATGGCTGAGCGCGGGCGATTTCGATAGGGTGAAAACGGCGCTCAAGGTCAGGCTTGTAGAGCGTTTTCACTAGGCTGGCCAGCTTTGGGAAATACATCACCATCAACAGTTCCCTGCAACTGCTCGACCTCGTTCAAGATTGCCGTCCCGTAGCCCGTTTTCCGATATCTTGCGGCCTCTTCTTTCCAATAGATTATGCTCTCGCGCATCGATTCTGCCGATGCTGGCTGGCGGTTAGTCAAGATTTTCAGGTAGTGCATAGCCAGAGTCGTCTTGGCCGGTTCGTCAAAGGGCAGCTCACAGAATTTGCCAAGATATGTCGCCGCCTTGGAGTGATCGCCTAGATAGTAGCATGCCTGGCCCAAATCAAAGTTAACGACATCCGGCGCCCCCAGACAATAAGCCCGCTCTATGAAATCGCGTGCTTGAGGATAGTCGCCCAAGACCAGGTTCAGCTTGCCGGCTGCATATAGCGCGTAATGATAGTCCGGCTTGATTTGAAGCGCCCGGTCAATGGCAAGCTTGGCACGATCAAATTGACCCAACTGCCTGTAACAGTTGCCCAAGAGTACCAGAGCATCAACAGACTCTCGATGGGTTTCCGGAACCGGCTCGAGCAAGTCGCGCGCGGACTCATATTCGCCACGAATGTAGTGCTGCTGGGCTTCGTGATAAGGCGAAATAGCGCGACGATTTCCCCAAAAGATCACCAGTTGCAGCGTCAGGAGCAAACCAAAGGCGCCAAGACGAGCTGGCAACTTGATCTCGTCCGGACCAACAAAGCCGGCAAGCAACAACACGACGAGAAGGATGACCGCCAAATAGAGCGACAGTTGCGAAGACCTGTCCCACTCGGGCAGGCGCTTGTACAGATCGCGCAGGAAATGACCGAAGATCATGCCTATTGCTGCTGCTCTTCGGTATCGGTGATCGCGCGCTCGATTTTTTCGATTTCGTAATTGAGCAAACTGCCGTAGGCAGTTCCTTCCAGCGCACTAAGCGTAGACTTCCAAGCCTGCAGCCCATGTTTAGTACTTATCATGCGCTCGGTCGCACTGATCGCGTTTTTCGAATCCCCGACTTTCAAGTAGTGTTGCGAAAGATAATAGTTGACGCGCACGCTGTACATTGAAGGCATCGAATACAGCACCGCATGCTTGAAGGACTCGATGGCTGAATCGTGCTCGCCTGCCAACTGCTGAATAAAGCCCAGTTCCGCCCAGATAATCGGCTGATCGGGCGACAACTGCGCGGCTGTTTGTAGCGCCATGGCCGCTTCGCCGTAGCTCGCCTGCATCCGATAGCCGTTTGCCAGGGTCATGTAAGCAGCGGCGTTTTGCGGGAACATCTGTACAGCTTGATCGGCGGTCGCCTGGGCTTTCGCCAGTTGCCCGTTGTAGGCATAGGCGCTTGTCAAGAGCATGAGCAGGTCCGGCGTGATTTTGCCGCCGGCCAATACCCGTTCCAACAGTTGTATTGCCTGCGGAAACTGGAGTTTCTGGATTAGACGATAAGCTTCGCCGTATCCCGCCCCGTACTGACGGGACTGTCGCGCCAACAAAATGCCGACGAGTAAGAAGCCGAGAACGATCATGCTCGCGGACAAGCAAAGGCCCGCCAGCGACAATTGCGCTACGGGTGACAGGTAGGGATCAAGCGGCTGTGTCATCCCGCTGGCAAATTCGATCGCCACGCCCAGGACAAAAACGACAATGCCCAGCAGCGCCAGCGCAACGGATACAAACACCGCTATCCACGCGATCAACCGGCGGACCGACATCATAATCCTCCAACCCGCGTTGTCTCCAGGTCTTTTTCGTCCCGAATTAGATCGCGGGCGTATTCGACATCTTCGCTTAGCACGTCCCGCAAGGCATGCGCCTCATCAGCACTCATAATGACCTGCCACTCTTCCAGGCCGGACTTTTCTCTCTTCATCGCATCCAAGGCCTGTGCCGCCCCAACTGAATCACCCAGCCGCAGATGGGCTCTCAATAAGTATAGATGAGCTAGCAGCCGGTGTCGAGAATCAGGCATCTTTAGCGCCAAGGCCGAGCTGAGGTGTTCAATTGCGCCTTCACTACGTTGCAAGCGGTCTTCGATCATGCCGAGGTTGTACGCAGCTACCCACTCTTCCGGCGACATTTCGTATGCGGTTTCCGCTGCCTCATAGGCCTTCTGATAGTTGCCTCCTTGCAATTCCACTTCCGCCAACCCATTATATGCAACCGCAGTTTGTTCCTCCAATTTGATCATCCTGCGATAGTCCTGCTTCGCGGCTTCAAGCTTGCCCGCCAAGCGATAGAGTTCCGCCCGAAATCGATAATGCTCGCCCCGCGAAGTTTCGAGCTTGATCTGCGCAGTGATCGACTTGATGGCAGCCTCATAGTCTCCCTTTCGCATGGCGCGAACGGCTCGCTTGTAATTCTGAGGTCCCCCAGTGCTATTAAACACGAAGATTCCGGCGACAATCCAGCCGATGCCCGCGCCTACAAACAGCCCAGTTAAGTGAGGCAGAATGGTCGAAGCGACGACGATAGCCAAAACTGCAGGCACGATCACAGCCAACCAGCGAAGACGTTCTGCGCGCGTTAAACGGCCTAGGATCAAGTAGGATGCGCCGGCGAGAAAAACAGCGAGCAGCAGACTCTGCGCTGCTGTAGCCCAGAATAGCCTATCCGCTACTATATTCAGCAATAGACTGGCTATACCGGTAACGCCAAGAAGGACAACAAAGGCCTTGAATCTGGCCGGGCCGAGAAAAATTCGAAAGCGCCTAACCATTCGCCATTGCTTTCCGGGAACGCTTGCCTTGGCCGCTACAACTATGGGCGGCGCGCATAGTTGCTGACAGTTACCGAGAATTCATGCTGCTTGAATGCGTTTATTCGTTTGATGACAACGCCCTGCTCATCAACCCAGTAAGACGCTGCTTTATCGACGTAGCGGAATCGTTGCGTTACGATTTCGCGCTTGCCCAAGGCCAGGCGATCGGGACCCAAACACTCCACCGGCGATTCCACAATGCGCGTTACGCCGGGGAATAACTGCGCATGTTCAAACATCGGCACAAAAACAGAGACCGGTTTTCCCTCGCATTTCGACAGCGCGAAGAGCGTTCTCCCACGCATGATTAGAAGCGGGATATCCAGCAAAACCTCGGGCGCAATCGCTCGTTCAAGATAGCTTCGCACCGCCCCATTCATTCGGTAACCAACCTGCATGACCCGGTCTACCAGACTGTATGTAGCGGACAGTGTCCTTATACCGCCTTCAAACTGATCATTTTCGTATCGAAGGTCAAATCGAATTACTTCGTCGTCGCGGCTGATCAATAGCTCTGCCAGAAGCGACTTGCCTTCTTCTTCGCGCGCGTCACTGTCAACACGAAGGAACTTGCTGCCATCGCCCAACTCATGAATGGTCCATGATTCTGTCTTGCTTAGCGATCTGCCATCCTTGGCGAACAAGTAGTCTCCGCTGGCGACAAAACGTTCGTGCGCCCCCACAGGATGCAAATAGCGCATTAGCCGTCGATCTCCACATATAGCCTCTTGTTGATGCCGCCCTTGCTTTTGTATTTGCTGATCTTTATCGTGCCGACTTCGCAAGTATTCGCAACATGCGTTCCTCCATCCGCCTGCAGATCGAGTCCGACGATTTCCACCGTGCGCACTTCCTTAATCGCCTCCGGCAGCAAATTGATCTTTGTACGGATCAGATCGGGAATCTCAAAGGCGACGCTCCGCGGCAATATCTGAATCTTGACGTCGCGGGCCGCGGCCACTTCCAAATTAATCTTCTCTTCTATTTCCACCACTACTTCCGGCGCCAGCCGTTCGAATTCGAAGTCCATCCTACCCGACAGAATATCCATATTGCCCCCGGTAACACTGGCCTGGTGGTCGCGCCACACAACACCGCACAAAATATGCATCGCGGTGTGCGTGCGCATCAGCTTGTAGCGCCGCTCCCAGTCGATCATGCCTTGTATGTCGCTGCCAACCGGCGGCAGCGGGCCGTCGATGATGTGTAAGTTCCCGCGCATAACCTTGCCAACTTCGTAGTCGCTATCCCCGTTGCAGAGCTTGCCGATATCGCAAGGTTGTCCGCCGCCACCAGGATAAAAGGCGGTCCTGTCGAGTTTTACACCCTTGTTCTCGATATCATGCGACAGGACTTTGGCTTCAAACTCCCTGAGATAACTGTCTCGTAAATACAGTTCTTCCGTCACCGTCCACTCCTTCAAATCTCGGCGCGCATTCGCAGCATCGTCGCTTTGCCGCCAATTGCCTTCCAAAACTGAATCGCCGCTGGATTCCCCGCGCTAACATGCCATTCAAAATGGCCCACCTTCTGCGTTTGAAACCAGTCTGACATTTTCGCCACCAGCTCTCGGCCCAGCCCTTGGCGGCGGTGTTCGGCCATGACGTAAATGTCAGCCAGCAATCCACTGCGCAGCGGCTGGAACATCTCAGTTGTGATATCGGCCACCAAGCCAAGCGCATAGGCCACAATGTCGCTGTCAACTTCGGCGACCAGAATACGAGTCCAGGGATCGGACAACCGTTGCAGGATCCGCTGCGCGTACAAGTCGGCGCCATCGTCGGCCGCGCGAAACGTGAGCGGATCGAAGGCTTGGTGGTATTCCACCATTTCCAACCACAAGCAGCCGATTCGGTCCGCATCGGCTTCATTCGCCAATCGTATCACAGCCGCTCGGCGGCAGCGATAGGGTCTACCGCGCTCACACAAAATAACAAGCCTTCTCCACACCTGAGCAAGGGGGTTTATTGAGACAGAGCTAACCAATTCTGATTAAATCGTGTACGCGCGCCTTGCGCCCGCCAGAAGGCCTCTTCAACGGGATAACGCGCCGGTACGTCCACGGTCAAAAACCCAATATCGCGCGCCTGGAGCCATTTACGCGCTTCATCCAACAATGCGCCACTGAGACCGGGACGAGATCCATGCAGATCAACAGCCATATCGATCACTTTCCCAACGACGGGTGGTCCCAGCCCGGCCGGTCCCTCGGCGATCATGATCACCATGTAGCCGCCTATGCTCTCGTTCACCTCCCCTACAAAGAAGCCGCATTTGTCGTTCGTCAGCCAGGATCTGGCTTGTCGTTGCCAGTCGAGAATCCGCTCCGGGTTCAATGGCTGAAGATCATCCGACTGCTGTAATAACGACGCGCGCTCGTTCCAAATAAGGGAGGCCTGCCTCAAGTCTCCCTCTACTGCAACACGTATCGCCAATTGGCGTATTTTGTTCAATCCCATGTCGACGATAGCATATCATTCGCGAAGTTTAGCGGCAAGACATGATGACGCGCAAGCGCGCAACTGTCTTACCAGAGCCGATTGGTACAGACCGATGATTATGAAGTAGAATATGCTCAACTGAAAGCAGCCTTGTCTGTTGCTCTAGGTCGACAGGCGAGAAACACAGTGATAGGAGTTCACATGTCTACCCTACCCACGACAGAACGAGTTGGCAGAGCATGGCGCGCCCACCGCGATGGCAATAACTCCGAAGCGATTAGATTGTTTGAAGAAGTCATTGGGGCCAATCCCGAGAATGTTGATGCGCATTATGGCCTCGGTCTGGCGCACAAAGCGGATGGAAACAACAGCGCCTCAATTGCCGCCTTTCAAAAAGCCCTGAACTTCGCGCAGCAGGCGCTCCATGCCGTGCAGACTACGTCCCACATCGAGGGTCATCACGGCGCCAATGATCTGGATTCCAACGACGATGACCGATTCATGATGCTAACTCGAATGCTGAAGCAGCGTCTCGAGGACGTAGGGGGCGACGGTTCCTAGCCCCTGCCATGCACAAACGCGAGCGCCTTGAACGCGCGATTGCCGGGGAAGCGGTTGATCGTCTGCCCGTGTCCTTATGGCGCCATTTTCCCGGCGACGATCAGCGCTCGGCGGATCTGGCTCGCTCCATCGTAAGCTATCAGCAAGAATACGACTGGGACTTTGTTCGCGTGATGCCGTCGAACAATTTCCTGGTTTCGGATTACGGAATCCAGGACGCCTGGCTTGGCGATCGACGAGGCAAGCGCGACGCGCAGAAGTTCATCATACAGCGCTCCCTTGACTGGACGACAATACGTCCGCTTTCCCCGGAGCGCGGAGCGCTGGCCCAACAGATCGCGTGCTTGTCCCTCGTGAATTCAGCAATTGGAATCGATGGGATTCCGGTTTTGCAGACCGTTTACAGCCCGATGACCCAGGCGGCGCAAATCGCGGGATGCACACAGCTGTTAAGAGACATGCGATTGCGCCCGGACAGATTGCGGAGTGGACTCAATGCCTTGACTGAAAGCACACTTCGCTTCCTGGAAGCGATACGAACAAATCCGTCGATTGCTGGCGTCTTCATGGTTTCGTGTTTGGCAAACCACGAGCTAATGTCCGCATTCGAATACAAAGCGATGGCGATGCCATTCAATCGCGCGATTTTGGATTTCATCCAACCAGGCTGGTGGCTCAATGCAGTACAGGTTCAGGGTTCGTCCCCGATGTTTGACCTATTTGCCGGTTCGCCCGTGCAGTTTCTTAATTGGGACTTCTCGGATGACAAAAGCGAACTATTACAACTGAAGCTGGCATTTCCAGGCGCCGTCTGCGGTGGTTTGAGCGACTGGGAGCACTTGCACCAAGGCACGCCGGCCTTGCTTCAGTCTGCGATTACGGACATCTGGCATCACACGGAGGGACGACGACTCATACTGGCCGGTAGCGGGGACGGCTTCGTGACCGCGCCACTGTCAAACCTGCGCGCCGTCCGCGCTAGTGTGGAAAACCTGGCGGTCTGATGTCTCTGCGCGTCATCGCTGGCAGCGCCCGCGGCGCTCGACTAAAAGCCGTCCCCGGGGATAGCACACGCCCGATCATGGACCGGGTCAAAGAAGCGCTCTTCAGCATCATCGGCGATGAAATCGTGGGCGCGAGCATGCTCGACCTGTTTGCCGGAACGGGCAGCGTCGGCATTGAAGCGCTGAGTCGAGGCGGCGAACAAGTTCACTTCGTCGACCGCCATCGCGCTGCGCTCAGGACCGTTCGCGAAAACCTCAAGCATACGCGGCTCGAAGCCCGCGCGGTCCTACGGCAGCGCGACGCTTTCGACGTGATCAAACGGCCGCCGGAAAGACGATTCGATTTCATTTACGTTGCGCCGCCGCAATACCTGGGCCAGTGGTTGGCAATGCTGAAAGCCCTTGACGGAAACTCGTCCTGGCATCACCCGGATTCGGTCGTAATCGTACAGATTGATCCGCGTGAACTGGAAGATGACGTTTGCTTGCGCTACTTGGCCGAATATGATCGGCGCATCTATGGAAGAACTATGCTGCTGTTTTTCGAGTTCGTCGATGCATCGAAAAGAATCGAACGGAATCGAACAGCGCGTTAATTGATGAAGAAGAGTCGGACTTAGCTTGATTCGACGTGTTTGCGGACGACGAACTCTTGCGCCTCTGAAACGCTACCCACGGTGCCAAGGACCTGCGCCTCGCGCAAGGCGCTCAAAAGCTGGCCCACCCTCGGTCCGCGTCTGATGCCAAGCGTTTTCATGATATCATCGCCATCCAGCAGGGGCGGAGGACTGACGACGTCATCATATTGGTTGAACCAGGTATCCAGCAACTCAGTTGCGGTGTCGACAAAAGCAAGCCAATCCGCTTGCCGTATCTCTGCGCCTTGTCTGCCTAAATAAACCGCCGCTGCGAGGAAAATGGCGTCAATCCCCGCTTCGCCCAGCCCATGCCAGAAGCGATGACGGAGCAAAGTCGACCATTCTGATTCATCGAGTATGACGTGATAATTGGACATTGCCAGCGACAGATAACGACCCTCTTCCAGCGTTAGCCGAAGCGACCGGGAAACAACTTTTGCCGACAAGGCCAATCGCTCTCCATCTCTTGAAGAATCCAATTCGCCCAGGTTGCTCAAGAGCGCGGCCAGAACTAACAATTCTTTGTGTCGTCTCCCGTTGCCATAACTTCGGCTCAAGCGCCCCTGCAATTGTCCGCGAAAGCGATCCCATTGAATGACAAGCATACCGAGATCAAAGGCTGCCGCGCTGTTGTCTGTACGCCTTTCGCTAACAGCGGTCAAAATAGCGCACATGCGCTCGGTGATGCGCAGGTTACGAGACCAGGCATCCAAATGCTGCGGCGCTTTCCCTGTTGCCTGCTTCAAGTCTAGCTGGCCCGGGAAAATGCGCTGGAGTATCCCCAGGTGTTGCAAGACTCGGAGCCCGCGCGCCGCGTTGTCCAGAGCCAACAACTTGAAAAACTCGTCGCGTATTCTTTCGGGCGAAATCTGACTAAGACCGGGGGCAAACTGACGAACATCGGACAAGGTTGCCGGGTGAATCTTCAAAGCCAACTGCGTGCTTTGTCGCACGGCTCTCAGGGCGCGGACGGGATCTTCCTCGATCGCATTTCGCGAGCAGCGGCGCAACACCCGTTCGCGCAGGTCGCGCTCGCCGCCAAGCATGTCTATCAAATGTGACAGGTCGCCGAGCAGGTCGGCGGCCAAGGTATTCACAGTGAAGTCGCGCTTAATGAGATCGTCGTGGAGTGTCGCGCCGCGAAATCGAGCAAAATCGAGCAAAATCGCTCCCGGCCCGCGCTTTACGAAAACACGCGCAACGCCGCGCGCGCGATCCATGATATAAATGTCGGCATCTAACCAGTCGGCAACGTTCTTGGCGATCCCGATCGCGTCTCCGTCTACCGCGATATCGACATCGGTGATTTCCGCACGCTTGTAAGCATCGCGTACCGCGCCCCCCACGACGTAGAGCGGTGTTGTGACTCCCTTGTCGCGAAGCAACCGCTGCAGATCGTATACAAATCCACTCCATTCCAGGAGGGGGCCGGCATCACTCATCTAGCAGGACGTCCTGCCGCGCCACTCCAACAAAGGGAAGGTTGCGGAATCGTTCATCCAGATCGAGCCCATATCCAAATACGAACTTGTTTTCGATATCGAAACCAACATAATCGACGTCAATCTCGATTTCCCGGCGCGACTGTTTGTTGAGCAACGCGCACAGCTTTAAGCTGGCCGGATCGCGGCTTTTTAGCGTTTTTATGACGAAACTCAGGGTATACCCGCTATCAATGATGTCCTCAACAACAAGGACGTGTTTGCCCCGGACATCGGTTTGCAGATCCATATCGATGCGTACGGATCCGGCGGATTTTCGGGCGCCAACCCCATAGCTACTGGCAGCCATGAAATCAATCATATGCGGAACCTGGATATGGCGCGAAAGATCCGTCAGGAACATGACGCCGCCCTTTAGAATGCATAACAGAAGCAGATCTTCGCAATCCGCATAATCCCGGTTGAGTGTCTTGCCAAGTTCGGCGATTCGCGCTTGCAAGCGATCCTCATCAATAAGAATCTCTTCAAGATATCTTTTGTATGCAGGCGCCATTGGCCGTTCGTCCTCTCAATTCTCGATTGTCATGCCGGTTTCTTCGTAATGCGACTGCAAACTGCGAACGCTGAGCGGGCTTTCGCGCAGTCGCCGAATGCCCTGCACCGAAGCCGCCGCCGCGCTCATGGTTGTAATAATCGGTACACCCAAAGCATAAGCCTGGCTGCGGATCCGAATGCCGTCTTCGTGTGCCTGGCCGCCCCTAGGGGTGTTAATCACCAAATCAACTCCGCCCTCTTGCATCAGGTCCAAAACGTTCGGTGTGCCTTGCGACAGCTTCTTCACGGGCCCAGCGTCGATTCCCAGGCTGTTTAGCCATCTGGCCGTTCCATCCGTTGCAACCAGTCGAAAGCCGAATTGAACCAGGTCTCTGGCAATTTTGGCGACTACCGCCTTGTCAAAGTCATTAACGCTGATGAACACAGTGCCGTCCACCGGCAAGGGCGTACCCGCAGCCGATTGCGCCTTAACATAGGCGTGACCGAATGACGATGCGTGACCCATCACCTCTCCCGTCGAGCGCATCTCCGGTCCCAGACGCGTATCGACCCCCGGGAACTTCTGAAAGGGAAACACCGCTTCCTTAACAAAAAAGCCGTCTATGGCGGGTTCCGAAACGAATCCAATGTCTTGTAGCGTTCCGCCTGCGGCGATTTCTGCCGCGTAGCGCGCCAGCGGATGTCCAATAGCCTTGCTGATAAAAGGCACCGTCCGACTGGAGCGCGGATTCACTTCCAGCACGTATACTTCATCATCCTTGACCGCAAACTGTATGTTAAACAGCCCCTTGATGCCTAGAGCCACCCCAATGCGCTGAGTATAGTCTCTGATCACATCCAGATGAAAATAACTGATCTTGTAGGGCGGCACAACACAGGCGGAATCGCCGCTGTGTACACCCGCCTGTTCGATATGCTGCATGATGCCGCCAATTGTAACTTCTCTGCCATCCGCGAGAGCGTCCACATCGACTTCGTAGGCATCGTCCAAGAACTGATCGATCAACACCGGATGGCCGCCCCAGGTCACGTTATTATCCAGCCAGGCCAGCAGTTGACTCTCGTCAAAGACAATCGCCATGCCGCGCCCGCCCAGCACATAACTGGGGCGCACTAGCACCGGATAACCGATGTGACGAGCGGCCAGCGCGGCATCATTTCTCGTAATAATCGTAGCGCCCGCAGGTTGCATAATGTTGAGTTCGCCCATGAGAGCATTGAAGCGTTCTCGGTCTTCCGCAAGGTCGATCGTATCAACCGACGTGCCCCAAATTGGCGCGCCCATCCGCTGCAGATCACGGGCAATATTGAGCGGCGTTTGCCCGCCAAACTGCACCAGTATGCCATCCGGTTGTTCGCGGTCGACGATGTTCATGACGTCTTCCGCGGTCAACGGCTCGAAATATAGGCGATCCGCTGTGTCGTAGTCGGTGCTGACCGTCTCCGGATTGCAATTCACCATAATCGTCTCGAAGCCCATCTCCCGCAATGCGAAGCAAGCGTGAACGCAACAGTAATCGAATTCGATGCCTTGCCCAATACGATTGGGGCCGCCACCGAGTATCATCACTTTTCGGGTCGAGACGGGCTCCGCTTCGTCGTCCATTTCATAAGTTGAATAAAGATATGGTGTATGAGCTGCGAATTCCGCGGCACAGGTATCCACGCGATAGAAATTAGCACAGACGCCCAGCGACTTGCGATGATGTCGAACGGCAAACTCTTCTTCGCCCAACAGTCCAGCGATATAGGCGTCGCTGAATCCATAGCGTTTCAACTTGTACAAGTCGCGGCAATCCAGATCGGAAAGGCGCAGTCCCTTGTCCAATAGCGTATTGTGAATCGCCATTAACTCGCTCATTTGCTGGACAAACCAGGGATCAAAACGCGTCTGACGGACGATTTCATCAATTTGGACGTTTTCGCCAATCACCGTCGCCACCTGGAACAAGCGCTGAGCCGTCGGTACGCTAAGCACTTCCGGCGACAAATGCTCCCGCGCCTGGCTCCCAAAGCCGTCTATACCGATGTCCAGCGAGCGGACCGCTTTCTGCAGGGCTTCGGGAAAAGTCCTGCCGATCGCCATTACCTCGCCCACAGCTTTCATTTGTGGTCCCAATACCGGATCCGCGCCCGCAAACTTCCTGAAATCCCAACGTGGAATCTTGACCACGACATAATCCAGAGACGGCTCGAAGCTGGCTGGCGTCTGCTGGGTGATGTCGTTGGCGATCTCGTCTAAGGTATATCCTACGGCAAGCAGCGCAGCGATCTTGGCGATCGGGAAGCCGGTGGCTTTACTAGCCAGCGCCGACGAACGAGAAACTCGCGGATTCATTTCGATGACATAGACTTCGCCATCATCCGGGTTTATGGCAAATTGCACATTCGCGCCACCGGTCGTGATGCCAACGCGGTCAAATATCATCCGAGACATATTGCGCAATCGCTGCAATTCCTTGTCTGTAAGCGTCTGCGCCGGGGCGATAGTAATGCTGTCACCGGTATGCACACCCATCGGGTCGAGGTTCTCGATCGAACAAACGACGACGAAGTTTCCCTTCGCGTCCCGCATCAACTCGAGCTCGTATTCTTTCCAGCCAAGCAGGCTTTTGTCCACGAGCACCTGTCCGACCGGGCTTTGCCGAATGCCATTTGCCGCCACCTCTCGCAGTTCGTCCTCGCCATAAGCCACACCGCCCCCGGCGCCGCCCATCGTGAACGACGGGCGGATCAGAACCGGATAGCCTATATGAGCGGCAAACGACAATGCCTCCTCGACATTGCCAACCACTTTGCTATCCGGTACGCGCAAGCCAATCTCGCGCATTGTCTCATTGAAAAGTTGCCGGTCTTCCGCGAGTTGAATGCTAGTCAGGGTTGCGCCAATTAGCTCCACATCAAATTGCTCCAGCAAGCCCGCCTCTTGCAGTTCCACCGCAAGGTTGAGCGCAGTCTGTCCACCAACTGTGGGGAGCAATGCATTGGGCCTTTCTTCCGCTATGATCTTTTCGCAGATGTATGTGGTGAGCGGCTCGATATACGTTGCGTCGGCAAATTCGGGGTCGGTCATGATCGTCGCCGGGTTGGAGTTAACAAGGACAACGCGATATCCTTTTTGCTTCAACGCTTTGCAAGCCTGTACGCCGCTATAATCAAATTCGCAGGCTTGTCCAATGACAATCGGTCCGGAACCGATGATCATGATTGTCTTTATATCTGACCGTTTGGGCATTGATTTATTCCATGTCTGGGAGGACCGCCAAACGCGACTATGAGCAGCTAAACCGGCTCTTGAACCGCCGCTACGTATTCATCAAACAGGTACATTGAATCATGTGGACCGGGCGAAGCCTCGGGATGGTATTGAACGCTAAAAGCCTGCAACGCTTTGTGGCGCAATCCGGCAACTGTATTGTCGTTCAAGTTGATGTGCGTCACTTCGCCGCCACCCAGGTCGCTGTCCGCTGAAACCGCGAATCCATGATTGTGCGTCGCGATCTCTACTTCGCCGTTGTGCAGATTCTTCACCGGTTGATTGCCCCCTCGGTGTCCGAAACGCATTTTTTCGGTTTTTCCTCCCAGCGCCAGCGCAAGAATCTGGTGGCCGAGGCAAATGCCGAAAATCGGCAGCTCTCCCAGGAGGGACTTCACATTCTCGATGGCGTAATCCACCGCTGCGGGATCGCCCGGGCCGTTGCTGAGGAATAGGCCGGATGGCCGCAGGGCGCGCACATCGCATGGAGAAGTCTGCGCTGGAACAACTTTGACTCGCAAGCCTCGATCCGTCATCATACGCAGGATATTGTGTTTGATGCCAAAGTCGTATGCCACAACCAGCGGACGCTCGCGAGCCGGGTTTGAGGCGCCATACCACTGAGGATCGCTGCCCTCGCGCCAGTCGTATGCCTTCGAAACTGTGACGGCGTCGACCAAATTGGCGCCCGACATGTCGAGCGAAGCGCGCGCGGCCGCCGTTAACTTGTCCGTATCAAGCGCCACGTCGCCATGAGCCACCGCTGCCCGCATCACGCCCTTTTCTCGGATATGCCGCACAAGCGCACGGGTGGCAAGGCCGGAAACACCAATGATGGCATTATCCCGCAGATATGTCGCCAGGTCGCCGCGATTGCGCCAATTGCTAACGATGGGGCTGAGGGAACGCACCACGAAGCCTGACACCCAAACTTTGTTCGATTCCGGATCTTCAAGATTGACGCCAGTATTGCCGACATGAGGCACGGTCATTGCGACAATCTGCCGATAATATGACGGATCGGTCAGAATCTCTTGATAACCCGTCATCGACGTGTTGAATACGATTTCTCCGGTTTGGACGCCTTCAGCGCCAAAGCCTTCGCCCGGGAAAACCCTTCCGTCTTCTAGCACCAATGCAGCGGGCATTTTGACCCTCGAACCTATCAGGAACGATAGTCGCCATTGATCGTGATATAGTCGTGACTGATATCACAGGTCCAAATGGTCGCGTCAGCTTCGCCCAAGCCACAATCCAATGTGAAATAGATCGAGGGTTCAGCCATGATGGCGGCGGCATCGTCTTCACGATAGTCGGTCGGCATGCCCTGGCTGAAGATCAGCAAGCCCCTGTCCGCCGCAGGAACCGACTCGCCCGCCGCAACATAGAGCGATGAGTTGTCAGGTTCAAAGGCGGCTTCGGCGCGACCAGCCGCCGCCATGATTCGTCCCCAATTGGCGTCGTTGCCGTAAAAGGCGGACTTGGTAAGCACCGAGGCACCAATAGTCTGTCCGATACGCTCGGCTGCCGCGACTGATTCCGCGTTCCGTATGTCAAGCGTGACAAACTTCGTGACGCCCTCGCCATCGCGAACCACCTCTTGCGCCAGATACTTGGCCAGTGTATCCAACGCTGCTTGGAAAACCTCGACATCTTCCTCGTCCGAGACATCGACGCCGCTGGCGCCATTGCACATCAGAACGACCATGTCATTTGTACTCGTATCCCCATCGACGACGATCCGGTTGTAGCTACGCCGAGATGCCTCGGAGAGCGCCGCCTGAGCCTGTGGCATCCCGAGGCTGGCGTCCGTCACGATGACGCTAAGCATGGTCGCCATATTTGGCGCGATCATGCCCGCGCCTTTGACGATGCCCGCCAGGGTAACATGTCCCTTGCTCGTCTGGACAGTGACGGAGCCCAGTTTAGGACGCGTGTCCGTTGTCATGATGCCGGCGGCGGCGGCTGACCAGTCGTCTCCCAGGTTCTCGCTGGAAAGTTCCACCCCACAAGATATCTTGTCCATCGGCAAATGAGTGCCGATGACACCTGTTGACATCACCAGGACCTGGTCGCTAGCGATCGCCAGGCGCTCGGAAACCAAGTCAGAGGTTGCGCGAGCGTTTTCCAGGCCCACAGCTCCGGTACAGGCATTTGCGCTAACCGTATTGATGGCAACAGCACGGATGCCAGAAGCGTTGTCTCGCAAGCGTTCCATGTTCAAAAGCACGGGCGCGGCTTTGACCTTGTTGCGGGTAAAGACCCCGGCGGTCACACAATCGGTCTCGCTGCAGATCAGCGCAAAATCCAGCGCGCCGTCCTTTTTCAAGCCCGCATGAACGCCGGCGACACGGAATCCAGTTACAGAGCGAATGTCGGGACTAATCTTGATCATCGACTTCCTCCAAGATGGTCGTGAGTTTTTCCACTAATTCATCAACATGTTGCTTTTCGATGATCAAGGGCGGGACGAAGCGAATCACATTAGTGCCCGAATTGACCAGCAGCAAGCCGTGCTCGTAACCCTTTTGCACGATATCAGCCGGCGCGATATCCAGTTCGATTCCCGCCATGAGGCCTCGTCCTCGTACATCTTTGATATGTGGGCTGTTGATTTCCGAGAGGCGATCCAACAAATAGTCGCCGACTTCTTTCACATGTTCCAGGAATCCGTCGCTCAGCACACGATTGACGACCATCTCCGCCGCGCGCATCACCACCGCCCCGCCGGAAAACGTGGAGCCGTGATCGCCCGGCTGCATAGCGCTGCCGACGGCCTCGGTCGTCAATATAGCGCCGACAGGCAGACCGCCTGCCAGAGGTTTCGCCAAAGTCATAATGTCAGGCGATATGCCACTAAAACTATACCCCCATAGGTCGCCAGTGCGTCCAAGTCCACACTGAATCTCGTCGAAAATGAGTGTCGCGCCCTTCTCGTCACACAATTGCCGCAGAGCTTGCAGAAACTCCGCTGTGGCAATGTTGATGCCGCCTTCGCCTTGCAAGGGCTCAACGATAACTGCCACAGTGTCTTCATCAATCATTTCGCTGGCGCTGTCAATACTGTTGAATTCTCCTACCACCGCGCCAGGCACCATCGGCTTGAACGGCGTCTGATACTTCTCTTTGGGCGTGATGGCCAAGGCGCCCATAGTTCTACCATGGAAGGCCTCGGTGAAGCTAACCACCTTAGTCTTGTTAGGTTTTTCGTTGACATAGGCCACCTTGCGGGCGAACTTTAGCGCCCCTTCGTTCGCTTCGGCGCCGCTGTTGCAAAAATAGACTTTGTCAGCGAAGGAATGCTTGCACAGCAATTCAGCAAGCTCCACGAGCGCCTGCGTATGATACAGACCGCTGACGTGGATCAAACCGGTCTTCATTTGCTGGTTGACAACCGCCATCAACTCTTCGTCGCCGTAGCCCAAGGCGTTCACCGCGATACCGGCAACCCAGTCGGTATACGCTTTGCCCTCGGTATCGTAGACCGTTACCCCTTCTCCCCTCGCCAATACGAAATCCGGACGCCCCGCGACCGGTACGCTATACTCTTGATCTTTCTGAATCACTTCACTTTGAAGAGTCATCCCATCCCTCTGTTCGAACTTGACAATGGCTATTTTACAAATGTCGTTCCAACATCGCCTGCCCAGCCATCCAAATCCGTGATTATGGCTTTAGGCACGCCAGATGATAGCACATCCAGCGCCGATTTGACTTTCGGAATCATGCCTCCGTATATCGTCCCGTTAGCTATCAATACTCGCGCTTCAACTTCGCTGAGTCTCTCAACCAGTTCGTTATCCATCAAAACGCCGGAGACATTGGAAATGAAAACGACGCTGTCGGCGCCTATCGCTGCAGCCAGCGCTCCAGCGACCGGGTCCGCATTCAGATTGAAGTTACTGTCAGTTCCGGCGCTGACTGGCGCAACTACAGGTGTCACACCGAGCTCCAGCAATTGAAACAGGACTTCGCCCCGCACCGACTTTACAGAGCCGGTAAACTGCATATCCACCGACTCGTGCCGCATTTGTCGGGCTCGTATAAGACCGCGATCGACGCCCGACAGACCTTGCGCATCCACACCGGCGTTGAGCAAATGCCTGACCAGACGCTTGTTGACGCTCCCACAAAGCACCATTTCCACCAGCGAAAGGGATTGGGCGTCCGTGACCCGCAGTCCGTCAACGTACGTTGGCTCAATATTCAGGCGTTCCTGCAAGCGCGTGATCTCGATGCCACCGCCATGCACGATGACCAATTGCTCCTCTCGCCCTGCGACAGCCTCCGCAAATCGCCGTAGCAACGCATCGTCATCCAGATAATGCCCGGAGATCTTGATCAAGGAAATAAGGCTACCCACTAGATTAATCCCAGCGTTTCATCAATCCCAAACATCAAATTCATGTTTTGCACAGCTTGGCTCGAAGCTCCTTTGCGCAGATTATCCGTGACGCTAGTGACGTGAAGATACTGCCGCAATACCGGCGTGATGCTAATAACGCATTTGTTAGTCTTGACTGCGTGCTTCAGGCTGGCTTGTTCGCCGAGCGGAAGCACGTCCACCAAAGCCTCGTTATCATAAACTTCGCAGAAGAGATCATGCGCCTGTCCGCTAGAAAGCGAGTCGTCCAGCGTGACATAGATGCTGGACATCAGCCCGCGATCCACCGGCAACAAATGCGGGCAAAAGATGATAGGACCAATTTCCCTGTCCACTTTGAGCGCCTCTTGTTCCATTTCGCCGACGTGGCGATGAGAGCGGCCCGTCTTGTATGGCAGGAGATTGCCGTATACCTCCGCAAAATGCGTGCTAAGCGAGGGCTTGCGCCCCGCGCCTGTCACACCCGATTTTGCGTCAACGATGATGGGGGCATCATGGCGGATTCCACCGCAACGCAACAAGGGAAACAGACCAAGCAAAGTCGTCGTCGGGTAACAGCCCGGTGTCGCGATCAAATCCTGATCAATGATATTGGCGCGATTGATCTCGGGCAAGCCATAGGGCGTTGGCAACAGTTCCGGATGTGGATGCGGAATCCCATAATTCTCTTCATAGCTTTCAGCCGTATCGAGGCGCAGATCAGCCGACAGATCTACAACCTTGACCCCAGCGTCCACACCTTGTCTGGCTACTTCGGCGGATGCCTTGTGAGGAAGCGCCAAGAATATCACATCGACATCATCGAGCGTAACCGAGCCCGGAGACACGAATGACAGATCGCTTCCCGGGACGGTATCCCCCACATAAGTATTCGATGTCGCAAATGCAAGCTCTACATTTGGATGCGCATTCAGCAACTCAACAAGATCCAGACCGGCGTAACCAGATCCGCCATAAATTCCTGCTCGAATTCCGCTCATAGCAAGTCCCTCACAAACAAAAAACCCTGACCATCATTTCGAGATCAGGGTGTACTTCCAACGATTAGTCAAAGCAGCGCATCAGGAATGCAAAAGGTCCACACTGAACTCTATCAGCGCAATTGCGCGCCTAGGCCTGGTACGCGGTTTCACTTGCGAATACTCTTTCACGCCAAGGTCTTCTTCATTCCAAGCTTGACTCACTCGACGGCATTCTAAAGAAGCTTTTGCCACTCGTCAACACACTGCAAGAGAATTATGCACTTTTTCAGGTTGCTTGTGCATGTTGCACCAAACTTTTCTAAACGCAAACTATTTCGAGCAATCGCGGCGTCCAGCTTTACAGGCATATTTTGAGAGTCACAGAAGAACGAATTCTTCTATCTTCTGCATCATTTCGGCCTGTTCACGAGCAATGAGCACACCGTCGTGGCGGATGGCTAGACGAGATTTCGCCAAAAGTTGCCTAAGCAGATCCCGCTCAGTTCTTGACAAAGAGTCCAGCCAACGCATGACATTGGTATCGTATCTGATTTCGGAACCGTGAGCGTGGACCTCGGAATTTTTCACCTTCGGACGGGCGGCCAATTCGCCTCTCCGACGCGCCTTGCGCAAAAATCCTTGTTTGACAAACCGCCTTGCTCGCGCAAAGACATGGCTCGTTATTTTCTGTGAGCGCGGCAGACTTCTTCGCCGATTACGCGCCGCGGCTGTGCTTGGGATTCCACCGGCAATTGCCAAAGCGAATCCCGGTAAGATCCAAGTGGTCCATTCCGTCTGTTCGGTGCCACTAACCAATTGCGGTATATCGTATGCTATGCCATACATTTGCAAGGCTGAATAAGCGATTAACGCCGCAAGTGAAATCGGCAAGATAGCCGCTAACGAAATCAGCATTCTGAGAGATCGCGGATAGAGCGACGGACCGAATCCAAGCACAGGGCACCTGCAAAATTCGTCAAAGCCAAACCGGCGCTGCCCCCAGTTTAACACAACTCGACTGCGCTAGTGTTATCCACCTGCACAGTATGACTGAGAGTCCTTGTCTGCAACCTGCATGAGCGCAGAAGACGTGCATGCCAACGTACTCAATAGAGGTTCAAATGACGAATTGTCGCGAAAAACTTGACAAGTAATCAAATTGGCGTTAAATTGTTCTATTGGACTGCTCGAAAACATTTGCGAGAACTCAAACGGTTAGCGAAGGCGTCACATGATACGGTCATTGATAGACCGGGTAAGCATAAGAATCAATGCATCTGTATAATTGGTGAGCCAGCAATTGAGCGCTATGTAGAAACCACTAAGATCTTTGATCAACCAATCTTCGTCCCGGCGAATGATTCAGTAAAAATGGGAGTTGTGTGCCAGTCGCCTGGGTCTACGCGCCACGCAATTTGCAGGATTGAAGAGAATTTTTTTATATCGGTTATTGTTGGTAAAGTGCTAATTTAGCGCGGTTAGCAGAAAGGCTTGTCCGTGGTTGCAGTTCTGGACAACGTTACAAATATCAGTCAGCGGGAAGAGATTCAGAAACAGCTTGTAGGCAAGGCGAACAAGCAAGGTTTTGTCACGTATAGTGACATTTTGGAGTTGCTGCCCGATGTTGAAGGTGATGTCGCGCTTCTCGATGACCTTATGGATAGCCTGCTGGAAGCTGGAATCGAAGTTGTTCCGGCAACCACCAAGACCGCGGATGAAGACAGCGAAGACAGCAAAGAGCAGAAGCCGCACAGCGATTCGCTGATTACTGAAACGGACGACCAGGACGAAGTCGAGCGCGATGCTCTGCTCATGGTCCTGAAAAAGGATCTGACGAGCGACGCTGGCTATCAGGCGGCGCTCGATACCGACGATGTCGTTGGCTTGTATCTCAAAGAAGCGGGTCGTGTTCCGCTTTTGACCGCCGAAGAAGAAGTGCTGCTCGCCAAGCGCATGGAGGCGGCGGAATTCGCGAGCGCTCGTCTGGAAGATGCCGCCGCGATGCGCGCTGATGAATTGACCTGGAGCGAAGAGCAAGAATTGCGCGGCATCGTTTTCGACGGGGAAAAGGCGCAGGAGCATTTGATTCGCGCTAACGCGCGCCTGGTGATCAGTGTAGCCAAGAAGTATATCGGACGCGGCGTACCATTCCTTGATCTGATCCAGGAGGGCAACATAGGTTTGATCCGGGCCACCAATAAATTCGAGTACCAGCGTGGCCACAAGTTCAGCACCTACGCCACCTGGTGGATCCGCCAAGCGGTCAGCCGCGCCGTCGCCGATCAAGGACGCACCATTCGTGTGCCGGTTCATATGGGCGATCAGCTGAATCGCATGCGCCGAGTTCAGTTGCAGTTGCTGCAAGAACTGGGGCGCGAACCCAAGATTGATGAGTTGGCGCAAGGTATGGAGACCACGCCGGACAAAGTTGAAAACTTGCTGGAGATTTCTCGGCGTCCAGTCAGTTTGGAAACGCCTATCGATGACGAAGGCGACTCGACCTTTGGCGACTTCGTTGAAGACATAAATAGCCCGGCGCCCTCAGACGAAGTAGCGACGCACTTGCTGCATGTCCAGTTGCAGCAAGCGCTCGACAAGTTGCCTCCGCGCGAAGCGCAGATCCTGCGCTTGCGTTATGGCCTTGCCGACGGCCGCGTTTACACGCTGGAGGAAGTCGGTCAGACCATCGGTGTCACACGGGAACGCGTTCGTCAGTTGGAGGCGCAAGCCCTCAACCGATTGCGTCAGTCGTCGGCCCACGTGATTCTGAAGGACTACTTGTACGAAGTTTAATCGCTGATCCCGCCTCTCATTCTCAATACGTCTTGTATAATGACCCCATTCGCCTTGTGCGCTTGGGGTCATTGTTCTGTAAGATAGTGTAAATCTGGAAACGCAGGGTTATGATGCAACCCGCAATCGACCAGTCTCGAATCGTTATTCGTGATGGCGTGGAAACCGATATTCCGTTTTGCCTGGAACTGCAAAGCGACTATCAGACCGAGCACGTCTGGCAAATGACCGTGCAGGAGTTGACGGACCAGATCCAGATCAGTTATCGCCGCCAGCGTCTGCCGCGCCCGCTTGCCGCTACGCACGAGACCGACCCCAGGCATTTGGAAATGGCTATCAGGCGTCGTCATTGCTTTGTCGTCGTGCAAGATAGGAATTCCCACCAGATACTCGCTTTCATATCCATGCGCGTTGACGAAACTAGTGAAATCGCCTATTTGCAGGACATCGTTGTCGATCGTCCCTATCGGCGTCAGAGCTTGGGTTCACGCTTGGTAAATGTCGCGCGAGTTTGGGCGCGTGAAAACGAACTGCGGCAGATCATGTTCGAGATCGCAACGACCAATTATCCCTGCATTCAATTCGCTCAAGACCAAGGATTTGTCTTTTGCGGCTTCAACGACAGGCATTTGCCCAGTCGAGAGATCGCGGTCTTCTTCAGCGTTTCCGTTTAGAAACAGTGTTTTCGTCATAATTTGCTAAACTTGTAATAGAGTCAATTCTGCAGACCCAATCTTCAAAGGCTTGCATTGGATCTGGCAACTGCGATTCTGCTAATTGTCAATGAGACTTTGACCGCGAGCAATGCGATCATAGCGGTTTCCCTATTGCTCTTTAATCTCACACGAAATCTAAAAAATCGAGTCGCCAAATCGTCGGCGGTTGTGCTCGCCTGTGTAACGATCGCATATGTCGCGGATGCTTTTATCTCGCTCGAACCGGAGTACGCCGCCCACGAGATCGCTTCACGCTTGCAGTGGATAGGCATCGCTTTTATGCCGGCGGCCATGTACCACTTGTCGGACGCTCTGCTCGCAACCACAGGATTGCCGTCGCGCGGACGTCGCCGTCGGGCGATTCGCATCCTGTATTTGATCGGCGCTGGCTTTTTGCTGTCTGCGGCATTTGCCGATTCCCTGTTTGTGTTTGTCGACGCGGGGGGATTCCTGAGTATCCAGGCTGGCTCCCTATTCCCCGTCTATCTCGTCTACTTCGTCGCCGCCAACGGATTCGCATTCTACAATGTACAGCGCGCTCGCAAGCGCTGCCTGACTCAAGGCACTCAGCGGCGCATGGTATTCCTGCAAATAGCTATCCTGACGCCCGCGTTGGGCATCTTTCCTTATTCCGTACTGCTCAGTCCAGGTGACGAATTTAGCGTCTTTGGTCTCTTGGTTATCAATACTGCGAACATCATCATTATTTTGATGCTGTTTTTCCTATCGTACCCCCTTTACTTTTTTGGGTCAGATATTCCGGATAGATTGGTCAAAAAACAACTGCTGGACTTCTTGCTCAGGGGACCCGCAACTGGATTGATCGCCCTGGCAGTAGTCAACTTCACCGCGCAAGCAACGCGCATTCTGGGCTTGCCAGGCGAGGCCTTTACCCCGCCCGCGGTCGTTGCCGCGGTCTTGCTTTGGCAGTGGTTCGTATCACTGGCGCTGCCCTATTTTGAACTGCTCTTCATATATCGTGACGAAGACGACGCGCAGATTACTATGCTGCAATCTCTCAGCGAAAGGGTCCTTACCCGCAGCGACCTGTCACAATTGATCGCTGCGACCACCGAGGCGATATGCGACTACATGCGTATCGACGAAGCATGTGTGCTGCACTTCGTGAATGGCGCCCCAGAGTTTCTGCACCAAGTCGGAGAACCAGGCTTCTCGGAAGACGATTTGCGGGCCGATCGCAACTTGCGCCAAAGCCTGGCAAACGCGTATTCCCAAAGCGCCGGCAAAGCCTTCGTCGAATGGAACGATTATGCCTTAATTCCTTTGTACAGCAGCCGTATTTCCGACGACAATTCGCCAGGGCGCATTATTGGTACATTGGGGTTGCTGAACAGGAACAACTCTCTATATGAGGAGCTAGATGATCCAAAGAGTATTCTCTACGCCTATCTGGATCGCCTGGAAAAGAGTCTCGAAGACATGCGATTGCAATCAGAGATGTACACGCTGCTGGAAGGCCTGCTCCCGCAATTTCAGATGACGCGGTCCCGCGCCGTACAAGTCGAGTATCGGCAATCACAGGCTCAGTTTGCGGCGGTAGAGACCTTGCCAGACCAACAAGAGCTATTTGAGCAAGTACGGGCGGCCCTACGACACTATTGGGGAGGCGCCGGTATCACCCAGAGCAACTTGATCAACCTTCGGATCGTGCAGGCAAGAATGAGCGCGGACCAGGATACGGCTGTCAACGCCTTGCGCAATACACTTCAAGACTGTATCGCTACGCTCAAGCCCGAAGGCGAACGCAAGCTGGCTAGCCCGGAATGGACCTTATACAACATCTTGCAGTTGCGATTTCTCGAAAGGAAAAAAGTGCGTGACGTTGCTCGCCGTCTTAGCATGAGCGAAGCAGACCTTTACCGTAAACAGCGCGTCGCCATTCTGACTGTGTCCGACCTGCTGTTGCAGCGGGAAAAACAAGCCAGGGGTTGAGATTGCCTGTCCATGATCTGGCATCGGTGGAGCAAGCACATTCTACTGGCGACCTCTAGCGCACTTGCCTGATTGTTCATTTTCGCCCTCAAATTCCTCTGCGAGATTCCTCAATCATGATAGGCTTGTGAAGGTAGACACGGTAGGGATTCTCAGCAAAGATGGCGCAAGAACAACCGGCTGATCCGCAAGCCACTGACCAGGTATCAGAGGCGGTCGACCATCTCATGTCGGTTCAAAGGGAATCTGTCATAAAGCCCTTGGAGGACGAGCAATTAGAGTACGACTTTTGGGAAGACCTCAAAGATAGTTTGCCTCCATGGATCGACGAAGTTGTTGGTTTTGTACTCTTTGTCTTTGGTATTCTGTCTTTCATCTCGCTTTATTTGCCGTCCGAAGCGCTGGTGGCGGTTACCTGGGCTGACATTTTGCACAAGCTGTTTGGCAATGGCAGCGTTTTTGTCGCTGGTGCCTTGTTTGCGTTCGGTATCCTATTATGGTTGCCAAAAGTAGGCATTCGCGTCGGTTTTACTTCGGTGCGCATGCTAGCGTTGGAAATCATATTTCTTTCAGTTTTGGCGATGCTGCATCTAAGCAATAGCGACGCGGAATTGCGCGCCCTCGCCCGGGCCGGGCAAGGTGGCGGACTCATAGGCTGGGGTATCAGCTATCCCTTTTATTGGGTCATGGGCAGGCAGCCCGCTCTCGCGTTTTTTGCGCTTATGATTGTCACATCTGTTGTGGTCTTCATCGGGTTGAGGCGACGACATATAGTCGCTTTTCTGGGCGATCTAAGCCAACAGTTAACCGACTATAGCCAGGATTCAGGGCGGGCGCCTGACCAAAACAGTATCGGTATATATCGGCGTTTGGCGACAATACCAGGTTATCGAACCCGCATCATGCGGATACGCCCAGATCCAGAAAACATCCCGGAAGAATTGAGAGAGCGTCAGGCCGCCAATGAGAAGCCCGGACTGATGCCGGTTCACAATACCTCCGCGGCGCCCGCAGAGCTAACTGAAACAGATCCCGCATTTGACAAAACGATAGACAGATCGAACGAACTGGTTGCAGACGCCGTCGCGTCGGAATCTGCCGCAGTAGACGATATCGATGAGGGAGAACTTCAAACTGCTGAAGACGATAAGCAAGTTGAGATTGGGAGCCTGGCCGCCAGTGACTACGATGAGGGCGCGCTGCCTGCGCTTGAATTGCTTTCTGCAATCGAACTGCTGTTGCCCGAAGAGGAAGAAATCGACAAAAATGTCTCGCTTATCGAAAACACGCTCCTGGAATTCGACATTGAGATCCATGTCCTAGATGTTCAAGTGGGACCAACCGTCACCCGCTACGCACTACAACCCCACAAGGCTGACGGCAGCGAACGAATTCGATTAAGCAAGATTGCCTCATATTCGCGTGATTTGTCTCTGGCTCTAGCGGCTAAGCGACTCCGTATGGAAACGCCGGTTCCAGGCACCAATTACATGGGGATCGAAGTACCAAACAAGCAACCAAGCATCGTAGCGCTGCGCAACGTAATGGAAAGTGATAGCTATCGAAAGGCGCGCGCTCATGCGGCTTCTGCCCTGATGATTCCATTGGGCCGCGACGTTATGGGCGACCCCGTGCCAATTGACCTTACATCAATGCCACATCTTCTGATTGCGGGGACAACCGGTTCCGGGAAGTCCGTGTGCATGGCAGCTATTGCCACTTCACTGTTAATGCAAAACGCGCCCAACCGGCTGCAAATCGTCATGCTCGATCCAAAGATGGTCGAGTTGGCGCGATTCAACGGGATTCCCCACTTGTTAGGACCGGTAGAAACGGACAACGAGCGGATCATTGGGGTCTTGCGCTGGTGCACGCGGGAAATGGATCGCAGGTACAAACTGCTGGAAAAGCACTCAGCGCGCAATATTGACATCTTCAACAATCGCCAAGAAGAAAGCGGTCATCAAGTCAGCAAGCTGCCATACCTGGTGATCATGATCGACGAAATTGGCGATCTAATGATGCGCGACCCGGTCGAAACGGAAGCCTGCATTACACGGCTCGCGCAGATGGCGCGCGCAGTGGGCATGCATATGGTCGTGGCGACACAACGTCCAAGCGTGGACGTGATCACCGGTCTCATCAAGGCCAACTTCCCATCGCGCATTGCCTTTTCTGTCGCGTCGGGCGCGGATTCACGCGTTATCCTGGACAAAACCGGCGCCGAGGATCTGCTGGGCAAGGGGGACATGCTATTTCTTTCATCCGACGCGGCCGGACCGCAGCGCGTCCAAGGTTGCTTTGTTTCGGAAGACGATGTACGTGCGGTCGTGCAACATTGGCAGGGGTGGCAAGCCGCGCGATTTGACACGGACAGTGGCGCAACCCCGAAGAGGGCGCCTTGGGAGCGTACCTTGAAGCGGCGTCAATTCTTGACCGATACGGACCCCATGCTGGAAGAAGTGATCAAACTGGTGGTAGAGGCGCAAGAGGCCTCCGCGTCTCTCATCCAGCGGCGCCTGGGACTGGGTTATCCCCGCGCGGCTCGTATCATGGATCTGCTGGAAGAACTGGACGTTGTCGGCGATGTTGTCCCCGGCGGACGCGCCCGCGAGGTGATCATCCCCCCGGTGCCTGACCCTTTCAGGTTTGTCCTCGAGCGCCATCTCAAGAAACAGCAAGACAACTGAAATCGTTCTATCTGAACGGCTGCAGCGGCTGCAGCCCCACGGCTGTTTCACCAAATCGACAGGGGCTACAGGGCGCTTGAGGAGAGTCGGTTTCGCCTTTATAGCAGCTTCCGCCGCTTACCCGTTTCGACTGGGGAAATGACACCGGGATTGTCATTAATTGGACGATTCACCTGCGTAGAGACCTCGAAGGCGGTCAATTGCTCGCTATTGCAGCCAGCCATGAGCGGTAGCCATTGATCCGGGCTTAGTTCCTCCTCGGACAACCAGGTATCATAGTCCTCGGGCTCAATCATGACGGTCATTCGATGATGGATGGGGCGAATGAAATCATTGGCTTCCGTGGTCAGAATTGCGCAAGTGCCAAGCCAACTCCCGTCCGGCTTTTTCCAGTTTTCCCATAACCCGGCGAATGCGAAGATCTCCCGGTCCCCGCGCTTGATATACATCGGCACTTTTTTGCCGTCTCGCTTTGTCCACTCAAAATAACCGTCGGAGGGAATCAAACAGCGACGTCTCTTGAAAGCCGCCCTGAACGAGGGTTTGTCCGCCGCTGTTTCCGAACGGGCGTTAATCATGCGGCTGCCGATGGCGGGATCCCTGGCCCAAGTCGGCACAAGGCCCCACTTCAATAGCGTCAGTTCCTTCCGATTTCGATTTGTGATCACGGGCACCATTTGAGAAGGCGCGATATTGTAACGCGGACCCTCCCAAACCGATACATCATCCAAGTCGAAGGCCAGCTGGATAAACTCGGCATCAGCCGTCAAAGTATATCTTCCGCACATTGGACTATTTCTTGCCGGGTTTCTTCGGTTTTCCAAGCTCGGCAACTTGACGTACCACGCCTAGTATCGCCAGCAGGATAGCGAGCAGTTGTCCGGTAGATACAGTACGCGGCGCCGCTGAATCCGAACCGTCGTATTCTTCCGCCGCGCGCGTGTACAAATAACTCGAGACTAAACCAACAATCGCGCCAAAACCGATGCCGAGAATGAGAGCGCGCGTTTTGCGCTCCCGACGATCTTGTTCGTTCATCGGGCGTCTTAGGTCTGTCATAGCTCTTCCTCACCAACCGTTTCATCTGACAGTGTATCAAAGCTCCTCAGCAGTTGTCGAATCGGGGCAAAAGCAACCGCCCAATTCAAGATGCGCTGGTCAACGCTACCCAACCACCTGTCCGCGTTGCTTTCCAATGCCGCCGCCCACCGCTCCAGACGGCGCAGCGGGGACATCGTCCCGCGTTGCCAGCGATGCATCAGGGCAACCAGGACAAGAATAGCTATGGAGAGCGGAAACAAGCATACTGCCGCCGGACAAAGAACCAACAATGAAAATGCCGCGTCCGAAAGCACCGCCACTTGAGTCGGGGCGGGAAGCGCTACCGCGATCGCGATATACGCCAACACCAAGAGTAAGACGAATCCAAATGGCAGCATCACGCTTTTGCGGTAACGGCCACGACGCAGTCTATCTAGCTCAGCGTGATATCTGTCCTGCCCCGCGCTATCGACCCTGTTTACCTGCGCCATCATCCTTCCATTGTCTAATCGGCACACGACGAGTATTGTACCCCAGACACTGCATCCCATTCAATCAAGCTTATGCACCCATGACACATATTTCGCCGGTTGCGCAAAGACTTCGCATTACCTTTGGCAAATCAGGTCCGCTCAAATACACCAGCAGTCTTGATGTCGCCAAAATCTGGGAACGCGTGCTTCGCCGCGCCGGGCTGCCAATCCTATATACACAAGGATTCAATACCAGGCCACGCCTCCAGTTGGCGATGCCCCTTCCCCTTGGGATCACAAGCGAATGCGAGATTCTCGATATCGCCTTGCGCGAGACGATTGACCTGCGCACGGAAGAATTGGCTCGTTGCCTTTTGCAGGTGGCGCCCGCTGGATTGTCAATCCATCGCATCCAGGATATCGATTTACGGGAATCGACAATGCAATCGCGGATCACAAGCGCTGAATATCGTGTCAGTTTTCTTGATGCCCTGGACCCCGCCCTTCTCGATCGAAGGATTGACGACATTCTTGAACGAGAGACCATCGTAGTCGAACGAATCAGAAAACGACGACGCAGCGTGATGGATCTTCGTCCTTTGATCATTGATCTACGTGTGGACCGAAACAGTGACCTGATTGCGCATCTTTCGGTCGGCGATCGCGGCAATTTGCGGCCCGATCAGCTTCTCGAGCAAATGGGTCTCGCGGACTACCACCACGTTGTGCATCGCTATAAACTGCACATGCTGCCTGATTGATGGTCTCGCTTGAAGCGGCCTGACTCGACAAATCAATCGGCACGACAACATGCTAAAATCGCTTCTGATTATCTAATCAAGGAATGCCATATTCATGTCCGAGTCATTGCATGTCAGTCCAGATGTAAAAGCAGCGCTTGGCAATGGCCAGCCGGTCGTCGCATTGGAGTCGACCTTAATCACGCATGGATTGCCCTTTCCGCTCAACGTGGAAACTGCCTCGGCGATGGAAGCGGCGGTTCGTGAGGGTGGCGCAATGCCCGCCACGATCGCTGTCCTGGATGGTGTCATCGTCGTAGGTATTTCCAAAGAGCAAATTAATCACCTGGCGAACTTGCCTGAAGGCGGCGTCCGCAAATGCAGCCGTCGCGATTTGCCGATCGCGCTCGCGCTGCGTCAAACCGGCGCCACCACCGTAGCGGGAACAATGATCGTCGCCGACATGGTCGGCATTAAGGTCTTCGCAACCGGTGGCATCGGTGGCGTACATCGCGGTCAGCCGCAAGATGTCTCGGCCGATTTGATCGAATTCGGGCGTACACATGTCGCGGTCGTGTCTTCCGGCGCGAAGTCCATCCTCGATTTACCGCTCACGCTCGAGGTTTTGGAGACGCAGGGCGTACCGATTCTCGGCTTTCAGACCGATAGCTTGCCGGCTTTTTACGCGTCAAGCAGCGGATTGCCGATTGACCAGCGTGTGGATTCCGCGCTTCAAGCGGCGCATATTATCCGGGCGGCCCAGGAATTGGGAGCCCGGCATGGCATACTCGTAGCCGTGCCGGTCCCAGCGGACAAAGCACTGGAAGCCGACACAGCGGAGAAAGCCATTGAGGGGGCAACGCGCGATGCGGAAAATGAGGGAATAACCGGCAATGCCATTACGCCCTTCGTCCTGAATCGTGTCAGTCAACTGACAGACGGGGCTTCCCTGGAAGCGAATATTGCCTTGCTCGTCAACAATGCAAGAATCGCTGGACAGATCGCGCGGGAATTGAGCCGCTTGTAGCTCAACTCTGTTTACGTGAACCGCATCGCTCATGCGACGAGACGGCAACCTATTTTGTGTGAGCGCGGCTAGCCTATTCGCCGGTTACGCGCCGGACGGCTCTTCTTGGGACCACAAATGTAGAATGAGATCTTGCTCGAACGTTTGACCGCCCAAGTCCTGCAGCAGGGACAGAATCTGAGCGCGATGGTCAGTCCCGTGATTAACCATATGCAGACAGATTTGCCATCGTGTGTTGTGGTGTCTGCCCCCACGTCCGGGAAAATGAAGTTCCACAGTCCGCTCCAACTGTTCGCGGCTCAGTCCAAACACATAATCTTGGACCCTCGCGCGAATCGAAGTCCACTTTTGCCGCACCGAATGCGCGTCCGGGAAATCCGTAAACATGAGATTCTCCGTAGGTTGCTGATGCTGTAGACGAGACAGCCAGCGGTCATCTACATTCATCACATGCACCAGTTGATTGCGAACCGACCCCAAAGAGTAATTGTACTCTTGTACGAATTGTTCCCTGCTCAATTCCATAACGGACGACCAAACCCGGTCGTACGCTGTGTAGTGGTAGTCGAACAAACTGCGAACCGCTGTCAACATCATGATTGATTCTCCTATTATTCAAATACTCGCCATATATCCAGACCCGTATCGCAGCCGATAATCAGCGCCTTTCCGTCCCGGCTGAGCTCAACCTTATCCGGAATCCTGCCACATTCTCGATAGGGTCCGAGGTCGTAGCGCTCGCCGCTTTCGGCGTTCCAGCCGACTACCGCGGGTCGGAAATCCAGATTCACTGCCAGAATCGCGCTCGCATCCTTGGATAACAAGAGGTATTGCGGATACGCTCCATCAAGCGCCGCCACAATTCGGTTTTCACCTGTCTCCAAATTCAAGAGGTTGAGTTGCTGTCTTGACGGGCTCGTCCAAGCGAGATGGCTGGCTGCCGGGGCATTGACCGCGCCGAAAACGGCAGGACCATTGACGAGCTGAAATTCCTTGACTCCAGATTCGCTGAACGAATCCGGATAAATGTCGAAATACAGCCTGCTTTCCGCCAACGCCGACACGATCACCACAGGAAAGTTTATTCTGCCTATCCGCATGGCAGGCGCATCGCCGGCCCGATCGGGAAAAGGAATCACATCCTGCAGGCTAAGTTCGCCAGTTTCACGATCCAGCCAGTAGTGCAGGAAGTGCGTCTGCCCGTCATCATCAGTCGCTTCAACAAACAGATCGTCTTCTGAAATGCCATGAAAGAGCGCAATAGGAACCTGGCCCTTCTTCAGCCTGTTTTCATTGATAAGGTACTGGCCATCCAACTGATGCAGGATTATAGGCTCGCCCTGTATCTGTACGCCATCAATGAGGGCGAATGGTTGAGCGCTCTGCTCCTGTCGGTTAAGCCCTCGTCGCGATTCATCCGAAAACGAAAAGCCATAAATCTCGCCTGATTGGTCAAATAGTACGAACTCAGTCGCGTCGTCATTCGCTGCGAACCAGCCGATCTTAAGCTTGGCGTTAAAGCCCGCGAAGTCAATCCGATCGTAGGGACGCAGTCGCTGCAAGTTTTCTGCGGAAATCGCAGTTCCGTGATCTTCTGCGATGTTCGCCGCCGTCGTCAGCATGAGCGAAACCAGTAGACAGACAACCGCGCCTAGATGTCTCATCGCTACACAAGCCTGCCGGCATAGGATATAATCTCAGTATCGTGAGTCCGAAACATAGGAGTGGCTCGGCAATCTGATGACGCTTTCCGCTTTGATCGAGCCTAAATTGGATCGCTTCCTGTTACAAGTGGAAAAACCGGGGCGCTACGTCGGCGGTGAGTACAATAGCGTCGCCAAGGACTGGGACAAGGCAGAAATCAAGGTCGCCCTGGCATTCCCGGACATTTATGATTTGGGCATGTCCAACCTGGGCATCATGAACCTCTATCACCAGGTAAATTTGCAGGACAACATGCTGGCCGAGCGCGTCTTTTCGCCCTGGCTGGACATGGAAGCGATCATGCGCGAGCACGAGATCCCGTTATATTCACTTGAAAGCAAACATCCGGTTAGCGAATTTGATGTCCTCGGCATCAGCTTGCCTTACGAGCAACTCTATACCAACGCTTTAAATCTGATCGACTTGGCTGGCATGCCCATTTTGAGCCGAGAGCGCGATGAGCGGCACCCATTGGTGATCGCGGGCGGCCATGCCTGTTTCAATCCGGAACCAATGGCCGACTTCATTGACGCCTTTGTTATTGGCGAAGGCGAAGAGATCATTGTTGAGATCGCGTCCTTGATGGCTCAACTGAAAAAGAGAACCCGAAGCGAGCAACTCAAGGAACTTGCCAAGGTCCAGGGCATGTACGTGCCGAGGTTTTACGACGTCGAGTACCAAAGAGACGGCACCGTTTATTCCGTTGCGCCCAATCAGCCGGGGGTTCCGGAGCGCGTGCTGAAACGGATCGTAATTTCATTGCCCAAGCCCTTTACCAAGTTCATCGTTCCCAACATCGACACTGTGCATAACCGGGCCCCGATCGAGATTATGCGCGGCTGTACGCGGGGTTGTCGTTTCTGTCATGCCGGCATGGTGACGCGTCCGGTACGGGAGCGCCCGGTTGACGAGATCATGTCGGCAATCGAAGAAATCGTGCAAAACACAGGTTTCGAGGAGATCAGCTTGTTGAGCTTGTCATCTTCGGACTACGTTTGGGTGGAAGAACTTGCGGAAGAAGTCAACCGCGTCTATAAGGACGCGGGTTTGAGCTTGAGCTTGCCCAGCTTGCGCATCGAGAGCGCTAGCGCCGACCTTCTGGAAAAGCTCGGTGATACGCGCCGCAGCGGCTTCACCTTCGCGCCGGAGGCTGCTACCGAGAAAATGCGAGATATGATCAATAAATATGTGCCCGACGACCGGGTGATTCAAACCGCCAAAGACGTATATTCGCGTGGATGGCGCACGATCAAGTTCTATTTCATGATCGGACACCCGGACGAGTCTTTGGAGGACGTTCAGGCAATAGTCGATCTTTGCCTGCGAACACTCAACGAAGGCACCAAGATTCTTGGCAAGAAAGCGACCTTGAACGTCGGCGTCAGCACCTTTATTCCCAAACCGCATACGCCCTTCCAGTGGGTGCCCCAAGACAGACGCGACCAGGTCGAACAGAAGCAGTCGCTGTTGAAACAGCAGATGCGCCGAGGGGGCATGCACCTGCGCTGGAATGACTATGACGGCAGCGAGTTTGAAGGTTGGCTAAGCCGTGGCGATCGCCGAGTGGCGAGGGTGATTCGCCGCGCTTGGGAACTGGGTTGCAAATTTGATGCCTGGCAAGATCAACACCGGCATCACAAGTGGTTAGAGGCCTTTGAAGATTGCGGCCTCGATCCGGACTTTTACAATTACCGCGAGCGCGATCTGGACGAGGTCTTCCCCTGGGATCATATTGACGTTGGCATACACAAGAAGTTCCTCAAAGAAGATTACCTTATGAGCATCCGGCGCGAGACGCGCGTCGATTGCCGTGACAAGTGCTTCGCCTGCGGCATCTTGCCCAAATTCGCCAAGGAACGTTCAACCACAGAAGAACAAGCCTGGGAATGCCCGCCGGTCACGCCGATCAGCGAACGACGTGCCGCGCGGCAAGTCTCGATTCCGCTCAGTTCCATCGGTTGACCCGCCTTGGACAATACCCGGCGCATAGTCGTCAATGGTCTGGAGATTCGCGAACGGGTCGTCGGCAAGGGCGACCCGGTGCTGATGATTCACGGCTGGGGCGCGAATCTTGAGTTGTTGGGGCCCTTGGCGCAATACCTTGAAGGCCTTGATTATCGACTCTACATGTTGGATTTGCCCGGTTTCGGCGAGAGCGCCGAACCGACCGCCCCTTATACAATCTTCGACTACGCTGCCTTCTGTGTCGCCTATCTGAATTTACACCGCCTCGAGCAAGTTCACTACTTCGGTCATTCGCTGGGCGGGCGCATTGGCTTGATTCTTGGCTCTGACCACAGTAACCGCCTCAAAACCATGGTCTTGTCAAACAGCGCCGGCATCAAAGCGAGGCAACCCTTGTCCAGTCAATTGCGACTGCGGGTGTATCGGTCTCTTCGCAAGGGCTTGAACCGTCTCGGCGTCCCTGCCATCGCCCAGGACCTTCGCCGGCGCTACAATAAGCGCTACGGTTCGCCGGACTTTCAATCCGCATCGCCGGTCATGCGGGCAACCCTGATCAATGTTGTCAATCAAGACTTGCTGCCTAACGCATACAGAGTGAACGTTCCAACGGTATTGATATGGGGTGATGCGGATACGGAAACGCCTCTATGGATGGGCGAGAAACTGGAAAAGGCCATTCCCGACGCTGCCTTGATCGTGCACGAAGGCGCGGGCCACTACGCCTACCTTGACTATGCGCGCAGGACCGCGTCAATCATGAACGCGCTATACTCAAACGACGATTTTCAAGTGACCTGACAGCGCAAAGCGACCGTTTCGCCATCCCGTTGTCTAACCGCGGAAAGACCTTATCATGCGCTTGCACACTTATTTGATAAACCGCGTCACTCATGCGACGAGAAGGCTTATTATTTTCTGTGGGCGCGGCATACCTTTTCGCTGCCGCCGAGCGGCTTTTTTGGTAAACTGCTACTTGCGGTAGCCGAACAGGTTTATTGTTTTGTGTGAGTACGGTAGCCCAAATTCGCCGCCGCCGAGCGGCTATGGGGACTGAACAGTGACAAGTCTCTTGCTAATAGCGTTGGCGGCCGTATGGCTGGTTGGAACCTGGCATCGCATTTACCAGCTGGCTCGATTTTATCAGATCGAAGAATACATGAGCCGGCGCTTTTTCCAGTGGCTTCGACGCAGGCCGCGTTATCTCTTGCCCAAGCGCGCGCTGGGCGCCTGGTTCCTCGGCACGGCAATTGCTGTCGTCCTGGGCGAAGCGCCCAACGGCGCGCTCCCGCTCTTGATCATGTTTGTCGCAGCTCTAGTCGCTGTTTCGCCGGAGCAAGAACAGGAAATCAAAAAGCCGCTCGTCCGCACGGGGCGCGTCAATCGTATGATGGCGGCCGCTGCCATATGCGCTGCGCTCGCGCAGGTGGCATCCTTTTTGGTGGCGACAAATACATTTGAAGAATTGCAGTCGCTCCCGATTCCGCCGATAGCAATCGCTACATCGGGGTTTGTCCTTTTCATATTGGCCCCAATATGGTTGACATTGGGCAACCTGATTCTGCAGCCCTTCGAGAGTTACCGGCGCTGGCGCTATCTGTCGGGTGCCCGCTCGGTGCTGAACGCGACCAAGCCTAAAATCATAGGAATCACCGGCAGCTACGGCAAAACAACGACAAAAGACTTCTTGCGCGACATCCTGAGCCTGCGATATCGGGCATATGCGACGCCAAAGAGCTACAACACGCTTATGGGGATCTCTTTGGCGATCAATCGTGATCTTGTCGACGATTATCGAACTGAATACTTCCTCAGCGAAATGGGCGCCTATATACCTGGCGAGATTGATCGCATCTGCCAGTTGACGCCACCCGATGTTGCGATTGTCACAGAAATAGGTCCGCAACATCTTGAACGTTTTGGCTCGCTGGAAAATGTCATGCGCGCCAAATACGAAATCATCAAGAATCTCAAGGAAGACGGCGTCGGCGTTTTCAACTGGGACAATGCCCTGATCCGAGAGATGATCGCCATAGGTCATCCTGAGACTCGATTGTCCGTGAGCCGCGAACTGAACCTTGATGAGGCGCGTCGCGAAAACCTGAGCTGGATCGCGACTGACACAGAAGAAAGTTTGGACGGCCTCCGATTCACAGTCACCAATGTAGCGTCTGGCGAGCAAGCGCGGTTGAGCACGCCCGTCCTTGGCGAACACAATATTACGAACCTCCTGCTGTGCGTCGCGGTTGCGTTTCACGAAGGCATCCCTTTGCGCGATATTGCCATGAGAATCGGCACGCTCAAACCCGCGGAGAGTCGACTGGTGCGGCAAAGGACTGCTTCCGGGATCACCATCATCAATGACGCATACAGCGCCAATCCAAAAGGTATCGTCAGCGCCTTAAAGGTGCTGGGCATGCACAAAGACGGCAAAAGGTTGCTGATCACGCCGGGCATGATAGAACTCGGCGATTTGCAAGACCTGGAAAACCGGAAATTGGGCGTCCTGGCCTGCCAATACGCCACCGATATCATCCTCATTGGCAGAGAGCAGACCAAGCCGGTATTCGAGGGCATTCAATCGACGGGATATGACATGGCGCGCGTACAAGTGTATGAAACCTTGGCGGAATCGGTGGCATGGTACCGGCAGAACCTGAGGGCGAACGATACCGTTCTATTTCTGAATGACTTGCCAGATACCTATTAGGCGCGCCGCTTGGTATCTAATGAAACCTTATTGACATCATTGGTCAAAACTTGCATAGTACTGCACTGATTCAGCAAGGACCCGGGAAGGGGTAATGAGGGTTCGCCGACGAACATGCGTGGCGGTCATCTTTGGCGGCCGCAGCGTCGAACATGACGTGTCCATCGTGACCGGACACCAGATAATGGGAGCATTTCCCGAAGATCTATACGAGGTTGTTCCGGTCTACATCTCCCGCGACGGCGCCTGGTTCACCGGCGACCCGCTGCTTGATTTGGACAAATATGCAGACAAGGGCTTGCTGCAATTGGAAGGAGTCGCATCCTGCCTGCTATCGCCGGATACGCGCCACCACGGCCTCATCGTGAATCCCTTGGCTGGCAGGTTCAGCAAGAGCGATGTCAAGCGCATTGATGTCGCTTTTCCTGCGCTGCACGGCACGCACGGCGAGGACGGCAGCCTCCAGGGTTTGCTAGAATTGGCAGACCTGCCTTATGTAGGATATGCCACTCTGGGTTCGGCGCTGACCAATGACAAGGCTATGACCAAGATGGTGCTGCGTCAAGCTGATGTCCCGGTACTCGAAGACTTCATATTCTCTCGCGAAAGCTGGCTAAGCCAACCCGATCAAGTGCTTGAAGAGATCCAGCAAAGGCTGGCATTTCCACTTTTCATTAAGCCCGCGACGCTGGGATCCAGCATCGGAATCAGCCGCGCGGAGTCCTTACCCTTGCTGCGCGCTGGTATCGACATCGCCGCCAATTTCGACCGGCGTATCATGGTTGAGCCGGCGATCGCCGATGGCATCGAGATCAATTGTTCAGTCATAGGCTTCGGCGACGAATTTCAAGCTTCGACCTTGGAACAGCCCCTTTCTTGGGACGAATTCCTGTCGTATGAGGACAAATATCTGCGCGGAGATGAAGGCATGAAGAGCGCCGAGCGGATAATCCCGGCGCCGGTCAATGATGCGCTCACGACGCGCTTGCAGCAACTGAGCCTGCGCGCCTTCCAGGCTGTCGACGGTCGCGGCATAGCGCGCATTGATTTTCTCGTAAGACCTGAGCAGGGAGAGATCTATCTCAACGAAATAAACACTATGCCCGGTTCGCTCGCGCTTTATCTCTGGCGGGAAGAAGGGCTGTCGCCAAGCCAACTGGTCCAGAGATTGGTGGATCTGGCGCGCGAAGCGCACGCGGAAAAACGCCGCAACATGTATGACTATCAAACTAATCTCGTATCGGTCGCCAGCCAGCGCGGCATAAAGGGCAGCAAAGGCGCCAAGTCTTGACTCGCTTGGCTGGATTGCCTTAAGAACCACAGTACGCCAAGCATCCTCCGGCCTTGATTTTGGCTTGTTGGCAATATGCTGTATGCTATGATTTAGGCGTTCGGGACAGCTAATACGCCGACAAGATAATTGTGCCCTACACATCCGACGATCAACGACAGCCCTATCCATCCGAAGTAGGCCGTTCGATTTGGGGTGGCGCTCCACTTCCGCCGATTCCCGAACGCGTTCTTGACGGAATCCCGGGGTTTATCGCCTGGCTGGTCCTGTTGCTCTCAATCGCAAGCGCAGTCGCCTTTCCCCTAACCCTGATGCTGACGGCTGCATTTGTAGCCCTCTATTCTGCGCTCCGGTTCTTGTTCGCTGGCATCGCCAACGGCATGGGCAATCGCAAGGTCAATACCTGGGAAGCGATCGACTGGTATCAAAAGTACCTGGAAATTGAGGACGAGGTTGGCGTCGCCTGGGACGAAGTGCATCACCTCGTAATCATCCCCAATTACAAAGAATCACTGGAGGTTCTCAGTAGAACGCTGAACCAACTCCGGCAGCAACACAATGCGAAAACGCAAATCTCGATCATCCTGGCAATGGAAGGCGGAGAACCGAATAGCTATCGCAAAGCGCGTTTTCTGCAGCGCCATTACGCCGCTCACTTTGCCAACGTCTATTACACGGTCCATCCTCGCGGCTTGATCGGCGAGATGCAATGCAAGTCCGCCAATCTGTCTTGGGCGGTCAAATGGTACTTCGACAAGGTAATCGAGCCGGAAAGTCTGGATATCGATAACATCGTCGTGACGACTATGGACGCTGACACGCGCTGGCACCCGAAGCACTTTGCAGCCCTCACGTATTTCTTCGCCGCAAGCAAGGACAGGCATCGCACCTTTTGGCAGGCGCCGATTCGTTATCATGGCAATATATGGCAAGTTAACCCCTTGATGCGCATTATCAACACCTATGCCACAGCCTTTGAGATGGCGTACCTTGCAGCGCCCTGGTGGATGGCGATGCCGATGTCCTCCTATTCGCTCAGCCTGAAACTGCTCGAACAAAGCGGCAACTGGGATACTGATGTCATCGCCGATGAATGGCACATGTTGATCAAGGCCTATTTCGCGACAGGCGGCAAAGTTTCTCTGCAGCATATTTTCCTGCCCTTCCTCGCGGATTCGACTACTGGTTCCAACATCTTTCGCTCCGTCAAAAACCGTTATACGCAGACACTGCGCCATGCCTGGGGGAGCAAAGAGGTCGGTTACATGCTGGCCAAGTTAATCGAGAATCCGCATGTTGTATCGTTCAACTCCCTGAAGCTATTGTTCAGGATCGCTCATGATATCCTGCTGGCTGGCGCCGGCTGGATAATCCTGACGGTCGGATCGCAATTGCCGGTACTGTTTCATCCCGAGATCGCACCAGTACAGTTGGATACCTTGGTAGCCGCTTCGGACAAGCTGTCGTATGTCATTGACGGATTGTCCGGAAGCCATCCAGCCTGGATCCTTTTGGCGATTTCCGGCATCACTATGATCATCCTTGTCATCATTTTTCAAATCCAGGACTATCGCATCCGGCCGCCGCGAGACGGTCCCTACACCTTCGTGGAGAGCCTGCAAGAGTTGCTGAGCATCCCTTTTATGTTGGTTTTGACATTGCTTGTTGTCGCGCTGCCTACCCTGGTGGCTCAAACGCGTCTGCTCTTGGGGATTCCGCTGCAATTCATTGTGACCGACAAGTCGACCGAATGACAGTTCAGCGCGATTTCCCTTGGCATGTTTTTCTATGCTTTTCCAATTGCATCGGCTTGTGTGTCCAATATCGTCGATTAACCCTAGTCTGTAGCGCGCGAGTTTCTTATGATCCCTCCAGCAGCGCGTCTCCACAACACAAACGAAGATAATCCAGCATGACAATTGAACGTGTGCAGAAAATCATGGCCCAAGCCGATATCGGATCGCGACGCAAATGCGAAGAAATTATCCGAGCGGGCCGTGTACGGGTTAACGGCAAGGTTATCGAACTCGGCGCTAAAGCGGATCCACAGAAGGATATCATCCTGGTGGATGGTGAAGTCATCGGAGGCGCATTTGATCCACTGTATATTGTCGTAAACAAGCCAAAAGGCGTGCTATCGACAAACGAATCGCCACCTGACGATAGCCGCCCCACTATACGCGAACTTATAGATTTGCCCGGGCACCTTTTCACCATCGGACGCCTGGACGCCGACAGCGAGGGTCTGATGATCTTGACCAATGACGGGAAACTGGCCAACAGAGTGACGCATCCGCGATTTGAACACACCAAGACTTACAAGGTCACGGTCAAGGGCAGAGTCCGGCGAGAAACGATGGAAAAATGGGAATCTGGCGTCTGGCTGGACAACAGCCGTACCGCCGCCTGCTTCGCCAAGGTATTGGAATCCAACAGACGATCCAGCACCTTGCGAATTGTCATGGTCGAAGGACGCAAGCGCCAGATCCGCCGGGTAGCTTCTGTCTTGGGCCATCCGGTAATTCGCTTGGTCCGCACGCACATCGGGCAACTCGGATTGGGCACCTTGCGCAAGGGCGCCTGGTATCAACTAGACCAAAGCGAAGTCGACGCGATGATGACTCCAGCCAGCGAACTGGCAGAAATCCGTCGAAAACGGCGCGAGCGCAAGCAGCGCAAGAATGGCTAATTCCCAAGAAAAGCGCATGCCCACCGAACTGAGCATTGAGGAGTACATAGCCCGCCAGCCAGAATATGACAAGCGCCGGCGAATTCTCCTTCCTATGCTGAGGGCGGCGGTACCCAGCTTTTGCAAGGTCGAGGTCGAAGGGCTGGAAAATGTGCCCCGTCGCGGCAGCGTGTCTCTCATGATAAACCACATATCCTACCTGGATCCAATCGTCGTGACGGCCAGCATTCCCTTCCGCTACACGATTTCGCTATCAAAAATCGAAAACTTCCGGATTCCCGTCGTGGGATGGTTCCTGCGGCAATGGGGACACTTCCCGATCCATCGCGGAGATTATGACCGCAAAGCGCTCATGCAAACGATCGCCCTGCTACAAAGCGGGCAACTGGTGTTGATGGCGCCGGAAGGCACTCGTCACGCCGGGGGTTTGCAGCCGGGCAAGGACGGACTGGCCTATGTCGCGACCAAATCCGATGCTGTAATCGTTCCCACAGCCATTTGCGGCGCCGAAAACTGGAAATCGCGCATGAAGCGCCTCCGCCGCGCTTACGCAAAGGTGATATTTGGAAAAGGATTCCGATTTCGAACCGAAGGACAGAAACGCATACCGCGCCAAGTTCTCTCCCAAATGATTCGAGAAGCCATGTATCAACTCGCCGCTACTATTCCCGACGAATATGCCCATTTGCGCGGAGTTTACGCCGAGATCGAAAAGTCCACAGCCGATACCATCGAATTCCTTTGACGCTACGTATTATGCGAACTCGCCCCGCGAAGCTTGCAGGGCGCTTAGCGCCAACAGCGCAGCTGTTTCATCCAAGCGCTTGAAGCGGCGGTCCTTGGTCATTCCATGGACGTAGCGAAAATGCATCTGTTGCATGAAGACCATCCATCTGAAGTGTGCCAAAGCCTGATAAAAGCGAATATCTCCCACGTCGCGGCCGCTGCGTTCGGCGTATCTGGCGATGATCTGCTTCCTTGTGAGAAAACCGTAGTCCCCGGTCGGCATCGGCGTCAACTGCAAGAGATGTTCCGGATCGCCAGGCTCGGTCCAGTATGTCAATAATGTCGCCAAATCAAGCAAGGGATCGCCAAGCGTGCACATATCCCAATCCAATAGGGCCCTCATCATGGACGGGTCATCAAGAGCGAAGATTGTGTTGTCCAGCTTGTAATCATTGTGTACCAAGGTAGGGGCAGGCGATTCCGGCATGTTTGCGACCAGCCAGGAATAGAGTTCCTCGACGATGGAGCTGTCTTCAAGTTTTGCCGCGTTCCAGCGCCGATACCAGCCTTGCACTTGACGGCCGATAAAACCGGCCGGTTTGCCAAGTCCCGCAAGACCGATTGAATCGTAATCGACCGAATGGAACTCGACTAGCACATCCACCAGCGCTTCGCTAAGCAGGCGCGCCGCATTTGGCATAGCGGCGAAGCCCGGTGGCATGGCACGACGTACGACGAGTCCCTTTCGTCGCTCCATGATGAGAAAAGGGGCGCCTATGACGCTGGCGTCTTCAACATATAGATAGATTCGCGGCGCAAAGCGGAACACGGGATACAGCACCGAAAGCACACGGTATTCGCGCGACATATCATGAGCTGTCGGCGCATAATGACCTATCGGGGGCCGCCGGAGAACGTATTCCTGCGTATCGCCGAAACTGAGCAAATAGGTCAGGTTTGCCATGCCGCCCGTGAATTGTCGCACAGTCATCGGCTGATCCGCGCCTTCCAGCTCGCCCGCTAGAAACGCGGCGAGCTTCGCTTCGTCAAATACTTCGTCTGGACGCGGATCCTGCAAATCTTTCATCTGTCCCGTAGACATGGCTTGAACTCTCGACTACCTAGCTCCGGAATCTATTGTTGGGTTATTCGCTGCCTGCACTTAAGTTTCGTTCCAAGGTTGAGTTTAGCATATAGCGCCTTCGCCAGCGAAGCGCAATGTGTCCTCAAATGCTGGGAAATTACCCTGATTTCCTCTGATTTTGCCCTCAAATGCCGGGAAGACGCCCCTTTTTGCCCCCCATTTTGCCCCTATTTTTGGGTAATAGTATCGATACAGTATATATACATGGGAGATCCATTTTCAATTCACCACGGCCGCGATGACGGTATCGTCGCGGCTGCCGGGGGAACGGTTGGGCGGATCGGGTTAGCTGGGGCTTGAATGGCGGCGTTGGGTGCAGGTGCGGGACTATCGGGCCGTTGTTTTTTGGTTATAAGTTTATCCGACATTGTCCGTTTCGCGGACAAAGAAAAACTTTTTTCGGACAAAGTAGCGTTCTGTTGGCGGCGCAGCCTTTTACGCCAGGGACGCAGTGTACGATGATGGATGCCTGTAAATAGGTGTAGGGCGTTGATGTCGATATGGATATCGAGCGGGCGCATGACATTGCGTTTTTCACGGTCTGAGTAGTTTCTGGTTTTAGGCATGGCGGTCCTCGCTGCGATGTGTTTGCAGACATGATAGCACAGATGTTCTGACAGAGTGTGACTAAATGTTCACGTGTTGGGATTTTCTAACCATTGAAGGCGCGTAGGGCGCGTAGACACAGCCCTTCGACGCTGACGGTCAGCAGCGGTGGGCGAGCCAAGGCTCGCCCCTACGGCCAAGTTTTACTTTGGAGTTGCGCGAATTTCTTGTTCCTACTGAGGGATTTTTCACCTCAAAGAGCAAAGAGGATACTTATCCCGCTTCGAGATTTCCTGACCGGTGATGTACAATCAGGGTCGACTTCGACTTTACAGAGCGACATTAGAAATGACAAATATGGAAAAAATCGGATCCATTGATCAATTGCAGATTCAACAGAACCCGTTGAAAACACAACTCAGTGACAAGAATACCGTATATGATCCTTCCGGTATCATGGTGTTGCAGGAGATCCGACTGACGACCTTCGGCATTGTCGGCATCCTTGATTTTCTCAATAAAGAAATGGCGTATTTGGACGTCCATCACTTGCGCCACCCACAGTCCAGATTCCGCGGAGACAACAAGATTAGCATTGGCTTTACCGGTCACTATCAGCAGATGCGAAAAGAATTCGGGGCGCATCTGCGGGACGGAAGCGCTGGCGAGAATATCATCATCAAGTCCGATCACCTGGTTTCGCCGGGTGAGCTTGGGCAGAGGCTGGCGATACGATCGCGAAACCATGATTCCCTGATCTACTTGAGCGATATCAAGCCGATCCCGCCCTGCGAACCCTTCGTCCGCTACGCGAGGGATCGTCCCGCTTCATCGCCGAGAGAGACTCAGTCCGATCTTAAGCTTTTGAGCGACGGCTTGCGCGGCTATTACGCGGAAATTGAATCCGCCGCGGAAGAAGCAATTGTCCGAATAGGCGACACGGTTTACCGAGCGGACTCGTCCTAGCGTCCAGCCAATCCAGGCAGAACAATCCGGCGAAGGCAATTGCGATAGCCCAGGCATCGCACCATGGCGCGCAGTCCGCTACAAGGTATGATATCCCCATCACATCAACAGAATCGAGCCAGATTGAAGATTGAAAAGTCACTTCCTATTCTGATCGCCTATCTGATTTTCATCGCCATCGGCTTGGCCACCGGTCTGCTAAATATTGCCTGGACCTTTATACAGCCCACGTTTGCCGTCTCGCTGGATTCATTGGGCACGCTGTTAAGCGCCGCCATGCTTGGCGGGCTGATAGCGGCATTTTTCTGTGGTTCCTTGATCAACAGATTCACCATCGCCTCCGTCTTGCTTGGCGGCCTGGTGATCGCTGGCTTGGGCATGTTGGGCTATGCTATTGCGCCCATCTGGATCGCCTTGCTGCTGGCCGCATTTGTCGCCAGCATTGGCAAAGGAACGATAGACGCGGGAATGAATATTTTCGTGGCGTCGAATTACGGCGTCAGCCAAATGAATTGGCTGCACGCCTGCTGGGGTATCGGGCTGACATTCGCGCCCGGGCTCGTGACTTTCCTCGTGCTCGACCTAGAAGCAGGATGGCAGCTTGGCTACGTAATTATGGGCGGCGTCATCCTGCTACTCGGTCTCTCCGTACTGATCACCCTGCCCCTGTGGAAACTAAAGAAAACGAAGCGCAGCAGAAGCAAGGAAGTCGACTCCAAAGCGCCGCTGCGGGAAACACTAGGGCGTCCGATCGTTTGGATCAGCCTGCTTTACTTCTTCCTGTACGGGGGCATCGAGATCGGCACCGGGCAACTGGCGAATACACTTTTCGTCGAAGCGAGAGGCATTCCACAAGAAACGTCGAGCGCATGGGTAAGCGCGTATTGGGGCAGCTTTACCATCGGCCGCATGCTCATGGGCCTTTTGGCCTTGCGCTTGGGTGACAGGACCCTGCTGAACATCAGCTTTGCGCTGACGGTCGTCGGCGCCCTTTTGCTATTTGCCAATGTTGCCGAGTTTTCCAGCTTGATTGGACTACTGGCTTTGGGTTTCGGCCTGGCGGCTCAGTTTCCGATTTTGATTCTGCAAACGCCGCGTCGCGTCGGCGCTGAACACGCCTCAAACGCTATAGGATTCCAGGTCGGTTGCGCCGGCCTGGGCGGCGCGGCGCTTTCCGGCGTGGCGGGGGTATTCGCGGAGAACTTCGCGATCGAGTTGATCAGCGCATTCATTTTCCTGGGCGCGCTGCTTTCGCTGGTGATTTATCAATTGATGGTCTGGTGGGAAAAGCGACATGCCTCCACGAGCTCGGATTAGGATCATAAAATGCTGAGGCTGACGGAAAAAATCGGGCAGATGTTGATGGTGGGATTCGACGGCACCGTCGCGCCTCCTTATCTTTTGGACTGGTTGGCATCCGGTCGGATCGGCGGCGTATATCTCTTCGCGCGCAATGTGGAGTCGCCCGCACAGGTCAAGCAACTTGTGGATTCATGCCATAATGCGGCCAGGCATCCCATCCTCGTGGGTATCGATCAAGAAGGCGGCGCTGTAGCGCGTTTGCGGGCTGGCTTCAGCGAGAGCCCTGGCGCTATGGCGCTCGGCGCTTCCCGCGATACGCAACTCGCGGAGGACATCGCTTTCATGATGGGGCGGGAACTGGCAGCCCTCGGCATCAACTGGAACTTCGCGCCGGTGGCCGATGTCGCTCATAGGTCCGCGAATCCGTCCGTCGGCACGCGATCGGCAGGCCTGGACAAGGATTTGGTCAGGGACTTCGTTATCGCGCAGATCAAGGGTTTCGAGCGAGCGGGCGTCGCCTCGACTGCCAAGCATTTTCCGGGGCTGGGCAATACCGAGATTGATACGCACGAAGCGCTGGCAAAAGTATCCGGATCGCTGGGCTACTTGTATGAAGAAGATCTGATACCTTTTCGCGGCGCAATCAGCGCGGATGTGCCCTGCATCATGACAAGTCATGTCATGTTCGAGGAATTGGACGACCGCTACCCGGCAAGTTTATCGCCGCGGGTGATAAACGGATTGCTGCGGAGCGAACTGGGTTATGATGGCGCAGTCTGCACAGACTGCATGGAGATGAAGGCGATCACTGACGGCTGGGGGACCGGCGAGTCCGCCGTGCTTGCTGCGCTGGCGGGCGCCGATATGCTACTGTTTTCGCACAGCCGCGCGGGGCAAGAAGCCGCCTACGATACCCTTTTGGGGGCGGCGGAATCCCGCCGCATTTCGACTGAGCGCATTGACAAATCCATTGCGCGCATAGGGGCGCTCAAACGTCGGTACCAATTGAATGACCGTCCGCCTTTAGAGATCGTCGCCTGTGACGCCCACCTTTCCCTGGCCAGCAAAGCCGCCCGAGCGGGCACGGTTCTTTTGAGGCCGCCCGATCGCTGGCCCATTGCTCGGGGGCGATCTCGCCTATTGTGTATCGAGTTCGCCAGGCAATTGTTTTCAAGCGAGGAAGATCAAGATTCCGGTACTGCGCTGTCAAGATATCTCAGCCAGCGCTTAGCCCACGCGGAAAGCCTGATTGTTCGCTCGGAGGCCGAGCTTGACTTGATACTCGCGCAAGCCGGGTCGTTGGACGCGGCATCGGAAATCTTGATCATAGCGACCAGAAACGCTCACATGCTGCCTTGGCAAGCACAAGCGGCTCAGGCAGCTATTGACCGTCATCCCGGCGCCACATTGCTTTGCCTGCGGGACCCCTATGACGCCAAGGTGATATCCGACGCCGGCGCCATTCTTTGCAGCAACGGCGATAGCCCGCCATCACTTGAGGCCGCTGTCGACGCCATCTGCGGCGATTATGTGCCTGGGGGGATGCTCACAGTCAATCTGGAGCCGGCTTTATGACTTCGACAGCGGGAATACTACTCGCGAATAAACGATTCAAGGCCGGGCTGCAAGCGCTGCTTGAACAGCACCTGCCCGGTACCTTCCCCGCCCTCAGCCTGTGTGTGATTCACCGCGGCGACATAGTTCTGGATGGCGCCTGGGGGTGGATTGACCCGGAGACTCGGGGGTTGCCGGTCGGTAGTGATACTTTGTTCGACTTGGCATCTGTTACCAAGATTTTCGTCGAAACCAGCTTCTTGACGCTGGTCGAAGCCAGCAAAGTAGAACTGCAAGACAGACTGGTCGATGTCATTCCAGAATTCGGACAATTGAATCCGCGGGAAATCTCCGGTAGCCAGGACCCGCACACGAGACGATTCCTGCCAATTGATGGCGAATATGACGAACTCAGCGTCGACGTAACCGAGGTCAGGTTCAAGCATCTTTTGACGCATAGCTCCGGTCTGCCGCCCTGGCGTTCAGTGTACCTGCTGGCCAGCGAAGGGGCTCCCGCGCCCCCGGCAACTGGAAGCGCTTATGAAGAAACACGCTGGCAAAGAGGCTTGGCGAGCATGCTGCGCTTTCCCTTCGCCGGCCCCATTGGCGAAGCGGTTCGTTACACCGATATCGGTATTATGTTGCTGGGTGAGGCTGTGGCCAGATTGCATGGCGGCCGGCTCGACAAGGCCCTGGCGGAGCTCGTTCTTGATCCGCTCGATCTGCGCACGTGCACCTATAATCCGGTTCAAAATGGCGTACCCAAAGAAAAAACTGTGCCCACTGAATACGATGATACTTGGCGACGGCGTCGTGCCTGGGGAGAAGTCCACGACGAAAATGCCTGCGGTGTAGGGGGCATTGCCGGGCACGCCGGTTTGTTCGCAACCGCCCGTGATGTTGCCGCTTTTGGGAAGGCCTGGGTTTCGGGCGACAGTCGATTGCGCTTGTCATCGCAACTGAGGAAGGACGCGACCAGCCAGCAGGCGTCTGGACAGTTCCGAATGGGATTGGGCTGGATGCTCAAAGCCGCGGAAGACTCATCCGCCGGTGAATATTATAGCAATTCTTCTTATGGGCACACCGGCTTCACGGGAACCTCGCTCTGGGTCGATCCGACACGGCATCTGGTCACTGCTGTGTTGACCAACCGGGTTTTCCATGGCCGGGATGCGAAAAACATTCATTCGTTCCGGCGCTCAATTCACGAGCTTGTTGTTCGCGGGATCGAGGGAAGATGAACGATCACCTCTTCATGGGCATCGATGGCGGAGGAACGAGCCTGCGCATCGCCATTACCGACGGCGATACCCGAGTCATCAACCGGCTTAAGACCTCCGCGTCCAATCCCAACCTTGTTGGCCGTGATCAGGCGCAAAGGCATATTCGGGCCGCGATCGAAGACTGCATGCGCGGCGCGGAAGTTTCTGCCCATGCCATTCAATCAGCCGGCATCGGCATCGCCGGCGCATCAGCCACTCACAGCCGCGATTGGCTGATAGCCACAGTGGAACCTGTCTTGCCAGACAGCCTGCTGGTAGCCGCTTCCGACCTCGAAATCGCGCTCGTTGGCGCTCTGGCAAAGCGCTACGGTGTTTTACTGCTGGCAGGTACGGGAAGCGCGGCTTTTGGCGTCTCACCGGGGGGTCGGCAGCTGCAGATCGGCGGATGGGGATACCTCCTGGGTGATCCGGGCAGCAGCTATTGGATTGGCATGCAAGTGCTGAAGCAAATGATTGATTGTCACGATAGAGTTGGCCAAGGCAGCGAAACAAGTTCCGATGACGCGCTATTCGAACAGGTATTGCAGGCGCTTGGCATTGCAAAGCCCGGGCTGATAGTAGACTGGCTGTATCGAAGTCAATCTCCACCTGCCACACATATTGCCGACATCGCAAGAATCATCCTGAATCTCGCCGAGGACGGCAATTGGCGAGCGATCAACATCTTGCAAGGGGCGGCGATTCAGCTGGTTCGACAAACGAGAATGCTGATCCAGCGTCTCGACTACCCGGGAGCGGAAATCGCCTTTGCCGGTGGTTTGCTCGACGACGACAATCTGCTTTCAGAGGACGTGGCGCGTCGACTGGGACTGGCCGAGCGACCTGTTGCCAAACATCCGCCGGTCATCGGCGCGGCGCTCTTGGCTAGCATGGAGTGGAAACGAGTAACTGCGGCGTGAGACACTCCACCGAGAAACCGAACCCTGCTACCGCAAGTATCGACAAAATGTCTACGTTCGATATGCTGGCGGCGATCAATGAAGAAGATGCCGGCGTGGCCCTAGCTGTAAGGTCAGCGCTGCCACAGATCGCCCGTGCAGTAGATGCAGTCGCGGGGTCCTTGCGCGGCGGGGGCCGGCTCTTCTATGTCGGCGCGGGTACCAGCGGACGGCTTGGTATACTTGATGCGGTGGAATGTGTACCGACCTTTGGCACTTCCCCCGAGCAGGTGCAAGGCCTGCTGGCAGGCGGGCAAGAGGCGTTCTTCCACGCAGTTGAAGGCGCGGAAGACAGTGAGGAAACGGGACGGCATGACCTGCGGCGACGCGGCCTTTGCCGCGACGATGTCGTCTGCGGGATCGCGGCCAGCGGTCATACGCCTTACGTCATTGGCGCCCTGCGTCACGCGAAGTTGATACGCGCGCGGTCAATCGCTATCTGCTGCAACGAGGAGGCGCCCATCCTGGAACTCGCGGATATCGGCATAGCGGTCAATGTCGGTCCAGAAGTCATTGCCGGTTCGACGCGCATGAAAGCGGGTACTGCCCAGAAGCTGATTCTCAATATGCTGAGTACGGCTACCATGATCACTTTGGGAAAAGTCTACCGCAACCTGATGGTCGACTTGAGAGTCACCAACCAGAAGCTGGCGGAAAGAGCGCTGCGTTTGGTGATGCAATTGGCTGAAGCCGATGAGGCGCAAGCGGCGGCATTGCTATCCGCGACCGATAACGACATCAAAACCGCTGTGGTGATGGCCAGGCTTGGAATCACTCTCTCCGAGGCGCGAGAACGGCTGCAGCAAGCGGATGGCTATCTGTACCGGGTAATAGACGGCTTGGATCCTTAGATGACAATAAAGAAGCGGATCATCATCAAAAGCGCGCGGATCGTCGCTGAGACAGCCGCCTACGGCCGGGCCTGGCTGCGTGTTGAGAACGGCAAGATCGCCGCTATTGCGCCCGGTGATCCCCCCGAATTGCAAGACGTCAACATAATAGACGCGAATGGAGCGACGCTCTTGCCCGGCTTCATCGATATCCATACGCATGGCGGGGACGGTTTCGATGTGATGGACGGCGACGCGGATTCCCTGGCGGGCATGGCGCGTTTCTTCGCCCGTGGCGGCGTGACTTCGTTCCTGGCGACGACCTGGACGGACAGCGGCGAACGGATCCAGCAGGCTCTGCGAGCGGTGGCGAGCGCGCAGGATATGCGCAGGGATGGAGCCAGACTGCTTGGCGCCCACCTGGAAGGTCCCTACTTGAACGCAGCGAAATGCGGCGCTCAACACAGCGCTTATATTCGTCGAGCCGACCCCGCGGAAGCCCTGCCCTGGCTGGACCTAAACGTAATTCGGCTATTGTCTTTGGCGCCGGAATTCCCCGAAAACCACTGGCTGATCACAGAGGCGGTCAGCCGCGGCGTGAGGGTTTCGGTCGCCCATTCCAACGGGGGCTTCGACCAGATCAAGTCGGCGCGGGACCGGGGTCTATCTCACGCGACGCATGCCTTCAACGCCATGTCGCCGCTTCATCATCGCGAGCCCGGCGTCGTGGGCGCCGTACTCAGCCTTGATGGCATCCACTGTGAGTTGATCTGCGACCTCGAGCACGTGCATCCAGCTGCCATTGAAATCCTCTGGCGCTGCAAGGGCGTCGAGCGACTGATCCTGATCACCGACTCAGTCAAGATTGCCGGAATGCCAGATGGCCGCTATCAGTTCTCGCATCAAGAAGTTGAGAAGAAGGACGGCAGTGTACGTATCTGTGCCGACGGCAGTTTGGCCGGCACGACCCTGACCATGAATGCCGCTTTGCGAAACTTGATGTCAGTCACAAAATTGCCCGTAGATACCCTTTGGCGAACGGCCAGTCTCAACGCTGCGCAGGCGATAGGCGTCGATGAGCGCAAGGGTTCCATAGCCCTTGGAAAGGATGCCGATCTGGTATTGGTCGACGACACATTGAATGTCCACATGACCATCGTTGAGGGCCGGATCGCATATTCGCGGGATGAAGGGGAATAATAACGTTTTACTTGCCTTCCCAATCAATGGGATAGGTCTTGTCGATCATGGCCCCCACAGCGTTGCGGAAGTCTTCAGTACGAAATAGCTGCGCCTGCGCCCAAGCCTCGATTTGCAAGCCACGCGCGTGATCGCACATGTCGTTGATCACGCGCTTGGCGTAACTCACGGCCAAAGGCGCGGAGGCACACAAGTTCGCGACCAGTTCGGCTACGCCCGCCTCCAGTTCGTCCCTGCTGTAAACTGCGTCCAGCATCCCCCACTCCAGCGCCTGCCGAGCATCAATATTCCTGCCAGTCATTACCAAATCTTTTGCGCGCGCGGGACCGACGAGATTCACCAAGCGAACGGTACCGCCGACATCCGGTATGATCCCCAGACGCGCTTCCGGCAAGCCCAGTTTGGCGCGCGCTGTCGCTATGCGAAAATCGCATGCCAGCGCAAGTTCCAGCGCCATGCCCAAGCAGTAGCCATGCATAACACAAATCACCGGCAGAGAACTCCGCTCAATCTTGTTGAGGATGGCTTGGTATCTTGCGGTGAAAGGGAAGAGATTGCCGCGGGTGTCTTCGTCGAGCGCTTGAAACTGACCCAGATCAATGCCTGATGAAAAAACCCGACCTTCGGCACGGACAATCACCGCGCGAGCGCCGGCGTTGAATTCGGACTCGGCCCGATCGAAGGCGTCGGAAATGGCATCCATCATGGCGTCGTTGATCGCGTTGCGGTCGCCCGGACGATTTAGCACAACTTCAAATACGGCGCCCTTTCTTTGTGTTTTGATCAGGCCTTCCATCTCGACCCTCCCTTGCCTACCGCTACATCCCAGTGGATCAACAAAGTCATGCAAATCCTAAAAATATAGTCGGCGGTAGGGGCGACCCGGCGCCGCGCGTAGACACAGCGGGTCGGTCGCCCGCAAGACCTAGCCGGAGCGGTGGGCGAGCCAAGGCTCGCCCCTACATTCACCTTGCAATTTGTTGCATGATTTTCTTGGAATTACCCCCTACGTATACGACGCCAGAAACTTCTCCATTGCTCCGACGGTATTAATGCTGAAGCGAATTCTTTTGCGGTCGATGCGGCGCATCAAGCCGTTGAGCACCGTCCCGGCGCCGACTTCGACAAAGGTCTCGGCCCCGCCGGCGACAATCGTCCCCATTGATTCGGTCCAGCGAACCGCCTGTGTCAACTGTTGATTCAACTCTTTTCTGATGTCGTCGACCGAATCCAAAGCATCCGCGCTGACATTGCCCAATAACTGCGCTTTCGGCAACTCGAAGTCTGTCGCCGCAATCGCCCTATTAAGGTCCGCCGAAGCTGAAGTCATCAATGGCGAGTGTGCTGCGACGCTCACGGCCAACTTGACCGCCCGCCTGGCGCCGGATTCCGTTGCCAGCGCTACAGTTCGATCAACAGCGGCGTCATCGCCGGAAATGACAGCCTGGCCCGGACAATTATCGTTGGCCAGGACAACCGTTTTTTGGGTCTCTTGGGATACAGTAGCACACAAGGTTTCGACAGTCTCGACATCCAAGCCGAGCAAGGCGGCCATGGCGCCCGGGTTTTCTTCTCCCGCCTTCTGCATCAGTTCTCCGCGCCTACGAACCAGAGTCAAGCCGTCTTCAAAGGAGAGCGCGCCCGCAGCTGTCAAGGCAGAGAATTCGCCCAGGCTATGCCCGGCCATCCAGTTCGGCTGGCATTCGGGGACGAGTTCTTGCAAGACTCGCCAAATCGCCAGGCTGCAAACGTAGAGCGCCGGCTGCGTATGAATGGTCTGATTTAGCCGATCCTCCGGTCCTTCCCAGCAGATATTTGACAAGGAGAAACCGAGCAGCTCGTCAGCCTGCGCGAATGTTTCCCGCGCGATCTGGTACTCGTCGGCGAAGTCTTTACCCATTCCGCTGATCTGCGAGCCTTGTCCGGGGAATATCGCCGCCGTCCTGCGCCAATCGATCATCAGCGCAGCGCCTCGATCATCTTTTGACCCTGAATGGATCGACTCGCGAGATAAGCGCTGCCAGCTGCCCCCGATTGCCTGGCGCAAAAAAACCGTGCGAAATGGGCACGGTCTCTTGGTCCAGTTGAATCAGCCAAGTCGCGACTAGTCATCCTTGACTTCCATGACCTTCTCGCCGCCGTAGGCGCCACACTTTGGGCAGACGCGATGCGAAATACGGTATTCGCCGCAGCTTTCGCATTCTACCAGATGGTTCAAGGTCAAGGCATGGTGGGCGCGCCGACGATCGCGGCGCGATTTGGACACCTTTCTTTTGGGTAAGGGACCCATTCCAGCGCTCCTGCATTTCGTTCAAGACAAACAGTGCATTTTATAGGTGTCCCAGCGAGATTGTCAAGTGACAGCTGTCGCGACAGTGCAGCGATTTCGGCAGAAACAAAAAACCTTAACCACCGAGGACACTGAGGACAGCGAGAAAAGCAAAGAAAATCAATGCGCTTGTCTTATTTCAGACATGCTTTTGAGCGACATATATGATTTCCCTGGCGACCCTGCAATATACAGGTGGCGAATTTAGAGAACAAGTCGTCAGAACACCCTCAACTCTGTGAACTCAGTAAGATCAGGTAAGTCATGCAAAATTCCGCATCATCGTCGAGTCGTAGGGGCGAGCCTTGGCTCGCCCACCGTTCCACTTAGGTTTTGCGGGGGCCCGCCGGGTCGCCCCTACCGCCGGCTATTATTTTGGAGTCGCAGGACTTCCCTGGATTTGCTTCAGTGTTTAGATTATGTTTTGATTTCTTGACCATTCTGCGAATGCACGATGTGATTCGATTGCTCTGGGCTACTGGATAGTCGCGGTTTGAGCCACCCTCACCCCAAACCCCTCTCCCATCAAGGGAGAGGGGCTTTTTTCGTCGCGAAGCGCACGGTTGTTAAGGCGCGGGATTGGACATCAGGTTAGCATGGTCGGGTTGTAGCGCAACGACTGGACAGTCGTGGTTTGAGTCACCCTCACCCCAAACCCCTCTCCCATCAAGGGAGAGGGGCTTTTTTCGTCGCGAAGCGCACGGTTGTTAAGGCGCGGGATTGGACATCAGGTTAGCATGGTCGGGTTGTAGCGCAACGACTGGACAGTCGTGGTTTGAGTCACCCTCACCCCAAACCCCTCTCCCATCAAGGGAGAGGGGCTTTTTTCGTCGCGAAGCGCACGGTTGTTAAGGCGCGGGATTGGACATCAGGTTAGCATGGTCGGGTTGTGGCGCAACGACTGGATAGTCGTGGTTTTTTTTGTTACCACAAAGGCGCGAATAGTGATGGGACTAGGGACGGCAACGCTCGAGTTGCCCGTCCTCCGGATTCACAACTCCACTTTTGCCACGCGGGCACGCTATAATGACACAATCGGAGTAAGAGTACGCCCATGAATCGACGCCAGCAATCCAGAATCGAAAGTATCGTCAAGCAGCGAATCGCGCGGGTCACCGCCTTGGCAGGCGGCATGATCAGTGAGGTGCTCAAAATTGAATTTCGTAATGATGACGCGCTCGTGGCCAAAATCGGCGACGGCGCCCACGATTTGCGCATTGAAGGGTACATGCTCCGGTATCTCCGGGAGAAAAGCAACCTGCCTGTACCGGAGGTGTACTATGAGAAAGCCGATCTCTTGCTCATGGAGTTTATCGACGGTCTGACCGAGTGGGATTCGGCCAGCCTGGCTCAACTGGGACATCTGCTGGCAAACTGCCATCAGATCGGCGCGGGTTCTTATGGATTGGAGCGAGATACGCTAATCGGTCCTTTGCATCAGCCAAACGAGCAATCGGAATCCTGGATCGAGTTCTTTCGCGAGCATAGACTCCAATACATGATAGGCGTAGCGCGCGAATCAGGACATCTGCCGTCTCGGTTACACGGGCGACTCGCCGAATTCGCCGACAAAATCGAGCGATACTTGATCGAACCGCAGAATCCCGTCCTCATTCACGGTGACATGTGGAGAACGAATGTCATCGTACGCGACGGCAGTATCGCCGGCATCATTGATCCGGCGCTCTATTACGCTCATAACGAAATGGAACTCGCCTACATGACGCTCTTCAATGGCGTCGGAAGGGAATTCTTTGCCGCGTATCGCGAGATACAGCCGATCGAGAATGCCTTCTTTGATACCCGCCGACATGTGTATAATCTGTATCCACTGCTGGTTCATCTGACGATTTTCGGCGCTAAGTATCTGCAGCCCCTCGATGCCACACTAAGGCGGTTTTCAATATGACTTGTCCTGGGTATTATGCATAGGGAAATTCGTACATACTGCATATAGAGTGTCCCGCTCTTAGCCGCTAAAGTTCAGGGGCTGCACGAGTCTTTGAAGCGATGGAACGGTCTCAAGATGATTCGAATCAGTGCTGCACGCACAAGCAAGAAGGCCAAGAAGAACCCTACCCACTAGCTTGGGCTTGTTTGTGTTGATCGAAATTTGAACGCATACCCGCCCAGATGGCGGGTTTTTTAATTCGAGCAGCCTTACTATAGTTAGCCGCTGGCAACAGTTGCAGGAGATACTCAAAATGACGAATGAAGCGCCCCTCTGTCCAGAATGTGATGCCGAAGTTGATATTCCCGGCGATGCCATGGAAAACGAATTGTTGTCTTGCCTGGAATGTGGTATCGAGCTGGAAATCATGAGCCTTGATCCCATTGAACTGGAACTCGCGCCGGAGGTTGAGGAAGACTGGGGAGAATAGCAATCATGCGTGTTGCCCTGCTTGTCACCCATATACGCGCCGAGGAGAAACTGATACTCGCGGCATTCAACAATCGCGCTATCAGCCCGGATATCATTCTCGACCGCGAACTCAACTTCAACATTTCGGAAGGACCGCAGCAATTGGCGCCAAGCGGAATCGCCTGGCGCGAATACGACATGGTATTCGAACGCTGCGTCAGCACGTCGCGCGGGATGTATGCCCTGGCGATACTCAATAGTTGGGGCCTGCGCACGTTCAATACTTACGAGACCGCCGCCATATGCGGGGACAAGCTACGGACCAGTATTGCGCTCACTCTGCACGGTGTGCCTCAGCCGCATACGCGCGTCGCATTCACGCCGGAAAGCGCGATGCAAGCCATAGAGATCGTTGAGTACCCGGCAGTATTGAAGCCGGTAACCGGTTCCTGGGGCCGTCTGTTGGCGCGCGTACACAACAGAGATAGCGCCGAGGCCATCCTGGAACATCGACAGACTTTGGGCGACTACAACCACCACATCTATTACGTGCAGGAATACGTCGACAAACCGGGTCGCGATATACGCGCTTTTGTGGTGGGCAATCGCACCATCGCCGCCATCTACCGCGCGTCCAACCATTGGATCACCAATACCGCCCGCGGCGGCCTGGCGAGCAATTGCCCGGTGACCGAGAGCTTAAACGAGATCTGCGTTCGCGCGGCGGAGGCGGTCGGGGGCGGCATCCTGGCTATTGACTTGCTGGAAGACGCGGGGGGCAAATTCATCGTCAACGAAATCAACCATACGATGGAATTCCGCAATAGCAGCAAACCGACAGGTGTGGACATCGCCCAGGAAGTCATCGACTTTGTTATCGGGGAAGTAGGAGTGGTCGCGTGATTCAAGCGGGGATCGTGGGCGGCAGCGGCTATACAGGCGGGGAGTTGCTGCGTCTGTTGCATTTTCATCCCGAAGTCGAGGTGCGGCAGATTACCAGTCGTGAGCACACCGGCCGCTACATTCACAGCGTGCATCCCAATCTTCGTGATGTATCCAGGTTGAAGTTTAGCCATCCCGACAGTCTGGAAGCTTGCGATATGCTTTTTTTGGCGATGCCGCACGGTACTGCCGCGCGTCAAATCGATCATTTCGCCGCGCTAGCGCCAAAGCTCATTGATCTTTCGGCGGATTTCCGCCTAGACTGTTTGGCCAGTTATCAGCGTTGGTATGGCGAAGATCATCCCGCGCCACGCTGGCTGGATCGATTCGTTTACGGATTGCCGGAGGTTTATCGTGAAAGCTTGACCGGCGCGAATTTCGTCAGCGGCGTGGGCTGCAACGCGACCGTCATTAACCTGGCTCTCTTGCCGCTTGTCCATGCCGGCTTGCTGGAACGCGCGGTGGCCGAGATCAAAGTGGGATCATCCGAAGGCGGAAACAAAGCCAACGCCGGGTCCCATCATCCGATCCGAAGCGGCGCCGTGCGTACTTATAAAGCTACAGGTCATCGACACAAGGGCGAAGTTGAACTGGTACTGGGGGCGGAGCTCCCAATTGACTTCGCCGTTACCGCCATCGAGATGGTTCGCGGCGTTCACCTTCTGGCGCACTGTTACCTGAACGAGCCGCAGGTCGAGCGCGACATATGGAAGCTGTATCGCGCTCACTATCGCGACGAGCCTTTCCTGCGATTGGTCAGCGGCAAAACCGGATTACATCGCTTGCCGGAACCGCGCGTGGTTGCCGGCAGCAATTTCTGCGATATTGGCTTTGAGTTGGACGCGGACGGCAGGCACCTGGTGGTGGTCGCGGCCTTGGACAATTTGGGCAAGGGCGCCGCGGGCACAGCCGTCCAGTGCCTGAATCTTATGTTCGAACTCGACGAGACTGCGGGACTGGCCTTCCCGGGGCTCTATCCCTAGAGATGGGCGCGAAGATGACTCGTGACAGATTGCTGGTAGTTAAAATCGGCGGCGGCGCGGGCTTGGACCTGCCCGCGACTTCCGACGATTTGGCCTTGATTGCCGGGCAGCGCGCCCTGGTTGTGGTCCATGGCGTTAGCGCGATCATGGATCAACTGTGCCGGGACCTGGGTATCGAAGTTCAATCGCTGACATCGCCGTCCGGTCATAGTTCTCGCTACACGCCGCCCGCCGTGCGCGACATCTATGTACGCGCTTCAGAATCGGCGAATCAACGCGTGGTATCCGCCCTGCGGCAACGAGGCGTCAATGCGCTGGGCATGTCGGGAAACGAAGTTGTGATCAGCGCCAGACGAAAAAAAGCGATCCGCGCTGTCATTAATGGGCGCGTTCGTATCGTGCGCGATGATTGCAGCGGCTCGATACAATCCGTGCATACCGACGTCCTTCAATCCGCGCTTGATAAGGGACAATTGCCCGTCTTGCCGCCAATGGCAAGCAGCGATGATGGTCTGCTCAATGTCGACGGCGACCGCGCCGGCGCAGCCGCCGCGGCGGCGCTGGCTGCCGATACGCTGGTTATTCTCAGCAATGTCAAAGGTTTGTATCGCGAGTTTCCAGACGAATCATCGTTCGTCTCGGAAGTGGCGCGTTCGCAGATTGACAGCGCGGAATCATGGGCACAGGGACGCATGAAACGCAAAATAATAGCGGCTCGCGAGGCGCTAGACGGCGGCGTAAGTGAGGTTATCATCGCCGACGGCCGCGTCCCCCAGCCGGTATCAAATGCGCTACATGGCGCAGGAACAAGGTTTGGAGCATGATCGACGCGGGCAGGCTTTTCGAATTGGAAGATATGTACGGCTCGGGCGCCTACGGCAAAAGGCCTACCGCGCTCGTCCGCGGCGAGGGTGTCTATGTCTATGACGAGGTCGACAATCGTTACCTCGATGCCACCAGCGGCCAGGGCGTGGCGGCGCTGGGTCACAGTCATCCAGCAGTGTTAGGAGCAATCACCGAGCAAGCGGGACGACTGGTTACTTGCCACGAATCCTTTTACAACGATCGTCGCGCCGAGTTGTACGATCTGTTGTCGGGCATCATGCCGGCCGATTTGAATCGCTTTTTCCTATGCAATAGCGGTGCCGAAGCCATTGAAGGCTCGCTAAAGGTGGCGAAGTTGCTGACAGGACGCGATGGCATCGTTGCGGCCAAACGCGCCTTTCACGGGCGGACCACCGGCGCCCTCTCCATGACCTGGACCCCGAAATACCGCAAGCCGTTTCAAGCCTGGCTGCCATCTGTGACGCACATTCCATATAACGACATAGAGGCCGCGCAGGGCTCAATCACGGAAGATACGGCGGCAGTTGTGGCCGAGGCGGTGCAGGGCGAAGGCGGCGTGCATCCGGCGAATGACAAATATCTGCAAGCTCTGCGCGACCTCTGCGACCGCACAGGCGCCATGCTCGTCGTTGATGAGATTCAAACCGGATTGGGACGGACCGGCCGTTGGTTCGGCTTTCAACATGCCGATGTCACGCCCGATATCGTTGCAATAGCCAAGGCGATTGGCGGTGGCTTGCCCATGGGCGTCGTCAGTTGGCGCGCCGCGCACGGTCCTATTGATCGCGCCACGCACGGCAGCACCTTCGGCGGGAACCCGCTGGCATGCGCTGCGGCCATAGCAACATTGACGACGTTGCGGGATGAAGGATTGGTAGAGCAGGCGGCGGTCAATGGAACCTGGTTCGCCGAGCGCTTGCGCGCGCTCGAGCTCAACTCGGTGCGCGAGGTCCGCGGACGCGGTCTGATGCTTGGTTTGGAGTTGCGCGGTCGCGTCACGCCGGTGCTGAAAGCGCTGCAGGAAAACGGCATTCTCGGATTGCCTGCCGGCCTGAACACGCTGCGTCTGTTGCCTCCGCTTATCATCACCCGCGAGCAGTTGCAAGTCATTGTGGATGCAATCGCCGAGGTCTTAGATTAAGCCATGACCGCAATCTCTCCGGTCGCAGCGGAAGAACTGCTGCACAATCTGGTCGCTATCGCCAGCCCCTCGCGCCAAGAGTCAGAGGCAGCCGCGTTTCTGGTCGGTTGGATGCGCGCGGCCGGCTATGACGAGGCCTTTGTCGACGAAGCTGGCAACGCGGTGGGCGTCGTCGGAAGGGGTCAATCAGAGGTTATTCTGCTCGGTCATATCGACACTTTTGCCGGCTTCCCGCCCGTTCAGCTCAAGGGTCGGATGCTTTACGGTCGGGGATCGGTTGACGCCAAAGGCCCGCTGTCTACCTTTGCAGTTGCCGCGGGGCGCGCGAAGCTCCGCGACGACACCCGTGTCATCGTGGTGGGCGCTGTGGAAGAAGAAGCGGCAACCAGCAAGGGCGCGCGTCATGTAGTAGCGAACTATCGACCGGCCTACTGCGTTATCGGCGAGCCGTCGCGCTGGGATCGCATTACGCTGGGTTACAAGGGGCGCTTGCTCGTAGACTGGCGCTGGGAAGGCGGATTGGCGCACAGCGCGGGTGAGGCGCCAAGTCCCGCTGAACGCGCCGTCGACTATTGGTTGTGTCTACAAGGTCGCGCAGCGGAACACAATCAGGCTATCGACTCGATCTTTGCCCGCCTGGATGTGTCGCTTCGTGATCTTCGCACTTATCAAGACGGCGTTAACGGGGTCGCAGAAATGACCATCGGGTTCCGATTGCCGCCGGATGTCGATCCGATTGACGCGGCCGCGAAACTGGAGACGGTTGACGGCGCGACTATCTCCACGCGCGGCGCCGAGAAAGCCTACACCGCAGATAAAAACAGCGCGCTAAGTCGGGTTTTTCGCCGAGCGATTCGCGCCAGCGGCGGTTCGCCGCGCTTTTTGTACAAGACCGGTACATCGGACATGAACATCGCGGGTCCAGGCTGGGACTGCCCCATTGTCGCCTACGGACCCGGTGATTCCGCGCTCGACCATACGCCGGATGAACATATCAACCTGGATGAGTATCTGCTTGCGATTGATGTGCTCACCGCGGTCCTGGAGTCCCTATAGCCCGAACTAGTCGCTCGGCGGCAACGAAAGGGTCAGCCGCACTCATGAAAAATAGAGGGCCGTCTTGTCGCCTGGGCGACGCGGTTCACATGAACAGGAGTCTTATGCATAACAGAAACGCGCCCGTTCAAGATTTTCATTTCATCGATTCGACCCTGCGAGAGGGTGAGCAATTCCGTGGGACGCACTTCACCATCGATGACAAAAAGGAAATCGCTCGGTTGCTGGATCGTTTCGGTGTTGAGTATATGGAACTCTCAACACCCGTCGCCAGCCCACAGAGCGCTGAAGCGGTACGCGCTTTGGCCGATATGCCGCGTGGTTTCAAGCTTCTTACCCATATTCGCGCTGATATGGACGATGCCAAACTGGCGGTTGACTGCGGCGTTGACGGCGCCGACGTTTATATCGGCACCTCCAATTACATGCGCGAATACAGCCATGGGAAGAGCCTTGAACAAGTCATTGAGATGGGTCAGAGGGTCGTCGAGTATCTTAACGAGCAAAACATCGAGACGCGCTTCAGTACGGAAGATACTTTCCGCAGCAATTTCGCCGACGTGATGACGGTTTATCGCGCCATGGACCTGGCCGGCGTTGATCGCGTTGGCGTCGCCGATACGGTGGGCATTGCCGATCCACTAAGCACATATAACCTGATATCGAATCTGCGCGATGTGGTCAACTGCGACATTGAGTTTCATGGCCACAACGACAGCGGATGCGCGGTAGCCAACGCTTTTTGCGCCTTGCAGGCCGGGGCGACGCATATTGATACGACGGTGCTGGGGATCGGTGAAAGGAACGGCATCACGCCCATGGGGACCCTGATCGCTCGCCTTTATACCTGCGACAAATCATTGGTGGAGAAATATGATTTGCCACTGCTGGGGGAGATTGAAGATCTGGTCGCGCGGAAATTGGGAATCGTGATTCCCTTCAACACGCCGATCACCGGCGAAGTAGCCTTTCATCACAAAGCCGGCGTGCATACCAAGGCCGTACTGCAGAATCCAACCACGTATGAAGCTATAGATCCTGATGATTTCGGCATGAGCCGTTTCATTGATGTCGCGCATCGTCTGGTCGGGCGCAACGCCATCCGCAACCGCGCTTTGACACTCGGTCTCGAACTTCCGGAAGACATGCTGCGGCTGGTAACGACGCAGGTGAAAGCGCTTGCCGACTTGGGGCCAATCACGATCCGAGACGTTGATGATATTCTCTACGAACTCATGCAACCGGTAGAAGACTAATCCCCAGCGACCAATGTCGTATGCTTTTGGCGTTTCACCGTTTCGCGCGGGTCTCGCATTGGGATGAGATAGACCAGCAGCGATAGCAGGCCTGCCAATGCGAAAAGCATAAAGGCCAACTCGAAGCTGACTGCATCTACCAGCCAGCCCGCAATGATGGGCGCAAACATCGTTACAGGCGCGATTAGCGTATTCGCCATTCCGATGTAAAAGGGCCGTTCCGCCACCGAGCTAAACTGCACAGTGATTGTCAAGATAGTCGACCACTGCGTCGTATTGACGATGCCGGTCAAGGCAAATACCAGATAAAACCAGGTGACATCCGGCGCCAGCATGGCGATGGCAATTGTCAAAACTGTCGCCATATTGCCCAGCATCAAAATGCGCCTGTGACCCCAGCGGTCCCCGGCCCAGCCGACCAAGGTGCTGCTCAAAGTATGCGAGATCAGCAGAACGCTGGTCATGGCGCTGGCGAACTCCGGCGTCATCTGATAGCGCCGGATACCATATATCGTGAAAAATGAGACTACGGTCAGACTAAGGGAGGTCAAGGCGCGCGCGATCAAGAACCAGCGGAAATTGTCATCGGCGCGCAGAATCGCGCTCAAACGCCCGCCGAAATCTCGCCAGGGTACGCGTACGCCGAGGTCTTTCGGCTCGCTGACCGGTTCGTAGGTAAGCGCCAAAAAAACAAAAGACACAACTAGACTGATAGCGGCAATGAAGAACAGGATCGAGAAGTTCTGCGGGAACTCGAGATGCGCGAGTATATAGCTGGCGAGCAAGGCGCCGCCGGCCCCAAACAGATTGAGACATGCCGATTGAATGCCAAAAAACGTGCCCAGCCGATGCGGAGGCATGATTTTGCTCATCATGCTTTGCCAGGGCGTGCCGGTGAACCCGCCACCCAGGGATTGCCAGCCGAGCAGCAGCACCGCCAGCAGCAGCGCAAGATCCGTGCCAATCCGTGGGATCAGAAAGGCGACAAGCGCCAATCCGAAATAAGGAACCCGTTCCAGCAGGGTCATGGCCAGCACCATGGGTTTGAAACGGCGCAAGCCGGCGACGTAGTTCGATGTCAGCAACTGCGGTACTTGCCAGCCAATATGAAAGAGTGTCGCTACAAAACCGATCAGCGCAGTTGATTCCGTGAGATAGGACAAGAACAAAGGCACTATGGTAACATAGGAAGCCAACCCAACGACGCTCAGACCGAAGAAGCTGCCGTCGAGAATATTGACCAGAGCATTGTGACGGAGCTTGTCCTGAAGATCTTGTGAGAGCATGTGACCTGCTTGAAAGGGAGAAGTCGCTAAATTCAGCAATTATAGCAGACATTTGTTCTAGGCAAAAGCGACAATGCAGCCGCTCGGCGTGTAACCGGCAAATAGGTCTCAGGAATGTCGCGGTCACGCACAATAGTAGCCCGATTCGTCACATGACCGACGCCTTATACATAAACAACAGCGATTTCTGTAGATTCTTGAAAGTTGACCGGGGCTGTGAGCGAAGTCAATACAGCGAATGGAACCAGAGCTATGGCGATGACGGCAACGGAAAAGCACCTGGCGCGCGCTAGCGGCAATCGCGTCGTAAAGCCCGGAGATGTCGTTGTTATTAAACCGGACGTGATCCTGAGCCACGACAACACCGCTGCCATCGCGCAACTATTTGAGCAGCTTCCGCATCGGCGGATCAAGTATCCGGAACGCCTGGCGATCACGCTCGACCACGCGGTACCCCCACCCAGCGCCAGACATGCTCGGAATCACCAAGCAGTTCGACGCTTTGTTCGCGAACATGGCATTCGCAACTTCTATGAAGTCGGACGGGGAATCTGTCACCAGGTGCTGTGCGAAGAAGGACTCGTGGGTCCCGGCATGACCCTGCTGGGCGCAGACAGTCACAGCACGCATTTCGGCTGGCTTGGCGCGTTCAGCGCCGGCATCGGACGCAGCGAGATCGCTGCCTTGTGGGCGACTGGCGAGCTATGGCTGCGCGTTCCGGAGACCATTCGCATCACGCTCTCGGGCGAACTCAAATCGGGCGTTACGAGCAAGGATCTGACTATTCATCTCATCGGACGATTGTCGTCGGAAGGCGCAACCTACAAGGCTGTGGAATTCGATGGCGGCGGCCTGAACTTCCTGACTCCCGATTCACGGGCGGTACTCACGAATATGATGGCGGAGATGGGCGCCAAGAACGCCTGGATTGCGCCTGACGAAATCACCTGGGCTTGGCTTGAGCGGGTCTTGCAGCGGACGCGACCGGGAGACTATCGAGAACGACTGGCGCATTTTGAGGAAAACGCCCTTTACGGGGATGCCGATGCCAACGATGCCGAAGAACATCATATCAGTCTCGGTTGCATTGAACCCATGATCTCTTGCCCGCACGCTGTAGACAATGTCTTGCCGCTTTCAGAAGTCCGCGAAACGCCGGTAGATCTGGGGTTTATAGGCACCTGTACCAATGGCAGGCTCGAGGATATTGCTGCCGCCGCGGAGGTATTGCGCGGCCGGAAACTCCGCGCGCGGCTGCTCGTCATCCCGGCCTCGTCGATGGTGCTGCGCGATGCCAGCGAAGCCGGCTATATCGCCACCCTGATTGATGCCGGCGGGACAGTTGGCACGCCAGGCTGCGGACCCTGCATGGGGGTTCACATGGGCGTTCTGGCGCCGGGCGAGGTCTGCATCAGCAGCGCCAACCGCAACTTCCGCGGCAGGATGGGCGAACGCGATGCACAGATCTACCTCGCCAATCCAGCAGTTGTGGCCGCAAGTTGCGTCGCCGGTTACATCATTCATCCAGCCGATCTGTTATAGCCGCTCGGCGGCAGCGAAAAAGTCTGCCGCGCTCACGTAAAATAATAAGCCTTCTCGTCGCATGAGCGACGTGGTTTACATAAACAGAGGAGCCATGTCTACAAGCTCGCACCGCGTCTGGAAATACGGCGACAACGTCAATACCGACGTCATCTTCCCCGGCAAGTACACCTATACGGTCAGCCACGATCCCGCAGAGCTGGCGCGTCACGCCTTGGAAGATCTGGATCCCGAATTTGCGGCGAATGTCCGGCCGGGCGATGTTATCGTTGCTGGCCGCAATTGGGGCAACGGCAGCAGTCGCGAGCAAGCGGTCACCTGCCTGGCGCATGCCGGCGTTCGAGCGGTGATAGCCAGCAGCTTTGCGCGCATTTACTATCGCAATGCCATCAACAGCGGCTTGCTGGCGATTCCCTGTCCGGAGATTGTATCTGTCGTGAGCGCTGGCGATTTCCTTGAGATCGACATGGAGAACTCGACATTGATATGGGATGGGCGCAAGTTCGACTTTCCTCCTCTGCCGGCGCAGGTGCGAGATATTCTGGACGCGGGCGGTATTATCCCCTATTTGCAAGCGAAGCATCTCTAGTATCTCCCAGAATTCTTAGCTATTAGAAGTAGAACTTATCAATCTGTGAGGAATCGGGGCAAACCTGCATTCCGGTCATTCGGACACTGTGTGTAGCAATAGCTACAGCTTGTGTTAGAATAGGCAAGCAAGCACGCGCCGAACTCGGAGAATTCATGCTAGCAATCGTCAACACCTGCGCTGTCATCGGCTTGGACGGTCAAATTGTCGAGGTGCAAACCGATTTCAACCCCCGCGCCTCGTTGCCCAGTTTTCATTTGGTCGGTTTGGCGGGCATCGCCGTCAAGGAAAGCAAAGAACGCGCCCGCTCGGCGATTCGCAACAGCGGCTTGCGCTTCCCGAACAAGTCCTATGTCGTCAATCTGTCACCTGCCGACATCCACAAGCACGGTCCCGCCTACGATTTAGCGATCGCAATCGGCGTGCTGGCGGCGACCGATCAGATCCCTTTGCATGCGCTGGAAAACGCCTTGTTCATCGGCGAGTTGTCCCTGGACGGCGGCATCCGGCACGTCAAGGGTGTGATGCCTATGGTCTACACCGCCCGGCAGCATGATATCGAGACCGTATACGTGCCGGAAGACGACGCCGCCGAAGCCGGCCTGATCGACAATGTCCAAATCATTCCGGTGCGTTCCATCGGACAATTGGTGGAACATCTGTACCAATTGAACCCTGTCCAGCCCTACCGCACCGATCCGTCCGCGGTGAACGCGCAAGATTTGCTGGCTGATGGACTGGTAGACTTCGCCGACATCCGCGGACAGGAACATGTCAAGCGCGCTCTGGAAGTCTCCGCGGCCGGCAATCACAACATCATGCTTTCGGGACCGCCAGGCGCCGGAAAGAGCCTGCAAGCCCGTTCCATGCCCGGTATTCTGCCGTCGTTGACCTTGCAAGAAGCATTGGAAGTGACGCGCATCTATTCCATCGTGGACATGCTATCGCAGGGCAACCCTTTGATACGGCAGAGGCCCTTCCGCGCGCCTCATCATACGATTTCGCAGGTTGGGCTGGTCGGCGGGGGCAGCATTCCCAAGCCCGGCGAAATCAGTCTGGCACACCGCGGCGTACTCTTCCTGGACGAAATCAATGAATTGCCGGTCAAAGTGTTGGAGGTGCTGCGACAACCGATTGAGGACAAAGTTGTCACGATCAGCCGCGCCCAGGGCAGCATCACCTTCCCCGCCAATTTCCTGCTGGTTGGCGCGCGCAATCCTTGTCCTTGCGGCTTCTATGGCGACCCGACGCAAGCCTGCAACTGTACGCCCAATCAGATCAAGCGTTACCAGACCAGGCTCTCCGGCCCCTTGTTGGATCGTATCGATATGCATGTGGACGTGCCGCGGGTGGATTTCGACAAGCTGATGGGCCGAGGCGAAGGTGAAAGCTCGGGGGAGATCCGACAGCGGGTCGAAGCCGCGCGAGCAATTCAGATCACCCGTTTTGGGGAGCATCCGGGTCTATTTGCCAATGCCGATATGTCCGTCAGCGAGATCGACCAGTTCTGCGTACTGACGGCGGAAGCGCGGCAGGTATTGACGCTTTCCGTGCGTAAACTGCAGTTGAGCGCCCGCAGCTATCACCGGGTGCTCAAGCTGAGCCGCACAATCGCCGATCTGGATGCTTCAACTGACATTCAAGTACATCACATCGCCGAAGCGCTGCAATATCGGCCGCATAGCGACTGACAAGTTGCATGTTGGCGCTAGAGACCAAGGCGGGGCTCCATGTGGACGCTATTCGGCGGAAAGCTGAAAGCGACGCGCGATTTGAACCTCCAGGACGCGATCCAGACTGAAGTTGTCGATCTGAACATATGATGCCGCCGTCGCGGCTAGCGCAGCTTTTGGCGCCAGACCGATCAATTCCGTGCTTTCCACAGCCACGCCCAGACTATGCGCCTCCTGGCGCAGGGCTTCCAGCGCGCGATGGATTGACGTGATCCTGTAATTCGTCAGATTCATCGATACCTGCGCCGATCCGTTGACCAAAAGGCCCAGCGCCATGAGATGCGGCAGGCCGCCGGAGGACTCGCGCAGAGCCCGAGCGATGCGACGAGCAACTGCGACATCGTCTGTCGACAAGTAGACATTGAAGGCGATCAAGATGTCGCGGGCGCCGATGGCGCAGGCGCCCGCGCCCCCCAAAATGCGCGGTCCGAAATCGGGGCGGCGTTCATCACTCGATTCGATACATTCGCGAAGACCCTCATAACCGCCGCGACGGATGTACGCCAGCCGCCGATTCCTGTCCCGAAGCGCTGCCTCTCCGTACAGGAAAACGGGTATCCGCAGTTCCTTGCCGACGCGCGCGCCAAGCTCGCGGGCCAGCCGCACACAGTCATCCATGCTCACGTTGTATAGCGGCACGAAGGGTAGGACGTCGGCGGCGCCGATACGCGGGTGCTGCCCGGAATGACAGTTCATATCGATTAGCGTTGCCGCAACCTGTATCCCCGTGAACGCCGACTCGACCACCGCTGCCGGTTCGCCAGCGAAGGTGACAACCGAGCGGTTGTGATCGACGTCGCTTTCCCAACCGAGCACTGCCACGCCGTCGGTCGCCGATATAGCTGCGACGATTTCGCCAACTACCGCGGTTCTCCGCCCCTCGGAGAAATTCGCTACACATTCAACGATCCGTTGCATACCCTTGGCCAGTGTTTAATCTAATGAGAATCCATGTCGATCAAGATCTTCATCATACCAGATCGAAATCTCTAAGGCAGCCATTTCAAATTGCTCTGGATATGGCTCCCAAGTTGAACTATAGTGCGGCAAGCGGGCAAGCAAACCTGCCCGGTCAACGGAGAGACGGGTATGAGCGACGGACAAAAAACCGGGGCTTCTTCACTGAGCAAAGACATCCGGACTTTGGGAAACCTCCTCGGTGTCATTATCCAGGAGCAGGAAGGCATCGAGGCATTTGACCTGGTGGAGGAGATACGGGCTGTTTCCAAGGCGCGACGGAGTGGCGATGCCAAGGCGGCATTCAAGCTGGCCCATCGTCTGGAGTCGCTGCCGCTAGAATCCAAAAGTGTACTCATAAAGGCCTTCTCCAACTATTTCCAATTGATAAATATTGCCGAGGACTTGCAGCGCATTCGCGTGATTCGCCAGCGCGAGGCCAAGGGCACTCTCAAGGAATCGATCCGAAACGCGGTGCGCACCCTAAAGGAGAACGGGAAAAGCGCCGACCAGGTGCGCAGCCTTCTCAACCAGACGCGTCTTCGGCTCGTGCTCACGGCGCATCCTTCCGAAGCCAAGCGCCAGGAGATTCTCATCAAGCTGCGCCATATCGCCTCCATGATGGAAGTACGCGACCGGCATAATCTGCTCCCGCGCGAACTGCGTAAACTGGAAGGCGATCTGGCGGAAGAAGTCGAAGAACTCTGGCAGACCCGCCCTATTCGCGCGACCAAGAAACAAGTTGCTGACGAGGTTGCCTTTGGCATTTATTTCATCCGTTCGGTTGCTGTCGATGTAGTGATCGACATTTACGAAGACCTGCAGGGTGCGCTGGAAGAACATTACCCGGACGACGATTGGTCGGAGTTGCCGCCGGTCCTGCGCTACGCATCCTGGATTGGCGGCGACCGCGATGGCAACCCAAACGTGACAACCGATGTTACGCTGCAAACCCTAGAGACTTTGCGACGGACGGCGCGCCAGATTTACCTTGAGGAAGTCGAGAATCTGATACAATACTTGACGCAAGATACCGAGAGCGCCGGCGTCTCCCCCGATCTCCGCTCGGCGCTGGCCGACGCCAGCGAGGCGCGCGAACTGTATCCGGGCGAGGCTTATCGCCAGCAGATGTCCAGGATTCATGCTAGGCTGACAGATGACAGATACCGTTCCAGCCGCGAACTACTGGACGACCTGTTAGTCGTACAGCGCAGCCTGAAAGAGCATCAAGGCACGCGCTCTGCGATGGGCGCCGTGCAACGCCTGGTGCGGAAGGTCCGCTTGTTCGGTTTGCACCTGGTTCCGCTTGAAGTGCGTGAAGACGCCGGCTTGCACGCCGCAGCCCTGGATGAGATGTTCCGATTCTTTGATATCAATAGCGGATATCTCTCGTTGCCCGAAGAAGAAAAGCAGAACCTGCTAAGTTTTGAGATAGGCAATCGCCGCCCTCTATTCCCTATAGACATAAGTGTATTCACTGAAACGACGCAAAGTATCATCCGAACCTGGCAGATGATCGGCACTGCGCATCGGCAAAATGACCCGATCGTGATCGACACCGTAATCGCCAGTATGTCGAAGCAGCCCAGCGATGTTTTGACAATGTTGCTATTCGCCCGAGAAGTCGGTATCGACAGCGATGTCTACATCGTGCCTCTATTCGAGACCATAGACGACTTGTATCGAGCGCCGGAGATCATGACACAACTGTTCGACAACGTCGAATACCGCAACTACCTGAACTCGCGTTCAGGCAAGCGCGGCTTGCGTCAACAAGTCATGATCGGTTACTCCGACAGCAGCAAGGACGGGGGTTATCTGGCGTCGAACTGGAATCTGTACAACGCCCAGCGAATTCTGACCAGCACCTGCGTTGATCAAGGCGTGTCCTTGGAATTGTTCCATGGTCGCGGCGGCAGTATCGGGAGAGGCGGCGGGCCAACCAACCGCGCAATCTTGTCGCAACCACCGGAGTCCCTGCGCGGAGGCGTCAAAATCACCGAGCAGGGCGAGGTCATCGCCTATCGTTATAGCAACAAGGGCATTGCCCATCGTCACCTGAATCAAGTGATGAATGCGGTCTTGATTGGCATGGGCTTGCAAGAGGAACGGCACGTGCCGCCGGATTATCTACTGGCCATGGCTGAACTGTCGCGGATAAGCAGCCAGGCATACCGGCATTTTGTCTACGAGAGCGACGGCTTTATCGAATACTGGCAACAAGCGACGCCGATCAACGAATTAAGCATGATGCAGATCAGTTCCCGCCCGGCAAAGCGTACGAAAAAAGGTGGATTCGCCGCAATGCGGGCCATCCCCTGGATGTTCAGTTGGATGCAGAGCCGCGCCATCGTGCCGAGCTGGTATGGGATCGGCAGCGCCTTCGAGAGCTATTGCGAAAGTTATCGCGACGGCATTGATCGCCTGCGCGAGATGTATCAGAAATGGGCCTTCTTCAACGCCATCATCGACAATGCGCAGTTGGACGTAGCCAAAGCGGATATGGGCATTGCCGAGCTATATGCCTCGTTAGTAGACCCGCCGGAGCTGCGCGACCAGTTCTTTCAGCGCATCAAGAATGAACATGCCCTTAGCAGCGCGATGATTTTGAAAGTTACCCAGCAGGATAGTTTGCTCTCCAATATGGCGGCAATAAAGACCTCGATTGAACGGCGGAATCCGTATGTCGATCCGCTCAACTTCATGCAGATTGCGCTCCTGCGGGAACTGCGCCAACTTGACTCGGATGCCAACGATCGCGACGCGGTGCTAGGAGCTACATTGGCTACGATCAACGGGATTGCCGCAGGCATGAAAACAACCGGCTAAGTCATGCCCCAGGGGCGGGCCAGTCCGGCGTCGTGAAGCGCTGTATTTCCAACAGATAACCGTCCGGGTCTCGGACAAAGAAATGATAAATCCCGTATCGTTCGTTGGCGCGCGGCGCGTGCTCGCAGGCCCAGTCCCTCGATGTGATACGCTTGTACCAGCCGTCTACATCCGCCGTAACCAGGGTGAAAATGAGACCGTCCTGGCTCGTCTCGGCAGTTTCGCGTTCGCAAATACCCAGGAACGCGGAGTTCCCTGTCACACGATATATGCGACAGCTGCCCTGGTCCAGAACAAGCGGAAAGCCAAGTATGTCTTGGTAAAACCGTCCGGAACGCCCGAGTTCGCGGACATAGAGAAACGTAATCTGTGAATCTATAGGAAGGGTCTGCATTCAGAAACCGGCCTCGCGCTTACCTGTCGAAACTTCGAAGATTCAATCTGAAGACGATCCAACTTGTGTCCCGCCGGCGCCCTCGACAAGAGCGAATAGCGAATTGACGCCGGGATCGCGCAGGAATTCATTCCGCGTCTCAATAGTTAATGGCGCTTGTTCTGTGGACAGCAAACCCCAGAACAATTCTGGATACGCAACCTGTCCCGTTCCAATTTCGGCATAGGTTCGCAGTAGTTGGAAGAATTGCTCGTCCCCCATATCTTGGCGTAGATTATGCAGCATCTGCGCGCCGCGAAGGTAAATCGCGTTGATATATTCACGGAAGGTGTTGAACTCGTAGACCTTGCTGTCAACATCACCCTGCGGGAAATAACCCGCCACGCGAAAGGTCCACCACCAATTCTTGTCCGCCGGATAATGCGATTCGATGAACAGGTACTCGCTGTAGGTCGCCAAGGCTTCGTCAAGCCAGGGATGGAGCGCGGCATCGCTTCCAACAAGCGCATACCACCACTGATGAGCGATTTCGTGAACGGATACCAGCGTCAGATAGTTATAGACTGTCCCGTCAAACTGGGCGAACCAGGCCGAGCCCACATAGACCAGACCGGTAAACTCCATGCCATCGGGGAAGTCGCCCTGTACGACAACCAGGCGATCATGAGGGTATTTGCCAAAGAGCCTTTCAAACAATTCCAGCGCTTGAATCGTTATTGTTAAAACATGGGATGCGCTATTCTTGCCGTTAATATTGACGCCCGCCTGTGAATCGCGCAGCGTGTAAACGGCGACGCCAACTCCGCTAGCGGTACCGCCTTCGAGAAGTTGAAACTTCTCGCTTAGGCTGAGGGCAAAGTCGCGCGATCCCCGCAATTCGACTTGCCAAAGGCCCGGCTCCAATTCCTTGATTTCGCCCGGCGCAGCCAGTTTCAGGTCCTCCGTCGCGTCTTGCACATGCACTTCCACCTGCCAATCCGCAACATCGTAGACGATCTGTTCGCCGAAGTTTGCGGGGCTGTGGATGCGCCATTCCTTGTTTATGCGCGCGGCGACATTCGGCAGAAAATGCGCCAAATTCAACTGACGCGGACTGTAACCAAAGAAACCGCGAAAGGCGCGCATGCCATCTCGTATCACATCGGGGAGCAAGCGAAACCGTATTTCGATTTCTATCGCGCAGCCCGGGGGCAAGGCGATGGCTAGCGGGATCTCCAGCCTATTTGAGTCAAGTTCGTGGTACGCAGGAGACTCGTCGACCAATAGCTCGTTGAGCACAAAGCTGCCATCCCATTGATTGGCCTGAATGTCCAGGACAATGGACTGCAAAGAAGCATCTTCACGATTCGTGAAGGAAAGGAGTTGATCAACGCTGGCAGCCTTTTGCGCATAGTCAATATCAACCCGGGCAGCGACTTGACGGGCGGAGCTTGCGCCATCATCAATTCCACAGGCATATGGATACGATGGCGTGGATTCGACGGGCGCGACTGTATTCTCCAAGGCTGGGCTTGGGGTCGGTGAAGCGGACTCGCTTGTGAGGTCGAGACGCAAATTCGGCGCATTCGACGGCGCCGAATTGACATCTGGCGGGATACTGCCGAGATTGCATGCGCATAGCAAGGCGCAGGTGAACACTGTCAAGCCGAGTAATCTGAGCATGATCTGCATCTTACAGTCACCCGCCGCCCTACACAATGCGCGGTTCCAGAGCGACTGTGAATGACGATATGACCTTGTCGAAAAGATGTGTTATCCTTCCCGGCAAGTTTTACTCGCCGTTCCGCCGCCCGGCAGATGCCCGAGATCGTCAATGGACGCGACCGCAAATGTGAGTTTTCAGCAAAAGATCGTCGCGGCGATACGCCTGTCTCGCTGGCGTGAACATGTTCCATTTACGATCCCGCTTAGCCTCGTTGGAAGTCTGCTCGCGATTGAAGCCACAGGAGCGGAGGTTGATTGGCGAGCCTTCGCAGTGATCGCCGCAAACATCTTCTCAATGTCATTCGCATTTGTGATCAACAATATCGCTGACGCGCCGGACGATGCGTTGAATCCCCAAAAAATGCGCCGTAACGTGATAAGCAATGGCGTAATGTCGTCTCGCGAAGGATGGTTCCTGGCGACGTTGACTTCGACCGCCGCGCTGTTGCTCTATGCCCTAAGTGGCGCCTGGGCTCTGGCGATTGGCGGCGTAACGCTTGTTCTCTGTTTTTTGTATTCGGCGCACCCGTTTCGGCTGAAGGCGCGTCCGGTCACAGATGTTTTGTCTCATGCCTTGATGCTCAGCGGTCTTCTGATGATGACGGGCTATTTCGCTTACGATACCGATCCCCAGGTCGCCTGGCTGGTTATCCTCGCGGCGATTCTCTTTTCGGCATACGGCCAATTCTACAATCAGATTGACGACTACGAGCTGGACAAATCGGCCGGACTCCAAAATACTGTCGTATTGCTGGGCAAGCCTTTGACGCGTCTGCTGAGTTTCGGGTCGTTGCTAGCGGCGCTTGTATGCATGGCGGTCTCTATTCAATATGGCTTGTTCCCGCCCTGGCTGGGAACCTTCCTGATCATTGGTTTCCTCATCGTCGTGATGTTTCCCTGGGAATTCGATATGCGGGGCAACCTGGCAACGGACGGAGGCAACGTGCAGCGTCCGGGGCTTATCGTCGCGAACCTGGTCGCGATGGTGTGGCTAGCGTCCGCGATGGGCGTGCTATCCATTGGATAAGCGCATTGTGCTAGAATTGCGGTAGGGACGGCCACGATCGGGACAGACCATGGAAACGATACATGAGATTCTATTTAACACCCATATCTTGTATTCTTTGGCGCTGGGATTGTGGGCAGCCATCATCGCCGCGCGTAAAGACCCCATCGGCGGAAATTTTTGGGGCGCCATGTTGACCTATGCGCTGCTGGCCGGTGTGACATTGCTGGTGGGCATTGCACTCCTGGCGACCGGCTATCAGCCGCGCTCCGGCCGCGTGATCGTCTATGTGCTTTACATGTTCTGGCTGGTGATCATCATGCCGGGCACCTTCACCATGTTAAGAGGTCGTGACGATCGTTCCGCCGCCATCACTTTTTCCCTGCTCGCGTTCTTCAATTTCTCCACATCAATCAGCATGATCGAACGTGAACTGGTAGGACCCTGGATCGAACTGACCTGACACGGCTTGGCCTCAAGCACAGGGGCGCGCATGCGTCGTCGGCCCATGTTACAGCCGCGTTCGCGGGGGGAATCGCGCGCGAAAGCATTGGATCAGCATATGGGTAGTTCTGACAAATTGGATCCAAGGCCAGCCTGGACCCGGCAACGGATATCGGAGGCGCTGGGTGAATCTGCAGTCCGGATTATCGCGACCATCGCAAAACACGCGCATGCGGAAAATATCGTCATTTACCTGGCGGGCGGTGTCGTAAGGGACTTGGTGCTGGAGCGCGAGAATACAGACCTGGATTTCGTGCTGGAGGGCGATGCGATAGCCTTCGCTTATAATCTGGCGCGTATCTACGGGGGCGAAACTGAAAGACACATTCCCTTTGGGACCGCCAAGTGGAAACTCGATAGCGTAGCAATCAACAATTTGTCCGTGGGAAGCGGGGTGGTTCCCGCGGAAATTGATTTTGCGACCGCGCGAACGGAGGAGTACCTTGCGTCGGCCGCCTTGCCCGTGGTGGCGCCGGGCTTGATCGCGCAAGATTTGCGACGCCGCGACTTCACAGTTAACGCGCTGGCGCTGCGAATTGAAGCCGGAGCACACCCCTGGCAGATGCTCGATCCCACAGACGGTTACAGCGATATCCTTGGCAAGAAGATCCGTGTTCTGCACGACCGGAGCTTTATCGACGATCCGACGCGGATTTTCCGGGCCTTCCGCTTCGCCAGCCGCTACCGTTTTACAATTGAATCAGGCACGGCGGATTTCTTGCGCGAGGCGATTCCTGTCATCCAGCGCCTCAGTGGAGTGCGGATTCGCCATGAATTAGACTTGATTTTGCGCGAAGAATATCCCGAGCGCATTATCGCTGATCTGTCCGCGCTGGACATATTCGCGCAGATTCACGACTCTTTTCGTATCAGCTTGCGATCGGCCGAGCAATTCAAGCGATTGCGCGAACACATGCCTAAGCTGCCCGCGAACTCCGACGATATGGCCCGCTTAGGCTGGCATTTGCTCTTCTCAGGCATAGCGGAAGATGATGCGCTATTGATTTGCGCTCGCCTGGACTTGACGAGTGAATTATCCAGTTCTATCGCGGGATTCGCTCGCCTGCTGGCAAAGGTCGACTGGCTGGGAGCGTCCACTAACAAAGCCAGCGCAATCACGCGATTCCTCGATGGCATTTCGGCGACCGCTTTGCGCGCCGGCCTGATTTGCAACATTGATGACCACTCGGTCAAAGAGCGCATGGAGCAATATATGGTGGACTGGCGCCATCGCCGGACCATCATTGACGGAAACGACTTGATTCGTGCCGGATTGACACCGGGACCAATCTATCGCGAAATCCTGGATAAGCTGCGGGGCGCCTGGATCGATGGCGAGATCGAGTCGGAGGATCAAGAGCGTGAACTTTTCTTGAAGATGGTCAAAGAAGCGCAGTAGCGTGGTTTTGCGGCCGATCGCTTCATGGAGGCGCTGTGCCTGAACTAGCCGAGTTGCTTCGCGCAACTGTCGCAATTGTCTTTAGCAGTTTCAACGACTTTGTATGCAACCATTTATCTTTAGGCAAGTTTCTCGTAAGCAATTATCGCTAGTCTAGGATTGCGTCAGTTATCCAAGAGGTTATGCAACAATGGAAAACGTCAGTTTTGGATTAGCCTTGGTGGCGGGATTTCTCTCGTTTATCTCGCCATGTGTGCTGCCGCTGGTTCCGGCCTATATCGGCTATATGGGCGGAAGATTGACCCATAACGTGGCGCGGCAGACATCGGCGGGCGGCACTTCCGCGGTTGGGGTCACAGTGCGCCTGCAGATGCTGCTGCATGGCATCGCCTTTGTGCTGGGCTTTACCCTGATTTTCGTCCTGATCGGATTCCTTACGACGGCGCTCGCCAGCATCGCGGGGCAATTCGTCAGCACGTTCACGGAAAGCATCGGCCGCATTGGCGGACTTGTCATCATATTCTTCGGTTTGCAGTTTATGGGCGTGCTGCCACGGTTCTTCCGCTGGCTGCGGGCCAAGAGCAATGCCGGTTTGCTCGACAATATACTGTTGAGCATCGTATTCGCCCTTGTTGCCAGCGTCGTGATTTACTGGGGATTGGTCGAGCAGATCGTCATCGTCCTGCCATTGGTGGCAGCGCTTGTCCTTGCCATGTTACTTAATGGCGCATTTGCCCAACCCGCGGTCTTTTGGAATCGCATTCTCGACCGAATGGATTTGATGATCTACTCCGACACGCGCGGCGATGTCGCGGGATCAAGCCGTGAGGGACTGCTCGGTTCGGCCTTCATGGGTATGGTATTCTCCGCCGGCTGGACGCCCTGCATTGGTCCGCTCCTCGGTACCATACTCACCGTGGCTGCGGCAACAGGCGCTACGACCGGGGACATCGTTCAGGGCATGCTCCTGCTAAGTGCTTATTCGATCGGCCTTGGCATTCCCTTTGTCATCACTGCTCTGCTGATGAATAGCGCCCAGGGCATACTCCGGCGCCTGCAGCGACATATGCACAAGATCGAGCTATTCAGCGGTACGCTGCTGATCCTAATCGGTTTGCTGGTTGCGAGCGGGCAATTGCAAAGCTTGAGCCAGACTTTCTCGCAGGGAGACTTTGCCGATTTTACTTTTCGCGTCGAAGAATGTGGCGTGGGATATTTCGAGGGGCGCGTCGGGTTTAGTCATGTCGGCGCCTGCTTGAGCGGGACGCTAAGTCCTGTGGCCATCAATCAAAGCGCTAGCGGAGTTTTCACGGACGACGTTTCCCGCTTGGAATACCTCTTCCATGCCGACGAAGGGACAGTCATCGACGTCGAGGTACGAGGGCTGGGAAACGAAGTACCAGATTTCACAGCGACGCTGTATTCACCAGCTGATGAGTCAATCGCGACATCGGACAAGGCTGGCAGCTTGATGGCAGATGACATGTTCTATCCTTTGACGCAGATATCGCTCGAACAGGCCGGTTTGTATCGTCTTGCCTTGGAAAAGGGCGAAACGGACGCGCACGCGCGATTCCGCGTTAAAGCGCGAGAATCTCAGCCGCTGGCCTTGCCGGGAGACGATAGCGCCTCTGACAATGAAGGGGGCGCTTTGGGTTCGATCACTGCGCTAGCCGAGAACGCTTTGAGCAGTCTCAGCGACATCGCAGGTGAATTGGGTCCTACGGTTGGCTTGGCGGAAGGCAACCTGGCGCCCGATTTCACGATCACTACCGTTGACGGTCAAGAGCTGGCCTTATCCGATCTGCGCGGCAAGGTGGTCTTGCTCAATTTCTGGGGCACCTGGTGCGGTCCCTGCCGGCGGGAAATGCCGGAATTCCAGAAAGCCTACGAAGAATGGGGGGAAGAGGGATTCCTGATCCTGGCTATCGCCTACAATGATACTGAAGCCGCGATCAGGGACTTCCGCGATGAATTCGGCCTTACGTTTCCCTTGGCGCTGGATGATAGCGGCGAGATCAACAACAGCTACGCCGTGCAGACTCGGCCCAGCACATACATCATCGGGCGCGATGGACTTGTCAGGACAAAACACTTCGGCATCATGACCGAGCCACAGCTACGGGAGCTATTCGATGACATGTTTCCGGAACATTAACCGACGGATAGAGTCGGACTAATCTATGTTGGATGTCAGTGATTAGCAAGCTGATTCAAGTCGCGGTCGCGCTGCTTTGTTTGGGCGCGGCTGCCGTTGTTCTGCGCGACAATGGCCTGCCGACAAGCACTTCAAGTTCGCGCGAGTCGGGTCAGAGCCGCGCGCCGACAATCGGGGCTGCGGCGCCCTCGTTCACACTACGAACGCACAGGTTAGAAAATTTCATTCTGCGTCCAGCGGGGGGCGCGACCGTGCTCAACTTTTGGGCGACCTGGTGCCAACCCTGTCGCGCCGAAATGAAGGAGTTGCAATCCTTGTTCGAGTCCAAACCCGAATCGCCACGCATAATAGCCGTCAATCTCGGTGAGACCTTCACAACTGTGCGAAAATGGGTCGGAGACTTGGGGCTAACGTATACTGTGCTGCTTGATCCGCAACTCACTGTGGCGTCGCTCTATGGGGTCCGTGGATTACCGACGACCTTTCTGCTTGATTCGCAGATGATGGTAAAAGGGATTTACTTTGGACCAGTGAGCGCTGCTGAACTGCTCCGGAGCATAGACAGTCTCCCAATAGATCGTGGCTGAATCGTCAGATGAATTCCATCATTTCCTGGTTGCGAAGGATTGGTCACTTTGGCGCGCGCAAGTGGCTGTGGATCGTGATCAGCGCCCTTGGCATATACATCAGCTTGCCTTGGTTGGCGCCGACCCTGGCCAAGGCGGGTTTATACGGTCCCGCCGATTTTATCTATACGATTTATAGTCCCTTTTGCCACCAGTTCGCCTTTCGGTCGCCCTTCTTGTACGGTGAGCAGCTCTTCTATCCGCGCAGCGCGGCCGGTACCAACTACAAGCCCTTTGAAGTATTCGCGATCGAGTCTCCTCGATTCCTCGATCAATATCGATATTGGCAGTCCGCTTATTACGGCGGCGCAGCGACATTGACGCCGACGCTTGACGATTTGCAGGTCTTCAGCGTGGCGCAGCAATTCGCCGCGAGGCATTTCATCGGCGACGAGAGAGTTGGCTACAAAACCAGCCTCTGCGCGCGTGACCTGGCGATCTACACGATGATGTTCGTTGGCGGGCTGGTCTACTGGCGTTATCGCTGGCGCATTCGTCCCTTGCCACTGCTCGTTTACCTTTTCGTCGGTTTGGGACCCATCGCGCTGGATGGATTCAGCCAGTTGCTCAGCTATCCGCCATTTGAGTTTTGGCGAGTCAGAGAAACGGAACCGGTCTATCGGCTGGTCACTGGCGGGCTCTTCGGACTGATGAGCGCGTGGCTGGCCTTCCCGCATATCGAACGGTCCATGGACGACATCGCCACAGGGCTCGGAGCGATTGACCGTAACGCGCTTGAGTAAGCGCTCGAGAGTCTAAGCCGAATCGGTATCGTCTTCCGGCTTGCTGAGGCGCGACAGTCTCGCATCCATATTCGGCTTGTCGCTTTTGCGCGGCTTTGGCGTTCGGGGATCTGGCTCTTCGTCAACGACGACGTCGAATCGCTCGTAATGCCCGGTGATCTGCGACGGTTTGGGAACCGGCGAATTGTTTAGCAAGTTCTCCAAACTGGAGCGCGCTTCGTCCAGTTTGTCAGTGACCGCGCCAATAATCGAACTACCCTGAGTATTGGACTCGGCGTCGTCCCGCGCATCCTCCACCGGGATACGTTTGCGCGCCGAACCCCGGCTTGCATCAGTTGTACGCGCCCCCGCTCTTCGCTCCTGGCTATCCAATGCCATCTCGACCGTCGTCATCTCCTGTATCAGATGCTGGGTTAACAGACGATGATCGCGCAATTCGGATTCGGCGATTGTCAACTGCTGCTGCTTCAAATTCAGCTGGTTCTGAAGGCGTCGCGCGCCAAATTCGTCCCCCGCCCGCAGGACCTGATCAACCTGTTGATCCAGGTCCGCCACTTCGCGCATGAGGGATTCGATCTTCGCTTGCAGATCGTCCTCGTAGTCTATCGCCTCTTCTAGGCGTTGGCGCAAGGACTGCACCGATCGACGCGGGTTCTTTTCCGCGTCTTCGGCGTTCAGCTTGATGCGCGCCAAGGGGGACCTGGGATTCTTTCCCAGCAGGTCATTGACTTGTGCATTGACAAGGGTGTTTATCTTGTCGAATAGGCTTGACATCGTTTCCCATTTCCCTGGCGCAAATGCGTTCAACTACGCCTATTATAGCGCAAGTGAAGGGCATTGCGTTTTAAGCGTCATCCAGCTTGTGGGCAGTCGCCCCGCCAGTCCAGTCGATAAACTGCCATGTTTTGTCCTCCGGCATCCAGCGCCGCCCGTCCGCCAGTTGAAAACACGCGACAGAGTCGCTTGTCAGCGCCAGTCCCGCCCGGAATCTGGTCGGGAAAAGCAAAGAGGACCTGGACATCTCGTGACTCAAGCAGCGCCCATACGGCCTCTGTATCGCGCAAAATGGGAATTATTTCGGGACTGAGTAATCCAGCCAGATCCAGTATGCCGCGCCGCGCAAAGTATCCAAAGGCCCCGATGTCATGACCCGCTACCAAATCATCTTGCGCGACATTGGCGCTGATCCACTTCGCGGTCCGCACCATTTCCTCATTCACAATCGCAACATCGTCCCGGAACACCACCGGTCCGACCGCCAGCGTGAAGACGGCGCCACATGACAATGTCGCGCCCAGCCAGGTTCGCGACAGAATGCGACTGAACCGTCGCGAACGTAGATTGTTCATCGCATAGGCTAAACCGATGCCGCCGCATAAAACGATCGGGGGCAAGATCGGGATCATATACCTGCCATGCTGATACGCTGCCGGCAGCCGAGCCGCGTAGAGCAGGACAAGCGCGGCAACCCATACTAAGGGCAGAATCGCGATCAATGTCGGAAGGCGGCATCGTCCACGGGCCGCAAGCCACGTGTATACCGCCAGTCCCGGTAGAACAAGAAACTGCGCCCCGGCGCATACCGGAACCATGATACTGAGGATACGCGACAGGATTGGCGCTCCCAACAGGAGTTGCTGTTGTTGCAATTTCGCGGTGACGCTCGAAGGCAGCAAGGAGCCTGTCAACGTCCAGTTGAAATAGACATAGGGAAAGACGATAACAGCGAAGGTCAATAGCGCTATCGAACTATAAACCACAAGTCGCGCGAAGGTTGTCTTTCGCAACTTGACAGCCGTCGCTCCGCCTAGGTCTGCCTGTGATTTTATGCCGGTAGCGAAAGGTTTTGCTTTGAGTGGAGCCGCTCGGCGGCAGCGAAAAGGTCTGCCCCGCTCACGCAAAATCGTAAGCGTACTCGTCGCATGAGCGACGCGGTTTACGGAAACGGGAGAGGCTTCGCTTGCGATTACGGAGACCAAGACAAGCGCGCTGAGCAGCATACCTTCCGGCCGCGTCAAGGTCACAAGGCCGGACAGTAGACCCAAGGTGATGGCATGCCCCGAACTTAGCGCGGACGAGCGGCCTAAGAAGATCCGCCAGGCCCAGTAAACCAGCGCCGTCGTCAGCAAGCAAAAGACGATCGTCTCCATACCCGCAACTGCCGACCAAAGCAGGTGCCATGTTCCCAAGGTCAGGGCTGGGGGCAGCCAGGACCATCCCGCATTCCATGAACAGAACCGGACCGACATGCGCGCCATCAACATCCCCAGTAATGCCAGCGCCGCCGCGCCAAGAGCAAAGGACCAGAGCGGATAGGCAACGCCTAGCTTATAGCCGATTGCCAACAATACGACAAATAGCGGAGATGTTGTTGCGGCGCTTGGCGCGCCTGGCGCAAGCGACCATTCCCCGTGTTCCGCCAGATTACGGGCGTATCCTTGATGTATCCAACTGTCGTCCAGTGGGAAACCGCCACCGCCGCTCGCCTCGTAGAGTCCGACCAAGGCAAAAGAAACGATGAGAATCGTAAGATCAAGATGCTTTTGGCGAGTCATGCAGGAACTCATACAGACCGGCATGTGGAAGGTCTTCCAAGAGAATCTGACGCAGGAATCTCGGAGGATCGTCAAGGTCGAACTGGAGCTTGCGCGGCGCGGCGCGCGCGAATCCGTCATCGGTCACGTTTTCCATCAGGATGTAGCCGACGTCGTATTTGGCAGCTATCTCGAAGGCAACATCAATGGATTCGTTAGGCAAAGAAACGCCAGTCATGCCCAACTGGTAATAGAGCCGCGCCGGATCATTGATCATGACGCGAGCATCGGCCGGCAGAACCGAATGGATGGCGGCGTAGGCAGCGGGAAGCGGCGGTTCTTGATCTATGCCGGCGCGGTCCGCGATCACAAGAGAAAGGGAAGCGCCGACGATCAACACCGTCATCGAATACAGGGGCTTGGTATGACCGCGATTCCATGACTCGCTTCGTTTGCCGATCCAGTTTATGGCGTCGTCCAAGCCCAAAACCCCCAAGGCCATCCAAAAGGGAAACAAGGCGGAGACGGCATGGAATAGGCCACCTCGGTAGCCCGGCAAAGGGAACAACAGACACATCAACAAGTGGATACCGATGGCGTAGAACCAGAAGCCGCCAAGAAGAGGATTTCGCCGTCTGCGCCAAAGGCCGATCAACATGAACGGCGCCAGCACGATCCCTCCCTCAACAGCGACAAACGTTCCGAGACCATTTGCTATGCCGATAGCGCGCGTTCTCGCTAAAGTTTCGAGACCGTCAGCAAAAAAATTCCTCGGCGACGCATCGTTGGGATAGTTGAACAAATCGTCATATTCTTGGAACCAGATGGCTCGCAAGCCACCTTCGGGCAATACAGCGCCTGTCGCGTTCAGATTTCCTAGGAACCAGGGGAACATGGTAAGGATGTAACATGTCAAGATCAAAGCCGCATAAACGCCGCGATTCCAGCCTCTGTCTACGTAAGCCGCGTCGCTCGTGCGACGAGAAGGCTTACGATTTTGCGTGAGCGCCGCAAGCCTTTTCGCTGCCGCCGAGCGGCCACGCGAGCGCATTGCCGGCCCCCAAAGGCTGACCAAAAGCGCAGTGAACAGCATTAACACGCCGTCGGGACGTGTCAGGTGACAAAGCCCGGCGAATAGGCCGGACAAGGCGGCATACAGAACGCGATTCCCCTTCGATTTTGCCGACATGCCGATCAACAGCAGGCAGAGCGATCCAACAAGAGCGTAGGGGGCGAAGGTGTCAATCGCGCCCCAACGCGGCGCAAAGTAGCCTCCCATTACTGTCAGCAGACCCGCGACCCAGGCCTGCCGACGCCCGCCGCCCAGCAATAGCGCGAGAAGATACGCGACCAGTCCCGCCCCCGCCGTCGCCAGTACAAACAGGAACTGCGCTGCCTGGAAGCTATCCGGCGCCGCAAGCAGCGCCATGCCGATCGCCGCCAGCACTGATGTCAGGGGCATCCAGTAGCGATGCGAGGGCGCGGGCAAGCTTTCGGGAGCGTCGACATAGGTCCATAGATAGTGATCCACCAAGCCGTCGCCGGCATATAAGCTATTTGCCGCATTCAAATGATAGAAGCTGTCCGTGTAATTGGGCCCATTTGCGAAGAGCCTGGCCATCGCCCAGGCCATCAGAAGCGCAACGACCCCAAAGATTACAGCACCGCAATGCCTGCCCATAGGTTTAATCGTCCAACTGCCTAATCTTTGCAGTCGCTCTGCTAGCGGTCATTTGCAGGCGTTTGTCGCCGCCCAGACGCCAGCGATCCAAAATGATCTTTAGCTTTGCGTCGCGCAGGCTCGCGTGAATAGGCGGGCCTTTCTCCAGGCACTTGCTAAGCGCGCAACAGGCTTGATACGCGGCCTCATCGGATAGCTGCTCGCCAATCGACTTAATCAATGCCAAGAGCGGCCCCAACGACACAGCGCCCTCAACTTTGCCCAAGGTCCAGATGGCGCTTGCCCGGCTCTCTTCCAACCGGAGCGCGAGTTGCGACAGATGATCGGCGACTAATTCCTGTTCGTCGCTGGAAAGGCGCAGCCGCAATTGCTCTCGCGACAACCTGCGCGCCGCCAACTCGTCGCCCTCTTCCAGGTTGCTCCGATCAAGAATGAGCCCGAGTTGAAACAAGGCATACTCCCGCTCATCGAAATCATTTGAAGCGGAACGCGTAAGCAAGTCTTCCAGCGCCCGCATGCGGCGTCGCCTTTTCATTGTGTCTGCTGCGTAGTCATCTCTGGAGCCGCCAAATGTTCTCGCAAAACCTTGTAGAAGGCCAGCGCCAGCCCCGCAAGCAATCCGGTGCGCAAGAGTACGATTAGCGCCCAGGGCAAGAACCACTCGCCTCCCATCTGCCCTGGCGGATCCAGATCACCGGTGCGGCTCCACAGTATGGGATACTCCGCGAAGGCCAGGGAGCTCAGCGCGATGGTTGCCAGTATGCCGCGGATGCTGGGAAACGCTAGCAAGGTTAACGGTATAATTAAGGTCACCCACTGCGGGCTCCAAGCCTGTGCCTGTAGATAGAAGATCAAGGTGGTAACCCCTACGAACGCGACTAAGCCGCGATGGTCAAAGCGTTTTGTAGTGACGAAAACCAAGATCCCCAAGCCGGCCGCGACAGCCAGCCGTAACCCGTTGGGGATCCTCGCTGCATTCTTGCCTCCATTATCGACCAGGCCTGGCTGCTTTAGCCGGTCTTCGACGGTAGCGAAGTTCCCGGTCGAGTAATTGCCGTCTAGCAGCGCCCAAATGGTCTGCGAACTGGGCTTTTCAGCTTGCGCTCGCAAGGAAATGGTCGTCAATTCTTGATTGATGGCAAACAGGGGGAGATAGACCAAAATCACCAGGATCGCGCTGAGCGTCGCGAAACGAATGACAGCCGTCGGTCGACGATAGCGTATGACGGCCCCGAAAACCAGCGCGGGCACGAACTTCACCAAAATGCCGGCAGCTATCGCCAAGGCAGCTTGTGAATCACGCCCTTTGATCAAGTAATATATGCCGATCAGGAAGAAGAAATTCATCATGCTATCGAAATTCCACCACATGAAAACCGCTGGAGCAATCGAGATCGCATAAATCCATGCCAGGTTTGCGCCGCTGGATTCGCCATAAAGCAGGCAGCCGATGCCCCGAACCAGGAGCAAGTTCCCCGTCTCGAAAGCGAGCATCAGCAAGCCTAGTACAAAAGACCAGTTGCTGTAATTGACTTTCTCGCCCAAAAGCAGATATACACCGGTGGAAATCGCCGGCCAAATCGGCGGAAACTCACTCCACCAATCTCGGAAAGGAAACTTTCCTTCATCGGCAAGCGCGGCCAGGCGAAAGTGAAAAAGCCTATCGCCGCCGGCGCCAATACCAACTTCGCCATGTTCCGCTAGTACTGGCTGGTAAGCCAGGAACATCAAGAGACGGAAGCTCAGGTAGAGCATCACCAGCACACGCATGCTGCCAAGTGAGCCCGCAATGCCGTTATTCATGACAAATCATCCATTGGTCAAGGGGATTCGACGCAGGAATATGCTGGCGAGCGGATCTTGATAGGCAGTTCTCCAATCTTGATCCGATGCCAGGGCCTGGGCCAGCCCGCTATTTGTTTCAATCACGGCAAAGCCGATCCGCCAATGGTCAAGGGCCTGCTGCCAGCCACCCCTGGCTGTAGCAATACGATAGTATTCATCGAGGAATGACCGGTAGAGGTCGCTGCGCCCGTCGATGAACACAGGGTACTGAGGAGCGTGAAACATCAGGTATCCACCCCAATTGTAGCTGTTGAACATATTTCCTTGCAGTTCCAGGGAATCCAACTGTTCAACAGCATCAACAGGCAAGGCGGACTTTAGACCCGCGCTAATGGTTGCAGCAGACAGCAAGTGACGTAAGTGTGCTGCCAGAGCAATTGATACCAAGATGACCAGGCAGAGGTTCACGACAGCGCGGACAGGTGGCTCGTAGTCTCGGAATGGGATCACCCAGCCTCGGCCTTGCAAAATGTCGTCCAGGTGATCGGAGGCAACCGGCGCCGCTACAATAGCGAATAGGGCAAGATTCCTGGCCGCCAGCAATCCCATCGCGGCGCTGCCGCACACTAGTAACCACTCTGTGAAGTCAAGTTTGCGCGTGCTCCAACACATAGTTGCGAGAACCAGCGCCAGCAAAAGGACGAAGCCCCAGGCGCGCGTCTGGCTGAAATCAGGCGATTGCCATTCCTGGATGTACCGGTTCAACTCTGGCATAAAAATCGTGTCAAACGGCACGCCATAAGCGCGAATGCCAAGCGGATTAATAACGAGCAATGGAATTGATGCGACGGAGAGCAGCAGGAGCTTGCGAATGTGCTGGAATGGCAGAGGGCTATCGCTCGTTCCGAATTTTGAATTGAGGACTTCGCCAAGAACAAATACGCCAATCAAAAGATAACCAATGATGAATCCGCCGTGGGCATTGCACCAGATCATTTGCAGAGGCACGATCCACAGTAAATGGTCTCGCCGCTTGTATTTCAGGTCACGCAGAATCCAGAGCAGAACCGATGCGAACAGAAACGACAGCATCTGCGGACGCGGCGACCAGAAAACAGCCGCAGTCGCAGCGCCCAGCACAATAAGAAATGCGCGTGGATAGGCCGAACCGCGGCAAGTGACGAATAGAAACGACATGCCAGCTACCGCCACAATCGCCGAGGCAACTGTAATCCCAGCGAAACCGAAATGTCTCCAGACCGCGTACAGCAGCAAATCAGCAAGGGCGCTATGGTTCCAATGGACGACGCCGGTGAAGGTATGCGAAAAGGGATCCGGGTAAATCAGTTGTCCGGTTTCGGCGATGGTTTGTCCGCTGCGCAGATGCCACCAAAGGTCGGTATCGACGCTGATTCGCGAAGCCATCGCGAATACCAGCAAGAAGAGAATGATTGTCGCGCTGCGTTCGGTTGTCAGCCGGTTTAGTCGACTCACCATATTCCTCCCCGCTGCCGACTTGAAAGGAGTGCGACATTCGCATGCCTGAATTGACTACGGAAGAGACTCACGGCCGCTGGAAGCTCCAAGTAATCTGTGGCAAGAACGTTACTGGCAGCGACTCGGTTAGGAACTGGTAACGTGTGAAATCTTGATTGTAACGACTATGCGGCAGCGAAATCGGCGCGAGACGATCGTCGTTGCGGTATTGGTAAAGTTTTACCGCGAACAGCGGAAACCTCGGCGCCAACCTGCGCGCTTGCTCCATTGAGCGGATCGCGGCTGATCGGTCACCCGATTGCCATTGCAGGACTGCCAGATTCGCCCAGGAGATGGCATGGTAGGGTTCCAAATCCAAAAAGCGCTCGAAGGCCTTGATCCCTTCACCTATGGCTTCCCCCTCTCCGCCCGCGGCAAGAAGACCCCATAAGATAGCGCTCTGCAGGTGATAGACGGGCATCGTCGGATCGCTCGCGATCAATTCATCCAGGGAATCCAGTGCTCCACGATATTGAAGCGCTGGTTTGCCGAGCTTGGGATACTCGCTGCTCGCCACCGACAGTCGCAACGCCTCAATGTAGCGACTCTTGGATTGCATGTTCCTGAAGCCGATGACCAACAGGCAAATCCAGAGCAGTGTCAAGCCCAAAGCGCATATCATCCCGGACCTTGCTGACAAGAATCTATGGTCATGACTTGGGTCAAATGCCAGAACCAGCGAAAGGATGCCGAGCAAAGCGACTGCGGGCATCATGGCGGTGACATCAAACAGATGATGAAGCCCAAATCCAACAATCGGCGCCACAAAGAAGATCCAATCCATGCGATCTTCGCCTGTCTTAACATGCCAAACACGGTGCAAGCGATGGACTGTCAGCACGACAGTCGCGCCTAAAGCCAATAATCCCAGGATTCCCATCTCTGCGGCGACATGCAGCGGCAGATTATGGGCATGCGCATAACTCTGCGCAGGTGGAATGGAAAGATACCGACCGTTGTTCCTGCCAAGCGCGAAGAGTCCCTTGCCCGTAAATGGCGCATCCGAGAACTGGATTAGTGCCGACCGCCAGATCTCCGTACGAAGTGCCGCTCTTCGTTCCTTCAACCTGAAGGAGTGCACAATCAAAGCTGCGGCGCAGAGGAGACAAAGACTGACCGTGACCGATGAAGCGAGCGCGAGGCGTCGCGTACGCTCCCTTCGGCTGTCCCACCAAGCCAGAAAACGCGCGGGCGATAGTAAACTAAAGTGAGCCAGCAACAGCAGCAAGAGCATGGCGCAGGCGACGAATAGCCCGATCCAGGCGCCGCGCGACAGCGTCAGAATCAAGTTGGCGATGGCGAGTGCGCTGTATACGGACCACACTACTCTATTTGCTCCGGCTCGCGCTCGCCAGACTTTCCTCAGCGCAAATGGCACAAGCAGGACCAGGACCGAGCCAAGCGCATTGGAATTGCCCATGACGCTGACCGGCTGCAGCAACCTGCCTGTATGCAGGATTTGCAGGGCGCTAAAGATGATCACCATCAGGCCCCCGCCAAGCAGGCCATCCACAATCAACTCTTTGCAGCTCGGTCGATTCGCGATCCAGTCGTACAGAAAGTACCAGGTGCCGATATATATGGCGACAAACCACAGGGCAATGAGGCTGCGGCGCAAAGCCTCCGGGTTTGCCAGCACGGATGCCCCGATTGCCAGCAGCCACAGCGGCATGATCGGATCCAGGGCGGTCCGATGCCAGCGCCACCAATGGCGGAAACGCAAGACCAACCAGGCGAATAGCGCGGCAAATATCAGCCCGTAAGTTACCGCGTGGCTATCAGGAATGACCACACCATTAAATGTAGCGCCAAAGGGCGACAGAAGATACAAAGGGACCAGTGTGACGACAATTCTTTCTGAGAGCCGGCGGAGCGGTTTTGACTTGAGAATTGGCATTCTCCCTCTTCCAAGGTGATGCTCTTATAGGTTGAATTATACTGTTTATGGAAACAACCGGCTTTGCGACAGGAGTGGCCAGATTATTCGCGCGCGGGTCGCGCAGTGGACGATAAAATCGCTCGCATACTGGTTACGAAACATACCGTCAATCGGTTACAATTGTGCACAGCCTCGTAGGGCGCTGAACATACTCTATGTGAGAGTTGAGGGAAGCAATCATGACGGTAGCGCGGGCACTGTTCGAAATTCAAACGATCGAGCTTGATATTATTGAACGCACGAAGCGCATGAAATCCGTCAACGCGCAACTGGAAGACGATGAACTGCTCCGGCAAGCCAAAGAAGAATTTGCAGTCGCCGAAGGGGCCCTAGATGACAACAGCAAACTCATCCGGGACATGGAGATTCGGATTGAAGCGGTTGTCGAGAAACGCCAGGCGACCGAGACTCGACTCTACAGCGGCAGCGTGGGAAACCCAAAAGAATTGCAGGACATGCAGATGGAAGTCGAATCACTCACGCGTCGGCGCGCCCAACTCGATGATCAACTCTTGCAACTGATGATAACGCGCGACCAGGCCAGCCAGGACATGGAAGAAAGCAAGCAACTGCTTGAAGAAATCAAAGGACAACATGACGAACATCAGCGAGACTTGATGAATGAAAAGTCCGCGCTTTCGGGCGAAATTGAGCGCCTGATGACGGAGCGAAAAAGCGCGCTTGCAAGAACGCCCGGCGCCGCGCTGCAAACCTATAACAACATGAGAAGAGCCAAAGGCAACCGTCCGGTCGCCGTTCTGAGAGAAAAAGCCTGCGCTATCTGTGGCATTGAACAAGACAACACGGTGCTGGCCGCCATCGACCGCAGGGACGACCTTGTCAACTGTAGCAACTGCGGCAGAATCCTGCTAAAGATCTGAGTGTCTCCAAGGCCGATCGTCGCCAAAGTACGACAACGCGGCCGGCAGGCGGAAGTGGACCAGCCGGCCTAGAAGATCAGTTGCATCAGAACACTGATTCCCAGAAAGACAACTAATGGGCTGAGATCAATACCGCCCATTTGTGGCAAAGCTTTACGGATAGGCGCAAGCACCGGCTCCGTCGCTTGATACAAGAATCGAGCGATCGGGTTGCTGTAATCGAGATTCGGTATCCAGGTCATCAACACCCTTGCCAAAAGAATCAATTGATAGACTTGCAGCGCCCAGAAAATAATCAGAAACAGTGATTCCATTGTCCATCTAACCTTTCTTGATCGTCCTAAACTAACCGTTGCGTTCACCAAATATCGCGCGGCCAATTCGGACCATGGTCGCGCCCTCTTCTATTGCAATCTGATAATCGTCCGTCATTCCCATGCTTAACTCCGGCAGCGAAATGGCGAACACGCTTGTCAACTCCTCGCGCAAGGAAAAGAGATCGGCAAACACTTTGCGTAGCGCTTGGGGAACCGCGCCAAAAGGCGCCATTGTCATCAACCCCTTCACGCGCAAGCCTCTCAGCGCCAGGATAGCGCCGATTTCTTGCCGCAATCTTTCCTTCTCCGCGTTATCACCACACCAATTATAACCCTTTAATCCGTATTTCGATGCTTCTCCCGATATATTAATCTCCAGCAAGACCTCAAGAGTCTGGTCTTTTGCTTGCGCCAGGTTCGACAGCTTCTGGGCCAATCGCAAGCTGTCAACCGACTGGACTAGGTCGAATAGCGGCAGCACCCGTTTGGCTTTGCGGCTTTGCACATGGCCAACCATGTGCCATGTGACGGGCGCCGCCACCATGTTGTTGACAGCTTCAATCTTTTCCATACCCTCTTCTACGCGGTTTTCGCCAAAATGGTTTATTCCGGCGGCCGCGGCGGCTACGATGTCTTCGACGCTCTTCTGCTTGCTTACGGCGACCAGCGTAATTTCCGCCGGGTCTCTGCCGACATTGGCGCATGCGGTCGCAATCGAGTCTTCGACGCGCTTTACATTATCGGCGATACTCATAGCGATATGACCACTCCGAATCGACCGGTCTTGCCCTGCTCTGCACGGTGGGAAAAGAAATCGTCGGTATTTTCATATGTGCAAAGGCGCAGCACTTCAACATCTTCCACACCCGCCCGCTGCAAATCCAATTGGTTCGCCAGCCACAGATCAAGACAGGCGGCGCCATCCTTTGGATCGATTCGCACCACCCCCGAGTCCTCGCCAAAGTAATTGAAAGCTGCGCTTACCACTTCACTGCCGACCTGGTAATTTGGATGAGAAATCGCCGGACCGATAACAACTTGAATGTCGTGAGGACTGCTTCCGTAGGCATTCCCCATAGCATTTACGATTTTTGCCGCGATACCGTTCACGGTACCCCGCCAGCCCGCATGACCCAATCCAATTGCCCGCTTTACCGGATCGTAGAGAAGCAGCGGCACACAGTCTGCGAAGCGCATCACCAAAGTCAGATTGGGCTGATCCGTGATCATTCCATCGGCCTTTGCGGGCCAACTCTTTCCGTTACGCGGCGCGTCGACTGTCAGGATATCCGTACCGTGTACCAGCCAGGTCGTTGTCGCTCGATCGCCTTGCGCCTTCACCGCATCATACATACGCCGGTGATTCTCGCCGACAGCGGCGGAATCGTCTCCGATACTGCCGCCCACATTCAGTGAGGTCCATTGCCCTCTGCTAGCCCCGCCACGACGTGTGAAGATGCCATGCCGCAAACCGCGCCAATGCTCATTGCGATAATACGCCAATCCCGAACGTTCTATGCGTTCCAAGTCAAATAGCTCCCCCCTGCGCTTGCTCGGCAGAGTCGCTGTTTCGCACTTTACTATACCACGATCACTGCGCCAATACGCCTGACGCCGACCATATCTGTCCCCGCCGCTTGCTAGACTTGCTTGCTCCCGCATTTTCCTGGTGGATTTATGTTACAATTGACTTCAGTTTATGGTAGGAAATAGGTAAGCAGCGCGTAGGGAGCGCTCACGTGTCGCATCTTGATTCTGGCCTGATTCGACCCGGCACCGGCAATAGATCGTGGCTGTCTCAGTTCGGGAACTGGCTTATTGATCTGATCTTTCCGCCTGTTTGCAGTTGTGGTCGCGTCGATTATCACTTTTGCGCCGACTGCCTGAAGGAACTTCTGCGTTTTCCGTTAAAGTCGCGAATTGCTTCAGGCGAACCCTTGAGTGGTCTGGCGTCAACCGGTATCTATGATGGCATACTGGAGCGCGCCATCAGAGCCTTCAAATACGATGGTGTCACGGGCTTGGACAAGCACCTGGCGGAACGGTTGCAGCGGACGTACGAGGGGACGCATTGGCCCATTGACCTAATCATTCCGGTGCCGCTCGCGGAAAAACGACTGGATGAACGTGGATACAATCAGTCCGAGATGCTCGGCGCCTGCTTGAGCAAAGTTTGCGGTATTCCCTGCCGAAGCGATCTTTTGCGCCGCATACGCGAAACAGAACAACAGGCGCGCCTAAGTGGCGAGCGGCGGGTGGCAAATGTCCAGAATGCATTTGAGGCGTCGGACGCGGTCAAGGGCCTCGCCATTCTGCTGATTGATGACGTAGTAACCACCGGCTCCACCTTGGATGAGTGCGCGCGAGCCTTGAAGCGGGTGGGAGCGAGGGCGGTATACGGGCTCACGGTTGGGCGCGCTTGACTCGCGTATCAATTGTGACGAGTGATTTCGAGCGAAAAGCCGGACGCATTTGACAGCATGACCGCAAATGCCGGATACTTGGCTCAATTATCGAAAATCGAGGAGGTTGGCAATGGATGTCAGCATTCACGGGGACGGAATCAAAATTACAGAGTCGCTTGATAGCTATGCGCGGTCAAAGATTGACAAACTGGACCGCTATCTGCCGAATATCGCTCATGTCGGCGTGGACCTGTCAATCATCCGCACGCACCGTGGCGCTGATCTGGCAATTGCGCAAATCACGGTGCAGCACGCCCGCGGCGCGATATTGCGGGCGGAAGAGAAAATGAACATCGAAAACCGCGATACAATTCGCTTCGCAATCAACAAAGCCGTAGACAAGCTTCATCGGCAAATCGACCGCTTCAAAAGCAAGCGCAAAGCCAAGAATCAGCGCATACGGGACAGGTACCGGGCCACACTTGCCGAACTTGATATCGCCGAAGATGTGCCGCAATACGAGACCGTTGATGCCGAAGACGCTGTAGCGCGGACGGAAATCGTCCGGCGCAAGGCGCCGGAAATGATCCCAATGACTGAAGAGGAAGCAATCGAACAACTCGAATTGCTAGACCACAACTTCTATATGTTCATGAATGCGGATTCCGAGCAGATCAACGTCGTGTATCGCCGCGACAACGGCGGATACGGAATACTCGTGACACAGTAGCAGGGCCGTCGTTGACAGCGCTCTAGGGCCTTTCCGAAGAATGCAATTCCGCCAGACGACGATACTTTCGGTATTCGTACCAGGCCATGAACAGGGATAGCCTCAAGCCGTGCCAGTGATCTCGGTAGCCCTTGAGCGTAACGTAACGCAAATGGAACTGACGCAGCGGCTGCAAGATAAAGTTCCGGAACTTTGGCACTGTTCCCTTATCGAACAGCATCCGCGCGTCGTAGCGTAAGTATCGCTCCTGCTTGTCCTTGAAGTGGGCGACATTCAGATAGTTGTAGTGGATAATGGGATTGTCCATCTTGCCGACTGGCCCATCAAGCATCACTACTTCATGGACCTGCCGTCCCGGGTCATAGCGCGCCTGACCCAGTCGCAGCAATCGCGTTTGGTAATCCGGATACCAGCCCGCCCCTCTGGTCAATTTGCCGAAGATGTAATTGTGGCGCGGCAGTTTCCAACCGGCGAATTCAGAATATGACAGCTTGTTTTGTATTTCGGCAGCCAAGTCAGCGCTGATGCGTTCATCCGCATCGACAAAGAGGACCCATTCGGTCTGCCCTTCCACGGCGCCAAGCGCCGCGTTTCGTTGATCAGCGTAATTGACAAAACTATGCTGCAAGACCTCTGCGCCGGATCTCCGCGCAATGGCAACGGTATCGTCACTGCTATAGGAATCAAAGATCAGGATTCTGTCGGCGAAGCGCAGCGTTGCGACGCAAGCCCCTATCTGCTCGGCCTCATTATAGGTCAAGACGATGGCGGTCAGTCGCGTCATGAGCGCGCCAGCTCAATAATCTTCCGGCAGGCGTCGATCAAGTCGCTTTCACAAGAGGCAATTGAGGCCATCCGACGTGCCATGCCATGGGCGACAAGTTTGCGTGCCATCCAGCGTTTCCAGGGCGAGTAGTGCTTGTCATAAAGCTGCAAGCGACTATTCCACAGGTTGAACAGGCTTAAAGGGCGCGCTTGCGACGAACTTCCCCCGCCCAGATGCGTAATGCGAGCCTGCGGGACGCAGAAAATACCCCAGCCATGTTCGCGTATGCGCCATTGCCAGTCGACCTCTTCGCAGTAAATGAAAAATTGTTCGTCAAAGAGACCGACTTCCAGCAAGACCTCCTGTCTCAACATCATGGTAGCGCCCAAAGCGAAATCCACCGCAAAGGGCTCTGAAGCATCATAGCTTGATCTTGGGTAGCGCCCATTAAACGCACCTTCGATCCAGCGGCTCGGGGTCGGATACAGTTCCGTCCAGATCTGTCGCAGATCGGGGAAACGAAAAGCGCTATGCTGGAAGCTGCCGTCAGCGAAACTGAGTCGCGCGCCAACGACGCCGTTGCCAGCGTCGGCGAATAGCGCATCAAATAGCGCTTTTGTGGCGCCTGAATGAGTCACGGTATCCGGGTTCAAAAGGTAGACCGCGCCCGGCAAGTCTCTTTCTCTGCCCTGCCCTTCAAATCCGATCGATCGCATCGCAAGGTTATTGGCGCGTCCGAAACCGATGTTGTCATCGCAGGTCGTCAAAATCACGGCCGGGAAATCCCGCCGTATCACATCGACTGTCGAGTCAGTCGATGCGCAATCGACTACCCGTATTTCGTATCTCATTGAACTCGCCGACAGATCATCCTCAAGGCTGCCCAGCGCATCGGCGATGACCGCCTCGTTGTTCCAGGTGACGATGATGACTGCCAGATCCACTGTTACTTCGCCTGGCCGGAGCTACTATCCATCTAAATCATCGGCGGATTCGCCCGGATCAACCATCATGATCGAACGCACGCCGACGTGGTTGTTGCGCAGGCTGATCGCTACGTCTTCGTGGATCAAGCCCGCCCAGCAGTTCTGTGGATTGCGCGCTTCAATGGTCGTCATGCGGATCGCTCCCCAGACCACCGCGCGCTCCTTTGCTGCCAAGTATGAATATCTGTTGCCACTCGCCTCGTCAAAGACCTCGACTAATTTGTCAGCCGCGGCGATAGCCCAGCGATAAGGATAGCTGGCTTGCGATGTGGAACATTGTATGCCGATTCTCCATGCGCCCGACTCGTCAAACATGCCCAGTGTTGCCGCCTGCTGTTCTTGCTGGTAAACGGTGCCAGGTGGTGGCCCGGACGTTCGAATTGGAACATCGCCGTAGTTTTCTACGGACAATCGAAATACCAGCATCTCGCCCTTCGGAATCGTGATCTGTTGTGAATAGGCCAGCGACTCGCTATCTTCCGGTAACTGCAGCAGATCACCAGCATAGTCGCGTGATGTGAAGTACCGAGCCTCATAGGGCTGCACATCAAAAGCAACGTCCACGCCGATCGCTTGAGGAGAGATCTCCGCATAGGGTTTCCCGCCGGTCTCGATCGTTAAGCTGGTCTGCTGTCGAATGCGCTGGCCGACGGCATCCTGCGCCAGCGCTAACACCTGATAGGTGCCGTCAGGGGGCGGATCAACACCAAGGTCAATCCCCCCTTCATAGTCGAAACGGTGCCTGCCCGCTTCGCCGTAATTGCGCTCTTCTACGCGAGCGGAAATTGGAATCCTGACGCCGGCCGAATCAACAAGGTATACATCCAGACTCTTGACATCCGTCTCCAGATATATGTTGATCTGTACGCGATCATCCACGCCATCTTGATTTGGCGAAAACACCGACGGCGACACGGTAAACGTGGACATGACCGGCAAGGGAAAATCGCCCGGCTGGATGACCAGGCGGCCGCTGGCATTTACGTCTTCGCCGGACTCGGTCCGCGCATTGAGTTCCCAGGTGTACGTTCCTTGAGGCAACAAGCGCCGTTCAACATGCCCAACGACAGTTTCGCCATCCAGCAGGAATCCATCCACTATGCCGCTGAAGAGCACGCTATATTCTTCCGCTTCGCGGGCTTGCCCCTTGCGGAAGAAAAAGGTCTTGCCACCATCCTCCGTCAAAGATATGTCGACCGTTGCCGGTCGCGACAAGCGGTATTCAAGTACGGCAATATCGTTTTCGCCATCAGCGTCGGGACTAATGGAGTCTCGATCGAAGCCGGCGTACATGATCAGCGGTAGAGGCGGCGAAAGAAGAAGACTTCCCACAACTAGCACAATCGCCGCGCCGAATGCAGCCGCTAGAAGCAGCAATCCAAAATGGACGCGCATGGACTCCACATTCTCACTAATTGCCAGAGCATGGCAAGTCTAGCGATCCCGTCTCATGGCGACAAGACCCGATACTTTACACGGACGGTACGATTGGGCTAAACTTCCCTTCCTGGCCCTGGAACTGGTACACGAGACTAGAGAGAATTCCTTGAACCCGAAGCAGAATAAAAGTTTCACCGCAATAAAGAGCGCCGAGCCAAACAGCGACGGTATCTTTCAACTGCCGCTGCTCGTGCTGGATGACCGGGTCGTTTTTCCACAAGTCTTGAGCCTCCTTCCGATCACCACAGAGGCCAATTTTCAGGCAGTCAGCTATGCCAAAGAGCATAGGCAAACCCTCATCGTGGTCAAACAGCGGCACGTGCTTAACGGTGGGCAGACAGCTCAGCATATCCACGAGATCGGGACGGAAATCGCGCCAGGTCAACTATCCGACGCCTACGGTGAAAACATCCACGTGCTCGTACAAGGCAGACGCCGCGTTCACATCACGGAAGTTGTCGAGGCGGCGCCCTTCCCCGTCGCGCGCGCCTTCACGGTCGAGGAACGGCTCCAGAAATCTGAGCGCGTCGAATCGCTTTGCGTGTCGCTCTTGGATCTTTTCAAACATTCCAGCCAGTTCTTGGAGTCCGTGCCGGACAGTGTGATCAAGTATATCCTCGCTGTAAAAGAACCGGGGCAACTGTGCGACGCGTTGGCGGCTATCGTGCCGCTGGAACCGGAGCAATTGCAGACGCTCTTGGAAGAATTCGACGTTGCGCAGCGCCTGGAACAGCTATCTGTCGCCGTCAGCGCTGATCTTCAAGACAGCCAACTCCACGAGGAAGTTCATACCCGCCTTCAAGACGAGATCGCCGCTAACCAACGCGAGATGTATCTGCGCGAGCAAATGCGCATTATCCAACAGGAATTGGGCGATGGGGATATCTTCCAACAGGAGTTGCACGAGCTTGCTGAAAAGATTCAAGACGCGAGTTTGCCGGGAGACATCCACGAAAAGGCGATGAAAGAACTGTCTCGTCTTGGCGTCATTCCGCCGATGTCGCCGGAATCCGGTGTCATTCACACGTACCTGGATCGGCTATTGACCTTGCCCTGGCATATCGCAAGCGAGGAAAATCTGGATTTGCAGCATGCGGAAGACATTCTCGACGGCGCCCACTATGGGCTGAGAAAGGTCAAGACGCGTATCATCGAACATATCGCGGTGAGAAAACTGGCTCGGGACAAAATGAAAAGCCCTATTCTCTGCTTTGTGGGCCCGCCAGGCGTCGGCAAGACGTCGCTCGGCAAGAGCATCGCTGATGCCTTGGGATGCAAGTTTCTTCGCATCAGCCTCGGCGGCATACGCGACGAGGCGGAAATCCGCGGGCACCGCAGGACCTATATCGGTTCGATGCCCGGGCGCATTCTGCAGCAAATGGAGCGCGCGGAAACGGTTAACCCCGTGTTCATGCTCGACGAGATCGACAAGATGAACTCGGACTTCCGCGGCGATCCGGCCTCCGCCCTCTTGGAAGTCCTGGATCCGGAGCAGAATCGACATTTCGTCGACCATTATCTCGAAGTCCCGTACGATCTGTCGAAAGTCACGTTTATCACGACAGCCAACGATCTCTATGGCATTCCTGAAGCCCTGGAAGATCGACTCGAGGTGATTGAGTTCAAAGGCTACTCCGAGGAAGAGAAAATCGAGATCGCGCGGCGCTTTTTGATCCCGAAACAGTTGGAAGCCAACGGCATATCATCCGTCGGCATCAGTTTTTCCAAGACCTCCTTGCAGCACATTATCAGGCACTACACTTACGAGAGTGGCGTTCGCAATCTCGAACGGGAAATCGCCAAGATCTGTCGGAAGATCGCTCGCCAGACAGCCTCGGACCGGGTTCATCCCCGGCGCATGAGCCCGGCAATCGTGGAGAAGTATTTGGGCCCGCCGCAAGTACTCGATTCACGCGTTAATCGTGCCGATGGTATCGGCATTGTCAGCGGCCTGGTCTGGACGCCGAACGGAGGCGACATTCAAACGATCGAGGTTTCATTGGTCCCGGGCAAGGGCAACCTGATGTTGACCGGGCAGTTGGGCGATGTCCTGCAAGAATCGGCGCATATCGCGCTTAGCTACTTGCGCTCCCGCGCCCACGACTTCGATTTGCCCGCCGATGATTTTGACAATTACGATATCCACGTGCACATGCCCGAAGGCGCCGTACAAAAGGATGGTCCCTCTGCCGGAATTACGCTGGCGGCGGCCTTGGTTTCCGCATTTAGCGAAACTCGGGTCCGCAGCGACTACGCGATGACCGGGGAAATCACGCTTCGCGGACACGTCTTGCCTGTCGGCGGCGTCGTGGAAAAAGTGCTTGCGGCGCGCCGGCGGAATGTCCCGCAGATAATTTTGCCCGAAGACAACCGAAAAGACCTGCGCGATCTTTCCAAGGCCGTCAAGAAGGATGTTTCGGTGGTATTCATCGAAGACATACAAGAGGCGCTCGACCTGATTTTGCACGACCCTCCCCCGCGTCGGCAACGCGACATCGACGCCGAGAAACGGCAACGCGACAATTCTGAAGGCGAATAACTGCCCGCTTGCCCAAATCCGCGCTCCAGCGGTCCTGCTCTCGGCAACAGTGGAGCAACCGTAGGTCAATCGAACCTGTAAAATTGAATTGCTGGGCAGGAGCTATGGTAAGGTAGGAGCAAACCCGCCGTATAGGTAGACTATGCGATCCTACTTCGTCAGCGCCTTCTTCGCTATTTTGCTCGGCGCCTGCAGCGCTCTAAGCCAGCCTACGCCAACGCCGAGCGCGACAGCGACATCCCGACCGACGGCCACGCCTGCGCCTACCGATACCGCGACTCCGTCGCCGACTTCAACGAATACAGCTCTTCCCAGCTTGACGCCCACCGCAACGGCTACCTTCACCGCTACCCCTACATTTACGCCATCCCCGACCCCCACCATCACGCCCTACCCGGCCGTCGGATTTGTCTTCGACAACTGGGTCCTGGCCGATATTCCAGACAACGTCAAGGACGGCATATCCAATCCCATGGTCGTCTTACTCAACACCAACAATCAACAGACCATCGCCAACATTGCGACTGCGCAGCCAAATACCGGCATTCAAACGCTCTATCTGGTACCGCCAACCAACCCGGGCGCGCGTATCCCCATATTGGAACTCGCTTCCAATACCCGCCTGGAGGTTTTTCTGGCGAAGCCCGGCAACGCCCTGGCATTTGTCAAACGAGACGAACAGCGGCGCAGCAACGGCCTCTATATTCTTGATCTTTCGACCGGATTCGCGGCCAGGGTTCTGCCCGGTGATAGTCCCTTGGTGCAGCGTGGATTCTATATCGAGCCGGACTGGTCGCCAGACGGCAGCCAACTGGCGATGTCTGTGACCACCGGTTACGATATTGACATTTTCTTGTACGCCAAAGATGGATCCGGACGCCGCAACATTACAGACATCGGTTCATATGACTTGTGGCCGCGCTGGTCCCCCGACGGTACTTACATCGCATTTGTTTCCGATCGCGCCGATTGTCCCAGTTGGATACCGGGCGAAGAAAATGCCTGTGATGCCGCGACGATGCCGCCACCAACCGAAGGCAATGTCTATGTACTGGAAGTTGAGACCGACACGGTAAAGAAGCTTAGCGACGTTTATGTTTCGGAACCGCCCTATTGGATCAATGAGCGACTGTTGGCCTTCGCTAGCGGGAATCCGCTCGACTTGCTGGATCCGCGGCGGCGAATATGGCGAGCAAACATCGCGACCGGCGACATAAGCGAGGTGCGGCCCATTGACGGAAGCGCCAGCGCCAGCTACTTGTCCGAAGCCTGGTCTCCGGACGGTCAAACGGTCCTTTTGCAAGTTGCGGATGACACAAACCAATTAGTACTCCTGGCTGCCGACGGCTCGATCCTGCGACAAGATTCTGATCTGGACTTTCCGCGTTTCGGCATGTCCGCGGCCTGGTCCCCGGACGGGCAACGAATCGCCATCGGCGGAACCGCGGGGCAATGTCCCTACGGCGTGCGTGTCAAAGCCGGGACTTACCGTAATATCGCGACCGGCAATCCCCCGCCCAGCATGTGCGACCCGATGTTCTCGCCAGACAGCCAGTATATCGCCTTCAGCGGTGTCAACCCCCGCGTCGACGGCAGAAACGATGTCTACGTAGCCAACTACAATGGCTTCGGCAGCGTCAATATGACGGCTGCTCTAAGAGGACAGATGGACCTTTTGGGTTGGGTCGGCGGTACACCCTAGCCGCAATTTCCGCCAAAGGTTATAGTTTCGGCCATTATGGATTGCAAAGGACGGGAGAGTATCAATGTCCGATTTTGAGGGCCAGGTCGCGCTTGTTACCGGTGGGAGCCGCGGTATCGGGCGCGCGATATGCCTTGAACTTGCTTCCCGTGGCGCGCTTGTGGCGGTGAATTTCAACCGAAGCGCGACCGCGGCTGAAGACCTGGTCGGGGAAATAATTGCAGCCGGCGGCGCGGCAGAAGCCATGCAAGCCGATGTCAGCAGTGCCGAACAAGTAGGGGCGCTCTTCAAATCTTTGCTGACGAACCACGCGCGCATCGATATTCTTGTGAACAACGCCGGAATCACAGAGGACAATGTCATTATGAGGTTAAAGCCAAAGGACTTTGATGACATCGTCTCAACCAATCTGCGCAGCGCCTGGCTATGTTGTCGGGAAGCCGCTCGCAGCATGATGCGAAAGCGCAGTGGGACCATCATCAATATTACCAGCGTGGTGGGCATTGCTGGCAATGCCGGCCAAAGCAACTACGCGGCCAGCAAAGCCGGCTTGGTCGGCATCACAAAGTCATTGGCTAAGGAACTTGCCGGCCGCGGCATCCGTGTCAACGCGGTCGCGCCCGGCTTCGTGGAAACGGATATGACCGCCGATTTGAGCGAGGAACTCCGCGGGCGGGCCATCGAAGCGATTCCACTTGGCAGAATGGGCAATCCGCAAGATATCGCAAAGGCGGTCGCGTTCCTGGCCTCTTCCGACGCCTCATATATCACCGGCCAAACGCTAATCGTTGATGGCGGAATGGTTATGTAAGCTCCCCGCTAGACAAAGACCGGAGACTAAACATGAGTACGATATTCTCTAAAATCATCGCCCGGGAGATACCGGCGGACATCGTTTATGAAGATGAACTGGTACTGGCGTTTCGCGATATCGCGCCGCAAGCGCCGGTACACATTTTGATCATCCCCAAGCGAGAGATCGCTACGGTCAATGATGTTTCCGTAGGGGATGAAGCGACCTTGGGCAGGCTGTTCACCGTTGCGGCCAAGATCGCGAGCGATGAAGGCATTGCCGAAACCGGCTTCCGCCTGATTGTCAATTGCAACGAAGACGGCGGGCAAGAAGTCTTCCACCTTCACATGCATATTCTGGGCGGGCGCCGCCTGGGTCCAATGCTTGCCAAGCGCTAGGCCTGCTCGCAATGCCGAAACGAGTGCGGGAGCCAAGCCGCTATCCTTCGCTGGCTTCTGCGGCTTCCTCCGACTCCGGTTCTTGGTCGGTGGCGGTCGCTTCGGCAGTTGGGGCCACATCCGCGTCTTTCATGTCTTCGTCATTTTCTTCAGAAACGTCTTCTTCGGCGACTACAGTCGGTTCATCGTCCGCTTCAGACTGCCCCGCGCCCGCCGACGAAGCAGGTTCTTCCTCCCCGGTTGCATCTTCCGACTGCGGTTGACTTTCAATATCCGCTTCTTGATCGGACTGGTCGGCAGTTTCCTCTGCCGCATCCGCCGGCGGCTCCTCCGGCATGCCCCAATTGTTTGGCGTGGCGTCGTCAATTGCTTGGAGCATCTCGGCCGTCGACGGGACGCCGCCCGCGCGCGCCGCTGTGATAGTTACACCGTTGACTTGCACGGTTGGCGTGCCCGTAACGTCCTCGGTCATCGCGCTGTCTAGCGTTCCGGAAATCGCCGCCGAGTTGAAGCAATTGGTCAGCGTACTTGTGTTAAGGCCAAGCCCCTCCGCCCCGGCCAGGAGTCGATTCTGCGAGTACGCGGTGTTCCCATAGCGACTTTGCCAATCGAAAAGAACGTCATGCATCTCCCAAAACATGCCTTGCCGCCCTGCGCATAGGGCAGCCCGTGCCGCGCCCTGGGCATTGGGGATCGAACCTGTCTGCATCGGCACATAAGTGAACAGAACCTGGCCCTCTCGAACACGATCGAGTATGGCGTCAAATGAATCGCTATGCAGCGCCTCGCAACCCGGACAGGCGAAGCTGGCGTACTCTGCCAAGGTAACCGGCGCATTCAAATCGCCGAGCTGCGGATAGCCCTCAACCGAGAAAGATCTTGAAATGTTATCGTATCGCTTTGTTAAGTCCGGTGGAATATACGCCTCGACCGGCTGATTGGAAACAACAACCATAGCGACAGCCACAATGGCCACAATGACTATGGCCAACAGCAGTATCATCCATCGATTCTGACGGCGCTGCCTTTGACGGCGCTGCCTGGCTTCCCGCGTACGACTCGCCTTTTTTGCCATATCCTCCTAAGCCTCGTGTTACGACGATGATTCCTCGCTGAATATGCCAAGAGTCTAATGCACAGTCGACGGTTTGTAAAAGGACAGTATTAGGCATTTCGGGGGGTGCTTTCCGCTCTCAAAGCAAGCTGTCTACAGCTGGAAAAAACGCAAACGCTTGCAATATGAGATACGGTAACATCGCGCCCGGAACTCTGGTAGAATGGTTGCTCGCCAGAAGCGGCAGATTGGCGCGCCTGGTTTTCCACAATGACCGCTGATAATTCGGTCCCAATAGTCACAGAGGAAGAGCCTATGAGCGACGTTTTTGGAGCACGCGGCACATTCGATACGGGGCACGGCGAGGCCATCATTTACCGATTGAGCAAGCTGTCGGCGAGCGGCGTCGGGCATGTTGATGCGCTGCCTTTCAGCATCAAGATCCTCTTGGAAAACGCGCTGCGCAATCAGGATGGACGACACTTCACCGCCGACGACGTTCTGAATCTGGCCTCATGGGATGCCAACAATCACAATCCAGCCGAAATCCCCTTTAGTCCGGCGCGGGTGATTCTGCAAGATTTCACTGGCGTGCCTTCTCTTGTGGATCTAGCGGCCTTGCGCAGCGCGATGGCGCGCATGGGTGGCGATCCGCAGAAGATCAATCCGACTGTGCCCGTGGATTTGGTCATTGATCACTCGGTTCAGGTCGATTTTTTCGGCCAGCCCGATGCGATCGCGCGCAATGCGCAGATGGAGTTTGTACGCAACCGCGAACGATATGAATTCCTGCATTGGGGTCAAAAAGCTTTCGAGAATCTCAAGGTCGTGCCGCCTGCGACGGGCATCGTGCATCAAGTCAATTTGGAATACCTGGCAAAAGTGGTGCAGCTTTACGATGATCCGACGGGCAAAGGAAAAGTAGCGCTGCCGGACAGCCTGGTCGGCACCGACAGTCATACCACCATGGTCAATGGCCTGGGCGTGCTGGGCTGGGGCGTTGGCGGCATCGAAGCGGAAGCGGCCATGTTAGGTCAGCCAATCTACATGCTGATGCCCGAGGTGGTCGGATTCAAGTTGGTAGGACAGTTGCCCGAAGGCTCGACAGCCACGGACCTGGTACTCGTTGTGACGCAGATGCTGCGCCAAAAAGGCGTGGTTGGCAAGTTCGTCGAATTTTACGGACCCGGGCTCAGCAGCATGACCCTTCCCGACCGCGCGACCATCGCCAACATGGCCCCCGAATATGGGGCGACCATGGGTTTCTTCCCGGTGGATGACGAAGTCATCAGCTATCTGCGCCGCACTGGCAGGGACGAAGCAACCCTACAATTGGTCGAGCGCTATTGCAAGGAACAAGGCCTGTTTCGTAGCGACGACGCCAGCGATCCCGAATTCAATGACAATCTGGCATTAGACCTGGCCACAGTGGAACCCAGTGTAGCCGGCCCTTTGCGCCCGCAAGACCGCGTTCTGGTGAGAGATTTGAAGCCCACGTTCAACAAAGTGCTGACCGCGCCCTTGGGACCACAGGGTTTCGCCCTTTCCGCAGATCAGTTGGGAAGAACCGGCAGCTACCAGAGCAACGGCGACGAGGCCGATCTTAAGCACGGCGCCGTGGTAATCGCTGCCATCACCTCCTGCACCAATACCAGCAATCCCTCGGTGATGGTTGCGGCGGGCTTGCTGGCCAAAAAAGCCAACGAACGCGGACTTAATCGCAAACCCTATGTTAAAACCAGCCTGGCGCCTGGCTCCAAAGTGGTCACGGAATATCTGGACAAGGCCGGTCTTACGCCCCATTTGGAAGCGCTCGGCTTTCATACCGTCGGTTACGGTTGCACAACCTGCATCGGCAACAGCGGACCGCTGCCAGAACCCGTACGCGAGGCGATACACCAAGCCGATATCGTTGCCGCCTCGGTCTTGAGCGGCAATCGCAACTTTGGCGGCCGGATCGGGCCCGATGTCCGTGCCAATTTCCTGGCTTCTCCCCCGCTGGTCGTAGCCTATGCCTTGGCTGGCACCGTCGATATCGACCTTAGCAGAGAGCCGATCGCGCAAGATCGCGATGGACTTGACGTCTATCTCAATGACATTTGGCCATCTCAAAGCGAAATCCTGTCCACGCTGCAGAACAGCCTGGACGCCGAAATGTTTATCCAACAGTACGGCGACGTCTACGAAGGGAACGCGGAGTGGAACGCCATCCCCAGCACCGACGAGCCGGTCTACGAATGGCGAGCGGACAGCACCTATATCCAGGAACCCCCCTTCTTTGTCGATCTCCCGCACGAACCCCCACCAATCGGGCCCATCACTGGAGCGCGTGTTATGGTCAAGGGTGGCGACTCGGTCACCACCGATCACATCTCTCCAGCCGGCGCGATCGCCATCAACGGCCCGGCCGGGCAATACCTGCTGGACAACGACGTGAGTCCACAGTATTTCAACAGTTTCGGATCGCGCCGCGGCAACGACCGCGTGATGACAAGAGGCAGTTTCGCCAACGTGCGCCTGCGCAATTTGCTGGTGCCGGGCAGTGAAGGCGGTGTCACATACTACCTGCCGACCATGGAAGAAATGTCGATCTATGAGGCGTCGCTCAAATACCAGGAAGACGGCACGCCCCTGATTGTAATCGCGGGGAAAGACTACGGCATGGGATCCTCGCGTGATTGGGCGGCCAAGGGCACGCTGCTTTTGGGTATCCGAGCGGTCATTGCCGAAAGCATTGAACGCATTCACCGCAGCAATCTGGTGATGATGGGCGTGCTGCCCCTCACCTTTGCCGATGGGGAATCGTATCGCTCGCTCGGGCTAACCGGGCACGAGACCTACGATATTCCGGTGACCGATGATGTCAATCCAATGGACAGATTGACAATCACCGCGACGAACGACAAGGGAACGAAGACTCAATTTGATGTCATCGTTCGTCTCGATTCCCCCGTAGAAGTAGACTACTATCGAAACGGCGGCATCCTCCACACAGTCCTGCGAAACTTCCTTGCCGACTAGGGCATTTCGGCGGCGCGCCAATTTCGGCGCACTGTTTTGGTAGAGTATCCTTTTCGGTTGAATACTGCCCCGCCCCCCCAAAATGAGTGGGAGACTTTTGACCCGTATTGAGCCCTTTAAGCCCCTCCCTCTTAATGGGGGAGGGGTTTGGGGTGGGGGCAAGTGACGAAAATCCGGCTCAGCATTGGCAGTTGAATCCGTCTCCATTTAGAGATAAGGTTGCTGCCGAATTCTCCACCACCGCCCGGAGCGCCATTCATGTATCCCCTGCGAACCAGTCATCGGCTGCTGGTTACCATCTTCATCACGCAAAGCCTGATGTCCGCCTCGCAAATTGCCATTCTCACCCTGCATTCCATCGCTGCTGGCATCCTCGGCGGCGGCGACAGCACCGCCGGTATGCCGACAACCGTCGTCACATTTTCTCATTCAATCATGGCATACGCTTTCGGCATCTACATGGGGCGTTTCGGCCGACGCCTGGGACTCAGCACTGCTTACGCATTTGGCGCGCTGGGTGGCGTCCTGGGTACGATCGCGGTTCTGAACGGAAACTTCTTGCTTCTGTTGCTCAGTTCGGCCTGCATGGGCTCTGCCCGAGCCGGGGCGCAGATGAGCCGATTCGTAGTCGGCGAGATGTTCCCCGCCGAAAAACGCGCGCAGATGATCGGACGGATCGTCTTTGCCGGCACCATCGGCGCCATATTCGGTCCCGCGCTTATCGAACCGGGCACGCGGCTGGCTGGCACGCTAGCCCTTGATCTGGCCAACGGACCCGTTTTGGCCAACTCCGGCTTCTTGAGTGGATTCATGCCGGCGGCGGATTTTCGGGGAGGATTGACGACAGGACCCTGGGTGATGGCATGCTTCATGTATGGCTTGTCCTTTCTGATCAGCATTCTCTTCCTGCGCCCAGAACCGGCGCTCGTCGCCAGACAATACGTCTCCCAAAGCAAACATCAAGCGCAACTGGATACCCAGCACAAGCTCAAGGATCTGTTGCGGTTGCCCAATGTGCAACTTGCAATACTGTCCATGCTCATCTGCCAAACGGTGATGAGTACCCTGATGACCATCACGCCCTGGCATATGCATCGCGCGGATCATGACAACACAACCGTCTCGCTGGTGATTTCGGCGCACGTAATGGGCATGTTTGGGCTTTCAGCCGTGACCGGATATCTTATTGATCGCTACGGGCGGATTCCGATGATGGTGGTGGCGGCTTTGACGCTGGTGGCCTCCGCCATCATCGCTCCGCTTTCGACGCAGTTGCCCTACTTGTTGGTGGGTCTGTTCTTGCTCGGGTTGGGCTGGAACTTCGGCTATATCGCCGGATCCTCCATGCTCGCCGACGCGCTTAGCGGTTCCGACCGAACGCGCGTCGCCGGCTTTAACGACATGCTGGTCGCCTTTTGCGCCGGACTGGGAACCTTAAGTTCGGGGTTCCTCTATGGATTGGGGGGATTTCTGCTTGTCAGTATCGGGGGTGGCGTGCTGGCCCTGCTGCTGCTGGCCCTGGTTCGACAACTGTCAGTGAAACAATTTGCCTTGGGCGCCAGCTAGCCGTCCTCCGCTTGCCGCAGCAGATAATTCTGTTCCACAATCGCCAGCCAAGCCAAACCAATAATGAAGGTCGAACTGCCGAAGGCGATTGATGTGATGATCGAATTGGCGATAGGTATGTTATCCAGGATTTCGCTTAAAGCCGCCTGCGCGAGACGGATGCCGACATAGCCCGCGATGCCCCCGCTCAATACAACGACCCCAGTTGTTTGCATCATGCGGGAAAAGTCCTGTCGCGAAAGGTCTTCATCAAAATACTTGCGATATATGTCCAGGCACATCCAGGCGTCGGCGATCGATATGCCCAGTTGCTTGGCCAGTTCCAGCGTGGGTCCCGGGACCGCGCCCGTCAATGCCGCGCCAGCGACCGTTTGCGTGATCTTGACAAAAGCTTCGTAGCGCTTCTGCTGTAAGAATGCTTGGTCTACCGCCATAGATCTCGGTGTCTTTCTACAGCCATTTGTATATGCTAGACTGCACGCTTATATTATGCGAACGGCAGACGAGATGCAAATCACCATTTACACCGATGGCGCCTGTGACATTCACGCGGACAACCAGCCGGGCGGCTGGGCTGCTATACTCTGCGCGACCGACGAAAGCGGAAGCACCATCAAAGAATCTGTCCTCAGCGGCGGCCGGGAAATGACTACCAATAACCAAATGGAGCTCACCGCAGTCATTGAAGGGCTCAATGCGCTGAAGCGCCCTTCCGAAGCGACCATAGTTACCGACTCGCGATATGTGATTGATATCGCCAAAAGCGCAAAAAAGAGCCGCAAGAACGCCGATATGTGGAAGCGGTATTTTGAATTGGCGGCGCGCCACCAGATCAAATGGCGTTTTATTGAAGGACACTCCGGCCATCCCTACAACGAGCGCTGCGATCGCATCGCGGTGGCGGAGAAGAATCGGCTGTCGCGTAGTAAAGCGAAACCTGTAGATCAGCCGCCCCCCGCCATTGAAAGCGACATTAAGGTCTATCTCTCGACGCGCTATTCTTCCCGCCGGAAAAAGGCGTCCTGGTCCGCCGTGACTGTATCCGATGAAGAAACACAGGAGTATGGCGATTCGCTCGAAAACACCAGCGAATTGGAAGCCGTGCTAATTGGGGCGAATACCTGCCTGGCGGCCTTGCCGGCCGAGCGCAGCGTCACCGTCCTGACAGCCCAGGAATACCTGTCCAAGGGTATGAACCACTGGATCGCGAAGTGGGCTGCAAAGGGCTGGAAAACACAAGAAGGAAATCCGGTCAAGTATCAAGGCCGTTGGCGGGCTCTTCTTGAACTCTCGAAGGCGCGAAACCTGGCATTTGTCTTCGTCAGGGCACGCGAGGACAATCCTCATTTTCGGCGCGGGACCGACATGGCGAAGCAGTTGCTGGAACGCGCGGACTGACCAAGCTTGTGTTATAGTAGGCGATGTTTGCCGAGGTGATACAGGAAACGATAAATGCCCAGTTATGCAAAGCGCGTCGAACCCTTCGGAACAACCATATTTACCGAAATTAATCAGCTTGCCGCCCGGCATCAAGCTGTCAATCTCGGGCAAGGCCGTCCCGATTTCGACGGGCCGCAAGAGATAATCGACGCGGCAATCCACGCCCTTAACGGCGACACCGCCAATCAATATGCCCCAAGCCCCGGTCTACCCAGTTTGCGCGCGGGTGTGGCCAGGCACGCCAGCGTCTTTTACGACATTGACGTCGATCCCGATACCGGCGTCATCGTGACGGCCGGCGCGACGCAAGGGGTTTACAGCGCCATCATGGGATTGGTCGACCCCGGCGACGAGGTGATCGTGATCGAGCCCTACTACGATAGCTATGTGCCGGGCGTGCAAATGGCGGGCGGCGTACCCGTCTACGTGCCCATGCACCCGCCAAACTGGACCTTTGACGAAGCGGAACTGCGCGCCGCATTTAACCACAAGACCAGGGCGATCCTGCTGAACACGCCCAACAACCCGACCGGGCGCGTCTATACGCGCGCCGAACTTCAGATGATTGCCGATCTTTGCATCGAGCACGATGTCATCGTGATTTCCGACGAGGTTTATGAGCATCTGATCTTCGAGGGGCACCAGCACGTTGCCATCGCCTCGCTTGACGGCATGTTCGAGCGCACAGTGACAATTGGCAGCGCAGGCAAAACCTTCGGCATGACCGGCTGGAAGATCGGTTGGGTCTACGGTCACCCCGAGTTGATAACCGGTGTCTGGCGCGCGCACCAGTTCATCACCTTCGCGACCAATCACCCAACGCAGGAAGCTGTCGCCTACGCTTTCACCTTGGGCAACAGCTACTACGAAGAATATCAAGCGCTTTATACGCGCAAGCGTGAATTGGTCATGCAAGTGATTGACGCCGCCGGCATGACCGCGATTCAGCCGGAAGGTACCTATTTCATCATGGGCGACTTTTCCGATGTCTTTGATGGAGATGATGTTGAATTCTGCAGATACTGTATCGAGCGAATCGGCGTCGCCACGATACCGCCTTCCGCGTTCTTCAGCCCCAAACACCGGCAACATGCCGAAAATCACGTCCGATTCGCCTTTTGCAAGAGCGACGAAACATTGGAGCAAGCCGCGGAGCGCATGCGGAAACTCCGTTCCTGATTCGCAGCATTGATCGCCTCAGAATTTTCAGCCCGATATTTCGCAAATTCGTCGGCTAGAACTATAGACATCATAATCATATAATGATATAATTCATTATATCTGTTGATTGATTGCATTCATATGACGAATGAGCGGCATAAACCTCGGTTCTGACTTCCTGAATTACATCGTTCGGCAGGGCTTTCAACCCGGCGACCGCTTGCCGTCCATTCAGGAACTCACCAACGATTCGCATCTTGATATGAGCGCCAACAAGGTTCGCGAACAGCTGGAGGTGGCGCGGACCATGGGCTGGGTCGAGGTACGATCCAAGCGTGGCACGCGCATCAAGAATTACGCTTTCACCCCGGCAGTTCGCCTCAGCGCGCTATATGCCATGGCCTGCGGCGAAAGCTTCGAGTCCTTCGCTTCTTTGCGCAACCACGTGGAATCCGCATATTGGAACGAAGCTTGCGCCTTGTTGCGCGCTGAAGATCTTGACGTCATGCAAGCCTGCATAGACGGCGCCAACGAAAAGCTGGATTCTCCGCCCATCCACATCCCGAATCCCGAACACCGGCTCTTTCATTTGACCGTGTTCAAGCATCTGGACAACACCTTTGTTCTCGGAATTCTCGAAGCCTATTGGGACTTGTACGAAGAAGTCGGTATCAATCGTTATATGGATTACAGCTACCTTAGACGGGTCTGGGATTATCACGCCATCATTTTGGGACATATCATAAACAATCGTTTCGACGACGCTCGATTGGCTTTCGTAGAGCATACGCGGCTGCTCCGGCACGAGCCGGGCAACGCCTCTTGGGAGATGGAAAGAGGTTAAGAGCGGACAATCCGACGGAGGGAAGATCTTGACCATGTTGTCTGAAAGGAGTCTTGCGCAAATCGCTGCGCGGAAACTATGGCCATAAATTTACAGTCTCAACCCAAAGTGCGTACAAGAGAGCCGGTGATCAACGACTTTGCCTTCTCGGTCGCTACCAAGAACGGCTCCGGCAGCCAGACGTCCAACAACGTGCTGGTGATGTCTCTCTTTCGGATGGGCATTCCGGTGAATGGTAAGAACTTGTTCCCTTCCAACATCAAGGGACTGCCGACCTGGTATACCATCCGCGCCAGCAAAGACGGTTACACGGCGCGCAAGGCAATAACGGAAATCGTCGTGGCCTACAACGACGGCACCGCTACCGAAGATGTCGCCAACTTGCCGCCCGGCGGCGTCTGCATCACCACGGACAAGATCGCCCGTGTCATCAAACAGCGCGATGACATCTCCTATTACGAGATTCCTGTCGCCGCGCTCATGAAACAAACCGACGTCCCGTCGGCATTTCGCAAGCTCGTCGAGAATATGACCTATGTCGGCGCAGTCGCCAAGCTCTTCGACATCCCGCTGGATCTGATCTACGATGTCTTGCTGTCTAACTTCAAAGGCAAGGAAAAACCGGCGAAGATGAACCATGATGTTATCAAACTCGCCTACGACTGGACCGCCGAAAACATTGAAAAAACCGATCCCTACCGCTTTGAAAGCATGGATGGGACCACCGGCAAAATCATGATGACCGGCAACGACGCCGGCGCGCTCGGCGCGGTCTTCGGCGGGGTCAACGTTGTCGCCTGGTATCCGATCACCCCGTCCACCAGTTTCGTCGACGGCATCATCAGTTTCCGGCATCTGCGCCAGAACGAGAACAAAGAAAACACAATCGCAATCGTGCAGGCCGAAGACGAATTGGCCGCCGCCGGCATCGTCACCGGCGCCGGCTGGGCAGGCAGCCGCGCCCTAACCTCAACCAGCGGTCCCGGCATCAGCCTGATGGCGGAATTCGCCGGTCTGGCCTACTTTGCCGAGATACCGGCGGTCTTCTGGAATATCACGCGCATGGGACCCAGCACCGGCTTGCCCACCCGCACCAGCCAGGGCGACCTGCTCTTCACGCATTTCCTGGGTCATGGCGATAGCCGACAACTCTGCCTGCTGCCGGGCAACCTGAAAGAAGCCTTCGAATTCGGCTGGAAGTCCTTTGACCTGGCAGAAGCCTTGCAATCCCCGGTTTTTGTCATCAGCGACCTCGACCTCGGCATGAACAACTGGCTGTCTGATCCCTTCGATTATCCCGACCAGCCGATCGACCGCGGCAAGGTGCTCAACGCGGCGCAACTCCAGAGCTTCATTGACGAACACGGCAAGTGGGGCCGATATATGGATGTTGATGGCGATGGCATCCCCTATCGAACCGTTCCCGGTACCGATCATCCTTTCTCCGCCTATTTTGCCCGCGGCACTGGCCACGATGTAATGGCCACCTATAGCGAACGCAGCGATGATTGGGTCGAGAATATGCAACGTCTAAGCCTGAAAATGGATACAGCGCGGGAAATGCTGCCAGGGCCGATCCTCGATAACAGCAGCGGATCGGACATCGGCATCGTCACCTTCGGCACCAACGAAGACGCAGTGCGCGAAGCGCGCGACTGGCTGGCAAACGATGGTATCCAAACCGATTACCTGCGCATTCGCGCTTTGCCGATCGCATCCGCAGTGGGCGATTTCATCCATTCCCACAAGAGCATCTTCGTCATCGAGAACAATTTCGATGGCCAACTCAATCAACTCCTGCACATCGAGAGTCCCGAGGATATCTCGCATGTCCGTTCACTGGCGCTGGGCGATGGTCTGCCCATGACACCGAGCTGGATCTACGAGAACTTGAAAGAACAGGAAGGTTAATCATGCCACCACGCGTCAATCAACTCGGTTTGAGCCGAAATGAATACAAGGGCCGTCCCAGCACGCTTTGTCCCGGCTGCGGTCACGATTCAATCTCGAACCAGATAATCAGCATTGCCTATGAAATGGGCATCGAGCAGCACAAATTCATCAAAGTCAGCGGTATCGGCTGCTCAAGCAAGACGCCTGCGTATTTCTTGGGGGGATCGCACGGTTTTAACGCTTTGCATGGTCGGATGCCCTCAGTGGTGACCGGCGCGCTCTTGGCAAACAAGGATCTGTCCTGCGTGGCCGTCAGCGGCGACGGCGACAGCGGATCCATTGGCATGGGGCAATTCAAGCATGTGATCCGCCGCAATGTGCCCTTTGTCTACATCATCGAGAACAACGGTGTTTATGGATTGACCAAAGGGCAATTCTCGGCGACGGCGGACGAGGGCCAATTCCTGAAGTATTACGGACTGAATGAAATGGCGCCGATAGACCTGGCGCTGGAAGCGGTGATCTCGGGCGCGTCCTTCGTGGCGCGCAGCTTCAGCGGCGACGCCAAACAAGTACGGGCGCTATTGCAGGCCGCCATTCTCCATCAGGGAACGGCCGTACTCGATATCATCAGCCCCTGCGTCACCTTCAATAATGCCGAAACTTCAACCAAGAGCTTTCCCTACGGCCGGGACAACGAGGTACCCTTGCACGAAATCCAAATTCTCGCCCCGGACTATGTGCATGCGCAAGAAGAAATCGAAGTCGGCGACTACGAAGCCGGCGACATCATCGATGTCGAAATGCACGACGGCAGTTTCATTCGGCTAAAGAAGCTGGACAACGATCACGACCCGCGCAACCGTCGCATGGCAATTGATGTCCTGGAGCAATCCCTGCGCGAGCAGATCTTCTCCACCGGACTGATTTACTACGAGGAACCGCGTCCCACGCTGGCCGATACCGAGGACCTGGTCTCAACGCCCCTGGCGCGCCTTGATGAGGGCAGCCTGAGACCTTCGAAAGACGCATTCGACGGCGTTATGCGTGGTCTGATGGCAAGCTGACCTCAAGCCAATCCCTTCCCAAACCTTGGGAGGGGATTTCTGCTGGAACGCTTAGGATGCGTTGTACTAAGTACCATCGGTCACGAGCGATCATCCAACTCGCGCATGCAGCAGCATCCGTCTCCGGGTCAAGAGCTAGATGAGCGAATCATATATAATCGAATTAGAGCAACTTCGAAACGGCGTTGGCTGTCTCGACGTTGATCATTGCAGCGCAACCTGTCGAGCTGCGCAAATTGCCCTAACGGAGGCCGGTCATCCCGTCTCGGTTAGATGTGAAGTGGTGGATCAAGAGACACCGCTTTTCACAGTTGTTCTGCAATGGACTGAGCTGGAAAAACTCTCGACAAAAAGCTCTTGGAGACAGCGTCAGCGCCGTGGGGAATGGGCGGCGGAAGGCATTGCCTTTTTGATGGTTGAACAATTCACTCCATATACGGTAGTCGACCAGGCAGAGATCGATACAAGACCTGGAGGTGGTACAGGAATCGATTATTATCTCGGAGCCAAGGAGAACCTTGACTGTGAAGACGAGGACGATTTTCCTGAGCATTTGGCAAGATTAGAAGTTTCCGGAATCTTGCGGCCGTCCTCAAATAGCTCCTTGAAAGCACGGGTTAAAGAGAAGATTAAACAGTCAAAGCAGTCGGACAGCGACGGAACACCGGCCTTTATCATAGTTGTAGAGTTTAAGACGCCAGTGGTGAATTTTACACAAAGGATGCCTTAAGATGACGTCAAAATCTTATCTTAAGAAGAGTGTTAGACTACACCGCGAAGCATCCCAGCTTGCTAACAGAGCGCGTATTGCTCAGATCGATGGCGATGAAACTGCATACTTGAAGCTCACTGAGCAAGCTTTTCAAAAGGAATCCGAGTCGGCGATTCTACTTCGCGAAGATCCGTCTCATCATATGTTTGCAATTCTGCACCGTAGCGCGGCGACTTTGGCATATCGCTGTGGAGAGCACAAGACCGCCGAAGAACTTATTCTAGAAGGCATGAGACAGATTCGTAACGAAGCTATGCGGGAAGAATTGTATAACCTACTTGATAAGGTGCGACTCGCAGTCAAATATGGACAGCATGTAGGCCAGCTTGAGAACGATGAGTTGGTTATGACTTTGCAGGGAAGAGAAGCGAATAGAGGCTTGATTGATCCTTCTATGCTTTCAAGGCGCATCCAAAACTTTTCGACTTTGGTTCGTAACACGATTGGCAACATTAACAGATACAATTTTCGGAACCGTCGTAAAGTAGATCAAGACTATCGAGTTCTTGCAACCGTACCGTCATTTGGAAGTTACAGGATTGGGATGACCGTAACCCATGTCGGTCCAAACCGCTTTCCAGGAATTTCATATTTTGATGGTGTTCGCTTGAAGGTAATGGAGAATCTCAGACTCGTGAACGCCGGTGAAATCTCAAGACTGCAGAGTGACTTGAATGATGATAGATACTTGCAGAACCTGGTTGGACTGGCAAAAGAGCTTGCTCCTGACGGAGACACCATAACTGCGGTTGGCATTGAAGCCGAAATTGAAGGGCAAATCCAAAGCATCTTACTTGACAGCACAAGGGATAATTTGAACGAAATGGCTTTGCCGCTTGACGAAGAATCTGTCGCGGACGAATACAGAATAACAGAGGAAAGGGACACCGTTGTTGGTGAGCTGCAATATGCGGATGCGACAAAGAATCAAGTGAAACTGTTCGACGACGACGGCAAGTGGTGGCAGATCGTCGTACCCGAAGGTTTGGCCGAAGACGTGGTAAAGCCGTATTTTGGCGACCGCGTGCAGGTTAAGGGCCGCCACATCATCAAAAGCAGGAAGGCAAAGCGCCTATTCCTTCAAGACATTTGCGCCGCCGCTGATAAAAGTCCTCCTCACTTGCAGCCAGTGATAAGTTAACAGGAACCCTAATACTTCGGCATCTCTGGATCAATCTCATCGGCCCAAGCCAGGATGCCGCCTTCGACATTGAACATCTTGTCCAGGTCATAACCGACTTCAGACAAATAAGCGATGCTGTCCGCGCTGCGCACGCCCGAGCGGCAGTGGACGTACAAGGTCTTGTCTTTCGGGATCTCCTTCAAGACTGTCTCTTCCCACAGTCGGCGGCCGCCCTGTATCCCGTTCTTCGCCAATTGAATATCCGGTTTGGGAATCTTCACCGTGCCGTCGATGACGCTGATGTCCCATTCATGCGGATCGCGCACATCAATCACGACTACATCGTCGCCGTTTTCAAGCGCGGATTTGACATCATGCACGGTGACGGTCTTGATGTCAAGTTCCTCGGACTCATCCGCCGAACTGAATTCGCTATGATCATGCGCCGGCATGCCACAGAATTGCTCATAGTCGATCAACACGACATCCGCCTTGTCAATGCCGCAGACCGGGCAGTCCGGATCTTTGCGGACTTTAATAGTCTGGAAACTCATTTCCAGGGCATCGTACAGCATCATTCGGCCGATCATCGGCTCGCCGATTCCCAGCAACAGCTTGATCGCTTCGGTCGCCTGCATGGTGCCAATCGTCCCGGGCAATATGCCCAGAACCCCGCCTTCCGCGCAACTTGGCACCAGACCCGGCGGCGGCGGCTCGGGGAACATGCAGCGATAGCAAGGACCGCTCTCGGCATAGAACACGCTTAGCTGACCCTCGAATCGGAAAATGCTGCCGTAGACATTCGGGATTCCCAGTTTCACGCAGGCATCGTTGACGAGGTATCGCGTCGGGAAGTTGTCCGTACCGTCGATGACAATGTCCCAGTCCTCGCTGAAGATCCGCTCGGCGTTCTCCGAGGTCAACGGCTCGTTGTATTTGACCACATCGATATCGGGATTGAGATCAAGCATGCGATCGGCGGCGCTATCCAGCTTGGAGGCGCCAACGGTGCTTACGCCGTGTATCACCTGGCGCTGTAGATTACTGAAGTCAACTACGTCATAATCTACCAGGCCGATGCGCCCAATGCCGGCAGCGGCGAGATAAAGCGCCAATGGGCTGCCCAATCCGCCGGTTCCGATCAAAAGCACATTGGAAGCCTTCAAGCGCCTTTGGCCCTCTATGCCGACTTCCGGCATGATGACGTGGCGACTGTAGCGTTTGACTTCCTCGTTGTTCAAATCCGCAATGCGACTATGTAGACTTGTCATCATTTCCATCCCGGTAAGCTCCAAGCGATCATTCCTCCGCCGGCGATGCTGGGGATGATGCGCAAGCTGTCGCTTGCCGCAATCTCCGTATCAAGACCCTGCATGAAACGGATGTCCTCGTCATCTATGAAAATATTGACAAAGCTGCGCAACTCGTCGTCGTTAAACAAGTGTACGCGAAGGTCCGGATGCGCTTCTACCAAGTTCACCAGCGCCTCGCCAACCGTCTCGCCAGCAACCTCGATGTTAGATGCGCCGCCTGTATAGGCGCGCAACGGCGTTGGGATTCGAATGCTCGCCATGTTACTCCATCTCCTTCTGTTCTCTTATGCCTCAACTTCTCAGTAGTACCAAGTTAGTCATGCGAAAATCCTTTTCTCAAAGGCGAGTCACCCCTCTCCAACGCTTTGGGGGAGCGGCCGGGGGAGCGGATAGAAAAGCGGCATTCAAAGTTTTCATTACTATCTTGGCACCACTTCTGCTTCGCGCCGTCGATTTCTGGAATCGCGCCTCAACTAATCGGTTTCAAGCACATCAAGTTCTTCTCTATCAAAGACGCTTCGATCCGCCCGCAACTTCCAAACGCGCATATCGGTTGCCCGCCCCATTTCGACCGAGGTAATGATATACAGGAAATTCGGCAGGGCGTGCTCTCGGTCGTACTCGGACGGGATCGCCGGCGAATCCGGATGGCTGTGATAATACCCCACTAACATTAGCCCGCGGTCTTCGGCTTCATCTTCTAGGCGCATCCAGTCTTGTGGGGTCATCGCGTAACGATGATACTGTTCCTCTTCTTCGAAAACGTTGTCCACCTGAATGATGTCGCGGATGACAGTGCCATTGTCTTCCTGTTCGCCCAAAAGAAAGCCACCGCCTTCGTTGGGATAGGTATCCTCCATCTGCTCGAATATCCGACTTTGAAGGAGCTTTCCTAACCGAACCGTCATAGTAGATCTGTTTCCCCGCCATCGCAATCAAAAAGAGCCAACCCTCGCGTGTTGACTCTCGTTTCTTTTATTGCCGGTTGGTGATCAGACGTCTTCAATCAGCAAAAATCCCCACGCCATACATTAAGGAGCCCTTTGCTGCAACAACAGAGGTATCCGGCTTTCGCAGAATGAGACGCTTTCCAAGTCACCATGGCGCATAGGTTAGCACTTTCGGCGGCGATGCGCAACCGTGGATCTCTCCCGCGAGTCAAGTCACGCGGATCGCAGCGCCGCGGATCCCCGATTCCCGGTCTGTTGGTCCAGCTAATTATTCTGCTGATTGTCATTGAAGGGCCGTATTGACAGTGCTATACTTCCCTGTCTAATGATAATCTTGACTTATGACCTATTGCTGAAGGCAACGATCAGGCTGCGCCTGACTCAACGTACAACGGGCAAACAGTTGCGACCAACCTGGGACGCTGAGAACACTGACCGCTTGACGCGGCGGCAACCGTGCGACGAGTGGAATAATCCCTGGGAAACCCTAATCGACAAGGAGACTCGCTAGATGGCAAGTAAAGGTGGGCTGGAGGGAGTCGTCGTAGCGGATATTGCGACGAGCTTCATTGACGGAACAATCGGCAAACTGATTTATAGCGGCTATGCCATAGAAGAACTTGCCGAAAACGCATCCTTTGAAGAAGTCTTGTTCCTGCTTCACTACACACGCCTGCCGAAGCAAACCGAATACGAAGCGATACGGAGCGATATCGCAAAGAATGCCGCCATTCCGAATTCGATCATAGACATGATGAAGTCCTTGCCGGATAGCACGCCGGCAATGGCGGCGCTTCGTACCGCCGTTTCCATGCTCTCCGCCTTTGACGGGGACGCGGAAAACCTGACGGACAAAGACCTGGCATTGTTCAAGGCAATACGGCTGACCGGGCAAATCACGACGATTTGCGCCGCATGGATGCGCGTCACAAAAGGACTGGAGCCTATCCCCCCGCGCCAGGATCTGACATTGGCGCAGAACTTCGTGTACATGATGTCGGGCGAAGAACCCGACGAAACCGCCAGCGCCGCCGTCGATGTCTATCTGGTATTGCTCGCTGAGCACGGCATGAACGCCAGCACCTTTGCGGCCCGAGTCATTACCGCCACCGGCTCTGATATGCACAGCGCAGTTGTCGGTGGTATCGCCGCGCTGAAGGGACCGGCGCATGGCGGCGCCAACGCCGAGGCCATGAAAATGTTCCTGGAAATTGGCGAAGTAGAGAACGTCGTTCCCTGGTTCGAAAAATACGTCAAGACCGGTGAGCGTCGGATCATGGGGATTGGACACCGCGTCTATAAATCCAATGACCCGCGCGCCGGCATTCTCAAGCGGCACGCCAAAGCGCTGGCGGAAAGCTCGGGCAAGCGCAAGTGGTACGATATTGCCGTCAAGCTGGAAGAAACGGCGCGAGCGGACGAATACTTCATCTCGCGCAATCTCTACCCCAATGTCGATTATTACAGCGCAATTGTGCTTTACACCCTGGATCTGGATGTCGACATGTTCACGCCCCTTTTTGTGATGTCGCGCATTGCCGGATGGTCGGCGCATATTATCGGCCAGATGGGCGGGCGCCTGATCCGCCCCAAGGCAAACTATGTTGGACCCTGCAATCTCAACTGGGTGCCCCTGGCCGAACGCTAGCACGCTCGAGCGCGCCATTTGACGGCAGGCCATGAGCAGCCCGCGCCGATTTGCCTCTGGCCAATTCTTTATGCTAAGCTGGTTCCAGCGCTCCTTTAGGAATCGGCGGCATGATCCCCTACAAGATCGTCGGCAAATCGGACTTTCGACCCTACGTAGCCTTCTTTGTCACAGTCACCAATGTCTTGGCCTTCGTTTACGTCCTCTTGTATGCCTTTTTCGGCGGACTGTCGCTTGAAGAGGTATACAGCAGTTATGTCCTGAACATATGCGCCGTAAGCCAGCAGAGCCCGTTCGAGACACTGATCGACGGCACACGAAGCATCTTTCTCCACATGAGCTTCGTGCACCTAACCTCGAACATCATCATCTTTTATGTATTCGGCGCTCGCATCGAAGAGCATCTGGGACACTGGAAGTTCCTCGCCTTTTATCTCATTGTCGGTTTCGGCGGGCATTTCGGTCATATTTTCTTCGATGGCGCGCTCTGTAGCGAACCGCAATACATGATCGGATCCAGCGGCGCGATCTCGGGAGTCATCGGCGCCTTCCTCTTCCTTTTTCCCACCGCGCGCATCAGGTCCAAGATCATTTTTCTCAAGATTTTCGGTTACGACGTTAACGCCCCCGCCTGGGTCTATCTGGTCTACTGGCTGTTCATGCAGTTCTTCTACGAAGTTGGTTCAGTGGCGCCGCGAATCAATGTGCATTGGGGTCATGTTGGCGGATTCTTCACCGGGCTGGCGCTCATCTTTGTCATCTCCTTTTTCATCGCGCCGCCAATGAACGCCAGCCGCCATTCATCAGACGAATGAAATCGCTCCAATGCGAAGGCGACTTGCGCGAAACCAATATGCTGTGATAACGTAAATGAGTTAGGGCGAGCAAGAGGGCGCGGCCATGTTTCCTTTAACGGTAGTCGGACGAGACAAAACACTTCCCAAAGCCACCATTGTGCTGATCGTCATCAATATCCTGGTCTTTTTGTGGGAACTGTCAGTGGATGCCCAGGGCGAAGGCTTCTTGAAGGCTGCTTTGCAAAATTACGGCCTGGAAGTCTGCAAAATCGGCGAACAGTCCTTCGGGACGACGACGCTTGATTCGTTCCGCAGCATGTTTCTTCACGCCAGCGTCGCCCATGTGCTGGGCAATATGTGGTTCCTCTTCCTCTTTGGTGGCCTCGTCGAGCGCTACCTCGGCAGTATCAAGTTTGTCGCTGCCTATCTGACATTTGGGGTTATGGCCACGATCGCGCATGTCATCCTTGGCAATACCATTTGCACGGTCGCCGATACCGGCGTCGTGATTGGCGCCAGCGGCGCCATCGCCGGTGTCATGGGTGGGTTCCTCTATTTGCGTCCGGACGCCAAAGTGAAGACGATGCTTGGTTTCTTCCGTCCATTTGTCTGGTCGATCAACGTGCCTGCCTTTCTCTTCCTGGGGTATTGGTTCTTGACCGACATTCTGCAACAAGTAGGATGGATCGGCGTCGAAACCGATGTCGCCCATTGGGCGCATATTGGCGGATTCATTGCCGGCTTCGCCTTGATGTTCTTCGCCGGGTTCTTCAAGCCGGCGCCCAAGCCCGACCCACTGGAACACCTGGCCGAGTGATCCCGACATAACGACGACAATTCTCTGACTTAACAAACCCGCCAAAATCTATCTACAGTCACGTCGAAATCTATTAGGCTTGTCCGATACCGTTGATTCGCTTCCGCCTTCGGTCTATTCGCTCAATCCCCCCATAGCAATGAGGGAAGTTTGTTTTGACATTGCACCAGCGCGAGTTTTCTGATGATGCAAGTGTCGATAGCTGCTGTTTTCAAGCGAGGTCGCCCTACGTTAGCTCCCCTTCTCCCCTTGTGGGAGAAGGGGCCGGGGGATGAGGGGTGCAAAAACAACTGCAAACACCACAATACCAATCAAGCCTTGTAGAAGCGACCGGCGGTCAGTGTCTACGCGACCTATCAGGTCACCCGAACCCAATCACAGAATGCGCTGGTAACACGCGAAATCCTGCCCAAGGAAAACCTGTCCCCTCCTCAACCCTCGTGCGAGCGCCTAGAGAAACGGCACGTACAGGATGATCAGATTGGCGACAATCTGGCAGACCCAGGCGGCCGCCAAACCATTTCTTTCGCGAACGTAGACAAACACCATATTCATCAAAAGCAAGATGACGACGATAACCGCCGTTACAATGTGCAACCGTATCACCGTCTCCCACATAACGGGGAAAAAAAGGACCACGTTCCAGAGCGTCGCCAAGGCGCCCACTACCCAGAAAGGCAACTGTTTTTGCAGCAAACCGCGGAAAAACAAGGTCTCCGATATCGGCATCACAAACACCAGAAACGCCAGCAGGCTGCCTGCGGTCATCCCCGGGAACATTTGCGCTGCCGCCGGTTCCAGGATCGGTTGACGCAAAAATACCATGAAGGGTATGCCCAGCAGCAATCCGTAAAGCAGGCCCCAGCCGATATTCTCCGGCCGTTCCTGCCCGATGCGCTCCATGCTGCCCAGCAACCAGGATAGAACGCTTACGCCGGAAAGCGCGCCCCAGGCAAGCGTGTAGCGCAAATCGGCATTGTCCGGCAACAGTGGCGTAAGACCAACGCTGAGCGCGGCGGCAATCATGAACCCGAAAATCGGATCGCTCGCGGCGCCGCGATACTGCGCGGACGAAGCGCTCTCATTTTCCGACGCTCCAATGGCCTCATCTTCCCTTGATTCTATCTCGGGGGGGCCGTTTGCGAGATCGCGCGGGGACTCTTCTATCATGTCAGGATGGTTCTCACCGCTGCAAGTACCGTGTCAATCGCTTGCTGGTCGATCCAGTAATGGGTGCGCAGTCGAATTGAACCGTTTTCGCCCCCATATGGCGACATGAAGACATTATATTCTTGACGCAACAAGCCGACAAACTGCTCCGACGTCGTTTGAGCGTCTTTCGACAGTGAAAAATATACGAAGTTGGTGTTTTGCTTTTCTACCTTGACATACGGTATCTCGCTCAGCCCTTCAGCTAACAGGGCGGCGTTCCTGTGGTCCTCGCCCAAGCGATCTTTCATCTTGTGAAGCGCGATCAAACCGGCCGCCGCCAGAATGCCCGCCTGCCGCAAGCTGCCGCCGAGCGCCTTGCGCGCGCGTCGCGCCCGGCGAATGAAGTCCGGCGATCCCAGCAATAGCGATCCCGCGGGCGCGCACAGCCCCTTGGAAAGACAAAAGGTGACCGAGTCCGCGCCCGCCACAAGCTCTTTAACATCAACATTGAAGGCCGCGGCCGCGTTAAAGATCCTTGCGCCGTCGATATGCAACAGCAAGCCGCGTTCTTGCGCCAATCCGGCAACCTGGGCCGTGTACTCGGCGGACAAGGGTATGCCGCCCGCCGCGTTATGCGTATTTTCCAGGGCCACGAGCCGCGTAATCGGTTTATGCTCATCGTCTGGCTGAATCGCGTTTTCAATGTCCCGCAAGCGCAATGTAGCGTCCGCTTGCACGGGCACAGTATACGGCAGGATACCGCCGATCTGCGCTGCGCCCCCTTGCTCAAAGCGAAAGATATGCGACGTATCGCCCACGATAATCGAATCGCCTCGCTGGCAATGCGCCAGTAATGCGCAGAGGTTGCCCTGCGTACCGCTGGTTACAAAGACAGCCGCTTCCTTGCCCAGCATGGCGGCGGCATCGGCTTCCAGTTGATTGACTGTGGGGTCGTCGTGGTATACATCGTCGCCGACAACCGCATTCGACATCGCCTCCCGCATTTCCGGGGTTGGATGCGAAACTGTATCACTTCTCAAATCGATGGTTTTCATATAGAAAAACGTCCGCCTGTTGCCCAAAGCATCTGCTCAGATACTAGTCAGTAACAACAGCTATGGCAATAGCCAATGAATCCAGGGCCAGGAAAGCCTCTTGCGGCGGCAAGGATCGGGATTGCTGGGTAGTGTATCCTTTTCGGTTGACATACTTTTGCCAGTCCTCGACATGAGACCTTTAACCCAAAACACCAACGATCTGGTAGGGGCGACTCGCTGAGTCGCCCAATATTCATTCAGTTTCTATTCGTCGGGCGATCCATCGGTAGCTGTTGAAATTCTACCCCATCCCCCGGCCACTTCTCGAAGGTCAGTGTCTACGCGACCTACGCGCCCCTCGGCAGTTAAATTGAACTTCAACCGACTTCGATACACTTCCGACCGCCTACTGCTTCGTCTAATCAAACGAAGTGTCATATAATCTCTGGTCAAAACGAGCCGAAGCAGCCGGACACAAAGACATGCCTGGCGCCTACCGCTGAAACTTCACCCCAAGAATTGGAGTGGAGCTACCGAGTCCGGTGGCATATCATTGCGCGCGGCCTTTGGAATTCGGAGTCGTACACGCCCGGTTTGCCGGTGGGAGCCGTCGATGACCGAAGTCTACCAACAAGCTGTAGACCAGACCTTGGACGCGCTGGGCGTTGACAAGACCGCCGGGCTTGATCATGCTGAAGTTCTGTCACGCCAAAGCAGATATGGCAAAAACGTCCTTCCCGCCGACGAAGGCGTCAACTGGTTCAAACTCATACTCGCGCAGTTCGCCGATATCATGGTCATCATGCTCATTGTCGCGGCGGCGATTTCGGCGATCCTGGGCGAGGCGACCGACGTCATTGTCATCCTGGCAATCGTGGCTTTGAACGCCGTGCTCGGGATATATCAGGAATACCAGGCGGAACAGGCGCTCGCAGCCCTAAGCCGACTGCAAGTGCCGAGGGTCCGGGTGCGGCGCGCCGGGCAGGTGCACGAGGTCAGCGCCGAAGAACTCGTTCCAGGCGACATCGTGCTGATCGCCGAAGGCGACCGCATACCGGCGGACGGCAGACTCATCGAGACGATTAATCTGGAAATTGAAGAAGCGGTGCTCACCGGCGAATCGGTGCCGGTCAGCAAGGATACAGCTCCCATCGCCTCGGACATTGTAGCGCTTGGCGACCGAAGCAATATGGCATTCATGGGCACGGCGGTCAATTATGGTCGCGGGGAAATGGTCGTCACCACAACCGGATTGCGTACCGAAATCGGCAACATCGCCGCCATGCTGCTACAAGTCGAAGAAGGTGTCACGCCTCTTCAGCGGCGCTTGAATCAACTCGGTCGCGTGCTGGCGACTGGCGCCCTGATCGTCGTCGCGATCGTCTTCGCGGTGGGCTTCGCCGTACAAGGCATACCCGCCGACCAGATGTTTTTGATCGCCATCAGCCTGGCCGTCGCCGCAGTGCCCGAAGGATTGCCCGCGCTGGTCACAATCGGCCTGTCGCTCGGCGCCAACCGCATGGTCAAGCGCAATGCGCTGATTCGCAGGCTGCCGGCAGTCGAGACCTTAGGTTCGGTTTCCGTCATCTGTTCGGACAAAACCGGCACGCTCACCAGGAACGAAATGACCGCGACATACCTGGTCTTGCCGGATCACGACGAGATCAAGATTCACGGATCCGGCTACCGGCCGGAAGGGAAATTGACCTATTTGGGTAGGCGGGACCCGCAACGACGGGCCAGGGCTGTAGACATCGACCGGGACGAGCTGGTCTTGCGCCTGCTACAAGCCATGGCGCTGTCGACCAATGCCTATCTGGAAGCTGAATCCTCGGGAAACCGAGTCAAAGTTGTGGGAGACAACACCGAAGCGGCCCTGCTTGTAGCGGCGCAAAAAGCGGGCTTGACGCGCGAGCGCCTGGAACAGGACCTGCCGCGCGTGGCGGAGCTGCCCTTCAGCAGCGACCGCAAAGCCATGACGACGATACACCAAGTTTCGGAGGACTCGGCAGCGCAATTGTTCCGGGGCGGGACGTACCTGGCCATCACCAAGGGAGCGCCCGATAACCTGATCGAGTGGGCGACGGCCGAACAAACCCCTGACGGTCCCAAGCCCATGGACGAAGACAGTCGCCGGGGATGGCAGGGGCGCGTCGACCGCATGGCGAATGATGGACTGCGTGTTTTGGGAGTCGCCTGCCGATCCTTGAGCGAGATTCCCGAGGACCTGATCCCGAGTATCGAACGCGAGCTCACGCTGCTTGGCTTGGTTGGCATCCTCGATCCCGCGCGCCCGGAAGCGGCCGAAGCGGTTCGACATGCCAAAGAAGCGGGTATCCGCACGATCATGATCACTGGCGACCACGCATTGACCGCCGAAGCTATCGCCAGAGATCTGGGCATCCTGCGCCTGGATCAAAAGGCCATCACCGGAGCGCAACTGGATGTGATGAGCAAAGACGACCTGGCGATAGCCCTTGAAGGCGCGACTTGCTTCGCGCGCGTTTCGCCGGTACACAAACTCAGGCTGGTGCAATCGCTGCAGCGAAGCGGGAATATCGTGGCCATGACCGGCGACGGCGTTAACGACGCGCCCGCGCTAAAACAGGCGGATATCGGCGTCGCCATGGGTATCACCGGCGCCGACGTCAGCAAAGGCGCCGCGGAAATGATATTGACCGACGACAACTTCCGTTCCATCGTCTCCGCGGTCGAGGAAGGCCGCGCAATTTATGACAATATCAAGAAATTCATCAAGTATCTCCTGAGTTCCAATGTCGGCGAGATACTGGTGATGTTCGTCGCGCTATTGATCAATTTGCCGATTCCCTTGCTGGCCATCCAGATTCTCTGGATCAACCTGGTCACGGACGGATTGCCGGCCATCGCGCTGGGTTTTGAACCGGCCGAAGCTGGCGTCATGCAGCGGCGACCGCGGCCAATCAACGAGAGCATTTTCGCCGGTGGCACAGGACGGCACATTATCTGGGTCGGCATCCTGATAGCGATCTTGACTCTGGGCAGCTATGCTTGGGGATACGCGACCATCGGCTTGGATGCCCGCAGTCCGTCATTGGGACTGGAAAAACTGGATCGGGCGGACATCGTCGCCCTCGCCGGAGAAGCATACGTGCCGCAACAATGGGATACTTGGGGGGACGAGGCGCAAATCGCCTTCCTCGCGGGGCGCGGCAGCGCGGCCGGCTCGCAATTCCTGGAAGGCCAGGAACACCCCGACAAGGGCGATCCGGCCCGCGCATTGCTAAACCGCGTCGAGAGGATCCCCCGGACGATTGCCTTCACCGTGCTGGCATTCACACAGATGTTCGAGGTCATGGCCATTCATGCCGGCGATCGCAGCTCGTTCTTCCGCACTGGGTTCAAAGGCAATCGGCTCTTGTTCTGGGCGGTGCTGTCGACATTCCTCTTGCAGCTGATCGTGGTCTATGTGCCCTTCGTGCAAGAATTGTTCGATACCAGCGCGCTGACCATGACCCAGATAACCGTCAGCTTCCTTGCCGCGTCCGTCGTGCTCTTCGCGGTCGAACTGGAAAAAACGGTCATCCGCCGCGAGCTCAAGTCGCAAGAAAGCAAGATCCTGCGATCAATGTCCTAAGCGCTAGAAGAGAGGACATGTATGAAGCAACTCGCTACGATAGCGACGGGGCAGTTAATGGTTGAACTCATCAAAATTCATCGCGAAAATCGTAGGGGCGACCTATCAGAGCTTGTTGAAGAACCGCCTAGACCCTCACCCCAAACCCCTCTCCCACAAAGGGAGAGGGGCTTAATGGGCTCAATACGGGTCACAACACTCCCCTTCTCCCCTTGTGGGAGAAGGGGCCGGGGGATGAGGGGTGTATTTCAACAACGTCTATCAGGTCGCCCGTAACCGCCGACCCAGCTAGTCCGCCAGAACATACCCCAACTCGACCAGGCGGTCGACGACCAGCCGAGCGTTGGCTCCCGCGCTGGTGTTTTCCGCCGTCAATACGAAATCAGGATTCAGCGGCGGCTCATAAGGATCGTCAATGCCGGTAAAGCCTTTGATTTCGCCACGCCGCGCCTTGGCATACAAACCCTTGACATCCTGCGCTTCGACATAAGCGAGCGGCGTCGCCATGTAAATCTCCATGAATCCCTCGCCCACGCGGTTGCGGACGTTCTCTCTCGTCGCGCGATAGGGACTTATCGCCGCGCAGATCACCATGCCGCCGTGACGCACAATCTCGCTGGCGACAAAACCGATGCGTCGGATATTCGTATCGCGGTCTTCCTTGCTGAAGCCCAGGCCCTTGGACAAATGCGTCCGCACCACATCGCCGTCAAGCACTGTGACGTTGCGGCCCTTTTCCATCAGCAAATTGACGATTTGCTCCGCCGTGGTGGATTTGCCGGAACCGCTGAGACCAGTGAACCACAGGCACAGGCCGCGCCGATGACGCGGCGGATAGGTTTCCGCGAGGATGCGGGCGACTTCCGGACGAGAGAACCAGGCCGGCAGCGGCACGCCTTTGCCAAGGTAATCTTCCCTCACCTGCGTGCCGGATATCTTGCGCACTTTGGCGCCATCCGGCAATTTGGAACTTTCTTCGTACCTGTCTTCATCTTGCAAATAGACCATTTCGGTGAAGGGCACCGGTTTAACGCCCAATTCTTCCGCATGCTCCAGGACCAGGTCCTGCGCGTCGTAGGGACCGTAAAAGGGATTGCCCAGCGAGTCGGCGCCCGGGCCGGCATGATCGCGCCCGACAATCAGATGGTTGGCGCCATAATTGCGCCGGATGATGGCGTGCCAAACCGCTTCTCGCGGTCCACCCATGCGCATCGCCAGCGGCAACAGTGAAAGCAGGCTGCGGTCTTCTTCGTAGTAGTTGTCGATGAGCGTCTTGTAGACGCGGACGCGGGTGTAATGATCGACATCGCCCGGCTGCGTCATGCCGACAACCGGATGCAGCAGCAGCACCCCGTCAACGCTGGCCGCCGCGCGTTTGGTCAGGGCTTCGTGCACGCGGTGCAGCGGATTGCGCGTCTGAAAGGCGACCACGTTGTCGTGACCATAACTTTCCAAAACGGCGCGCGTCTCGGCCGGCGTCCGGCGCAATTCGGCGAAATCCGGATGATGCGGCAAGCGCAGCACTTCCAGCTTGCCCGCAATATTCAACTTGCCCCAGCGGTGCATTTCAGCGATGATCGGATGCCGCGTATCGAACTTGCCAAAAGCCTTGATCGCCGTTTCTTCCAGGTCCCAGGCATAGAGTTGCTCCACATGCTGGATCGCCAGGATATTGTTCCGGCTGTCGCGCAAGGCAATATCGCTGCCGACCTGGATGTCTTCCTCGGCGCCGACCGGCAAGGTTACTGGCATGGGGAAAAGCGTGCCGTCGCTCAGGCGCATCGTATCCAGGACAGACCGAAAATCGGCCCGGTTCATGAATCCGCACAAGGGCGAAAAGGCCCCCACCGCCAGCAATTCCAAGTCACAGGCCACGCGCGGGCTAACCTGCAGCGAGGGCAACTTCCTCGCATAAGACAGCCTGTCCGCCAACCGATCAGAGGGCGCCAACAGGTCAACCAATTCACCGCCGTAAGGCGCGATCAACTTTGCTTTCTCCGCTATCATCAAATTCTCCACATCAAGACCTATACAAACCAGCCGATGGCTCGCCAAATGCAAAACTGCGCTATTCTATCACATCCAGGGGCGTCTTGTTAGCGGAATGCTCAGTCCTCGCGATCGATGCCGGATATGCGATGGCCAAAATAGACCAGCACAATGCTCAAGGCATAAAGCGCCAGCAGCGGCGCCATGACAAGAAACATATTCACCGGATCAATTGTCGGCGTAATCAACGCGGCCGCAATGGACGCGCCTATGACCGCCACCCGCCACTGACGGATCAATGTCGCCGAATTGACAAAGCCCAATAGCGAGATCAAAAAGAAAACCAGCGGCGTTTGAAATGCCACGCCCATCCAGAAAATCAACGACGTGACGAAGCTCAAGTAGAGATCGGCCGTCCACTCGGGCTCGAAAATCTGAGGCTGAAAATTGTTGAGAAAGCCCAAAGCCGGCGGCAACAAGACATACCAGGAGAAAACGGTGCCGATCAGAAACAGGGCCGTTGTCGCCGGAATCGAAGCCAGGACATAACGCTTTTCCTTGCGCGTCAAACCGGGCAAGATGAACATCAAGACCTGATAGGTGACCATGGGGATTGACAAGATGCCGCCAATCATCAAGGCAACGCGAAAATACACAATGATGGTGCCGGTCGGGTCGAGAATCGTCAGTTCGCAATTGTCAACCGTAGGGATGCGGCAGAAAGGCTCGCGCAGTATATCCAGGGCGCGATCCGCGATGAAGAAACCGACGCCGGTGCCGATGACGAGCGAGATGACCGCGCGCGTCAAGCGCTGGCGCAACTCGTCAAGATGCTCAAAGAACCCCATTCGGAGTTCATGACCATCTTCAACTTCCTCGATTTCCAGTTCTTCCGCCATGCTACGAACCTATTCGTCAACCCCTGTCGTCGACCATGTGCCCAAGTCAACTGTCTTGCCGTTGGCGTTTGGCTCGCTTGCCTTTGCGGCGCCATCGCCGCTCCAGGTGCCCATATTTGGGGGAGTCGCTTCGGTTGGGGCGGCCCGCTCTTTGGACGATTTCGCGGGCGCAGCTTTACGGGAATCGCCCGATTTTGGCGCTCCCCTCTCCGGCGCGCCGGTATCCGCCTCGGGCGCTTTGCCGGTCGCCGCATCAGCCTTCTTGGGCGTCTTGTTGTTCAAGGAGTCGCTGACCTCTTGCAGGGTGTCAACGTCCTTCTTCACTTCGTCTATCGAGTCTTGAATTGGCTTGGTCATCGGTTTCATGGCTTCGCCCAGGCTGCGGTTCAGGTTCTGGCGCGTCGGCGGTTCCTTGGGCAGCTTGATATCGACGCCCGCATCGTCGAATTCCTTCTGAACCAGGTCAACCGTCTGCGACCAAATGACGCGGAATTTCGCGACGTACTGACCCAAAACATAGGACCAATGGATCATCCGTTTTGGGCCGGCGAAGACCAGCATGATGACCAGGATTGCGACCAACTCCGCGCCGCCAACGCCAAAAATGTTCATGGTGTTTCCACCTCATCAGCTTGAAGCCGCAGCTCCACCGTTTCATCCGACGTGACGGTGCCCAGGACGCCATGAACAAAGCTGTGCGAATTCTCGGCGCCAAACAACTGCGCCAGATGCACCGCCTCGTTGATAATCACGGGGATCGGGGTCACGCGCTTTTGCAGCAAATACTCATAGACGGCGATTCGCAGAATATTGCGGTCGATGATAGCCACCTGGTCGATAGGCCATTCCGGCGCGTATTCCTGAATGAGGCTGTCGATATTTTCCCGATTGGCGGTCACGCCTTCCACGAAGCGCCGGATGATCTGACGCACAGCGTAGGATTCCGGTCGTTCTTGAAGATGCGCTTCCAGCACCATCGCCAGGGGATGGCAGGTCGAATCGAGTTCATAGAGAATCTGAAGACTGGCACGACGGGCAATTGAGCGATCGGCCGCACTCAAAGCCGGGTGAATGACTTCGGACGTGATCATGTCCTCGTCGGGATCAAAGTCGTCCAACTCGAACGGATACTCTTCCATGTTCGCTATTTTATCCAAACCGATGCCGATAATCCATGCTTTCACACGCTATTAGTGTATCGCACAAGGCTTGGATTATCTATGTGAAGCAGCGCAGGTAAATGTAGCGGCTCAACGCGTAACCGGCGAAAGGGTCACAGGAATGTCCTGCTCAGGCAGTATCGCAAGCGGCCTCGTCGCATGAGCGACGCGGATTATTGAAAAAGAGGCACAGAGGCTACAGAAGACATGTTTCGGGCGAGCCGCCGGCTTGTCCGTCGGTGTACTCGGTGGTGAAAAAAAGTACCAAAACCGCCTGGCAAAGGCGCATAAATTGTTCAATAAGGGGCTTGACAGTTCAGAACGGGTCATATATCCTCATAAAGTCAAGTGCTCAAACTTCAATCCGATAAGAGCTGCGCTCAGGCCACCGGACCCGCAAATTCAAAAGGGACGAACCTTTTCCGCGAAAGCGGTCAAGTCTACAATGCTGAGAAGCGTCGTAGCCAGATTCCCAAATCGTGAGTCCCCCTTCGCGCAATCCATAGGAGATCAAGATGCTCGCAAGGCCATTGCCAGATACTGAACACGCGCTCGTGGTCAGGAAGATCACCAAATACTTTCACTTGCCGGGGCCGCCGCTTTGGAAACGCCTGCTTGGGGCAAAATATGAACTGCCGACGCCAGATGACCTGCCGACGGTCAAATCCGGGGACAAAGAACCGGTTGTCGCCGTCGATCATGTTTCCTTTGACATCAAACGAGGGGAGATTTTCGGAGTGCTCGGTCCCAACGGCTCGGGCAAATCGACATTGATTCGGCTCATCTCAACGCTCCTCAAAGCCGACAAGGGCAGCGCCGCTGTCTTCGGACTCGATATCGACGAACAGGATATGGCGGTCAAACAGCTGATCAGCCGGGTTTCGGTAGACGCCGCGTTTTTCAAGAAACTGAGTCCGATGGAGAACCTGCTCTACGGCGCCAGGCTCTATGGCGTCACCGGCCCCGAAGCCGCTGTCAAAGCCTACGAGATCATGAGCCGTCTGGGCTTGAAGAAGTCCTCATATAACGAGCCTATGGAAGAGATGAGCCGGGGCATGCAACAGAAAGTGGCGATCGCGCGCGCGTTCCTGACGTCGCCGATTCTGCTATTGCTCGACGAACCGACAACCGGTCTGGATCCGCGCTCGAAGCGCGAAGTACACGCATTCATCGAAGAACTGCGCGATGCCCATGACGCCACCATTTTGATAACGACGCACGACATGGAAGAAGCCGACATGCTTTGCGATCGCGTCTCTGTCATACACAACGGCAAGCTGGTCGCCACTGATACGCCGGAAAATCTCAAACGCAGTAACGCGCGCAATGGGGTTCAACCCACGCTGGAAGACGTCTTCATGGTGCTGACCGGCGAGCAACTGGTGGACCGAGATACCATGGAAGCGCCGCTGCCCAAATAGAAAGGCTCTCATGATGGGACAGACCTTACGGCATGGCTTCGCCACTCTGCGGCTCGAGGTCCTGCAATCTTACGCGTTCTTGGCGCGCAATTGGCACCTGACCAGGCGTTATTGGGGATGGGAAGTCGTCTGGTTCTTTTATTCGCTCACGACCGCGCTTTCGGTCATATTCATCGCCCAGGGCGCGGAAGCCTTGACCGGCGCGGCGCCGGGTTTCGATGTGCAGTACCTGACGATGTACTTGATCATCGGGACCCTGGTTTGGCATTACTTGTCGAACATTTTCATGCTGACGAGCGAAGTGATCGCCTGGGAGCGCTGGGAAGGCACCATCGAATACACCTTGATGGCGCCTGTCAAACGTTGGGTGCATCTTGTCGGCCAAACCGCCTATTCGCTGATTTACAGTCTGCTGACGGCATTGATTATTGGCGGGACGACGGCGCTCTTCTTCCAGTTGGATTTGTCGCGAGCGAACCTGGCCGGGGCGGCGCTGGTGATCCTGGCGGGCAGCTTGTCTCTAATCTCGATCGGCATAGTCGCAAGCATTCTGCCTTTGCTCTACCCTGAGCGCGGCGCCCAGATGACAAGCGTGGTGCAAGCGTCGTTTTTGCTGATATCCGGCGTCTATTATCCGATCACGGTCTTGCCGGAATGGATGCAATCGATTGCCGTGTTTTCTCCCATCACCTACGTGCTCGATGGCGTCCGCGCCGCGGTTCTCGATGGAAAACCGGTATCCGAACTAATGGCCTTCATCGTCCCGCTTCTGGCGTTGGGTGTGGTCCTGCTGCCTGTCGGGATACGGGCCTTCAAGATGGCGGAGGATTACGCCAAACGCAGTGGGAAACTTAAACGGGTTGGGTAGAAACGCCGTTCTTGCGGGAAGTTCGCGGATGTCGCTACTTGCCGCTGGCGACCCGACGTTCTCCCGGCGTTCGCACTTCGATCTGACCGTTGCGAATGGCGATGCTATACGACCTGTTCGTACTGGGTTGGCCCGTGTCTTGCCGGATGATCCATTCATTGAGGCGGGCGCAGAATTCCGCGCTCAGCAAAAATATCGCGGCGATAAGATTTGCCCAGAACAGCAGAACGATCGCCGTTGCGATCCCGCCGTAGATGAACTGGAATCCGGCCAGGTTGTTCAGGTAATAGGCGAACCCGGCTTTCGCCAGTTCCCAGCCGATGGCGCCAAAGATCGCGGCCGGCAATACCGCGTCCCAATGCACAAAGCGCGCGGGAACAAAGCGGAAGAGCATAGCGAATATGACAACATCAAGACCGATCGGCAAGAACAAGCTGCCTACAGAAACCCAGAGGCTCGGTTGATCCAGCAGCAGGATCGATACCAGCCGCAATACGCCGGATGTCAGGAAGGAAACGACCACCAGAATCACCAGCGTGACGCTCATCAATACCGCCAGTACGCGCAAGCTCCAGATGCCGCGTCGTTCTGGCACGTCGAAAATCTCGTCCAGCGACGCGGTGAGGTTGGAAAAGAAGGTCAGCGACGACCAGACCAGCGCCAGAATGGCGACGACGCCGAAAGACCTGGCTTGCTGCAATGAATCGTCCAAGACCTCTTGAATATAAGTGACCGTTTCGGCGGGCAACAAACGGCTCAGTCCATTCGCTATCTGTTCCTGGGCGACAGCCGGTTCCAACAGACCGCTCACAACCACGGCCGCCAGGAGTGTCAGCGGGAATACCGAAAAAAGAGAATAAAAGGCCAGCGCGGCCGATTGACGCGAACCGTATCGGCTGAAATTGCGCAGCGCCGTCAGAAGGACATGAGGCAGTTCCCTGGTCGGCGCGCGGCGAGCGGCCCACCAGTTGCGCAGGGGACGAAACAGTCGCGACATCAGTTCGCGCATTCGGGCTCGACCTCACTCGTTGAAATAACCATATCACACCCTTGAAGGAACTGAGCGCGCACAAGGTCATGTCGTCCATTGTTCTGCCGCATGTCAATTGTCCTTGACGGCGCCGGTTCCTGAAGTTGACATATATTCAATCAGGAATCAGCCGAGTCTCTCCGATGCTGGCGCCCGCGTTTTTCGCAGCAACTCCGAGAAGTTCGCGCCAGGCGTGATCTGCCCCAGAACGGCCGCCCCGCTCGCTCCGGTAAAGGCGGGCATGGCGCCCGGGCGCCCGTGCCAGGATTCATAAGCCAATAGCGCGAATACGAGCGCTTCCTTAAAGTCGCTGTTCATGCCAATGTCTTCATGCGTCAATACGCGCGCCGGCGCCAACAGGTCGCGCAACATGGCCACCATTACCGGATTGTGGCGTCCGCCGCCGCCAATAATCACCTCCTGAACAGGAGAGGGCGCGAATCGCCGGTAGGCCTCCGCGATATTGGTCGCGGTCAAGGCGGTCAAGGTAGCGACGATTTCAGTCTCGCTCAGACCGCGGGCCGTGGCCTGGGCGACTAAGTCCAGCGCTGCCGCCGTACCGAAGGTTTCCCGCCCGGTGGTCTTTGGGTAGCCCCTCTGATAATAAGGGTGCTGAAGCAAGACCTCCAGCCATTCTTCGTTCATCCGGCCGCGTTGCGCAATCTCGCCAGCGCGGTCATAGGTGAGCTTGCCGTCGCTAAAATGGCCGACGGCGGCATCCAGCAGCGCGTTTCCCGGACCGGTATCGAAGGCAATTGGCCGATCGCGCTCGTTGTTGAGCGGGGGCAAGAAGGTCACGTTGCCCATGCCGCCAATGTTCTGTATGGCGCGCCAGTATCGCGGATGCCGGAGCAAGAGCCAGTCCACGTAGCTGGTGAGCGGCGCGCCTTGCCCGCCCAGGGCGATATCGCGCGCGCGGAAATTGCTTATTGTCGTGATGCCCGTTCTTTCGGCGAGAACAGCCGCTTCCACGATTTGCAGCGACGCGCTTACCTGCCCGTCGGGACGCACGTTGTGCCATATTGTCTGACCGTGCGATCCGATGAGGTCAACGTCTTCGCGACTCAGGCTTGCCTCGGCGAGCAACCCCAGCGCGCCCTCCGCGAAGACTTCCGCTAATGACACGTTCAGTTCCGCGATCTTGTCCACGCGGCTTCGCTCGGCATCGCAACACTGCAGGATGGCTTGGCGCATAGCGGGCTCGTAGGCGCAGGTGCGCCCATGTATCAGGCGTGTTTTCAAGTTGCCGGGGGCGCCCTCGATTTCGAAGAGCGCCGAGTCGACGCCATCCGCGGAAGTGCCGGACATCAGGCCGATTATGAGCACGCGATCTGCCTCGCTGCTTCGTTCAATTATGGTTGCATTCTAGCACAGGGCGGCGAGGGCAGAGCGCGCATTTGCTATCGAAAACTCAGCCAATGGAGCGGATTTTTTCACCGACGCGTGACAATTGATTGTGCAGCCATCGACTGCTTCTTCTATTATCTTGGGCGCCTACTGGTAATGTCCTGGTTCCGGCCAATGCCCGCCTCAACCAGGCTTCAATTCTTGATTCAGGCTAGGTCGACTCGGCATATTTCTTGAAATTGTCGAGGATGGCTTGCCACCCCATCCGCTGCATCTCAAGCGGGTTTTCCTTGTCGGGATCAAAGACTGTACTGACCCTGGTCTTTTCTCCCAGATCCTCGAAACTGGTTTCAACTTTGCGGCCGTCTGACATCGTGTACGCGAGTTTGCTCTCATGCGCGACCTGGTCATAGATCCCCTCAAAGTCAAAACCAAAGCTGCCATCTCTGGCTTCCATCCTAAAGCAAAGCCTGCCGCCCACCCTGAGGTCATTCTCGGCGCGCGGGCAGCACCAGTCATCCGATGCGAAGTTCCATTGGGTGATATGTTCCGGCAGGTTGAACAAGGTCCAGACATCGCTACGCGCTCTGTTCACGACAGTTTCAATTGCGATTCGTTCGCTCATGTAGGGACGTCCTGCGCTTTGTAGGAAGGATTGAAACGGAGAGGACAGGATTCGAACCTGCGGTACCCGTGAAGGTACAACCGCTTAGCAGGCGGCCCCAATCAACCACTCTGGCACCTCTCCATGCTGGCCTATAAAGTTGTTAAGGCGGTTAAGGCGGAGAGGACAGGATTCGAACCTGCGGTACGGAGAACCGTACAATGGTTTTCAAGACCATCGCCTTAAACCACTCGGCCACCTCTCCAACTGTAAACCAAGTCTCGATGTGGCGCGAATAATGCTAGCACAGCGTCCTGTGACTGTCAATATACCAGCGGCGGATGGGCTGGCAGTTGAGCGCTTTGTTTATATCATCTATACTGCGCGGACCCGCAATTTCGAAGTGACCGATGGCTTTGACAGTTTTTGGATTCCTGTACCTGACCGTTTTGATCTTTCTGGCGAACGCGGCAAACGGACCCGGCAGGTGGCACCGGTACTCCCGCGTTCTTCAGGCAGCCATGCCCGCTGTCATCGCAGTCCAGTTGTTGAACAGAGTATCTACGTCCGGCGCGAAGGATCTTTTTCAATGGTCCTATTTGGGTTTTGCTGCCGCAGCGATCGCAATCATGCTGCTCTTGATCGGATTCGAGTCACCCTGGCGCCAGGTCGAGCGCTTGATCGGCGTTTCAGGGGTGATCGTTTCGCCGAGATTTGACAGCCGGCGACCGGTTCATCGCCTGGCGCTGCTGCTCATGATATTTGCGCTTGCGGTACTCTATTGGACTTCGAGCGCCGAGAGCCTCCAGCAGGATTTGCTCGAGGGTTTTTCCAGCGCTGAAAGCGCCCTGCTCAACCTGAGCGCGCATGTGGCAGCATATGTTTTGCTGGCGCTTTTGGGCGTCGGCTGGCTGGTTCGCCGAGGCTGGACGAATACGTTCGAGCGCCTCGGCTTGCGATTCCCCACTGGTGCAGATTTGCTGGTTGGCACCGCGCTTGGCTGCATTGTCTACCTTGGCGTCTCGCTGCTGATGTTAGTATGGCAAAGCGCCGTACCCGCAAGCAGTTTCGACGGGCAGACGGCGGCGGCGCGGCAGATTTTCAATACCTTTAGCGGTTCGCTCTTCCTGGGAGCGCTCTTGGCGCTTTTGGCCGCAATAGGCGAAGAAACGCTGTTTCGCGGCGCGCTTCAGCCCGTTTTCGGCGTCGTGATCGTTTCGCTGTTCTTCACAGCGATCCACTTGCAGTACGCCGCTACGCCGGCAGCGGCAATCGTGTTTGCGGTCTCGCTCGCATTCGGATGGGCGCGCGCCCGTCTTAGCACCACCGCGGCAATTATTTCGCATTTCGTCTACAATATGATCCCGTTTCTATTGGCAAGTCCGGCCTAATTCGGCGAATTTACGGAGAACAGCCGCTCGGCGCGCGAGCGGCGAAAAGGTCCCAGGAATGTCGCGCTCAGACAAAATAACAAGGCTTCTCCTTGCGTGAGCAAGGGAGTTTGTTAAATGAGAAAGCAAATGACAAACCTCTACGCGCTGACCTCCGCGGAACTCAACAGCTTTGTCGCCGAGTTGGGCGAAAGGCCGTTTCGCGCTCGCCAGCTCTGGAAATGGATGTACGACAAGCGCGTGGATGACTTCGCCGCAATGACCGATCTACCCAAGCGCTTTATTGAGGAACTCGGCCAAAGCGCTTCGCTCGGCAGCTTAGAGTTGATCGCGCGACAGAACAGCGCCGATGGCACGGAAAAGCGGCTCTATCAACTGGCGGACGGTCAATTGATTGAATCCGTCCTCATGCCTTACGAGGACCAGCGCAAGACCGCCTGTTTGTCGACCCAGGCCGGCTGCGCGATGGGCTGCGTGTTTTGCGCCACGGGCCAGATGGGATTCGCGCGCAACCTGAGGGCGGCGGAGATTTTCGAACAAGCGATGCTCTTCGCGCGAGAACTGGCTTCGCGGGGCGAACGACTGAGCAATATCGTGCTCATGGGCATGGGCGAGCCCTTCCACAACTATGACGCGACCATGCATGCGGTCCGTCAATTCATGCATCGCTTGGGCATCGGCGCTCGGCATATCACGGTCAGCACCGTGGGATTGGCGCCGCAGATCCGGCGCTTTGCCGACGAGGGTCTTCAGGTCAATCTGGCCCTGAGCCTGCATAAAGCGGAGGACAGCGAGCGTTCCGCGCTGATGCCCGTTAATCGGCGCTGGCCGATCGACGAATTGATCAGCGCTTGTCGTTATTACACTGCCAAGACAAACCGGCGAGTCACTATCGAGTGGGCGGCTATCGCCGGCGAGAATGACAGTGCGGACGAGGCGCACAAGCTGGGGCGTCTGCTCGCCGGACTCTTGTGCCACGTCAACATCATTCCCTTAAATCCGACCGACAGATACCGGGGCGCGCCAGCCGAACACGAGCGTATCGACAAGTTCAGGAGTATCCTGAAGCACTATGAAGTGGCCAGTACTGTGCGCCTGCGGCGAGGCATTGACATTGACGCCGGCTGCGGTCAATTGAAAACGAGCCTCATCAAACTCGACCAGATCAGTGGCTGAGGCTGATGGATTTGTTTGGGTTGTCCGGTAGCCATAGCGCTCGAGCACTTTTTTCTACCCCACTCCCCGGCCTGTTCCCCCCTCGATTCCCCGGCTCAACGCTGAGGAGCGGACACCTTTTCATCAAGCTCGATATCGCCAATAAATCTGTATCATTTTGGCGATTTTCGGGCGACCTGACAGGTCGCCCCTACACCGCGTTGCGATATTGGCGTATCCACGATTTTCACCACTCCCCCGGTCCGCGCGCTTTTGCAATAAGGCTGCGCAACAAGTAATATGAGATTGTGCGTCGATCTCTAAAATCGGAGTCAAGCAATGACAAAGAAGCCGATCAAAATAGCGCCCTCAATCCTGTCGGCGGATTTCACTCGACTCGGGGAAGAAGTGCGGCAGGCGCAAGACGCGGGCGCCGACTGGATACATATTGATGTGATGGACGGGCAATTTGTACCGAATATCACCATGGGGCCTCTGGTTGTAGAAGCCGTGAAAAAGGTGGCGAGCATCCCGTTGGACGTACACTTGATGACCGTCCAGCCGGAGCGCCTGATAGGACGGTTTGCCGCATGCGGGGCCGATTCCATCACCGTGCACGTGGAGGCTTGTACGCACCTTCATCGTGTCCTGGGGCAGATAAAATCCGCCGACTGCCGGGCCGGCGTGGCGCTGAATCCTCACAGTCCGGCGGCGTCGCTGGGCGAGATCCTGGATATGGTCGATATCATCAATGTGATGACCGTCAACCCGGGCTTCGGCGGTCAAGCGTTCATCAGGGCGATGACCGCCAAGATCGCTTCATTGCGCGCTATGGTTGATAGGGCTGGGTCAAATATCGATATTGAAGTTGACGGCGGCATCAATCGCGAGACGATCCTCCTGGCTGCGGCAGCCGGGGCCAATGTCATGATCGCCGGTACATGCGTATTCGGGCATGCAGAAGGCAGCGCCGCCGGCATCCAGGATTTGCGTCAAGCAATCGCGAGCCTTGATATCTGATGTCATCATGTCGCAACACATACGGCGTCGATGGCAAGGCGCTGAAACGGGCCTTGGCAAGCGCCATCGGCCAGTTTTCCCAGCATGTTGAAGTAATCAACGAAATGAATGTCTTTCCGGTCCCTGACGGAGACACGGGAATAAACATGTACCACACGCTCCAGCGCGCCTACAGCGAAATATCGGATCTCGACGATTCGGACATTGCGGAAGTATCCCGGCGATTCGCCTATGGCGCGTTAATGGGGGCCCGCGGAAACAGCGGCACAATCCTTTCGCAGTTGCTGAAGGGATTCGCTGAGGAACTGCAGAGTACCAAAGCGCTGGATACGCCCCACTTGGCCCTTGCTTGCAAGCGCGCGGCGCAATTTGCTTATGATGCAGTAACAAGCCCGGTAGAAGGCACGATTCTCACGGTCGCGCGGGAAGCGACGGAAACTCTCGAACTGCATGCGGACGAGGGCCTGGCGCTCTCCGAGGCGCTGGATATTCTGGTTCGCGCAGCGCAAGCATCGCTGCGAAGAACGCCGGAATTGTTGCCGATACTAAAGGAGTCCGGCGTCGTAGATTCAGGCGCCTTGGGCCTGGCCTCGTTCCTGGAAGGACTCGCGCCTGGAGACGGCAAATTCGATAGGCCGGAGAAAGCGGAAGCTCCTGTTGCAGCGCGCCCGGGCGTCTCGATGGGCTCATCCGGCGACGCTTCCTACGGCTACGATGTGCAGTTTCTCATGCTCGGCAAGGACTTGAATATCGCTCAAATCCGTCAAGACCTGGAGCAAGCGGGCTGGTCTCTGCTGGTGGTCGGCGACGACTCCACGGTCAAGGTCCATATACATGTGGACAATCCCGCCCTACCCATTGACTATGCGGTGCAATCCGGCGCGATACTGGATGACATCGTGATCGAAAACATGGAATTGCAGTTCCGGCGAAGACCGGGGCAAGAGACATCATCAGCGGCGGCGCCGAAACATCAGGCAGCAGAGGCCTACGGCGTGATCGCCGTGGCTCCGGGAGACGGATTGAGAGCAGTGTTTGAGGATCTGGGATGTGAGGCGGTAATCCGCGGCGGACAAGGCAGAAATCCCAGCGTGGAAGATTTCCTGGTTGCAATTGACAGCGTAAGCGCTTCGAAGGTGTTCATCCTGCCAAACAATCGCAATATCATCATGACCGCCAGACAAGCAGCTGAAAGTGCCGATGAGAGGCGCGTCGATGTCCTGCCCACGACGTCCGTCGTCCAAGGGATTAGCGCTCTGATCGCCTTGCGTTCATTTGAAGACAGTGGTGAAGACAGCGGCGGCGATTTGGACTCGGCGATCAGAGAAATGAGAGCGGCAGCCCAGCAGGTCTGTTCGATAGAGATCACGCGGGCAAGCAGAGATTCTCGTCTGGGTGGCCTGGCAATAGGCTGTGGCGACTTCCTCGCCATCGGCGACGGCCAGATTCTGGTTGCCGGCGCCACAATCGAGGCAGCTGTACGCGATGCTTTGGCCAAAGCCCTAAAGGCCGAACACGAACTGGTTACCTTATATTATGGCGATAGCATTCAAGAGCGAGAGGCCAAGGATTTGATTGAGCGTTTATCATTTACCTATTCGGAATTAGAATTTGATCTGGTCTTCGGCGGACAAGACCTTTACCCGTATTTGATCGGCCTTGAGTGATGCCTCGAATCCATATAGTCACCGATAGCGGCGCGACATTTTCCAATCCGCGCCTGATAAAACACTACCCGGTGACGATCTTGCCCAATCAAATTGAAATCGAGGGGGTTCGCTTTCAAGAAGACATCGACCTGGAAAGCGAGCAGGCCTTTGAACTTTTGGGAAAACTCGCGGCGACGCCGACCGTCATTCCGCCGTCGGAAAACGATTATGCCGAACTGTACGCTCGGCTCTCGCATTTTTACGATGTGATAATATCCATTCATCCGTCGCGCGACTTGAGCAAGAGTTGGCAAAACGGCCGGTTGGCCGCGCAGCAGGTTGGAAACGACTGTGAGATCGCGGTAATTGATTCGCAAAGCCTGTGCGCGGGCCAGGGTATGCTGGTACGCGTCGCGGCGCGGGCCGCTCACGACAGACTTGGGGTTGAGGAGGCGATTCAGGCGGTTCGCACGGCGGTCAACCGCGTATATTCGGTCTATTGCATACACAACCTGGATTACCTGCGCTTTAACCAGATCATGAAACCGTCTCATGCGATCTTGTGCACGCACATGGGCATCAAGCCATTTGTCAGCTTGGAAGACGGCAAGATCATCGTCATTGAAAAGGTCCGCAACCAGCCGCAGGCTATCGAACGGCTGGTTGAGTTTTTGGTAGAATTTACCGAATTGGATGACGCGGTGATGTTGCAGCATCAGAACCAAATCAGTGAAGAGACCCGCATCATGCAGGATCGATTGGCTCTGGAATTCCCGGGTCAGCATTTTCCCTTCACTATGTACAGTACAACTATGGCAACCTGGCTTGGCCCAAGCGCGATAGGCGTGGCGGTACTGGAAAAAGAAACGGACGATTTGGACTATGACTTTTAAAGGGATACAAGTTGCGGCTGACAGCGTCTGTGACTTGCCGGTCGAGATCGTCAGAGATTTGGATATCCGGATCATTCCGACGTATGTCAATATCGGCGACCAGAGCATTGCCGATGACGGCAGGGGGCTCGATCGCCAAGCCTTCTATCGCCAACTACCCTCCATGAGGGTGCAGCCTACAACCTCCGCTCCATCCCCGGGAGAAGCGGAGGCATTCTACCAGAAGATGCTAAACGATGGCGCGGAGAAAATCGTGTCGATCCATGTGCCGGACAGGCTGAGCGGCGTGCTCAACACCATGCGTTTAGGCGCGCGCGCTGTAGACGCGGAACGGATAACGCTGGTAGACAGCTTGCAACTGACATTCGGAATAGGACTCCAGGTTTGGGCAGCTGCCGAATTAGCTGTCGCGGGCGCGTCGCTGGATGACATACTGGAAGCGATTGAACGGGTACGCCAGCATACCGAGGTTTACGCCATTATCGATACGATGCAATACTTGCAGCGAAGCGGCCGCGTTAACTCACTTGTCGCCGGTATCGGAACATTGCTCAAAATCAAGCCGATTGTTCGCGTCGCCGATGGCGATATCAACTCGCTGGCGCGTTCGCGAACCTGGTCTGGCGCGGAGGCGAAGCTAAAGGCGCTCACGCTCGATCAGGCGCCCCTGGATCGCCTCGCGATCTTGCACATCGACAATCGCCTTGGCGCCGAGCGTTTTTTGGACTCTATCGGCGAGATTGCGCCGCAGGAAACACATATCATTGAGGTATGCCCAACTTTAGGCGCTCATATTGGACCGGGCTCGATCGGCGTGGCGACTTTGAAGCAAGACTGGAGAAACTAGCACATGCCTTCCGCACTGGAAACATTGGTCAAGATCTTGAAGTTGGAACGCGAACAGGGCGGCAATGATACGGCCGTGGTCGGGGGCTTGAGCGACTATTGCAGGAATTGGGAGGCCGAAGCGCGACGACAAGCGCGTAAGCCAGCGCATCAGATACTCATAGACGAGATCATGGATTGTCTCAGGGACTATGGGAAGATCGAGCCAGAAGACAATCGCGAGGACAGGTTAAGTTACATACTGGATCGCATTACCAATCGCGTCCCGCCGCCGCCGGAGTACAGGGACAGATTGCGGGCCTGGACGGAAAAAATGGCTGCGGACAAGCCGAGCGAGCCGCGCGGACGACGCGGACGCGATCACTCGGACCGGCGGCAGGCAAGGCCACCCCGGTCGCGAAAGGTTGGGTCGTCATCGCAAAAGCAGGACTTTCGAGATGACGATGCGACTTGGGACGAAGACTATACGGGCGGGCCGCAGAACGGAGAGTTGGACATCAAGCCACTGCCGCGCCTGGAGCGCCCACCGCGGATACCGCGCCCCGACTGGAGTTTCGAAGAGGCGCTAGCGCGCTATGACGATCTCGCCGCGCCGACTACAGACGTGAAAGGCATCGGCAATAAACTGGCTGAATCCCTCAAGCAGTTAGATCTGCATACGGTTGGCGAATTGCTCTTCAATTTCCCGCGGGACTACCTGGATTACACCGAGCTCAAATGCATCCGCGATCTGGTTCCAAATGAAACGACGACGATCGTCGCGACAGTCTCCCATGCGGGATCGGCAATGGGCGCAAAGCAGCGACAGGACTTCCTGGCGCGGGTGACTGACGGCTCGGGCGCGCTCTCGATTCGCTTCTTTGGCCAGCATTATCTCTCCAGCAGAATACGGCCCGGCAACCAAATCGTACTCAACGGAAGGGTGACCGTATACCGGGATCGCCTGCAAATGTCGAACCCCGAATGGGAGCACGTCGACCTGGAAAACCTGCAGATTGTCGGCATTGTGCCTGTATATCGACTCGGCAAAGGCATGCGGCCGCGGCTCTTTCGGAAAACCATGAAGGCCCTCAGCGCAGACTGGGCCGGCAGCTTGCCTGACCCCATACCGCAATCTGTTCTGGATCGCGCGGAATTGGCGGATTTGGGTTGGGCCATGCGCCAGAGGCATTTTCCCTCGGGCTGGGATCACTTGCGCCATGCATATCGGCGCCTGGCATTTGACGAACTGCTGATGCTGCAACTCGCCGTGCTTGGCAACCGCCGAGAATGGCAGTCGGCGCAGATCCCGGCGCTGCCAGTATCGGACGAGGTCTTGGCAGATTTCATCAAGAAGGCCTTCGAGTTTGAACTGACAGCGGACCAACAAGCTGCTATTGCGGACATACGCGAAGACATGGCAAAGACCATGCCGATGAACAGGCTCATACAGGGCGATGTTGGCTCCGGCAAAACCGCCATCGCGATGATCGCAATGGCGATAGCTCTATCAAAGGACAAGCAGGCGGCCCTAATGGCGCCAACCGGCGTCTTGGCGGAACAGCATTACCGGGTGATTGCAAATGCAGCAGAGGCCTTTCCCGGAAGCAATCGACCAGTAGTCGCCCTGCTCACCAGCGCCCTGAGCGCTTCGGAACGTGAAGCTGTCTATCGTGGCGTGGGAGACGGCTCAATTGATATTGTTGTCGGCACGCATGCCTTGATTCAGGAAGGTCTCGACTTCAAGGAATTGGGGATTGTGGTGATTGACGAGCAGCACCGCTTCGGCGTTGGCCAGCGCGCCAAGTTGCGGAGCAAGGGTGGCAACCCCCACTTGTTAGTGATGACCGCCACGCCAATTCCCCGAACGCTTTCATTGACGATCTACGCCGATCTGGATTTGACGCTCATTAAAGAGAAACCGCCAGGCCGGCGACAGATCATCACTAAAGTCATTGACCCAATTGCGCGCGAACGTCTGCACGGATTCGTGATTACTCAGTTGGAACAGGGCCGGCAAGCATTCTTTATACATCCGCTGGTCGAAGAATCCGAGTCGGTGGAAACCGCGTCCGCAACAGAGGCATTTGAAAGCCTGCGCAAGGTGTTTTTCCGGTATCGCGTCTGCCTCTTGCACGGGCGAATGAGTGCCGCCGAAAAGGATCGACTCATGTCGGAATTCAGCGAAGGCCAACATGATGTGATGGTCACAACGTCGGTAGCGGAAGTCGGCGTCGATGTCCCCAATGCCTCGGTCATTGTCATTGATGGCGCCAACCGTTTTGGCCTGGCGCAATTGCACCAATTCCGAGGCCGGGTGGGACGCGGGGAACAGCAGTCATATTGCTTTTTGATCCCGGACCGGTCGACGAGCGTCAACATGGATCGGGTTCACGACATGCTCGAGGGCGAGGCGTCACAGGATCTACTCTCCGTTGCGGAGAGGCGCCTGGTCGCGATGGCTCAAAGCAACGACGGTTTCGCATTGGCGGAATTGGACTGGCAATTGCGAGGCGGAGGCGACTTGCTAGGCTGGCGGCAAAGTGGCGACAATGTTTTGCAATCCTTGCAAAAGTTTTCGCCGGAGCTGGTCCAGTTGGCGCAGCGCGAGGCGCGCACCATTTATGAAGAAGACCCGTCGCTGACATTGCCGGAGTATCAGTTGTTGGCCCGCCGTATCAGTCAACTTTACACTGAGCAAAGCGAATTGAGCTGAGGAGGCTCTGCGATCTTGCTGCGCAAAACGCGTTTGTACATATCAAGGTACTCGTATTACCTGCGCTCGATATTCACCATCCTGCTAGGCATGTCGCCTCGAACAAAGATTATCGCAAGTTTCCTGGGACTGGAAACGTCGGTATTCACGATCGAAGTCAATGGCGAATTGAGGTTTAAGGTGCGCTCCAGAATGGACATATGGATTGCCAAAGAGACCTGCCTCGACCGCGACTACGAAAAGCATGGAGCCGGTTTGCAACCCGGCTGGACGATCGTGGATATTGGCGGTGGAATCGGGGATTTCGCCGTTTTGGCCGCGCAGACCGACGGCAGTTCCATACAGGTCTATGAACCCTTTGAAGAGTCGCGGCAACTATTGCGCGAGAACCTGAAGCTCAACAGCGCGGACAACGTGATTTGCCACCCGGAAGCTGTCGGCGCTGATTTTGGCTCGGGGCATATGGACACAAGCCCGCCCCACCCGGTCATGTACCATATGGTCGGGGATACCGTTCCAGCGGCAAAAGAGGTAGCGACCATTCCTTTGTCCGAGGTCATTCGGCGCAGCGGAAAGGACGTTATCGATTTCATGAAAGTAGATTGTGAAGGCGCGGAATACGACATCTTCTTCAATGCGGACGACGCTTCGCTGGCATCAATCAATCGCATCTGTATGGAGTACCATAACCACCTGACCGAATACAGGCACGAAGATCTGTGCAATCTTTTGCGCGCCAAGGGTTTCACCGTGACCACAGCGGGCAATCCAGCGCATGACACCATCGGTTTCCTTTACGCGAAAAACAACCGCATCAACTCTCACTAGGTTGTTTTTGGGTTATAATCCCCCGAAATACTTGATTGAGGCGGATTTTATGTCAATTCTGTTGGCGCGCTTTTTTGAATCCCATTAGAATCATGTCGTGCCGTAGGAGCAGCTAGATGTCGGGAAAGGGTATCGCGGTTTATCCAGCGTCATTGGACCCCATACATTACGGACATATTGATGTCGCGATTCGAGCATCCCGGTTCTTCGAGCAAATCATTGTCGCGATCTATGCGAATCCCAAGAGCAAATCGGTACTGTTTAACATTAAGGAGCGCGTTGAACTTGCGCGGGTTGTATTCCAAGACTATCCGAATATTTCAGTAACGCAATACAGTACGCTGACCGTCAATTATGCACAATCGATAGGCGCCATTGCCTTAATACGTGGATTAAGAGTATTTGGGGATTTTGAGTTCGAGTTTCGCATGGGTATGGCAAATCGAAAACTGGCGCCGGAATTGGAAACGATCGCCATCTTGTCGGATGAGCAATTCATACACATTAGCTCGAGCACAATTCGAGAAATTGCGGAATTGGGGGGTGACGTCAGTTCGATGGTGCCGCCAACTATTGAACGCGCGCTCAAAGAGAAGTTCAGCTAGCGCATTTGTAAATTACAGAGTCATTAACTTTCAGTGGGGAGGAAGCTGATGGACATTCAACATCTTGTGGATCGCTTGGAAGACCTTATTGATGAAGGGCGTCATCTTTTTGGGACCAAGTACACTATGGTTGACGAAGAACGCGCCCTCGAGATTATCGATCAAATGCGGATATCGATTCCGGAAGAAATCGAAAAGGCAGCGCATGTGACTCAGCAGCGCGATCGAGTCTTGGCGAAAGCCAACGAGGAAGCTGCGAGGATTGTTCAACAGGCGCGGCAGCACAGTGAAGATTTGATTGATCAGCACGAGATGGTGAAACAAGCGAAAGTTCGCGCCGAGTACGTGATCGAACAAGCCAAGATAGAGTCCACGAAAATCACGGACGAAGCTGACGCCTACGTACTCGCACAACTCAATCAGCTCGAACATCAGTTTGCCCGTAGCCTGGAAGAAATCCGCAACGGCATCCACTTGATGCAATACGAAGAATCCGTGGCAGTCGAGATTGAACCAGAAAAGCAAGCGATTCATGCGCCGCGCCCGGAAGTCAATCGCGAACCGATTAACTTTGACAGGCCCGCGCAGGCGCCGATCGGCAATCACATCTAATTGTCGCTTTCCATTGTGTAATGCAGAAACGGGCATCAAAGCGCTGATGCCCGCTTTTGAGCATCAGTACTGAGAAAAGATCATCCTGCGGTTCATCGTCGGTTATTGCATCGCGCCATTTTATGCGTCTGATCCTCGTCGCTGTCTTTTGGGTCCTAGGAATCAGCATCGCGAGACATTTTGTCAGCCTCAGTTTTTCGTCATGGCTGATACTTGCTGTTGCGGCAACGATTCCGGCGTTTCTATCACGGCAACATCGCCAGCGCTGGTTCGCGATCGCACTGGCAGCATTCGCTTTCGGCGGTCTTCGGCAAGCATCGGTCCCCCGCAGCAGCGATATCTCGCAATACAACGGCAACTCAGGAACAATTACGGGACTCGTCGTAGATGAGCCGGTCATCCGTGATGATCGCGCGCAACTGCGTGTCCATGTTGACGCCATTTACGTCCGCAATAACTGGATCGAAACCAGTGGCCTGGCCCTGGTCGAAACTGATCGAACCGTTTCAGTCGCCTATGGAGATCAGGTTCGGGCGACCGGGTTCCTGGCTATCCCCGCCACCTGGGACAGTTTCTCATACGCCGACTACCTGGCTCGCCAGGGTGTCTTTTCAATCATGCGGGACGCCGGCATTGAAGTCCTTGGCTCCGGATACGGGTCCCCCCTCCAGGCGTTACTGATTCGAATCAAGCAAGCCTTGCATGGCAACATTAATCGCGCCCTGCCCGAGCCTCAAGCCGGGCTGCTAGCAGGCATATTGCTGGGAGACGAACGGGGGATATCGCCGGAACTCGAGCGCGACTTTCGGCGGGTGGGCGCTTCCCACATAATTGCCATCAGCGGCTTCAACATGGTGGTGATCAGCGCGATCGTCATGCGCGTCGTCGGCAGCGTTATGGGAAGGGACAAGGCCCCGGCCGCGCTTGTCGCGCTCCTGTTCATCGCCGTGTATTCGCTGATGGTAGGCGCCGGCGGCGGCATTTTGAGGGCAGCCTTGATGAGCGGTCTCTTGGTCATCGGGCAGCAACTGCGGCGCAATACCTTTGTGCCGACCTCCCTGGCTTTCGCAACGCTCTGTCTTTCCATGCTCGACCCTAACACGCTGCTGGACATCGGCTTCCAACTTAGTTTCTTCGCGGTGCTGGGTCTGGGCTTGTTTGCGGATCCCTTGTCGAGACTGTTGCGTAGATGGCTGGAGCGGCGCTTTAGGCCCGCCACCGCAGAACTGTTGCAGGCCGCGCTCAACGAACCTCTGGTTGTGTCGATTGCCGCGCAACTCGCGACCTTGCCGCTGATTGTCCTTTATTTTGGACGTTTGTCGCTGGTCACGCTGCCGGTGAACATTCTGATCGTGCCAGTACAAGCGGCAGTGCTTGTGCTTGGGCTGTTGGCCGGGGGCGTCAGCCTGATAGCGCCGGCAGTCGGCACAGTCGCCTTTTGGGTTGTGATGGTCTTCCTATCGTGGTCGATTGGGGTCGTCCGCGGTTTCGCTCAATTCGATTTTGCGGACATCGCCGTCAACTTCGACGCTCGCTTGATCCAGGCTTATTATGTGCTCTTGATTGGAGGCGCCATGACAGCTGCCTCAAGACCAAAGATTTGGACGCGGATTGCCGCCGCCATTCGGCAGCGTCGAATGACTTTGCTGGTCTTTTCAGCGTCATTACTTCTGCTTGTACTAATGATCGCGATGCACGTGAGCCGCCGAGACGGCCGCCTGCACATTTGGATGCTGGATATGGGGCACAGCAATGCTTTTCTGTTAGAGACGCCCGGTGGCGCGCAAGTGCTGGTTGATGGCGGTCGATTTCCTTCGCGCTTGCTGACAGCGCTTGGCGACAGGTTGCCCTTCTCCGACCGCGCAATCGAGATCCTGGCGATTACGCACCCCGACGAATGGGATATCGCGGCGCTCAACAGCGTCCTCGATCGGTATTCCGTCCGCGTTGCTTTGAGCAATGGCCAGCCGAATCGAAATCCAGTTTGGCAAGAAGTCGCGCAAGGTCTGGCGCAGGCCGGCACCCGGCAAGTGATCGTCAAAGCTGGATACAGCATCGATTTCGGAGACGGCGTCACGATCCAGGTCTTGCACCCGCAGGAAGAGCCCAGGATTACCGACCGACTATCGGATCATGTTTTGGTATTGCGGGTGAAGCATGGGGATGTATCCATTTTGCTGACTTCGGACCTGAGCGCCGCGGGTCAAGCGGTGATGCTGCAAGGTGGCGTATCGCCTCAAGCCAGCGTTTTTCAGATTCCCCAGCACGGTACCGTCCGCGCCATCGACAGCCAGTTTCTTGCTCTGGCGCAGCCACAAATCGCGCTTCTACAGAGCGACATCGCTAACAGGCGGGGAGACCCCGACCCCGACATCATGTCGCTGTTCCGCGATCTGGCTGAAGAGAAGCGGTTGCTCCGCACTGACGAGATGGGTACCGTTCACATGATCAGTGATGGCTACCGTGTACAGATTGAAGGAAGCGCCTAAAGGGCGCTGATCGCGTCCCGCTCGAAGTGATTCTTGGGCGACCCAAGGGTCGCCCCCTTCAGTTTTCAGACATAAATAATATGCGCGAGCGATGCGCATCAGGCATAACTGATATCGACATGTTTGCCGCTGGCTGCGGATTGGAGGATGGCGTCGCAGATAACGGCGTTGCGATAACCGTCGACGAAATCGGCGCCATAAGGCGCGACGCTCTCACCATTGACGATGGCGTTGAAAAAGTGGTGGAATTCGTGAACGAAGCTGTGTTCCCAGCCGATGATATGCCCGTGCGGCCACCAGTTTTCCCAGTAAGGATGGTGCGCTTCTGTCACCAGCACGTTGTGGAAGCCCTGCGTGGTATCGGGATTCTCGCCTTTCCAGAAAACGTTCAACTCGTTAAGCCGTTCCAGATTAAACTGAATGGAACCGTTCTCGGCATTGATCTCGAAGGAATTGAAGTTCTTCCGCCCTTGCGCAAAGCGTGTTGCTTCTACGGTCCCAAGCGCGCCGTTGTCGAAGTCCAAGAGCGCCACGAATCCGTCGTCGACGTTTGACTTGACCATTCCACCGGAGCCGTCGGGGCGCTCCGTGATCCAGGTTTGCGCCAGTCCTGCTACCGCCTTGGGTTCACCGACCAGGAAGCGCGCCAGATCAATGATGTGCGCGCCAAGGTCGCCCAAAGCGCCGCTGCCCGCGATGTCTTTCTGGAAACGCCAAGTGGTTTCCATCGTCGGATCCATGCCCCATTCCTGCAGATAAACCGCGCGCCAGTGGTAGATTCTGCCCAGCTTGCCGCTGTCAACGATTTTCTTGGCCTGTTGAACCGCCGGGACAAAGCGATAGTTGAAGGCGACCATATGTTTGACGCCCGCCTTTTCAACGGCGTCAAGCATCGACCTGGCTTCTTCGCCCGTGCGCGCCAGGGGCTTTTCGCAGAAGACGTGCTTGCCCGCTTCTGCCGCGGCAATGCAAGGCTCGGCATGGGCATCGTTTGGCCCGCCGTTGTCCAGTACCTGCACATCATCATTTGCGACCAAGTCGCGCCAGTCGGTATAGGCATTCTCGTATCCATAACGAGCGGCTGCCGCATTGACCGCTTCTTGGTTGCGACCGGCGATCCCGACAAGGCGCGGGATGGCCACGGGCGGATACATCATATAGGGAATCTTCTTGAACGCGTTGGTATGCGCCTTGCCCATGAAGGCGTAGCCCAACATGCCGATGCCGATTTCGGGAGCTTCAACATCGGATCCGGCGCTGGCCATGCTTGTGAAGGAACTCGCTACTTGTTTTTCGTCTGACATCTCAGGTCTCCAATTTCAGTTTAGATTGAGCGCTTACTCGTCGGCGAAGGCAGCATCAAATGCCACTTCGGACGCGGTGAAGTCATTGGTCTTGACCCAGGCCGCGGATTCGGTCGCGCCAAACTCGCGATCCATGCCGCTGTCTTCCCATTCGACTGACAGGGGTCCGTTATATCCGGCGCGATTCAGGGCGCGAATCATCGAGTCGATGTCCAGATCGCCGCGTCCGCAGGACACGAAGTCCCAGCCGCGCCGCGAATCGCCAAAGTTCAAGTGAGAAGCGAGGATACTGCTAACATTGTCCAGCGTCACTTTGGAATCTTTGACATGGACGTGGAAGATGCGATCGGCGAAGCGATCGATAAACTTGGCGGGATCAAAGAGCTGATGAATGAAATGGCTGGGATCGAAATTGAAGCCGAAGGCAGGATGGTGATCCAGGGCAGCCAAGGTCTTTTCGCCGGTGTAAATGTCGTAGGCGATTTCGCCCGGGTGGGCTTCCAAAGCGAACTTCACGCCCTCCGCGGCGAAGACGTCCAAAACCGGCAGCCAGCGATCGGCGAATTCCTGATAGCCGGCGTCGATCATTTCATCCGATGTCGGGGGAAATCGGTAAATCAAGTGCCAGACCGGGCTGCCGGTGAATCCATTGACGACATCGACGCCAAAGGCCTTGGCGGCGCGGGCTGTGTTCTTCATTTCTTCGGCGCAGCGCTCGCGCACGCCGTCGGGATCGCCGTCGCCCCAGAGTCGATCCGGCAGGATGGCGCGATGGCGTTCGTCAATGAAGGCTTCGGCCACGCATTGCCCGACCAGGTGATTACTGATCGAAAAGTAGGACAAGCCATGTTGGGCCAGGCCATCTATCCGCGACTGTATGTAGCTGTCGCTTTCCAGGGCTTTGTCGACTTCAAAATGGTCGCCCCAGCAGGCTAGTTCCAAGCCGTCGTAGCCGAAGCTCTTCGCTTTTTCGGCAATCGTCGCAAAAGGCAGGTCAGCCCATTGTCCTGTGAATAAGGTCACCGGTCTCGCCATAAGATTGTTCCTTTCTTGATCCGCGCGTAACCCTCGATCAATCGAAACGAGTATAACGCCCTCTGCCCTATCTTCCAATACTGCCTCGGCCTGGGGCGTGGCATCGCTGGGTTTGTGGATTGGCGGGGGTGGTAGTTTCTTCACTACGAAGGACACAGAAGTAAAACCAGGTAAGTCATGCAAATTCCGACGTCCAGCCCTAGGGGCGAGCCTTGGCTCGCCCACCGTTCCGGCTAGGTTTTGCGGGCGACCCGGCGGGTCGCCCCTACCGTCGACTATTATTTTGGAGTTGCATGACTTTGTTGGTCCTATTGAGGGCATAGAGGATTTTAGGCACCGAGGACAGCGAAGGCCGCCTAGGTCGCGTAGACACAGCCCTTCGACACTGACCGCCGGTCGCCCCTACGGGTTTGGACGCGATTGTAGATGGGATTACCGCAATTGAATTGTATCGGCGGTATTTGGTATGATTCCAGTCTGCCGGTCGCGGGGAAGCCGGCGCGAACGCGACAAGCATTTGCTGAGCCGGATAAGGGACAGGAAATCAAAGATGTACAATGGTTTGGAGATCATAGACTTTCATACGCATTTTCCCACGCGGCAACGCAGCTTCATCGAAGGCGCGCCCGACTATCGCCAAGAATATGTTGAGCGGCGCGGCGAAGTACGGGCGCGGATCGCGCGCGAGCAGGCCATGCAATACAACCGGCAGTGGCGCGCCACCTGGGGATTCGATCCGCCCGAGCGCGGCAATTTCAGCGACGAAGAACTGGCGGATCGCTGGGCTTCCGAGATTGTGAAATACGGTTTGAGAGCGGTGGGCTTCGTCACCGGCGGCGGCAACAGAAACCTGGCGAAGATAGTCAGCCGGCATCCCGAGACCTTCATCGGATTCGCGCATCATTATCCTTTCGCCGAGGGCGCCGCGGATGAACTGCGCCGGGCTGTGCGCGAAGATGGCATGAAAGCCTACAAACTGCTGGCGCCGTCGCTCGACCGACCGGTCGAGGATGAAGCGGCCTATCCAGTTTGGGAAGCCTGCGCTGAACTGGACATCCCGGTTTTGATCCACTTCGGCATTCAGGGAAGCGGCGGCGGCATCGCCTGGCATCAGAATATTAATCCGCTCAAGCTGCACAACGTGGCGAAGGACTTCCCCGAAGTAACTTTCGTCGTGCCGCACTTCGGTTGCGCCTGGATCCGCGAAACGTTGCAACTGTGCTGGGCTTGCGCCAACGTGTCGATAGACACCAGCGGATCCAACCAGTGGGTCAAGTGGGTTGACGGCGACTGGACGACCAAGAAGCTCTTTCAAAAATACATGGAAACTATCGGTCCCGAGCGCATCATTTTTGGAACAGATTCCAGCTATTTCCCGCGCGGGTTCGCCGAGCCCTATTTGAGTTCCCAGATCCGTGATGTGCGGGAACTCAATTATCGCGAGGACGACATTCAATTGATCTTCGCCGGCAACGCCGCGCGTCTGTTCAAGATCTCGTTGTAGAGTTTTCACAGTTTTTCGCAGTTGAAGCTGTCACTTTTGTTGCGTCTGAACGCGATATGGGTTACAGTTTTGGTGTCGGATCTATATTCAACATAATAAGAAAGGACAAGAGGATGCGATTGTCAAAACTGCTCGCAATCGTTATGGTTGCCATTCTATTTGGTACCTTGGGCGCTGCGACTGGCGCGCAAGACATGGTGGAGATTGAATACTGGCAGTACAACTTCGGCGCTCGCGTTGATGCCATGAATATGCTGATCGAGCAATTCGAGGCGGAAAACCCGGGCATCAAGGTCGTGCATAACAGCGACATCCCATACGCCGACTTCCGAACCGAGCTGGCGGCGTCGGCGCCGGCGGGCGTCGGTCCGGATGTGGTCACGTTGTTCTATGGCTGGATCCCGGCTTTCGTTGACGCGGGCTATCTCGTACCTTTGCCAGACGATCCATTCAGCGAAGAATTCATCCTGGAGACTTTCTCGCCGATGGTCGCCAACTCGAAGTTCGAAGGAAGCTATTGGGCGATCCCGACGGCTGTTCGTTCGCTGGCGCTGTTTTGGAACAAGGACATCTTCGCCGACGCCGGACTGGATCCGGAGAGTCCTCCCGGGACGCTGGACGAAATGGTTGAAGCCGCTATTGCAACGACGCAATATGACGGCGACATGAAGGACGTCCTGAGCATCACGCGAATGGGGCATGCGCCGGCGCTGGCCTCGCAGGATCACCACTGGTTCCGCGAAGTGCTGATCCGTCAGTATGGCGGCGCGCCTTATAGCGATGACGGCCGTACGGTGACTTATAACAGCGAAGAAGGCTGCGCTGCCTTTTCTTGGCTGGCCGCCTTCGAGACCGAGCATGTGACAGGCAGCAACGATATTCTTGACGGCGCCACAAACGCCTTTGTCAACGGGGAATCGGCGCTGCATATTGATGGCTCGTTCCGCGTGGGAACCATCGCCCGCAACAATCCGGACCTGAACTATGGCGTTACAGAGCTGCCGGTTGGGCCCAATGGCGAAAGGCACACGTTTGGCTCGTACTGGACGCATGGCATCACGCGCCGCGCCAACGACGATCCGGCGCGACTGGAAGCCGCCGTCAAATTCTTGCAGTTCATCACGACGCCCGAGGCAGGCACGCTCTGGGTGAACAATGTGGGTGAATTGCCGGCACAAGCCACGGCGGCAGCCGATGAAATGATCCTGGCGGATCCGATCCTCGGCGCTTTTTCAGCCGGATTGGCTTATTCACACGCGACCTTCTTCGTCGACGAGAGCGCGCAGCGTCAGGTTTTGATTGACGCCTTCGACAACATCCGACTGGGCGGCATGGATCCCTGCGAGGCGCTTGATGAAGCGGCCGCGGCCGAGCAAGAGTTGATCGACGCCTTTTGGGCTGACCGCTAGATCGAGATCGAGTCCAAGTATGTACACTGCGCCAGGCAAAAGGATGCCTGGCGCAGTTTCAATTGGCACATTCAATGCAATCGCAAGGCAATGACTGAGTGATCAGCAAGCGAAATTCGAGGGAAAAGGCGAGTCCTTTCCGCTGGACGCTGGCGAAGAAAAAGATCGTCTGGGCATATATATTTTTGGCGATCCCCATCGTGTTTTTCGCCTACATTCGCATCTACCCCACCTTTTTTGCTTTCCAGATGAGTTTGCACGACTACAATCCGATGGCGGTGGAGCAGCCTTTCGTCGGCTTTGAGAACTACGAAAAAGTCTTCACGGAACTGAGCAAAAAGAAATCAATTACGAAATCGGCCTTTCAAAACACAATCAGCTACGTGGTTTTTGGCGTGCCAATTCAGTTGTGCCTGGCGCTGTGCATCGCATTGATGCTCAACGAGATCCGCTTCATGAGCACGTTGTATCGCATCCTGTTTTTCTTGCCATTTGTGACTTCGACGATCGCCATCGCCTGGGTGTTCCGCATGCTGTACCAACCGCGCTTTGGCTTGTTCAATGTGATCTTGCAATGGCTGTCGCTGCCGCAACAGCCCTTCCTAAAGAGACCGGAGCAAGCTTTGCCATCGATACTTGCCTTGGTTATCTGGCAGGGAATGGGCTTCGCGGTGATCATTTTTCTGGCGGGGCTCAAGCAGATACCGCGCACCTATTACGAAGCGGCGGAGGTTGATGGCGCGAGCCGATGGCACACCTTCCGTTATATTACTTTCCCGCTCTTGAACCCGAGCATCGTTTATCTGCTGGTCTTGCAGACGATTTCTTTTTTGCGCATGTTCGCGCCGGTGATAGCGATGACGGAACAGGGCAGTGGCGGACCACTCAATTCAACCACCACGGTCGTGCTGCGTGTATATCGCGAGGCCTTTCAGAGTTTCAATATGGGCTACGCGTCGTCGATGACCGTCGTCTTGTTCGCGATGATCCTCGGGGTCACCATTGTTCAGCTTTCGATCACCTCCAGGCGAATCAACTGAGGTTCTCACCGTGGAATCAGTCACTCCCTCAAACATTTTCAAGGACAAGGGCCGCGGAAGCTCTGTCGGCAAAGCCGGCGACAGTTGGGCGCACAAGTTCTTTTCTTACCTCTTGCTGACGCTGATCGCCTTCACGATGATCGTGCCTTTCATGTGGATGCTATCCACCTCGCTGAAGCCGGAGAAAGAGATTCTCAGGCGCAATATATTCCCGATCGAGCCGACAATGGACAATTATAGCGAGGTCATCAACGAGACGGATCTGCCGCTCTGGTACAAGAACTCCTTCATCGTCGCGGTGATTAGCACTATCAGCGTGGCTTTCTTTGACGCCTTGGCCGGGTTTGTCTTCGCCAAGTATGAATTCCCCGGCAAGAGGCCGATTTTTATCATATTCTTGACCTCATTGATGGTGCCGACGGAGATGCTGCTCATCCCCTGGTTTATCATGTCATCCAATCCGCCAATCGGTCCCAGTTGGGTCGACACCTATTGGGGCATCGCTTTTCCTGGCGTCATTACCGCAGCCGGCATCTTTTTGATGCGGCAGTTTATGCAGGGGGTGCCGGACGAGCTGCTGGATGCGGGCCGGATTGACGGCGTGAGCGAATTTGGGCTGTTTTGGCGGGTAGCGGTGCCGCTGAGCTTGCCAGCCATCGGCGCGCTGTGCATCTTCAACTTCCTGGGCAACTGGAACGCCTTCATTTGGCCGCTGATCGCGACGACTCGCAGCGAAATGTTCACCTTGCCGGTCGGCATCCAGCAATTCTCGTCGGAAGCCGATACGCCCTGGAACTTGATTATGACCGGGGCGTCGCTGTCGGTCGTGCCGCTGCTGATCGTGGTGATCATCTTTCAGCGTTACATCATTGAAGGCATCGCCTTGACCGGGTTGAAAGGCTAGCAATTGTCGAAGACGTCGGGAAGTTTTCCGCATCCGCTCTACGAAAAATTCGTTCTCAAGCCCGCGTATCAAGACGCAACAGAATACTATTATGAACCCATGATGGCGGCGAATTTCGCCCATGCTGTCATGTTGTACCGCTGCGATGTGATATCGCTGGAAAACGCAAAGGCTTTGCTCACCGCCTTGCAGCAGGTGGAAGACGCCGGCATTGACCAAGTCGTTTACCGTTCCGGCGTGGAAGATATGTTCTTCGCAATAGAAGGGCACTTAATCGAAACTGCCGGGGGCGCTTTCGGCGGCAACTTGCAGTTGGCACGCAGCCGCAACGACCTGGGTTATGCTTTGACGCGTCTGGCATTGCGTTCTTTGATCCTGGAGACATTCGAAGAGCTACAGGCGTTCAGAGACGTCATGCGCCGCTTTGCATTCGAACACCTGGAAACGCTTATGCCCGGCTATACGCATACGCAGCCGGCGCAGCCGACAACCATGGCGCATTATATTGCCGGCTTGTTATCCATTCTGGAGAGAGACAGCGCCCGCCTCCGGTTCGCTCACGAGACCAATAACCAGAGTCCGCTGGGCGCCGCCGCGCTGACCGGAACGGCTTTTCCCATCGATAGAGCGCTCAGCGCCAGGCTTCTGGGATTCGACAGCGTGCAACTAAGCACCTATGCCAGCATTGGCGCAAGCGACAATTTGACCGACGTGGCCAGTGCCCTGTCTTCAGTAGGCGTCAATCTGTCAAGGTTTACGCATGATATGCTTTTCTGGGCAACGGGTGAAAGCGGCGCTATTCGCATCGACGACAGCTTCATTCAGATCAGTTCAATCATGCCGCAGAAAAGGAATCCGGTTGTTCTCGAGCACTTGCGGGCGCGGATCAGCCGTATGATGGCATTGGCGAGCGGCATCATCGGGCAGTGTCACAACATCCCTTTTGGCGATACCCAGGATATAGAAGACCCGATCTTGCCATTGCTGTTTGGATCACTGGAAACAGCTTCGGAAATACTGCAACTCTACAGCGCGGTCATCGAAACGCTGCAGGTGAACGTCGACCATTTGCGCGAGCGAGCGATCGCGGGATTCACGACTGTCACCGAATTGGCGGATACCCTGGTCAGGCAGTGCAAGCTGCCCTTCCGCGAGGCGCATGGCATCATATCGGCGCTGGTGAGTCACTCGATAGAAAACGATCTTTCGCCACGTGATTTGACAGCCGGCTTACTGAGCGAGATAGCCAAAAGCGAATTCGATCTGGAAGTCGAGCTTTCGGAAGCGATGATGAGAAGGGCGCTTGATCCAGGCGCTTTCGTCGAAGCCCGCAGCTTGCCGGGCGGCGCTGCGCCGAAGGCAACATCGCAGGTACTCGAGGGACAGGAACTAGGCATAGAGCAAGACGCGCAGTGGCTGGCTGCCGCAAGGGGGAAGATCGCCGACGCGCAGTCCCTTCTACGAAGCGAAATCGACGATATTTTGGCGACGTCGGCGGGTTAAATCGGATCGGCCGCCGGGGCGCTGTCAGCCGCTTCCCGCCTCGTCGCCTTCCAAGGTTAGTAGATAGGCCACGATGTCGAAGATCTCGAGATTGGTGTAGATGTCCGACCAATTGTCGGGCATCAGTTCGGGATCGTAGTCTTCGACGACAATTGCCTTGGGATCCACAATCGAGTTGTAGATGTATTCGACGGCGCTTTGCCCCTCGACCCGAGTCAAGGCGCGGCTCTTGATATTGAGCAAGCCGGGACCCACCAGTTTTTCCTCGCTGGTCGGGCTATGGCAATTGGCGCAGGAATACCCGGTTCCAGCCGTTTCCTGGAAAGTCTCGAATAGAATGGCGCCCTTCTGGGGATCGCGCATGGAGACCATGCGATCAAGCGGAGACAGGACCTCGGTGGCTGTCGGTTCCGGCGTCAAGGTCGGTTCCGGCGTGCTGGTTGCGGTTGGCTGGGGGGTGGATGTTTTGGTCGGCGGAACTGGCGTGGCGGTGGGTGGACTTGTCGCTTCAGCGGTCGGCGCCGCAGCCTCTTGACCCGTCGCCCGGGTTTCCGTCGCCGTTGGCGCTTGCCATACCGGCGTTGCTACAGTGCCGCATCCGACAAGCAGAATAGCAAGGATCAACAATAGAGCAATGCTTGTTGTCATACCCTCACCCCAAACCCGTCTCCCATAAAGGGAGAGGGGTTTATGCCCGCCGTTGCGAGTTTGACCATTGCCAGTTCCACACTTCGGGCGCAGAGACGCTTCCCTTCTCCCCCTGTGGCAGAAGGGGCTGGCGGATGAGGGAACAATAGTGAACGCCACGCCATAATTATCGGACAAGCCTTGTAGAATCGACATCAGGTCTGGCGTAGTTTTTCGCGGCACTCTGGTCATCCTGTCGTCCAATTCAATTTGAGAAATTCGTCACAAATGGCTGCAAGCAACATTATCGCAAATGGTCAGCCGAAATTGTAGGGGAAAGGACCGCCAGATTTTCATTAACCACCGTGGGGCGCGTGGGGCGCGCCAACACAGCCCTGCGTCACTGACCGCCGCGAGATTTATCAGAATCAGCCGCTCGGCGGCAGCGAAAGAGTCTGCCGCGCTCACAGAAAATAATACACCTTCCGCACGTATGAGCAGGGCAGTCTATTAAAAGAAAGCGCGCATCGGGCCAGTTTTGACAACTTAAGACATCTCGTAACAAATTATTAATCCAACAGATGTATGCTAAACTAGCCTTAAGCGTGAAGGGAGCTACAGCGTCCAGAGTGAAGAGAATCGAGGAAAAGGAAGGCAGCTCATGAACAAGCGGGTAATGCGGGTCCTGTTGGTTTTTCTATTATTGCTTGCGCTGCCGGCGAGCGCGCAAGAATTCGAAGAGGCGCCGGGTCCGGGCTTGGGCGGCATCATCATTGACGCCAGCACCGCCGGCGATCCGGCGACATTCAATCCGCTGATCGGCGGTGATAGCGCGTCCAGCGCTGTCTATAGCTGGCTATATCCGTCCATCATCGGCGTAAGCCCCTATACCGGCCTGGAAGAGCCAAATCTCGACGGCGCCATGGCAGCAGGTTGGGAATACGATGAGACCGGAACCGTACTGACAGTCCATCTTCGTCAGGACATTGCCTGGAATGATGGCACGCCGATCACATCCGCGGACTACATGTGGGCGGTCGAAGCGACGCGCAGCGGCCAAATCGACAGCCCGCGCGCCGGCATCTTCCAGACAATGGCGGATGGCACGCCGGCAGGCGGCAAGATCGTCAGCATTGAAGCGCCGGATGACTACACGGTGGTCGTGACTTTTTCCGAAGCGGACTGCATCTCCTTCAGCGACGTCAATGACATCACGCCTGTGCCGGCGCATGTATTCTCCGAGCTATATGGCGACAATTACGCCGCTATGATGGACGATCCGCGGCGGATCCCGACTGTATCCTTCGGTCCTTTCAAAGACGTCGAATTCGCTTCGGGCGAGCGCATCAGCTTGATCGCCGATCAAGCCTATCCCGATGCCATCCTGGGTTATGTCAGCCCGGCCGAAAGCGTGACCCTGCAAGTAGCCGACGAGAATGTCGCGACCGAACGCTTCATCGCCGGCGAATTCACGATTATCGGCGTGCCCTCCATCCGTCAAGAAGACTTCCGGACCGACCCCGAGCTGCTGGAATTCCCGCGGTACGAATTCACGGGCAACGGTTTCACATTCTTCGGCATGAATCATGCCAATCCGGACAATCCGCAGCCCGGTTTCGATGAAGAGGGCAATCTGATCCCGCAAGAGCCGCATCCGGTTTTGGGTGACCGGCTGGTGCGTCAGGCGATTTCGCACGCCGTTGATATGGACGCGCTGATCGAGGGCATCCGCGAAGGCAACGGCTTCAAGGTTGCCACCCACACGATCCCGACTTCCTGGGTCTACAACCCTGACCTGCAATATGAATACAACCCGGAATTGGCGATGGAGAAGCTCACGCAGGCCGGCTGGATTGACGACGATGACGATCCGGGTACGGCTCGCATTTGCCAGGATTGCCTCTTTGCGCGCGAGGTTGACGAGGCCTTCAACGGCAGCGAACTCACGCTCGACTTGCACGTGCCGGCCGGATCCGATATCGGCGAACAGATGGGACTTTTCTTCCAGGCGGAGATGAACAAGGTCGGCTTTAATGCCATCTTCGAGACGATCGACTGGGGAAGCGCCTTCCTGCCGGAACTGACGGGCCAGACCTTCGACATGAACATGTTGGGCTGGAGCCTGGGCTTGCCGGTGGATCCCGATATTTCGTCCTTCTACTATCCGGAAGTTGACGTGCCCGGCTCGGGCTTCAATTTCGGCTCGTATTACAACGCCGAACTGATCGAACTGAATGACCAAGCCCGGGTCGTGCCTGGCTGCGATGTGGAAGCGCGCGCCGAGATCTACGCAAGAGTGCAGGAAATCCTATTCGAGGACATGCCGTATTTCTACATGTATGTTTCCGAATCGATGACCGCTACGCAGCCGGGACTGGGCAATTGGCATCCGACGCCGATCTCGCGCACGTATTCGCTCGATGCCTGGATCGCGCCGGAAGTGACGCAGCCCTAAGAAAGCCAGTCTTTGAATTGCGCGTTCCCAAACCCTCACCCCAAGCCCCTGTCCCATAAAGGGAGCTGAGGACATGACAGCTTTGATCCGATTGGCTATGAAAGCGACAGGACAACGATCACAAGCATCTTATTGGGCGAAAATTGTAGGGGCGACTCTGTGAGTCGCCCGAAATCTCCCCAGAGATTACAAGTTTTGCAGCGGTATTCCGCCAAGTTAAAACCTGTCATGTCCTGAGATAAAGGGAGAGGGGCTTATGCCACCCGTTGCGGGTTTGGTCATTGCCATTTCGACATTGTGCATACAGCGACACTCCCTTTCTCCTCTTGTGGGAGAATGGATCAGAGGGATGAGAGGTTGAAGTGAACGCCAAGCCACAATTGTCGGACAAGCCTCACAGGTGACCCGGTATGCAACGGTACATCGTCCGTCGCCTCCTGCAAGCTATACCCACGTTCTTTGGCATTACGATCATCGTCTATATCATCATGCTGCTGGCGCCCGGCGATCCGGTTGCCTTGATGACTTTTGATCCCAGCATCAGGCAGGACGAGCGCGAACGCTTGGCCATCAAACTCGGGGTCAACGACCCCTTTCATATTCAATACTTGCGCTGGCTGATCGGCGATGACTGGATGCTGGTTGACAGCAATGCCGATGGCGAGGTCGATTCCTGGGGCGACAACTACGGCATCTTGCGCGGCGACTTCGGCAGCTCATTCAAGTTTCGCGGATCGAACCCGCTAGATCTGATCAGCCAGCGGCTGGGCGCCACAATCGAATTGAATATCGCCGTCGTTCTAATTGGCGTGACTGGCGGGCTGCTGATTGGCGTGTTGGCTGCGGTGCAGCGCGGTCGCGCTTTCGACAAATCGTCGAGGATCTTCGCGGTACTGGGGGATTCTGTGCCGGTTTTTTGGTTTGCTTTGTTGGCGATCATGCTGATGGGCCTGGTTTTGCCGCGGGCACTGGAACCGCATGGCATCGGGGACGGCAGTCCCTTTTTGCCCATGGGAGGTCGCTGTCCGCCGGTGCGCGGGGGCTGCCCGCCAATCTACGCGCGCCTGCACTATATGATCTTGCCGGTGCTGGTCAGCGCCCTGGGACCCATCGCTGGCTGGTCGCGCTTCATGCGGGCGTCAATGCTGGAAACAATCAATAGCGATTACATCCGCACTGCGAAAGCAAAAGGTCTGACGAGCCGCGGCGTGTGGATAGGGCACGGGCTGCGCAACGCTATCATTCCGCTGATGGTGTTTTTGGGTCCGCTGATGTTTGGGTTGATCGGCGGCTCGGTCATTATCGAGCGCATATTTTCCTGGCCCGGGATCGGTCTGCTGCTATTTGATTCCGTTGTCAGTCGCGACTATCCCGTTGTTATGACATCGGTCGTCATCGGATCTATATTGGCGATGCTGGGTTACATCGCGGCAGATATTCTATACGCCCTGTCCGACCCTCGCGTTCGCTTCTCAGGAGCGAGACCATGACTAGAGGCCGGTCCGCAATCAAGATAGCGAAACTCAAGCACCGTCATGACGACCGGTTTACGCCATCGCTGAACCTCTACCAGAAAGCCTTTCGGCGTATTCGCAGCGACCGCCCCACCCTGCTGGCTATGTCGGTACTTGTCGTCTTTGTCCTGTTGGCGCTTTTCGCGCCTTTCCTCAGCGAGACCATTTTTCAAGTCGACCAAGTGACACAGGCGGTGCGCAACAAGTATTTGCCGCTTTTTTCCGAAGGTCACGTGTTGGGAACCGACGAGCTGGGGCGGGATCACCTCAGCAGATTGCTCTACGGCGGGCGGATTTCACTGGGAATCGGCGTTGCGGCCGCCGTATTGTCGCTGGGCATTGGCATCGTTGTCGGGGTGTTTGCCGGCTTCTACGGGGGCATCGCAGATGATCTGATCAACTGGTTCATGATCACTCTCAATTCCATTCCGGGGCTCTATCTGTTGATCATTATTACTACGCTGCTGTCACCAGCCCCCTTGACGCTGGTGCTGATCTTCGGCATGTTGGGCTGGACGGGCACAACACGCCTGGTTCGCGCGGAGACTTATTCCATCAAAGAACGCGAATACATTATCGCAGCCCGCGCCATGGGCGCGTCGAACCGGCGCATTATGTTCATCCATATCGTACCCAATATCTTTTCTTTGCTGATCATCACCTTGTCGCAGGCGATCGGCGGCCTGATTTTAGCCGAGTCAGCACTTAGTTTTCTGGGATTCGGCGTGCAACCGCCGACGCCGACTTGGGGCAATATGCTGAGCGGTGGCTTGGAATACGCGCGCAAGGCGCCGCATCTGGTCTATTTGCCGGGGCTTCTGATCACCACTACGGTCTTTTGCCTGTACTTGATCGGCGACGGCCTGCGCGACGCATTTGATCCGAAAATTGCCGATTGATACTTCCACATAGCGCGTCGACAACAATCCGGCGAAGTTGCTTCTTATTTCAAATCGACTTCGATGCCCCAACCGCCGCGAACGCGCTATAGACAAGCCTGTAGCGACATGATAACATTGCCCTTCGGTATACAGCGCGAGCAAGACGCTTTGAAAGGAGCACCGGGAACTGAGGTTCCTCGAACTGACTTATGGCAACTCATAAATCCGCATTGAAGCGCATCAGACAAAACGAAAAACGTCGCTTGCACAATCGTACCTACCGCAATCGGGCTCGTACGCTGGTCAAGCAGGCGCGCACAGCCATTGAAAGCGGCGACCTGGAAGAAGCGCGTAAAGCAACCAGAGTCGCCGTCCGCGATCTGGATAAATTGGCCAGCCGCGGCGTTGTCCACAAACGCAATGCCGCGCGTCGCAAGAGCCGTTTGATGAAACAATTGGCGAGACTCGAATCCTAGCACCGATGGCCTGGCCACTGCTAAATCGTCCTACGACATGTAGGAGCAGAGCTGCCTTCGTTTACAGTGGTGGTCCAGCCCCACGCACCCTCACTAGCACCAACAAAATCACGCAACGCAATAATAACAGTTGGCGGTAGGGGCGGCTGACGGTCAGTGTCGAAGGGCCGTGTCTACGCGTCCTGCGCGACCGATAGTCAGTGTCGGCGGTCAGTGTCTACGCGACCATTCGTGTCTTTGCGGAAAAAAGCCCCTCTGTACCACGGGGAGGGGTACCCCCCTCCCCGTATACATACTGTATAGATACAGAAGCCAAAAAGGGCACATTTTATGCGCATTTTATGGCGTTTTATGGACACTGTTTCGCCATGTATCGCTGCATCGAACCCGACAAAATATCGGACCAGCCTTACAGATTGCCAATATGGCGATGGCCGATGACATGTCAATCTAATGCGGCTGCCCTGGCCCTCTGGGAGCGAAATAATGCAATTCCAGGCGCTATCGGTCATAATATCGGTATCGTGGGATATTTGAGTTTGTCTGAATTAGCCCGATATCGATCAAAACCGCTCTGCTTCACAAGCGTGGTTGGCGAGGTAGATCGTCCGCGGTCTTGTAAACGGTATCGGCTTACAGAACGGCACAATCGCGCATACGCCACTTGAATGCAGTAATCTTGACCTAATGAGTATGGATGTCAAAGCAGTCGTCTCCAACTGGAATTGGCAGAACCTAGCGGATCTCGCCCAGTGGGTTGTAGACGAAGCTATGCAAATCCAACAGATCGCAGCGCCCACTTTTCATGAAAGAGCGCGGGCGATTCATGTCGTAAACCGGTTTCGCGAGTTCCGTCTGGATGACATCGCTATTGACGACCTGAACAACGTCTATGGGCGGATACCGGGCAAGCAATCCGATGTGGCCGTTCTGGTATTGGCGCATACTGATACCGTGTTTTCCGCTGATACAGACTTGAGCATTCAGCGATGCGGAAACCATATTTACGGACCCGGAATCGGTGACAATAGCGTTGGAGTCGCCGCCATGCTGGGCACGATTAAGTCGATTCAAGAATGCGGCCGCGCTCCGGATTGTGATATTTGGTTCGTCGCCGATAGCTGTGAAGAAGGTCTGGGAGATTTGCGCGGCGCCAAAGCGGCCTATGCCTGTTTGCGGCAACAGGTTTGCGCTGTGATCAACCTGGAAGGACTAGCCCTTGGTCATGTCTACAATGCGGGCATCGCGGTTCATCGTTTGCGAATAAGCGCCAAGACAGAAGGCGGCCATAGCTGGCTCCATCACGGCCGTCCCAGCGCGACACACGCCGTCATGAAACTGGGCCATCAAATCGCCAGTTTGGAAGTGCCGGTCTCGCCACGCACAACATGTAATATTGGCATGATCGACGGTGGGCATGCGATCAACGCCATCGCTACGGAAGCGAGCCTCTGGCTGGACATGCGGTCGGTTTGCGCGGGGGCGCTGGCGGAGCTTCGCCAACGCGTCGGTCAACTGGTCAAGCAAAGCCGTCACGATGGCTTGCAAATCGAGATCGAGACCGTAGGCGAACGCCCTGCCGGTTCCATCGCCGATGATCATGTACTGGTGCAGGGCGCGCTGTCCTCGCTGGCCGAGATTGGCATCATGGGCAGCCTGGAGACGGGCAGCACCGATGGCAACGTTCCACTCTCGCAAGGTTGTCCGGCGGTCACGATCGGCATTACGCGCGGAGGAAACGCGCACCGTCTTGACGAATATATAGAAGTTGCGCCGATTCGTCTCGGACTCAAGCAATTGATCACGCTAGTCCTGGCGTCCGCAGGACATTACGCGAAGGCCCCGGTCGCGCAATAGCGGCGTGGCTGATGTTCTTACGCGTCATTTCCAGGAGCTGGCATATCCATTGGGCAAATGGCAAGGCCATTCACATTTGGTCTAGCAGTTCCAGCAGCCGATTGATCTCCTCGATCGTATTGTATTGAGCGATTCCAACGCGGACCATGCCATCGGGGCGATTCAGTCGCTGCATGATCTCCAGGGCGTAATAGTCTCCGCTCCAGACGAAGACGTCATGCTCGGCCAGGCAAGCGGCGATTTCATCGGGCGACTTGCCGTCCAGTTCGAATGCGACCGTTGGAACGCGCCAGCCGAAACGCGAGTCATCGGTAATGCCAGCAATGCGCAGGCCGGCAATCGCCGACAAACCTTTGATCAACACAGCAAGCAAGCCGCGCTCGTATTCCCCCACAGCCGTCATTCCACGCTTCATTTTGAGTCGTCCGCCGCAATAGCGTGGCAGATCCGCAGCGCCGAAGCGTTCGCCGATCATCTCCCAATGCCGCAGGCAGGCGAGCAGGCCGTTCCAGGTTTCATAGCTTGGGGTGCCGGTTTCCCAGCGATACGGCGCCAGATCTTTCGCCGGGCGCACTTTGAATACCGGCAGCTCGTTCAGCAGATCCTCGCGACCCCACATGATGCCCAAATGCGGGCCATAAAACTTGTAGGCGGAGCAAAGAAGAAAGTCGCAGTCAATATCCAGCACGTCAATCGGGACGTGAGGCGCGCTTTGAACAGCATCGACGATATGCCAGGCGCCCACAGCATGCGCCATGGCTGCGATCTGCCGCACCGGATTGATGGTGCCAACCGCGTTAGAGGCGTGAACTGTAGCTACGATCCTGGTTTTTTCGCTCAGCGCCTCTTCAAGGGAGTCCATATCCAATGTGCAGTCAACTGTATGCAGGTCAACCCACCTGATGCAACAGTCGCGCTGTTCCGCGATTGATATCCATGGCGATACGTTTGCATCGTGATCCATGCGCGTCAAGACGATTTCGTCGCCGGCTTTTAGCGTAGTCGCAATGGCGCGGCTCAATGCGAAGTTCAAAGTGGTCATGTTAGGACCGATTACGATTTCGGAAGGGCTGGCCGCGTTGAGGAAATCGGCCATTTTCTGACGAACCTGGTCCACCATCTCATCATTTCGGCGGCTGGTATGGAAGAAACCGCCCGAATTGGCGTTCATGGTGCGATAATATCCGCAGACCGCGTCAATCACACTTTGAGGCACTTGTGTTCCGGCGGGATTATCCAAGAATATCGGTTGGCGCGCATCCGGCGCAGAGGCCCGCAACGAAGGGAATAGTTCCCGTATGAAATTGGCATGAAAGCCCATGGACTTATCCTCGACACTCAAGAGAATCGCGAGAACAGTACTATAGCTAACTCGCTCAGGATAGATGTATTTTCAGGTGGAGAATTCAGTGACCATGTCAAGGTCGGCTGGCGCAGGGCGCAGTTGGCGAGAGTGGTTAACTTGGCAGCATGTCGTTACAAAGCGCCATAGACTTGTGTCGTATTGGGCGACTCACAGAGTCGCCCCTACAAAGCTTGTCTGTATGTTGCGTCGGCTATGTAAAAGGAGCGCAGAATTGTGGGCGTTTCAACTATCAGGAAGGTCAATGGCGGCCCGCGCCTCCCGCACCAAGCGCAAGAAGGTCTCGCGGTAGATCATGTTTATCGCGCGTGGGCGCTCCAGGCCAATTGCGATATCAGCGACCAGTTGTCCCGGACGACTCGACATCACGACGACCCGATCCGCCATAAGCACTGCTTCGTTGATATCATGCGTGACCATGACAACTGTCTGTCTGTGTTCGCGCCACAGATCCAGCAGTTCCAAGCTGATCTTTTCTCTGGTCATGGCGTCCAGCGCCCCGAATGGCTCATCCAGAAGCAATGCCCTGGGCCGCTGCACAATCACCCTTCCCAGCGCAACGCGCTGCGCCATGCCCCCCGACAACTCGGCCGGGTAAGACAGGGCGAAGTCTTGCAGATGCAACTGGGGCAGCAATTCATTAACGGCCTTATGCCGCCGCGCTTTGTCGACGCCCGCCAACTCCAGCGGCAGCGCAATGTTGTCGATCACTGTGCGCCAGGGCATTAGATTAGCGTCTTGAAACATGATGGCGAGCGTTGAGAGTGGGCCGGTTATTGGCAAGTCGTCGCCGGCGACGCTTCCCGATGTTGCGGGTTGCAGCCCGGCCAGGGTACGAATCAAGGTGCTTTTGCCACAGCCGCTGGGACCTACGATGCATAGGAATTCGCCAGGCGAGATCTCCAGCGAAATCGGTCCCAATGCGGGCAGGCGTCCCGCGTCCGGCGTCTTAAAATCAACGACGAGCTCGCGCAGGCTCAGCTTCACTCGCGGATACCGGTGACAAACTGATTGGAAAATGAGGCGCCTAGGTCCGGCACGTCGTCGCTCAACAGGCCCATCAAGCGCAGCGTATCGCTCATGGCTTCCCAGGAAGACAAATCGCTATGACCCAGTGTATCGGCATCCCAAAGCTCAATCGTGCGCAGCAGGACTTCATATTGCGTCAAATCGTCCGATTCCGGGGCGCCGGCCAGCAGTGCAAAGTTTTCAGAACGGCTTTGGGCGATCTGTTCCCGCGTTGGGTTGGTTGCCAAAAAGGCCGCTTGCTCCGCCGCCAACTCCCGCAACAGCGCGAGGAATTCCGGCTCGCCCGGCAATGTCTCGACGAAGGTCCCGCTAGCCAGGTAAGCGTTAGCCGGATTGCTGATGGTCGCTTTAAGGGCGCTGTTAAAGCCACTTACCAGGCGTTGAACCTTGTCCGGATCGCGCCCGGCAAGATCTGCGCTGACAATAAGACCATTTGACACCAGATCCACCTGGGAAGCGACCGATACAACCGTGATTCCCCTTACATCACCGCAATCGCCGGCGGCAAGTCGGTCACGAATTTGCAGGGGTTCGTTGTTCACATAAACAACCGCCGCGTCTACGGCGCCAAGGCAAAAGACATCAGGCGCATTAAACCCGATTTCGTTCAATTCGATATCATCTTCGCTTAAACCGGCGCTTTGCAGCAAGGTGGTCAGTCCGCTATAGCTGGCGCCGAAGCGGCCGGGAATGCCGACGATCATGTCGGTCAAGTTTTCCAGGTCGCCCGCGCCATTGTCGCCGACCATGACAATGCCTACCGGGTATTCCTGGAACCACTCATAGACATAGACCACATCGCGGCCTTTAGAGCGCGCCAAAATCACCTGCTCGCCACTGACAATGCCGAAATCAGCCTGACCAGCGGCGACCAAGTCCAAAACATCCGGTTCTTGCAGGTGTTCCAGCGTGACTTCAAAGCCCTGACGGGCGAAATGCCCGTTCGCGATGCCTACATAAAACGGGGCGAATTGAATGTTGGGAATAAAGGTCAACAAGATACGTTCCTGAAGCAAATCGGCTTGCGCGCCAACCGAAGACAGAATGATAAAGCAACTGATTAGGGCCCTTCCCAAGATCTTGCGCATGATATTTGTGCCACTCCTTATGTCAGGCAATTCAACGTTTGGAGCGACGCCGCCAAGCCAGCCAGCGCCATTCCAGCAGTACCACAAAACTGTACAAACTCAAAGCGATCGCTGTCATCGTTAGAACAGTGACGATGACAAGCGGCGTGTCGTATTGATTGCGGGCGGAAGTCACAAGGTAGCCCAGACCGCTGCCCTGAGTCACGAATTCACCGACAACCGCACCTATTACCGCCAAGGTCACGCTCGTTTTGAGGCCTGCCAGAACAACCGGCAATGCGGAAGGCAATTCCAATTGTCGGAAACTTTGCCAAGGCGTCGCGTTTAGCGATGTCATCAAGTCTCGAAGATTAGGGGAGACGGCGCGGACCGCGACAATCGTGTTGACCAGCGAGGGGAAAAAAACGATGACCGCTGTCGTCACGATCTTGCTCGTCGGTCCGCTGCCAAACCAGATCACGAGCAGGGGCGCATAGGCGACAATAGGCGTCGATTGAAAGGCAACAATAACAGGCGAAAGCGTGTATTCCAACATTGGCGCCTTGGCGATGGCGTAGCCAATAGACAATCCAATACCAAGACCCAAAATCAAGCCAAAAAACATCTCTTCCAAGGTTACGCCGAGGTGTTTGAGGAGCAATCCACTTTGCAGCGCTTCTATAAAAGCCTCGCCAACCGCGGCCGGTGGCGGAACGATAAAGGCGGGGTATATCTGGGCAGATGTTATCAATTGCCAGAGCAGCAGCAAAGCGACAAGCGACAGGAGTGGAGACAATTGGCGCAGTTGGAGTAGAGCATTCCGACTTGATCGGGAGCCGGGTTTGGCATCAATCTTTTCGCCTACTTCAGCCATTCTTCGCCTCAACCGAAGCGACCAACCACGAAGCAGAGCGACAGGCAATGCGTCCCGAATAACCGCGCAAATGTCGGTCAATCACGCTTAGGGCGCATCAAAGCGAACAAGCCAAAGCAGAGCGCGTTTGACTTGCCAAACCTTCTCCCATCCGGACTGTCACCGTCGGCTCCGGCTTCTCACCGGAATCCACCTGCTTGACGACGCCACCGCGCGGTCAACAGGGTCGCGGGCTGAGCGCTATCATGCGCGCATCACCGCCGGTAGGGAATTCCACCCTGCCCCGAAGGTTGGTTTAGATTCGTTTTGCACTGAGTATAGCAGGAAAGCCGTAGAATGTCACTTATCCGGCATTGGTTGGAAGGGCAATTGCATCAAATTATTTTTTCACCACAGAGGCACCGAGGACACCGAGATTTAACCGCGCGCCTGTCAAAAAGGCGGCGATGTAGGGGCGACAAACCTTGTCGCCCGTCAATGCGATGGCGCGGTTTCGGGCGACCTGATAGGTCGCCCCAACAAAAGGGGCGCAAATTTACGGGCGTTTCAACGAAACGCTCCTATAATTCGTCGCTTTTTCAAATTCTCATTACTTTCTTGGAAGTACTTCCGTATCCTCGGCGTTCCCGGTGGCGGAGAAACATGTAAAGCGATTACCCGGCATTGGCTATGCCAGTTGCGTGGACAGACGATGCTTCCGGAACGACAGGTTGCGTTTCTATCTCGAAATTCGCGTCAGCCTTCAGCACGGTGAACAGGAAATGGCCGCCTTCGCCGCGGCTGTTCCCTTCAGCCCAAATGCGGCCGCCATGGGCTTCGATGATATGTTTGCAAATTGCCAGGCCCAAGCCTGTTCCGTCGTCGCCGGAGCGCGAAACATCGGCTTGATAAAATCGTTCGAATATGCGTTCTCGCAGGTCTTCTGGCACGCCAGGCCCCTTATCGAGAATCGAGATCGAAACTTCATCTTCAAGTTCGGCGGCCGTAATTGTGATCGCTTGCTTGGAAGGCGACCATTTAATCGCGTTGTGGATCAAATTGCCCAGCACCCGCTTCAACTGATCGGCGTCGCACAATACGGCAAAACTCCGGGGAACATGGCTGACTATCGTCAAGTCTTTCATCTCTGCCTGCGGGATCAAGCGCTCGATGGCTTCGTCCACTACCTGGGCCAGGGAGGTCGGCACGAGGCGCATAATGGCTTCACCGGATTCTATCATAGAAAGATCAAGCAATTCCTGAGACAGCCAGAGCAAGGCGTCGGTCTCCATGGCGATCTCTTTCAGCGATTGAATGCTCGCTTTCCGTTTGGGCCGATCAGCATCGAGAAACAGTCCCTCAATGATCAGACGAATACGAGTGATCGGCGTACGCAACTCATGGGAGATATTGGCGACAAGATCGCGCCGTGCCCGATTCAGGTTTACAAGATTGGTAACGTCCTGCATGGCAACAGCCACAAAACGTCGGCATTCGGCGATCGGCACAACTTGCGTTCGAGCGCGATAGTAAACATCCTCTAGCACGAACTGTTCTTCGATGCTGTCGTGTTCGTTCAGAGTGTAGTCCACAAGGTTGGCAAGATCCCCTGAGCCGAGTAAATCGCAAAGCCTTTCGCCGGCGGCAGATGTATCGCCAAATAAACGTTCCGCTGCCTGATTGTAGGTAACGATCTTTCCTGCTTCATCCAGTATCAGCAGCAGGTCAAAAGCGGCATCAGACGCGGTAGCGTACAGTACTCTTGTCTCGCTGCTTTCATGTTCGGTTGAAGCAAGTTGATGGCGTAACCGGTCAATCTCGCTATCCCGGCTGCTGACGGTCTCTTGCAAGCATTGGACCTTCCGCTGCAGCCGAAAGCCAGCATATGCCAGGGGGATGAATGCAGCGGCGAATAGGACCAGCAGCGATTCCATATCTAGTCCTCGAAGCGGTAACCCACACCGCGAACCGTACTAATGAGCCGAGGATTGGAGGGATTGTCTTCAATCTTTTCGCGCAGCCAGCGGATATGGACGTCAACCGTTCGCTTGTCCACAAAATAGTCATATCCCCAGACTTTGGTCAAGATCAGATCGCGTGACAAAACAGCGTTTTTGTTGCGCATAAGCTCTGCCAAGAGATCAAATTCCTTGTTGCTCAGCTTGACTTCATCGGTTCCTTTGAATACTCGGCGTCCGGTCAGATCAAGCCGCAGGTCCCCGGCAATCAGCTCGTCCTGGATCTGCCGCCTGGCCGGCGACGGGCGGCGCATTTGAACCCGTACGCGAGCCAGGAACTCGCCCAAACCGAAGGGCTTAACAATATAATCGTTGGCGCCACTCTCCAAGCCGACGATCTTGTCAACTTCCGTGCTCCTGGCCGTTAACATAATAATGGGCACTTCGGCTGTTTTGCTGTCGTTACGGATCATGCGACACAGGCTCAGACCGTCCAGGCCGGGCAACATTATGTCCAATACGAACAGGTCATATGTTTCGCGTTGGGCATGTTCCCATCCGCTCTCGCCATCGCTCGCAGTGGAAACATTATAGCCCTCGGCGCGCAGCTTGTCAGCGAGATTGGAGGACAGCCTCTCTTCGTCTTCGACGATCAGAATCTTCTTTGTCATGCGCTTAGCCCGAACGTTGACCAAGTCTCATTCAGCTTAACATTATAGTGCTAAATCCTTGTTAAGACACAAGACCATTCGTGTAAAGCCCAATTGGACGAGGTCTTAATATCGCGGCCATTGGCGCGCTGATTTTGACTTCATTTTATTAGCGCGCGAAAATGAGAATCGGTCGAGCTTACCCGAGCGAAGCAAAGATGTTGAGGCGTCGCTCGTCTAGCCGTCGGCGATGGCACGGACCCCTCCAAGCGATGTCGCGCGCCTGACGGCGTCACGGATAGCGCTTGCAACCGCTTCCGCAGCAAAGGCGCCAACAAGGCTTGTGTCCGCAGGGACCTCACCGGTGGCCAGCGCGAAAATCGTATCGCCGTCGTACATCGTATGCGCGGGGTTGACCGCTCGCGCTATACCGTCGTGGGCCATCTGCGCGACTTTCTGCGCCCCCGTCTTGTTGAGCGCCCCATTGGTCGCTATCACGCCGATGACAGTAGATTCGTTGGCCGACGCCGCGGGACCGTCGCCGCTGGTTGCGGCGATGGCATCCAATACAGAGTCAAATCCTGCGCCGTCGCTTTTGCGCAAACCCGCCAGGATCTCGCCGCGTTCGTCGTAGACATTGCCGACGGCGTTCACAGCCATCAGCGCAGCAATCACCAAGCCGTTTCCCAGGACAATTGCGGCGGATCCAATCCCGCCTTTTGACGCGCGCTCATTGCCCGCTATGGCGCCGACTCTGGCGCCGGCTCCTGCTCCCACGCTGCCCAATTCGACGACGCCGGTTCCAGCGTTCTCGCAAGCTTGATATCCAGCATCGCCATCCGGGAATACATCCTGTCGTCCAAGTCCCAAATCAAAGAGTATGGCCGCAGGAACGATTGGCACAGTCAAGCCACTGCGTGATTGGTATCCCAGCCCGCGCTCGATATGCCAGCGCATCACACCGTCAGCGGATGACAAACCGAAGGCGCTGCCGCCGGAGAGCACAACAGCCGTCACCTCCGCCACCAGGTTATGCGCCTGAAGCAGATCGGTCTCTCGTGTGCCGGGCGCGCCTCCGCGAACATCAACCGCGCCGACTGTCTTTGGCGGGCAGAGTACGACAGTGCAGCCGGTTGCCGCTATTGCGTCTGTATAGTGACCCACCTTGATACCCGGGACGCGCGTCAGCGTATTGTTGTTAATCGTCGTCTTCGACATAGTATTCGTCGCCGTCGCCGTCGTCTTGCCAGATGATCCGCATTTTCTCGTTACTCGTTTCGATTTGCTCGTTCGGCTCGGTGAACAAGATGCGCTCCGCCCGCTCGTAGTCCGCTGGCGTTACCAGAATTTTGATCTCGCCCAGATTGCCGAGGGTGATGCCAAGCGCTGTTGCGCCGGCTTCTTGATGGATAAGCGCGGGAATCTCGTTCGCCTTGAGTACACCGGCGAGAACATGCGCTTCTTGCAGGTTATTGGTGATATAAACCACGATCCATTGCGGACCGTCAGCTTCGTTGTGACGTTTGCGAAGACCCATGGCGCGCCTGTTCTTTGACCTACAACCATTCTATCATGTCTTGTCACCGATTGAATCTAGCTCTAGGGATCCGGCCTTTTGCTTGTTCAAATGTTTGGGTTCAAGTCATCGTATAATAGTAATCGCGCAAGGAGACGCATGGCCAGAATCTGCCAATTATGTCAAGGATCGAGACCCATGCAATTCATTTCTACATCGATTCCAGCAAGAGTAAGTTGCGCTTTGTGACAAGAGTCGGCGGCCAATGTCAGCTAATAAACCTCCAACAGCGCTTCAAAGACTAATTCCGTATATGTTCCTATTCGTAGTAGGTTTGGCCATTTTTGTGCCAGTAATGGGCGCTGCATCCCTACATTTTACTGACTTTGGCATTCACATCTGGATTGCCGAAGGTTTTCCAGAAAAAGTTACGCATGTGTCGCATGTTATGTATCATGCCACATACAGATTGTTAAAGTACTTTCTTCCCACGATCGATAGTCCTGATATCGCGCTCTTGGCGATCATGGTTTTCATTTTGCCTCTGCCAATGATCATTTTCTCGCATTTGTTCAATCACTCCGCAGGAACAATTTCTGTATATGTCATCCTGCTCCTGTCAATTGCATTGACAATTGTAGCTCCGATCACATTTTGGACCAGCGAATCAATGATTGGCTATATCAATCCAGTCGTGTATCACAACCCAACACTGATAGCCCTACGCCTTTTCGCAATTCCAGTTTCACTTCTTGCCCTGAAAGTATTCAGCTCCCCGTCTTATCGAGACGCAAATCATCGGCGATACACAATTCTGCTTTGCGCTTCCTTACTCCTGTTTGCTACGCAGGTGAAGCCGAGCTATACGATTGTCTTGATACCTGGTTGTTGCGCATTCGCCGCCTGGAGAATTTTGAGAGGAGATCGAGTCGATTGGATGTTGCTTGTTTTGGGAATCTGCATACCGGGATCATTGATGTTAGGTTTACTGTATCTGATATCTTATGTCAACCTGGCTGACGGTTCTACGATTTCATTTGGCGTTTTTGTATTTACCAGATATTGGATTCCTGATTGGCTTGTTCCGATAAAACTGCTGCTTTCGCTTGCTTTTCCCTTATCGGTCTATCTGCTGTTCTCCGCAGAAGCCAGAAAGCATCTCTATTTGAATTTGTCGTGGGCTGTATTCGCAACGAGCGCTTTGGCGACATACTGTCTTTATGAATCGGGACCCCGAATCGGTCACGGAAACTTCTTGTGGAATAGCTATATCACAGTTTTCGTTTTGATGTTTGCGTCTGTACAGTTTCTTATTCAGCAATATGTACGATTCAGGTTAGCATGGCCACAAGACCGTCGAAGCATGCCGTCAAGAATGTCGCTGAAATTCTCTATTTCCGTCGTTTTCTTCGGCGCCCACGTATTTTTCGGCATTGGATACTACATTAGGTTCTTGATGGGTATCGATATGATAAACTAGCTTAGACTCATACACGTCTAGTATAGCTTGCCCCTGCCATAGACTTCATCCGCTTGTGAAGCGCTAGCAAGGGTCGGAATCGCGGACATAGCGCTCAACGACGGCATGTGTTTCTTCCAAGTATTTTCCGCAGGAACGGTAGTAATTGCGCGTCCACCAGAAGATATCGCCCATGGAACGCTCGTCGGTCTCTTGAGGGTCGTAAAGCAACCAAAAAGCGGCGTACCTGGATACGAATTCGTCGAGCGAGCTTATGGGTTGCCCGTGAGGTTGAATAGTGAGGCTGCCGCCGCCATCGTAATAGATATGAACCAGACTGCTTGGCTTGATAAGCTTCTGATAATAATCCCCCGTGATCCAGGTTATCTTGCGGGAGGGGTGTAAGCTGAGCACCGCTTCTGTAGGTCGAACTTCAATATTGGGATGGTAAACCAGGGTATAGAAGGGCGGCGCGTGCAGCGACTCCAGGCTTTTGCGTTTGGCCGCAATATAGGAGTTCTCATTTTGCGAATATGTAAAGAATGAGAGCATCCAGACAGCCGCCAGCAAGAACTGGACCGGCGCCCGCCTGGGGAGAAAATTCCAGGCGATAGCCAGAGCGCTGCCTAGCAATGGCGCCAACAGGAGCATGTATCGCAAGCGCTTCGGTATGAGTATGGGCTTGATTTCATTAGCCAGCAACAAAACGGCAATCGCCAGAAAAGTGAGTATCAATAGAAATCGTTGAGGCTTGCCCAGTAGCTTGGGATACCAAGCGACAATGATCAGAGCGCCAAGCGGCAGAATCCAGAAATCGTTGCTATAAACATTGCCAAGACTAACGAGCGATTCGAAGGCGCTCATGCCACTGAATGACTTGTTGGAGAAACCTTCCAAGCCCTTGAGAACGGTAGGCAACCAAGGTAAGAAGAGCAAGCCGCCACCTATCAAGGCAAGAGCAATATGGACCCAGCGTCGATTTTTTTGCACAAACAGAAGATGATACATGGCAACAGCGGCCAAGATGAAGATTCCGAAATAATGCAAGTACAATATCAGCCCGCAACCCAATGCGAGCGATAGCCAGGTCCACCAGTTCACTCGTTCAGTTGTCGCGAGCAGGCGCCAATAGCAGCAGACGATCCACGCCACCAAGAATGGCAATACCGTGTACATTCTTAACTCGCGCGAATAAAAGAGGAACAAGGAATTTAACGAGACGATAAACATGGCAGCGAGCGCCTGGTGGCGCAGGCGCGAAATCCCAGCGAGACGGTAAATCGCCGCCAGCGAAAGAAGAGCGAAGCAAGTCGATAGAAGTCGCAATACGAATAAATCACTTCCAGCGACTCGCGACCAGACATTTAAGAGGATGAAATACAAAGGCCCATGTTGCTCGCTATTCGCCGCAACGTTGGTGATCGTTTCTTGAAGTGATAGCGGGGTGTTGACGGACCGCCCAAAAATGTGTGAAAGCGTCCGCAATTCGTCATGGTTTGCCAAGGGAACGGTCGTCAGATCTCTGGTGCCAAAGAACCAAACGAATAACAAGCATGCTAGCGCGCCCATCAAATGAATCACGGATCCGTGTACGCGAGTGGAAGTCCTATCTTTGTGGAATAGCATGGCGCGATTGTACTAAAAATGGGGAAAGCAGAAAGGTAGAGCGTGGACGACTACATTTCATTCCACTTGTTTCCGATTCAAGTCCGCGTATGCACGCGGGCTTATCCCGCAAGAATAAGGTGAGACCGGGATTGCCCAGCAGCTATTCTCGCGCGTATGTGGCGCGTCAGAAAATGAGTTTTCTCGCCTGTCTAATGTCGTTGAGTAGCCAACGAGATTGCGCCATTTTCAGCGCAACATGGAAAGGACTATCGGCTTACCGATAGTGAGCGTCCGTCAAATGGCTATGCCAGGTCTTGTCGTTCTATGGACCGTCGGGGAAGTCCTGGCTGTGCGTAATCACAAAGGGGTAGCTCCGGTCGGCCACGCGCAACTCATAAATGCCATTGAAGTAAAACGGATAAATGTCGAATTGATGCAGCATCCATGTTTCGGCAGAATGCGAGTCGACGGTCTGCCCACTGTGAACTAGATCAACCGTGGCGCCGGCGGGTACACCTATGCGAACCTGATCGCCGGGCCGCGCTTCAGTTATCATCGGTGGAACAATAGTGTCAATTTCCGCTACAGAATCGGTTTCGTCACTGCTATAGAGGCTGATAGCGTTCCACGCTACAGGAATATGGTAGATTCGGAAGAAGTTATCTTTAATCCACTGTAACGGGGCATCCAGTGGCTCGTCCAGATGCGCCTCGATTTCGATTAGCCAAAAGCGATCAATACCCGCGAAGATCCACTCCATCGTGGCCGAAACGTCTTGGTGGCTACTCCTGGGAATGCCTTTCACATTTACTAGTTCGGCGTGAGCATTCTTGGGAACATCGTAGCCGACCCGTTCCAAATGGTAGTAGATGACTGGCTTGCGCCCCCCAGAGATATAGAACACTGTGTCGTCGGCATCTGTCAGTGCAGCAACAGCCGCCATCATGGTGCGGTAATCGTCCTTGAAGTAGTGTTCATCACGTCTTTCGGCGGTCAAGACCGTATACAAGACTAGAAGACCGGCGCAGGTAATGATGCCCACCCAAGTCAATCGCCGTCGCCGCAAAAGTGCCAAAAAGCCGATGCCATATCCGGTGAATACAAAGGGAGAGAATATGGCAAAGTGTCGCTCTTGCAGCGAATTAACGTGGACGGGGACAAAGGGCAATGCCAACAAGGCAATGAATATGGGAGAGAGCGCGGCGCCGAAGACGACCAAGGATGTCGCGCGGCGATGTTCGTGCCAATTCAGGGCAAGTCCAACGAAGAAGATTGCTGTGACAACCAAAATGTACGGGAAATGTGAGTAGAGAAAGTTTGGTTCCCCGAATGTGAAGAGCGTTACCATAAGTTGAAACGTAAATGCCGGGTCAAATGTGGCGAATCCGGGATCTTTCCTGATCAAGCCAATGGCATAAACTCCCCATACCATAATGACCACGAGGATGAACGCGATGGCGATTATCCATGGACGGTTCCCGCGGCGATGCTCTCGGTAATGAAACAGTCGGTGCAGAATAAGCACGCCGACTACGATGACGCCAAAGTAATGACTTAGAACCATTCCAATGCCACCTAACGCGAGCATTCTGTTCCAGCCTCTCCAGTGAGCGTAGACGGCAATACCGGCGCAAAACATCGTAAGGGCGTACATGCGCGCGTCCTGCGACCAATGAATGTGAAAAGGAGACAGTGTAACCAGCAGCATAGCAAGGATGGCGGCAATTTTACTCTTGCTCAACTGCCAGGTTAGGGAATAGATGGTTAATGTTGAAAGCGTGCCACAGAAGATTGACAGCGATCGGACGGCAAACTCGCTGCTCCCTACCAAGCGTAGCCAGATATGTAAGATCCAGAAATACAAAGGAGGGTGAACATCACGCGCTGTAAACTCGGTCATTTCAAGAAAGCCCATTTGGGCTTCCCACACGGACAGAGCTTCATCAAAACGAACGGACCAATTGCCGGCGTCAAGTATGCGAAGGGAAAATGCCAAGAGCAGGAGGAAAACGATGAAGATTGTATTATTGAATACGCGCCTTTGCATCACCCTCGACCGGGATGCTCAATACAAGAGATTTGTACATGAAGATTTTACAGGCAGGTGATGGATCGTGCCCAAGCGAAAAATAGGAAAAAGAGCAGTCAGGAGTCGTGTTGGCGGCGGCATACTCTCCCACATCGTCTCCAA
>JAPOWG010000042.1 GCA_026707745.1 Chloroflexota bacterium
CGCAGCCAGCCGAAAGCGATGAAAGTCGCGGGCAGGTTGACCGTGCCGAAGGTGGCCCAGCTGATCTGCACCGGCGTGATCGGAAAAGGCAGCGCCATGAAAGCGATAAATACGAAGAGCGCGATATTGTAGAAATTGCGCACCAGGAACATCTTCATGGTGCCGAAGATGGTCTGCGTGGTTTCCTTGCCCTCGCGGAAGGCCCGCGGCAGCGTCGACATGGCGTTGTTGAGCAGCACAATATCGGCCACATCCTTGCTGATCTGGGTGCCGTCGTTCATGACGATAGCCAGGTTGGCCGCCTTCAGCGCCGGCACATCGTTGACGCCGTCGCCGACCATCGAGACGTATTCGCCACCCCGCCGAAGCGACTCGACGATGCGCTGTTTGGTATCGGGTTCGACGCGGGCGAATACCTGCGATTCGCTGACGGCGCTGGCGAACTCCGTCGCGCCCATGGCCTCAAGTTCGGCGCCGGTATAAGCGCTGTCAACCGACATGCCGGATTCCCGCGCGATGGCGCGTACTGTTTCCAGGTTGTCGCCGGAGATGACTTTGAGCTTCAGCCCTTCGTCGCGGAAGGCTTGCAAGGTATCTTGAATATCCTCCCGAATCCGGTCGCTCATGATAATCAGCGCAATCGGCCGTACCGCATCCGCAACCTCAATAGCATTGGCGGCCGGCGCGCCCTGCATCCGCGCGAAAGCCAGCACGCGCATGCCATCCCGCGACAGCGCCTGCGCATGAGCGAAATGTGGGTCCGACGGGCGCAAGAGGCGTTCCGGCGCGCCCAGCAGCAGCGTCGAATCAAGCAACTCGACCGCCGCCCATTTGCGGGAGGAGGAGAAGGGAATCTCTCGTACCTTCGGCGGATAGCCGTCGACGCGGACGATGCCCTCGATATAGCGCTCAATCGCTTGGGCGGTGTTGTTCAGGTGCGCCAGATTCTTCAGGTAAATGAACAGGTCGCGGTGGACCGCGCTGATATCGGTTTCGCCAATTTCGATGATCTCGTGCACGGCGAGCTTGTTCTGGGTGAGCGTGCCGGTTTTGTCGAAGCAAAGCACTGTGGCGTTCGCCAACGATTCCACGGCGTTGACGCGCTGCACCAGCGTCTGCTGCCGGCTGATCTTGACCGCACCAATCGTCAGCGAAAGAATCGCCACCAAGACCAAGCCCTGTGGCACCAGGCTGGTGGTGAAGACAACGGCGTTGCGCACGATTTCCAGGAAGGCGTTATCGATCAGGAAGCCGGTGATGAAGATCAAGGGCACGAAGACAAACATGATCAGTACGGTGACTTCGACGATGATGTCGATCTTGATTTGTGTGGGCGTTTTTACGATTTTGTATTGCTTGGCGATGGTGGAAAGTCGATTGATATAGCTCTCGGCGCCCACTTTGCTGGCGCGCATGATGCCGGTGCCAGCGGTGCAGAAGGAACCGGAGTAGACATCGTCGCCGGGCGCTTTGCTGATGGCGTCCGATTCGCCGGTCAAGAGCGATTCGTCCATTTCCAGCGAATCGCTCCTGACGATTTCGCCATCGACGACCAGGCGATCGCCAGGTTCGATGCGGATCATCTCGTCCTTGACCACCGCCCGCATCGGCACGTCGATCCAGTCGCCGTCACGCAGGCAAGACACGTTCTGCTCGCTCAGCGCCGCCAGCCGATCGAGTTGGCGTTTGGCGTTGAATTCCTGAATCATGCCAAAAAACGTATTCGAGACAACGCTGAAGCCCGCGAATATCGCCGTGGCGTAGTCACCCAGCAGAATCACGCCTACCAGCAAGCTGCCCAGGACGATGTTGAACAGATTGAGCACGTTCTCGCGGAAGATATCCCAATAACTGCGCCCGACGCGGGCCTCATAGTCGTTGCTTTCGCCACTGCGCAGGCGTCGCTGCACATCCGCGCTGCTCAGTCCGACAATGGACTCGGTTTCATGGTGCATTCGTTCGACGACGCGCTGCATGAATTCTCGATTCTCGCTGCCGATATCGTTATTATCTACGCATGCAATCCCAAAAGGATGTATCCTGCACAATGCAGATGCGCAAGACAATCGCCGCATTTTATCAAGGATGCGCCTGTTTGCGAAGTCGTTGGGAAACGGGACAAACCTTGACAGACGAGCGTTCGCGCTGACAGTTAGATTGATTTCATAGCTCAAAGGAAAAACTATGATCGAGATTGCTGAGTATTTGCCACCGAACCATTCCGTACTCTGGGATATGGTTCAGCAATGCGGTGTAAGCAAAGTGGTTGGGACCATGGACCTGGACTCGCCGAACGGCGCCGAAGCGCCCTGGTCATATACATCGCTGCTGCGCGCGAAGAACGCCTACGCGGATCACAGCTTCGAGCTCGTTGTGCTCGAGAGTCGGCCGCCGCTGGACAAGGCGAAGCTGGGCTTGCCGGGCCGCGACGAAGAGATCACTATCGTCTGCGAACTGATCCGCAATTTGGGCTTGCTGGGCATCGAGGTCTGGTGTTACGAATGGATGCCTGTGATGAACTGGATGCGCACCTCGACCACGATCCGGTCGCGCGGCGGCGCCCTCGTCACCGGATACGATCACAGCCAGATGACCAAGGCGCCCCTAACTGAATATGGCGAGGTCAGCGAGGAGCAGCTCTGGGACAACCTGCGCTATTTCCTGGAAAGGGTGATTCCGGTAGCGGAGGCGGCCGGGGTGAAGCTGGCGATGCACCCCGACGACCCGCCGCTGTCGCCCATCCGCGGCTTGGCGCGCATCATGCGCAGCGTGGAGAACTTTGAGCGCTTGCTCGAACTCGTACCCAGCCCGATGAACGGCATCGCGCTGTGTCAAGGCAATTTCACGCTTATGACGGATGACTTGCCTGCTGTCATTCGAAAGTTTGCCGACAAGATCTTCTTTGTGCACATGCGCGATGTAGCGGGCGTGGCGGAGAAATTCCAGGAGACCTTCCACGATGCGGGTAAGACGGACATGGTTGCTTGCATGCGCGCCTATCGTGATATTGGTTTCGACGGTGTTCTGCGGCCGGATCACGTGCCGACGATGGCAGGAGACGACAACGAGAACGCCGGCTATTCGGCGATCGGGCGGTTGTTCGCCATTGGCTATCTCAAAGGGATTCGGGAGGCCGTTTACGCGGAGGGTCGTCAGCCTTAGGCGGGCCGTCTGGCAGCGCATCGCTCTCATCGAGGATGTCTTTCCCGCGTTTGAGCTTCAACTCGCGATCGTCGATTGTGAAGATGGCGATGACGGCGCTGAGCAGGCAGGCAGCGGTTCCGATACGCATCAAGATGCCGAAGATGGCGGCGAAGGACTCGCGGATTGCTTGATGCACCCGCTCCTGCTCTTCGGTAGTCAGCCAATCGGGGATGGAGGTTTGCGCCAGGTCACCGGCATCGGCGGCGAGATGCGCCTGTGCCTCGGTCGGCAAAGAACGAATGTAGGCGTCGTTCATCAGCAGCTGACCGAACCAAGTGATAGCGAGCCCGCCCAGGACGCCGACGACCAACACCTGTCCGACACGCGTCGTCGTGTGGTTGACGCCGGAAGCAATGCCGGCGTTATTCTCCGGCGCCGAAGCCATCGCCGCCATTGTCAGAGGCGCAAATGACAAACCGAAGCCGAAGCCGAAGATAACGACGGGCACAAAGAAAGAACTGAGGTACTCGGATTCACCCGCGGTGACGCCGACATTGCCGAAGAAGAAGAACCCGATAGCGACGATGACTAGTCCAAGCGCCATGGGAAGACGCGGTCCCCGTCGATCCAGCAGGGGGCCCACCAAGGTGGAACCCAGAGTCGCAAGCAAAATCAACGGAATGATAGATAAACCCGTGAATGTGGCGCTGTAACCTTGTACCTGGATCAGATTAAGCGGCAGGTAAAGCAGGGCCGGTTGTATCACGCCGTGAAAGACAAAGGAAATTGCGTTCGAGGAGCTAAATGTGCGCGACTTGAAAAGCCGCAGAGGCAATATGCCGTGTTTGCCATCTGTCTCGTCGCGGAGGAATACGGCCACGGCGATCCCGCCGCCGACAATGGCAACAATGATAACTGGACTGTCAAAGCCAAATGTTGAGCTTTCGATGAAGCCAAAGGTTATCCCGCCCAGTCCAATGATGATCAATAGCGCGCCAACAAGACTCATTCGCCGCGGGGCGTGTCTGTTATAACTCTCGGGCACATAGCGCAGCAAAACGAGGGCAGCCAGAACGCCCAAGGGGATATGAATGAGAAATACGAGTCGCCACATGCCCAAGTCAGTAACAACACCGGCAAAAAATGGCGCCAGGCCAGCCATCAATACGGTGAATCCCGACCAGAGACCAATTGCCCAACCTTGACCTTTGCGACTGAAGTGAGCGGAAACGAGCGCCAGGCTGTTCGGAACGATCATCGAACTGCCGACGCCTTGAGCCAGGCGCCCGGCGATGATTACATTCGTGGTCGCAGCGAAGCCGCAGATCACCGAAGCCAAGCCGAAGAGCAGGATGCCCACCAGGCAGACGCGATTGCGCCCGTGATGATCGCCCATCGAACCGGTGACCACGATTAGCGAGGCCTGAACCATAACATAGGCGTTGGGAATCCAAATGAGATCAGCGCCGCGCGCGCCTAGTTCAACCTGAATGGCCGGCAGCGCCACGTTTAGCGACGAACTGGCTACGAAGGCCATGCTCGCGGCCGTTATGGTGGCAAAGAGTACCCAAAAGCCAGGCGCATTGTTATGTTTCGTCGGCATGATTTCTATCGTCAAAACTCGGCCCGTATCCGAATTGCGAATGAGTGAAGCGCATCGCAATCGTGAAATACGCGATAATCTATCGTAAGGTTCTGCACTCGACCAGCCTGAATAACGAACGCGTCACACGATGGTTCGGCGACCGGCAGGCATAGCCCGACAACTACATTTTTACTCATGCAGCGGCAGTTTTTTCACAGGTTAAAGCAAGACTGCCACTAACGACCATTCCCAAATCTTGATGCGCCAATTTAAGGCACATACTCCTGTCGGCGCACCAAACGATTGTCGATCATGATCCACGAGATTATCCCGCTTAGCAAACAGAAGGCGGCGCTGACCCAAAGCAATACATTATATGCGGCCACATGAGAGTTGCGAATTGCCGTCTCGACATTGACTTTTTCAGACGGGGGCAGCGACTCGGGAATGGTTGTTTCCCCCAAGTCCACCGACGCAATTTCCAGTTGATACCGCATTGCCTCGGGCAAATCTCGCACATTTGAGTCATTCAACAATGCGGTTGTGAATATGGACAGGACAAAACCGCCCATGATGGCCACCGAGAGCACCTGCCCCACACGAGACAGTGTGTTGCTGATGCCGGATGCAATGCCGGCTTTGGTTTCCTCAACCGATTCCATCACAGCGACGGTCAGCGGCGCCAAGGTTGTTCCCAGCCCCATGCCAGCAAGACATACCGGCAGGAAAAACGTTTTCCAGTAGTCATGCTGTCCGCCCGTAATGCCAACCATAGCCAATAGTACAAAGGCAATAAATGTGACCGCGTGGCCCACAGCAATCGGTTTTCGCGGACCATAGCGATCAACTATGCCGCCAATATAGGCGGAAGATAAGAGCATGAGTATCGTCATCGGCAAAATGGCAATGCCAACGAAGGATTCGCTGTAGCCTTGAATCTGTATCATATTCAGCGGAATGTAAATCAGTATGGGTCCCACAGAAACATAGAGCAGGAACAAAGCGAGATTGCCACCGGTGAATGTTCGCACTCGAAAGAGAGCCAGCAATTCACGAGCATGCTCGTGGGTTTCCACCAAAAGAAACAAGAGCAGCGTCAAGATCCCGAAGACAATGGATAGCCAGATCGCGGGATGGTCGAAGCCGAGTTGTGGCGCTTCGAGAAAACCGTGGGTCAGCCCGAGCAGCGACATGGTAATTAGCATCGCGCTCAACCAACCCATGACAGGTTCTGTATCTTTACAGTAGGTTTCCGGCACATATCGCCATAGCACCCAAGCCGCCGCGACACCGAAGGGAATTTGCACATAAAAGATCATGCGCCACATGCCCATCTCCGTCAGCACGCCGCCGATAAATGGACCCAAGCCGCTGGAGAACAACGTAAAAGCCGACCAAATGCCGATTCCCCAGCCATGTCTGTCGCCGCTGAAGTGCGCGGAAACGATAGCTAGGGTACCGGGTACGATCATCGCGCTGCCAACGCCCTGGGCAAAGCGCGCCAATATCAAGATATCGACCGTTGGCGAGGTACCGGCTACCAGCGACGCAATGCCAAAGAGCAAGATGCCCAGCATGCAAATATGGTTGCGGCCAAAACGATCGGAAAGCGACCCGAAGACGACTAGCAGCGAGGCTTGCACGATGATATAGGAATTGGAGATCCACAAGAGATCGGCGCCGCGCGCATTCAGATCAATTTGAATGGCTGGCAAGGCAACGTTGAGCGCCGTACTACCTACATAGGCCATGCTAGCCGCTGATATCGTGGCAAACAGCACCGAATAGTCCAGCTTGCGCGACCGCTTTACTTTTTGCATCGATGCAGACAGGGCAGAAATATCTGTTATCTCGTCTCTAGCAACCTCAACACAATTACCGAGGCGCAGCTTTATACGTTGTCAAGAATTTGGAGATTCAGGCATCGCGCAGTTCACTGAGTTCTCGTTCCAGTTCACTTCGGCGTTCCGAGCTGGCGCGGCGCCCAGCAGCCAACGCGCGGCGATAGTGTTGTTGCCAGTTTTCACGAAACTCGGTCGAAGAAACCGGCGAAAAGAATGTAACCAACAAAGCGCCCAATACGGCGCCAAAACCAAGACCGAAGAACAGACTCAAGAATCTACGCATAATATAGCCCCAATGTTCAGCATACGGCAATTGCTAACCAAATTACAAGTTATGTGTCTAAATTCTAACATTCGGCGCGGTCCCCGATGCCCGCTCAGTGAACTTAACACAGCCGCTCGGCGCGTAATCGGCGAAAAGGTCACAGGAATGTCCCGCTCACGCAAAATCGTAAGCCGCCTCGTCGCATGAGCGACGCGGTTTACGTAAACAGGGGCGTTTCGTTGAAACGCCCGTAAATCACAGGTCATTTTCGTGGGCGGCTCGGCGTTATTGACAGCTCAATGACGCCATAGAGGACAGCCCTTATAGAATGTCGATGGGATCAAGGTCAATCTGCCAACCGGGCTCTATCGCCAACTGGCGCAGAATCTCGCGCGGGTTGGGTCCCCTCAGAAGCAATTGCCAGCGATAGTGACGATCGACGCGCGTGAAATAGCATGGCACCGGACCAATCAGGCTTGTGCCAGTCATGTCATAACGTGTCATCAAAAGCTGGATGCGCTGGGCGGCCGCCGCAGCCTGCTGCTGCGGCTTGTGAGGATCCGTGTAGCTGAAAACCATACGTGCCAGTCGACGAAACGGAGGATAACCCAATGCCTTTCGATAGGCGATTTCCGACTCGACGAATCCAGCGTAATCGTGCCGAGAGGCGGCCTGAATGATATAATTGTCGGGCTGGTAGGTCTGCAAGACCACCTTCCCTCCCAGGATACCCCGACCCGCGCGACCGGCCACCTGCGTCAGCAGTTGGAAGACGCGCTCGCCAGCCCGGAAGTCTGGCAGTGACAGACCCAGATCGGCGCTGACCACGCCGACCAGCGTCACCAGTGGCAGGTCCAAACCCTTGGCGATCATCTGCGTGCCGATGACAATATCCGCTTCGCCGTCAATGAAACGCTGCAAAATCTCGAAATGCATCTGTGGATTGCTAGCAGTATCCGTGTCCCAGCGCAGCGTGCGCGCCCCCGGGAAGATATCGCGCAGGGTTTCGTCGACCAACTGCGTGCCGGCGCCGAAGTATCGGATTCTTGATGATTGGCACATGGGACACTGCCGGGGTTGCTCTTGGCTGGCGCCACAATGATGACAGCGCAGCGATTGATCAAAGCGATGATAAGTCATAGGGCTGTCGCAGCGGGCGCATTCCAGGACATATCCGCAATCCCGGCAGAAGACGTAGGTCGCCTGCCCGCGCCGGTTAAGCAGCATCATGGCTTGCTCGCCGCGATCAAGGACCTCGGCCAGACTTTGTTCCAACTCGCGGCTGAACATGCTGCTGTTGCCCTGGCGGAGTTCCGTCCGCATATCGACAACCGAGACCGGCGGCAGGTCAATATGGAGCGTGTCAAAATCGCCGGGCGCATAACGCGGGACGACCCCCGCGCGGTGCGCTTGCTGCTGAATCCGCCGGCGATGTCCCATGATACGTTTGGGCAGTCGCAGATAAGTTAAGTGACGCTTTTGCGCGCGATACCAGGAGTGGAGGTCGGGTGTCGCGCTGCCAAGGATCAGGACACCGCCCTTGCGCCTCATGATATGGTCGGCTACGTCTCGGGCGTGATACTGGGGTTGTCCCCGCCAGGCAATCTGTTTATAGCTGGGGTCGTGTTCTTCGTCGAGGATAATCAAGCCCAGATTGGGCAAGGGTGTGAACAAGGCCGAACGCGTTCCGACCACCACGGAGATATCGCCCTGGCGCGCCCGCCCCCAGGTATCATAACGCTCGCCGATGGGCAAGCTGCCATGCACCATCGCTACACGGCCCGCAAAGCGCTCTGAAACGCGTCGCACTGTCTGTGGGGTCAAGGCGATCTCTGGCACCAGAAAGATGGCTTGCCTGCCTTGCTCCAGTATTTCCGCGATCGCTCTTAAGTAGATTTCGGTTTTGCCGCTGCCGGTGACGCCATGCAGCAGAAAACGGGCGGACTCACTGCTGTCGTCACCGTTCCGCCGCAAGGCTGGCAGGATCCTATCCCAAACTGCTTGCTGATCGGGCGTCAAGGGGGGCGGCTCGGTCGGCACAAAGTCCAAATCCTGCAAAGAATCGCGCCAGATCCGCTCCTCGCGTATTTCGATGATGCCGACTCGTTCCAGCTTTCGGATACGGTTCGCCGAAGCGCCGGTCGCGGCCCGTATCTCCGAGGGCGTCGCGGGAGGATTCACTTCAATTATGTGCCGCAAGAGTTGCCCGTAGATCTCGTCGCCGCGCCAGCTCGAGAGTTGCTTCGACACTTCGTCGGGCGTGGCCTCCAGGAAAATCAGGTCTTGTTGCCCGCGCTCGGTTTTCTCGACGAAAACCAGGCCGAGTTCAATCAATCTGTTTAAGGGCGCGCGGTTCTTCGCGCCGACCAGTTCCAGCGCCTCTTGAACATCAAGCGCGTCCTCATCTCGCCCCGCGATCAATTCCAGCAAATCGGCATGCTTGACAGGCTTGCCGAGCTTCCTGGCAAGTTCATCGATCTGATCGTTTGAGAATAGCGGATAGACTCGCGGCTCGGTCTTCCCCCGCGCGGCCGGCGGCGCCAGCACCGATTGACTCTTGACCATCCCCCCGTCTTCCAGCAGCGCCAGTTCACGCTCGACAGCTTGTTTGGGAAAGGCTCGCTTCAGTTGCTGCAATCGCCTGGGACCGCGCTGGCGCAAGTAATCGAGCAGACGTCTCGGCAGCGGTCCTTCGGATTTGACCCGCGTACCGGGCAAGGTCATTTGCTCGGGCGGCCCGTCCGTCAGGTCATCGCGGAAGAAATGATAGTGCCGGTCGGATTTGCCCGTGAAGCCCGGCGGCAGCAGCAGCCAAACGCAGGGGCCGATCGACGCCAGATAGGTTTCGCTGAGCCAGTTGACCAGTTCGATCGCGTCCGCATCAAGCGCCGGCTGCGGATCAAGCAACTCGATCACGGGCTTGGTCTTGGGTATATCGCTTTGGTCGCTGAAGCGCAGGATGACGCCGGGTTGCATGGCCACGCCAAATTCCACACGTACCAGCGAACCGGGCTGCAAGTCCGGTTCCAGCTCGGCCGGGATGTGGTAGGTGAAGGTCGACTTGACCGGCACATTTAGAGCGATCTCGGCATAGCGCATGGGGCGACGCCTTGTTCTCCCGCTATTGGTGGAGGTACGATTTTAAGTCATTGGCCCATGGTCGCCAACAATCGGTTTTGGCAGCGGCTTGCCGAAACGCGTTTGGGCGCTCGCCATGTCCCGGCGTTATAATAGGGTCATTATGTTCAGATGGATCAAGTGCCGATGACCGCAAGTCCTCCGCTCGACGGCGCTCTGGCGACACGTGTCTTGCAGCGTTTTGGCATGCCGGATCGTCCGCAAGCAACTGAAAGCACGCTACGACACTTGCTCGACAGGTACACGCGCATCGTACCTTGGGAAAGCGCTTCGCGCATTGTCCGCCGGGCAAAGCATGACTCGCAGGAGGACTGCCCCGTTTTTGCCGAGGCCTTTTGGGAGAGCGCGCTCGAACGGGGTACCGGCGGCACTTGCTACGAGAGCAATTACGCTTTCTTTAGCTTGCTGCGACGCCTTGGTTATGACGGGTACTTGACCATCAACGACATGGGAACATCGATCGGCTGCCACAGCGCCATCATCATCTGGCTGGAAGGACGCAAGCACCTGGTGGATGTTGGTTTTCCGCTGCACGCCGTCTTGCCTTTGCCCGAGCCTGAGACTGAAACGGTAACGGTTGAAGGTCAGTTTTTCCACTACCGGATCATAGCAGGCGAAGCGAGTCGCTACAGCATTTGGCGCCATCCGCATCCGCGAGACCTGGTTTTCACGCTTGTCGACGAACCGGTATCGGATGTCGATTATCGCGCGATCACGGTTCATGATTATCGCCACGATGGCGGTCAGTTTCTGAACGAGGTCGTCATTCACAAAGTGATCAATGAGGAACTGTGGCGCTTCAACAGCGACGATTCGCCCCCGCATTTGCAAGTCTTCGTAGACGGGCGACGGCAAAATCATTACCTGGACGGCGATGTCGCCGGGCAATTGGCGTCGACTTTCGACATGGATCGCGTCACTGTGGCAGGAGCGATGCGCGCGATGGGCTTAACATAGGGCGAGGACTTTAGGCGATTGTCACATCCTCGTTCAGATAGACATCTTGAATCGCGTTTAACAGGCGAGCGCCTTCCGCCATGGGACGCTGGAAGGCTTTGCGCCCACTGATCAAGCCCATGCCGCCGGCGCGCTTATTGATGACCGCTGTCTTGACCGCCTCGGCGAAATCGTTAACGCCGCTGGCGCCGCCGGAGCTAATCAAGCCGACCTTGCCCATGTAACCGTTGGCGACCTGGTAGCGGGTCAGGTCGATGGGATGATCGCTGCTGAGTTCGCTGTAGATCCGTTCGTCGAGTTTGCCGTAGGAGGAATCTCCACTGTTAAGCGCCTTGTAACCACCGTTCTGTGTGGGCAACTTCTGCTTGACGATATCGGCGCTCAGCGTCACGCCCAGGTGATTGGCTTGCCCGGTGAGATCGGCGCTGGATTCGTGGTTGGCGCCGTTGAGCGTGAAGGCGGGATTACGCATATAGCACCAGAGGATGGTCGCCATGCCCAATTCGTGAGCATGTTGAAATGCATCGGCAACTTCGATCATTTGGCGGTTGGAGTCCTCCGAGCCGAAATAGACGGTGGCTCCGATTGCGACAGCGCCCATATCCCATGCTTGCTTGACCGTCCCGAACATGACCTGCTCGTGAGAATTGGGATAGGTAACCAGTTCGTTGTGATTGATCTTGACGATATAGGGGATACGATGGGCAAATCGACGCGCGGTCATACCCAGAACGCCAAAGGTTGATGCGACGGCGTTACAGCCGCCTTCCAGGGCCAATTCGATTATCCGCGCCGGATCGAAGTAGGCGGGGTTGGGCGCAAAGGAGGCGCCCGCCGAATGCTCGATACCCTGGTCAACGGGCAAGATCGAGACATATCCCGTGCCGGCAAGGCGACCGTTATCGTAGATCTGCTGCAAACTGCGGATCACTTGCGGAACCCGATCGCTATCCATCCAAACGCGCTCGGCAAAGTCCGGACCTGGCAGCGCCAGGTTTTCCTTGGGAATGGTGGTGGAAGAGTGGTTCAAGAGATAATCGGCTTCGTCGCCGAGATATTCGGCAACCTCGTCGACCCGCAACTCTGGGTTTGCTATGGCCATGATGGAACCCTTGGGCTAATCGGACGGTTCAGCCACAATTATAACAACAATTTACTGGAATTTGCGACGCCGGGCGAGAAGAGAAACGCACGGGCAAACGACACCTTTCCCGGCGTTTGCGCCCCCGCTTCTATATTGATGTGATGGTGCGAAATTGGGCTCATGTCCTTTCGCGACTGCGGAGATTTGCCAACCGGACTCAATATGGTACTGTTAGCACATCAGGCGATACAAGAATGACTTTCACTATGCCCGCAAAAGCTAGCTTGGGCCAACTCCGACAGGCCGCCGAAAAGCGCGACCCTGAACAATGTCAGTTCCTCTTGAAAACGCTCTTCATGGAGCTGGAGTTCTATCTCGCCGTGGCGGTCGTAGTCGAGCGGGCGCAATCTTTCCTGGAGACCTTCGAGCACTACTACCCGGATGCGGGATTCGCACGGCAGATCCTCATGCAAATGGTCAATACCGGCACTGCGCCCTCAAGGCTGCCGCCACAAGCGCTGCGCGACTTCGAATACCCGGGGGCGGCGAATTATATGAAGGCGCTGTCCGACCTGGCTCATGCTTTGCAGCAGGGTCCTCTACCGCCGCGCATCGGCTATTTGGTCAGCGCGACGGTCAACGCCATCATGGCGGAATTAGTGGAGCATTACTATGGACGACGCATGGAACACTGGGGCTTGGTGCGGGAAGACCCGGAATCTTCCGAAGCGCGGGAAATTGCCTACACGTTTTGGACGGATGAGGAGATCGCCTTGCTCGATACCGATCACTGGCTGCAAGTGGCGGAAAGCATTGAAGAACATCAGCGGCGACAGATTCGTCAAGGTTGACACGCTTGTTATAATGGTTCCGTCTGAGGATGCGGGAAATGAGCGTAGACAGTTTTGGCGGCGTCGCGCCGCCAGCCAGCTTATATGATTTCAAGCGACAGATCACCGACGGCATTGACGGCGTCGATAAGGTCCGCGATGACGACATCTTGCGGTTTCAGGAATTAGGTTTTTTGCTCATCCGCAACGCGATCTCGCAATCCGACATAGTCGCCGCGAGAGCTGGTTTGCGCGATTTGATCCTGCGGCGCGATACTGACAATATCATGATCGAATCCGCCGCCGCCGAAGGCTTCCATGAGTTGGGCGATGAAGAGCGCATGAACAGCGTGCGAAAGTTGATGCTGATCGTTCAGTACGATCGTCGCCTGCGCGCGATTGCCGAGGACCCGGGCTTGCTGAGCGTGCTGAAGCGTATCATCGGCGAGACACCGGTTCTGACGCAGGATATGGCGATGATCAAGCCACCGCGTATCGGGCGCGAAAAACCCTGGCACCAGGACCTGGCCTACTTCAATTATCCAAAGGACAGTACCATCGTGGGCGCCTGGATCGCGCTCGATGAAGCCGTGCCGGAAAACGGTTGCATGATGATCATTCCCGGCACCCACCGAGAGGGACCTGTCGTCCACTGGACAAGGCGTGATTGGCAAATCTGCGATAGCGATGTGCAGGTGGATCGCTGCGCTGCCGTGCCTATGCAAAGGGGGGACTGTCTGCTCTTCCATTGTCTTCTGCACCATGGCAGTCCGCCCAGCCGCTCGGAGAAAACGCGCTGGGCGATGCAATTCCATTACGCGCCGGCATGCGTCGCGCCTTATGCCGATAGCGAAAACCGGCTGCGAACCTTCGGCGCCGAAGGCAAAGATGTCACTTGCTAGGGGAAAAGCATGACCTTGCTTATTTTTCTCGCGCTCAACCTGGTACTGATGGCCGGGCTATTCCTGGTCGGCGTCTACCTGTTTTTGCAGGTGGAAGACAAAAGAAAGCGCAATAAGTTGCGGCTGCTCGATTCCAGAGCGGATATGTCCGAACTGCAAGCGATGCTAAAGGCGGAACGTCACGACGAAGCGCTGCAGCACTTGATGCAAGCTGATAACATTGATCGTTTTTCGGCAGAAAAAGCCATCGAGGGACTGACGCGGCAGGACATCGGAAAAACCCGTTAAGCGACGCCCACCTCCAGATGAGCGAGGATACGTTTTGCGCGAACGGTCCAAGTGTAATTCGCCATAACCTGCTCCCGCGCCTTGGCGCCCAGTTTCCGCCGTAATTCAGAATCTCGTTGCAAAGCGTGGATCGCCGCTGACCAGGCCCCGACATTATCCGGCGGGACGAGCAAGGCCGTTTCGCCATTCTGTAGCACATCGGACCAACCGGGCAAATCCGAGGCGACGATTGCGCAAGCCGACGCCATGTATTCGAACAACTTGAGGGGAGAGGTATAACGCGCGAATTGCGCTGTCGCCGGATGGGGCATGGCGCAGACGTCGAAGGCGCGAAGGTACAGGGGGACGTCGCCCGGCGGGACATGACCAACGGGAATGAGGCGATCTTCAGGCAGTCCCAATTCGATCCACTGCCGCTTGAGCGCGCGGGCGTCCACGGACTGCCCGCCCACCAGCGCCAATTGCGCCCCTTCGACATTCGCTATCGCAGCCAGCAACGTGCCAACGCCCTTGTCCAGACCAATCATTTTCAGGCTGCCGACGTAACCAACGAGGAAGGCGTCGTCGTCCCAGCCCAGTCTTCGGCGCGCCTCGAAGGTATCTGGCAGCGTCTCGAACCGAGCGCGTCGGATGCCGTCATGCGCGGCGATGATACGCCTGGCGTCAGCGTCACGCATTTCGACGAGATCGTCGCGCAATTGCGGCGTAATTGCGATGACGCTGCCGACGCCTCGGCAGACGGCGCGCTGCAAGGCCGCACCCCGTCGCGATGACGGGAAGAGATGCGCTTCGTAGGCCAGTGACCGTTTTGGCTTGAGCCAGGAAAGCAGAACCAGCAGCAACTCATCGCGACTATAGAAGACATCGGCATGGATAAAAGGCAGCGCGAATAGCATCACCAGCGCGTAGGACAGCGCCAGCAGGTAAAAGGCAAAGCGCGCGCCGGCGCTTTCCGCCGGGAAAAGCGGGAAAAGATCGAGACAGAGCAGGCGACGAATCCTGAAGTTGCGCTGGACGCCGTAATATGCGTAGGGGTCCGTTATTCGCCGCATCTGCGGGGTGTTCCAGCGGCGCGAGACCCAGAGGGTCACGTCATAACCGGCAGCGGCAAAGGCCTCGCAGTTCTGCATGATTTGCAGCCCGTGCGCCCTTTCCGTGGGCAGACGCATCAGCGAGATATAGTGCAGCTTGGGCATGGCTCTCCTGTCAACGGGCATGTCAGGGGGCTTCAAATCTCCTGAGTCTGCCGCGGCAGCAACATGCTGAGAACCCCAGCGACAGCGATGATGACGGCGACGATCTGGAAGGTGGTCGCCAAACCAATGTAGTCCGAGACAGCGCCGATGATCAGCGTGCCGATGGCGCCGGTGCCGAAGATGAAACCCAGAATCGCGCCCGAAGCAAAGCCCTTGCGCATCGGGATCAGATCTTGCGCCATCACAACAATCAAGCTGTGCGCGCCACCTGACAATCCGCCAGCGGCGATCGACAGCATGAAAGCGACAGGACCCTCATAGGCGGGCAGCAGGTAAAAGGCCGGCGCCGAACTCAACATGCTCAGCATCATGACCAGGCGCCGGTCGAAGCGATCGGCCAGACGACCGAAGACCAGACCCGACACGGCGGATGCGATCCAGTAGGCAGTGGTGATCGTGCCGTAGGCGGCGGGATCCCAACCTTTTTGCTCAAAAAGGACCGGCACGAAGGAGACTGATCCTTGCTGCCCCACTCCGCGAAGTACGACGATCAGCCCGAGAATGATAAAGGCCAACAGGGGAAAATGCTGATTTTTGCCGTTGGCGGGGTCGTCTTGGCGCTGTTTGCGCTGTTGATGATGTTCATGGTGCTTGGGAATGCTGGTCGACATCAGCAGCACGCCGGGTATGGCGGCAAAGCCCAGCACAATGATTGGCGTCAGATTGTCCTGGACGCCGAAGTAGCTTAAGCCGACCGTTTGACCCAGCCTGCCCAGCAGGTCGGGATTGGCCAGATCGAGTAAGATACCGGCGATAGCTGGTCCCAGCGCCAGACCGGTCTGCCCCATCAAGAAGAAGATCGCCATGTTAAAGGCGGAGCGGCGCGGCACGGATTCAGCCGCATGCAGAGCGCCTACGGGGTGCAAGGCGCCGCTGCCAACGGTAGCGATTACCAAGGGGACGAACATGAGCCAGTACTGTCGCGTGTATGCCGCCAGCAGGATCGAGATCGTGAACATGCAAACGTGGAAGGCGAGGCCCAGCGAGCCGATCCAGCGCCCGCCGCTGCGATCGGCCAGGATACCGAAGAAGGGCTGGGTGAAGGCGCCAAACAATTGCGACAAGCTGACCGCGAGACCGATCTGGGCATTGCTCATCGGGAGCATGCCGGCCGCCAGGAAGGTTAGAATGACCGGCACCATCGATGTGAAAACATCGTTTGTCAAGTGACCGATGCAGACCGACCACAACAGGCGGTGTTTAGGCGGCATTAACTCAATCCTTCCTTAATGCAGGCGGCAATGATAAACCTGCCTGCGGGACTTGAGAATGTAGATTAACGGAATTTCCTGAGTCAAAGGAAAACTAGCGGCTGAGCATAGTGCGGAACTGTTCTTCAGTCAGAACATCGCTCGCCAAGGCTTCCTTAAAAGCCTGTTTGACGCCCCGAAGGATCTCCTCCTTCCTCTGCTCTCGGTACGGATCATTATCATCTTCCGTATCGAGCGGGCTCGGACTATAGTCGCCCGCCTCGTATTCCGCTTCCGCTTCCCGCAAATCCGCGGCGATCTCTTCGTCGCCAGGCTCGCCGAAAATTTCATCGTACAATGCCCTCAACTGCTCCGGAGAAAGCGAATTCAAATCTACTTCCGAGATTCGCTCGCGGTCAGACTTCCGGTCAATCTGGACATCGGAATTGTGATTCATCCCCGCCGCCGTCAAGTTGCGCTTGACTTGCGTGACCGGAGTATAGCGCGAGGCCGCTGTTCTTCCCATGCGGTAAGATATGCTGCGGTTTGGCGCGTCAAGAGGCAGGCGCTTCACACAGAAAAGGGCAAGCGATGACAGTAGACTACGACAAACTTCAAGCGATCCCGCAGCGCGACGAGCCTTACCATATAGTGGTGACCGCCGCCCATCACGATGATATCGAATTTGGCGTGGCGGGCAGCGTAGCGCGCTGGATCCGCGAAGAAGGCGCTACGGTGACCTATGTCATCATCACCGATGGCGGCTCCGGCAGCAACGATCCGGGCGTAAGCAAGCGGACTCTAATCGATTTGCGTCGGGAAGAGCAGTTGGAAGCCGCGTCTATCGTGGGCGTCAACGATGTGCGTTTTCTCGACTACCCCGATGGCATATTGCAGGCGACGCTGGACTTGCGACGGGATATCACGCGCATTATCCGCCAGACCAAAGCTTACCGCGTCGTCTGTCAAGATCCGACTACCGTCTTCGCCCACAGCAGTTACATCAACCATCCCGATCACCGCGCCGCCGGTGAAGGGACGCTATATGCCGTCTTCCCCAGCGCCGAGACGCGGCCCATCTTTCCGGAGCTTCTGGCGGAAGGCTACGAACCGCACAAGGTCGGCGAACTGTATTTGAATCTGACTCAGGCGCCGACGCACTACCATGACATCAGCAGCACAATCGAACTCAAGATGGCGGCGCTGGGCGCCCATGTCTCACAAATTGGCGCGGGGGACGATTTCGAGAATGGCGCCAAGAAGTGGCTGACCGAGTCAAATCGCCTTGGAGGCGAGATGGTCGGCGTCGCGTATGCAGAATACTTCCGCGTGCTCAAGTTCGATGAAGAACGCCAGAGTTGGTACGAGGAAGAGAAAGAACGACTGGCGGCGGAAGCCGCCGGGGATTAGAGAACTGCTGACGCGGTGGACCAATGTCGAGACAACAGGAGACAGTATGACAGCGCGCGCCAAAATCATCGTCATCGCAAGCATAGTGTTGGCATTGGCGGGCGCCTTGCTGGTTGCCGCTGTCTATGCCCAAGGTCTGGCTCAGCGCCTGCAGGGCATCGCGCCTTCGCTAAGCCTAATAGATCGCCTTGTTGTCGATTTCCTCTGCGCCTTCCGCGATCAGCTATTGACCGACTTAGACCATGCGCGTCTGACGGTGTACTGCACGGTCGGCATTTGAATCGCCGGAGTTGAAGGCGCAAGATGGCCGGTCGGCAATTGCCGCAGCGCCTGCCTCGACGCTACAATAGCAGCGTTATCCGCATTTAGCAAAGTAGGACGGACATGATTCTCACGACTTTTCAATCTGACGATGGCGTTAAATTGGGCATCAAAAGCGATCAGGGTATATTGGATGTGGCGGCGGCTGTTGCCGCGACAGGCGTCGATTGCCCCGCCAGCCCGGATGGTGTTTATGGCCAAGGGCTGCCTGCTTTGCCGGCGCTGGCGGATCTGTTAAGCAAGGCCGACGACGACGCGCTATACCTTGATGAAGCCGATTTGACATACGCGCCGACCGTCCCCAATCCGGGCAAGATCATTTGCGTCGGCTTGAACTATGCCAAGCACGCGGCCGAAGGGGGTATGGACCCACCGGAGAATCCCGTCTTGTTCAGCAAGTTCAACAACGCGATCGCCGCGCACAATGAGGATGTGCCGATGCAAGCTGATTGGAAGACCGTCGATTATGAATCGGAGTTGGGTGTTGTTATCGGCAAGACCGCGCGCAACATCAGCGACGCGGAGGCGCTCGACCATGTCCTGGGATACTGCAATATGAACGACCTCAGCGAACGCCACCTACAGATGCTCTGCGGGCAATGGTTGCTGGGCAAAACACTGGACAAATTCTTGCCTGTCGGCCCCTATGTCGTCACCGCGGACGAGATACCGGATCCGCAAAACTTGTCAATCAAAGGCTGGATGAACGGCGAATTGCGGCAAAACAGCAATACAGCCGATATGATATTCAGCGTAGCCGAGATCATCGCCTTCGCCAGCAAGGTCATGACGCTCTGCCCGGGCGATATCATCAGTACGGGCACGCCCGAGGGTGTGATCCTTGGCATGGATCCGAGAGTTTGGATGAAGCCCGGCGATGAATATGTCGTGGAAGTGGAAGGGCTTGGCAAACTAGCCAATCGGATGGTCGAGGCATAATCATGGCGGACACTTATCTTGTTACCGGGGGCATGGGCTGCATCGGCGCCTGGGCGCTCTATTACCTGCGTCGCGCTGGCAAGAGCGCCGTCAATTTTGATCAGAGTACGGACCGGCACCGGCTGGACTGGTTAATGAGCGCCGGGGAACAAAACGAGATCACTTTTGTACAGGGCGACCTGCGTGACACGGATAGCTTGAAAGCGGTATTCGCGGAACATGGTATCACGCATGTCATACATCTAGCTGCCTTACAGGTCCCGTTTTGTCGCGCCAATCCGGTTCTGGGGGCGCAGGTCAACGTGACCGGCACAGTCAATATCTTCGAAGCGGCGCATGCAAATGGCGTGGGACACGTGGCATTCGCCTCGTCGATCGGCGTATATGGACCGCCTTCGGAGTTCCCGCCGGGTCTGATCCCCAACGACGCGCCGCAGCATCCGCGTACGCTGTACGGCGGATACAAGGTTTGCAACGAACAGACCGCCAAGGTCTACTTTTACGATCAGGGCATCACCAGCACGTGGCTGCGTCCCTATACGGTTTACGGCGTTGGGCGGGACCAAGGTATGACCAGCGAACCGACCCATGCCCTGGTCGCCGCCGTCAAGGGTACGCCGTACAATGTCGGCTTCAGCGGCACGATGCAGTTCCAATTCGCGCCCGATGTGGCGCGGCAATTTATTCTGGCCGCCGAGCAGCCATTAGATGGCGCCTACGGCTTCAACCTGGGGCAACCTTCAGCCACTGTCGAGCAGTTCGTCGACATCGCCAAGGGCATCTTGCCGGGCGCAGAGATTGAGGTGGCAGACAATCCCCTGCCCTTCCCGGCCGGCTTTGATGACAGCCAGCTACGGGCGAACTTTGACGCGATCTACGAAACGCCGCTGGATGAGGGCATCGCGAGGACGATCGAGCATATTCAAGGGCTGGGTGATCGGATCTAGAGAGATTCTGATAGCGGAGCGATTGTCTCAAGCTGCTTTCAGCGATGGGGAACAAGCGGGTCATTTCCAACTCGAACCCGGGTAGGACATCTTCGCCGATGAGTTTGCCATCTTGTCCGACGAATTCGATATCGAGGCGCGAGCCGTCGACGGACCGGCAGACATCGACGCCTTTTTCGGCGGGCAGTACGATCCAGACCAAACGACTGCCATTGTCCAAGTAGATTCGCGCTTTTTCGTGGAGTTGCTTGAGCGAGTCGGAAGGCGGGGCGAATTCTATGGCCAGATCAGGCATGACGGAAAGGAATTCATCTTCTGGTTGCTGGCTCAAGCTCGCATGACTGACGAATGCGACACCTGGCGCGAGTAGTGTGCGGCGGTCATCGGGCGGGTAGAAGCCGAGTTCAGTGTGCGATTCGCCCAAGTCGTGTTCCTCTAAGAACATCCCGATAAACATGCCTATGCGATTGGCGAGACGACTATGGATCCGCTTTACCGGTGACAAAACAATGAGTTCTCCGTCAATCAGATAAAGTCGCTTGTTTTCGTATTCAGGTCGCTGCGACATTTCCCAGACGGCATCAATATCAAGCAGTCTTTCTTGTGTGGCCATTGCGCCCCTGCCTTGCACTACGATTTTGCCTATCATACCAAAAGCGGGTCCCATTGTTTGATCTTCGATCACAGTCTGAGAGGCTCAACATGAAAAATCTAACGCTGCTTCTTCCGATCTTGGCATCGTTTCTTTTTGCATTGTTGCCAGTCTATGCGGCCGATATCACCGTCGATGAAAACTGCAGCCTGGCGGATGCGATTAAAGCAGCGAATATGGATGAGGCGGTCGGCGGCTGCCCTGCTGGGGATGGCGCGGATGTGATTAGGCTCTCGGCGGATATGACGCTAGGAAAAGAACTGCCGCGCGTCACAACGGAAATCAGTATTGAAGGCGGCGCCTACCGCATCAACGGGGCTGGCGCTTTCCGCCTCTTTTTCGTGGAAGCGAGCGGGATGCTGACGATCGACCGACTAACGCTGCTGGACGGCAAGGCGAGGGAAGTGGCGTCTCCTAACGAAGGGAAAACTGAAGCTGGCGGCGCAATCATCAACCAGGGCGTTCTGAGCATCAGCAACAGCGCCTTCTCGGGCAACTCGGCTGATCGAGATGGCGGCGCAATACTCAACGCCGGGCTTCTAAACATCAACGACAGCGCCTTTTCTGGCAACTCGGCTGATGACGGCGGCGCGATTTACAACTTTGGAGAGCTAAGCATCAGCGGCGGCGCCTTCTCGGATAACTCGGCTGATCGAGAGGGCGGCGCAATACTCAACGCCGGGCTTCTAAGCATCAGCAACAGCGCCTTTTCTGGCAATTCGGCTGATGCCGGCGGCGTGATTTACAACTTTGGAGAGCTGCACGTCAACAGCGCTACCTTCACTGACAATTCGGCATATTATCGGGGCGGCGCGACTTTCAACGAGAGTGTGCTAAGCATCGACAACAGCGCCTTCTCGGGCAACTCAGCGTCTCTGGGTGGCGCAATACACAACGTGAACGATCTCAGCGTCAACAACGGCGCCTTTTCTGGGAACTCAGCTCATATAGGCGGGGCAATTAACAACCTGGGAGAGTTAAGTGTCACTAGCAGTAGATTCTCTGGCAACTTAGCTGGTACGAGCGGCGCAATTAACAACAGCGCAATTGACAGCCCTGGAGAGTCAAGTGTCATTAACAGCATATTCACTGGTAACTCGGCTACTGGCGGTGGTGCAATCGGAAATGATGGGGAGCTTAGCATCGCCAATAGCTATTTTGCCCATAACTCCGCACATTTATTCGGCGGCGCAATTGCAAATGTCGGAACGCTAAGCGTCAGCAATAGCACCTTCTATCGCAACGCAGCTGATAAGATCGACGACAGCGCCCCTAGTGACGACTCGGTTGTATCTGTAGGAGGCAGTTTATACGTTTTCGGCTACGAAAAGAACACATCGACAGCTACCCTCACACATGTGACTATGGCGCGCAACTCCTCAGAGGGTCAAGGCGGAAGCATTTTTGTCGATTCGATAGGTTGTGCCACCGTCAATCTCCGCAACAGCATAATAGCTGGCGGCACAGGCGGAGACTGCGTAGGTCCCCTGGCTGAAAACTTCGGAAATCTCATCGAGGATCGTTCCTGCGACGCCAAGCCGAGCGGCGACCTCGTGCTGGGGGAACTGGTCGAACCCGAGGATGGCTCGCCGGCTTATTTTCCGCTGCTTGAAGGCAGCCCAGCTATCGACACCGCGGATCCGACCTATTGCATCAAAAATGATCAAATCGGCACGGTGCGACCACAAGGCACCACCTGCGACATTGGCGCGATAGAATACGTACTAGAAGAATAGAGAATATCTTGCTGCATGTGCGCCTATAATCTCAGTAAGTGCAAGTAAGTCATGCAACAGATTGCAAGGTCAATTTACACCGTGCCGGCTAGTTTTACGGGCGACCCGGCGGGTCGCCCCTACCGCCGACTTCTATTTTGGAGTTGCATGGCTTTGTTGGTCTTATTTCTGTGCTCTGTTTATGTAAACTGTGGCGCTCATACGACAAGCAGTCTTGCTATTTTGCGCGAGCACGGCAAATCTTTTCGCCAGTTACGCGCCGAGCGACTCTGCGTCTCTGTGGTGCATTAAAGGGAAGAAAGTCCAAACCATGTCCAAAACCACGCGGATCATCCAACAATTAAGTACCAATCTGTTCAATATGCAGCGGGCGCGCGTCAAGGCGATCGACTACGTCATGATCAAGGTGCCGCCGTCCTTCGCGCCGATCCCCAGCAAGCGCAACTTCGTCCAGCAACAGATCCTGGGGCCAGCGCCTATGAGCCTGATGGAGTTCGTGGCGGCGCTGGAACGCATCGCCGACGATCCGCGGACGCTGGGCGTGATCCTGTACTTTCGGGGTTTCTCCGCCAGCACGGCTGATCTGCAGACCATGCGCGACGCCATCCTGCGCCTGCGCGAAAAAGGCAAACGCGTCTTGAGCTTCGCGCCCGGTTATCGCACTTTGGACTACTATGTGGCTAGCGCTTGTGACGAGATTCTGCTGCCGCCCGGCGGCATGCTGGAAACAACTGGGCTCTTCAGCCAGCAAATCTTCTTGAAAGAGGGATTGGGGGCCGCCGGACTGCAATTTGACGCTATCGCGATCTCGCCCTATAAAGGCGCGGCCGATAGCCTCACCCGCAGGGAACCCTCGCCAGAGGGGCGCGAACAAACCAACTGGTTGCTCGATTCGGTCTACGAGATGATCGTCGACGGCATCGCCGCCACGCGCAAGATGAAGCCGCATGCGGTGAAAGCAATGATCGATCAAGCCGTTCATCTCACTGAAGACGCCCTAGAAAAGGGCTACATAGACGGGGTTATGAACGAGCAAGCGCTGGTCGAGTATCTGGGCGTCACCAAGATCACGATGTGGGAAGAGGCCGACGGCCAACTCTATCTGCCCGTCCGCGATTTCGGCGGCAAGTATGTCGCGATCCTGTATGCCGGCGGCATGATCGTCGACGGGGAAAGCGCTACGCCACCGAGCGATATGCCGATTCCCATTCCCTTTGTTGGGGGGGAACGCCTGGGCGATATCACGCTCAATCAACAGGTACGCAACTTGATAAAAGACCCAAGTTGCGGCGCGCTGGTGCTGTATATCGATAGCGGCGGCGGTTCGGCAAGTGCTTCGGAATCCATGGCTTCAGCGCTGGGGGAGTTCGCCAAATCGCGCCCGCTGGTCGTGTGTATGGGCGGCGTCGCCGGATCCGGCGGTTATTATATTGCCACGCCGGCGCACTGGATCGTGGCGCAGCCCGGCACCATCACGGGTTCGATCGGCGTCATCATGGGCAAGCTGGTCAATAGTGAACTGCTTAGAAAGCTGCGCTTCAACGCCGTCTCTTACCTGCGCGGCGAAAATGCCAATCTTGTCGCTGGGGAAAGTCCTTTCAGCGATGTCCAACGCGAGATGATCCGCGACAGCGTCGAGCACATTTATCAACAGTTCTTGGATCGCGTAGCGAACAGCCGCGAAATGGCGGCGGCCGAAATCGATGGGATAGGCGGCGGCCGCGTCTGGACCGGGCAGCAGGCGCTGGACAACGGCTTGGTGGACGAACTGGGTGACCTTCATACCGCCATTGAGAAAGCGCGTCAGTTAGCCAAGCTGCCGGAGTCGGCGCCGGCGGTACTGGTGCGCGAAAAAGGCAAACCCATCGGCGTGGAGTTGGCGGAACAGAATCCCGCGGCGCTGGCGAAATACCTGGTGGAGAATATCGAGATGATGACGAGCCGCGCGCAGTACCTGATGGATTTCGATTGGCGGGTGAAGTAGGTTGCGGATATGAATAGGATCTTCACGATTGGCTATGGCAACCGAGACATAGACAGGTTCATCGACTTATTGAAAAAATACCAGATAGACCTGCTCGTGGATATTCGGTCGCAACCTTATTCCGGATACGACCAAGATTTCACTAGGCATCGACTCTCGGGATTATTACAAGGCGCGCAAATCAATCATCGGTTTATGGGACAGGCATTGGGTGGACGATCTACCCATGAGGATTGTTACAGCTACAGCCCGCCCAAAAGCAATGGCTCTTGGATCACAAAAAATGTGAGACAAAAGACTTCTATAAGCGCGGCATATCGCAACTGAAAACGTGGCTGGCTCGAGGACATCGCATGGCGCTGATGTGCAGCGAACTTGATCCAGAAAGATGCCATCGAGGATACGTCGTGGGTAATACGCTCGAAAAAGAACTGGTTTCCGTCCTTCATATTGACAAATTTGGGAGGCTGATACTTCAAACCGAAATACCCGAAATGACTTATCAGCCCTCCTTGCTTTAGCTGCACTCTAGCGATCCCCAATACTTGACATTTGCCGGAGAGAGTTTATCGGCTGTGTTCTCGGTCGCAAGAGCTTTACAGTATTCGGGAGGGAAAATTGTCTTGCATCCGTTCTATCATCGGCACTGTACCAGACAAACCGTTGTATCCAGTAAAATCAAACAACTCATGAAACAACAAAAGGACAACACCCATGACCACTGTACCAGCACGTTCAGACATCCCCATCGAATCGACCTGGAACCACGAAAGCGTCTTCCCCTCTTTCGACGCCTGGCGCGAGGAATACCAGGCCGTCGTCTCGTTAATCGGCGAAATTGACGCTTTCAAAGGGGGCCTCTCCGACAGCCCGGCTCGGCTGGCGGAATGGTTCGACTTCAAGGCCTCGATGGCGCGCCGGGTCTGGACGCTATATATGTATCCGGTGATGTGGCAAGCCTGCGACGGCAACCACGAAGAGATCAAAGGCATGGTCGGTCAAGCGCAAGGCCTGGCGGGACAATATATCTCGGCCGCGTCCTTCGAAAATCCCGAATTGCTGGCGATGGACGAGGCGACGCTCACAAGTTGGATCCAAGAACAGGCGGATCTGAATGTCTATCGCCAAAGCATCGACGACCTCTTGCGCACGAAGAAGCATGTGCTCTCGACCGAGGTGGAAGCGGTGCTGGGTTTGTTGTCCGATCCGCTAGGACGCATTGAAGGCATTCGCGGCGCTCTGACCGACATGGACATGACGTTTAGCGCCGCCGTCGACAGCGCGGGCGCGGAACTGCCGCTGGTGCAAAGCACACGCGACAAACTGCTCTCCAGCAGCGACCGGGAAGCGCGAAAGACCGCCTGGAACAACTATGCGGACAGCTTCCTCAAATTCAATAATACGCTGGCGACGACTTACCTGGCATCGGTGAAACGAAACGTGGTCATGGCGCGGCTGCGCGGTTACGAAAGCGTCCTGCATGCCAAACTGACGCCCAACAACATCCCGGTCGAGGTCTTCCACAACTTGATCGATACCTACAAACGACATATTCCCACCTGGCATCGCTACTGGGATGTGCGGCGGCGCGCGCTAGGCTATGAGACGATCCATCCCTACGATCTTTGGGCGCCGCTGACGACAGAGGATCCCGAACTGTCCTTCGCGGATGCCGTTGACATGATCGCGGCCGGCATGACGCCACTGGGCGAGGATTATGTGGCGACGCTGCGCCGCGGCTGCCTGGAACAGCGCTGGGTGGATTACGCCATCAACGACGGCAAGTCCGAAGGCGCCTTTTCTTACGGCACCTACGACAGCCATCCCTTCATCATGATGAGTTATGACGGCAACTTGAGTTCGATGGGCACATTGGCGCACGAGTTGGGTCATTCCATGCACAGTCTTTACACGCGTGAGCACCAGCCCTTTGTCTACAGCCACTATTCCATGTTCGTCGCCGAGGTCGCCTCCAATTTCAACCAAGCGATGGTGCGCGCGCACCTCTTCGCCAATAACAGCGATCGAGATTTCCAGTTGGCGCTGATTCAAGAGGCGATGGACAATATCCACCGCTACTTCTTCATCATGCCCACACTGGCGCGCTTCGAATTTGAAGTGCACACACGTATGGAAAAGGACGAACCGCTGACGCCGGACATGCTCAACGAGATCATGTCGGGCTTTTACGCCGAAGGCTACGGCCAGACCATGACTGATGACCCGCGCCGCACCGGCTCTACCTGGGCGCAGTTCGGCCATCTCTATGAGCCCTTCTACACATTTCAATATGCCACCGGCATTTCGGCGGCGCACGCCCTTGCCAACGCGATCCTAGCAGGCGATGACGCCGACGCTGTCGAGCGCTACCTGGCATTTTTGCGAGCCGGCAACGCCGACTATCCCATCAATGTGCTGCGCGCCGCCGGCGTGGATATGTCGACGCCAAAGGCGGTCGAGGAGACCTTCAAGGTTCTCGAAGGCTTAGTGGATCGCTTGGAGGGCTTGATTTGAGCGATGCGCCGGGCGCTGCAATGCGGACTGACAAAGACGCTGCGATTGAAATGGCGGTTTATACGGGCAATCTGCTGTATACGCTGCGCGATGATCGGAATTTTTGGGCGATGACGCTTATCATCTCCAATCTCTTTGAGTTGGTTGGGGAAGGCAGCGAAACACTAGAACGCTTCGATAATGGGTTTTCCAAAATCATCAGATATCGAGCGGACCAGTCAGTTGCGCTTGGCTGGGATATTGGATGCATCGCTAGAGCTGTAAGGAATATCATCGTTCACGGGATGACTCTTGAAAGAACACAGAGAAAAAACTTCACCAGTCGAGACAGAGTAACGGTTGTAAGCATTGGCTATATTTCAGCGTCTATTGAACGAGACAGTGAATATGTATATGATGTTACACTTGTAGGTAACGAACAATATATCATTCACTTTTCACCATCTGCATTTTGGCCCTATGTTCAGGAGTGGTATAAGAGCAGGGATTAAAAATGTCGCGAAAAATGTATGTCTTGTACGAACCTGGTGGGAATTTAGTGCGCGGATTTGCTTACGGCAAGTTGGTCGAAGTCCGTTATATTGACGTCGTCCCTACTAAGATCGCATCGGCTGATCGCGATGAATTCATCCAATTGGTTAAGCAACAGCAGCTAACTGAAGAAGAGTTGAGCGAATGCCGCATCGGATATGTGGACGAGAATGGAGTCGGCACATATTCGAGTTGGGAAGAGTTTTTAGACCCGGCGACGGCGGAATCTGGCTAATTCACCGCTATCGGCTGCGCATGGCCAAACTCATGATGAAGCTCTCGTCTGTGAGATCCTTCCTGAAGTAATCAGAGCGTTTAATGCACGCTCAGTAACGACGCTTGATCGCGCCATTTAAGCCAAGAAGTCAAGTTTCAGTCTGCAATCGCTTGATTTGCCAGCACGCGCAACTCGCGCCGCATGGGATATGACGATGAGGGCATTAGCTGGGTCAAAAAGATGGCAGTCATCTGCTCCTTGGGATCAACCCAGAAAGCCGTACTCGCCGCCCCGCCCCAGGCAAATTCGCCCGGCGAGCCCAAGATTTGAGCCGCCGCCAGGTCCAGCAAGACGGCGCCTCCCAGACCAAAACCGACGCCATCGTGACGGGTTTCGCTGCGCAAACCTCCGCGGCGCAGGTTGAATCTAGCGCCGAGACCAACACCAATGGCTTGCGGGCGCGTTTCGCTCGTGAGTATATAGCCCATGCTCGACAGATCACAATTATCTGGCAGATGGTTGCTGGTCATCAGTTCAACCGTTTTGCGCCCAAGCAAACGCACAGCACCGAGCGCGCCCTTGTTGAGCAGCATTTGGCAAAAGCGGAGATAATCGCCGGCAGTCGAAACCAGTCCGCCGCCGCCGGAGAACAGCTTGACCTGCTTCAAGTACGTGCTTTCGTCCGGCTTGTCGATGAGACGAAAACCATCGCCTTCGCGTTCGTAGTTCGCCGCAAAACGGTCCACTTTTTCCGGCGACATCGTGAAGGCGGTGTCCACCATGCCCAGCGGCTCCAGTACCTCTTCGCCGAAAAAGCGATCGAGCGATTGACCCGAGATGACTTCAATCACATAGCCCAGGACATCGGTGGCGACGCTGTAGCTCCAACGAGTTCCCGGCGAAAACAGCAGAGGGAGCTGGCAGAGATGATTGATCATGTCACTCAAGGACATGTTTTCCCCGAAGAAGTCGCGGTCGCGATACATGGCGTCGATAGGATGGGCGTACATATGCCCATAGGTCAAGCCGGATGTGTGGGTCAGCAAATCGCGGATGGTCATTTCCCGCTCCGCCGGTATGGTCTGGTAGCTCTGGGCATCGCCGGAATCGAAGACTTCAAGCTGCTTGAACCCAGAAATAAACTCGGAAACCGGATCATCGAGTTGAAGTAAGCCGCGCTCGTATAGCATCATCACGCCGACCGAGGTGATGGGCTTGGTCATCGAATAAATGCGAAAGATGGTATCTCCCTCGACGGGCAGCCCGGCTTCGACATCTCTCAAGCCGCAGCAATGCAGATACGCGGCTTTCCCGCGCCGGGCGACCAGGACGAGATACCCGGGTATCTTGCCCTCATCGACATAGCGGTCGAAATGATCCGCGATACAGTTAAGACGGGCTGAAGATAATCCAAGGTCCTCAGGGGGTGTCAAGTCGACCATACTACAAGCTCTCCGTTTTGACACATCGTCATTTTATAAAGCACCCTGAAGCGGCAACCATCATTACAAGAGCACAAAGCCCTCATAGCCCTTGGCGACGACCTCTTCGCATTTTTCAACGTAGGGCGGGAAGCCCGGCAGGGGCATGAAAACCCGCGGCTTGCCGGGAATGTTATATCCCTGATACCAATTCTGGCAGGATACCCACAGGGTTTGGTTTGCCACCTCATTGACATGAGCGACCCAGGCGTCCTGGGCTTCCTCGGTCGCCTCGATGCTGGCGTGGTCGTTTTCGACCATAAAGCCAATGCAGTCCGTGACCCACTCGACATGCTGCTCGATGGCGACCATCATATTCGTCAAAACTGAGGGACTGCCTGGACCCGTAATAGTAAAGAGGTTGGGGAAGCCTTGGACTTGAAGGCCCAGGTAGTTGACCGGGCCGTGCGCCCACTTTTCGCGCAGGGGCAGCCCACTGCGCCCGCGGATGTCGATCCTGAGCAAAGCGCCGGTCATGGCATCAAAGCCGGTAGCGAGCACGATAAGGTCGAGATTATAGTCGGCGTCGCTCGTGCGGATGCCACTAGGGGTGATCGTCTGAATGGGGGCGGCGTTGATATCGACCAGCGACACGTTGGATCGATTGTAAGTCTCGAAGTAACCGCTATCTAGCACGGGGCGTTTGCAATGGATCGTATAGTCGGGACTTAGCATCGCTGCGATTGTCGGATCTTTCACAATATCTTGGATTTTCGCCCGCACGAAATCCGCAGTCACTTTATTGCTTTCGGGATCAGTCGTAATATCGTTAAAAGCGCCGAAGAAAGGGAAGCCGCCGAGCTGCCAGCGCTCCTCCAGGATATGCTGTTGTTCTTCCTCGCTTATCTCTGTCGCGGAGAAGTCGTTAGCGGGGATGTGCGATAATTGTGCGCCCGATTGCAGCCGATTGCGGGCGCGGAAGCCAGCGTAGTCGGCCTTGATCTCGGCTACCATTTCCGGATCAACCGGGCGATTATGGGCCGGCACCGACCATTGTGGCGAGCGCTGAAAAACCGTGAGATGCGCCGCCTGCTCGGCAATGACCGGAATCGCCTGTACCGCCGACGAGCCGGTGCCGATGATGCCGACGCGCAGCCCGCTGAGGTCGACGCCCTCGTGGGGCCAGCGCGCGGTGTGGTGGATAGGACCGCTGAAGCTGTCCATCCCGTCTATAGCCGGTACGTTGGGCGCTGAAATGCAGCCCGTGGCCATAATGAGAAACTGGGCCGACATTTCGGCGCCGTCATCGGTCGCGACCCGCCATCGGCTGGCCGCTTCATCATATGTCGCCGCTTCGACCCTGGTGTCGAAGGCAATATCTCGGCGCAGATCAAAACGATCGGCGACGTGGTTGAGGTAATTCAGTATTTCGGGTTGCGTAGGATATCGCTCGGGCCACTCCCATTCCTGCTGCAGATCCTCGTCAAAGCTGTAGGAATACTCTATCGTGTCCGTATCACAGCGCGCGCCGGGATAGCGATTCCAGTACCAGGTGCCGCCGACGCCACTGCCCATCTCGATGACACGCGCCGACAAGCCACGCTTTCGCATGCGATACAGCATATACAGGCCGGAGATACCGGCGCCGACAATGATGATATCGAATTTTCCTGTTGAACTCATTCTCGAATCCTGTTTTCTATGCTGAATTCCAAAGGTCAATTCATCTCGAAGCCGCCGGATACAGTAAGCGAAATGCCTGTCACATTGTCAGCACGCGTTAGATACAATGCCGCTTCAGCCATATCGCTAGGCGTCTGTTCTCGACCCAATGGGACATGATCTTGGATGACGGCAGCAAAAGTGTCTTCAACCGTATCTGTGCCGTATTCTTGCTGTCGCCGCTTTGATTTTGAAAGATGATCAAACCACATAGACGTATCGACATTGCCGGGGCAGATGGCATTCACGCGGATTGAGAACTCGGCAAGCTCGGCAGCCATAGACTGGGTCAAGCCAATCGCCGCGAATTTCGAAGCGCAGTAGGCGCTCATATGGGCGAACCCTCTTTTTCCTGCGACCGAAGCGATATTGATGATGACGCCACCGTTCTGCTTCAAATGTGGAATCGCCGCTTGCGACATCAAGAAGATGCCCTTGACGTTTACCGCAAAGACACGATCCCAATCAGACTCGGCCAAGTCCATAATCGGTCCCGTCTGAATAATGCCCGCATTGTTCACCAAAATATCCAATCCACCAAAGGCTGCAACCGACTCGTCAACCAGATTTTGACATGAATCGCGGTCTGATACGTCGACTTCTATCGCCTTGCATGTGCCGCCGCGCTCGTTGATTTCGCTTGCGGCTGTTTCCAATTCGGTTTCGGCGGCCAGCGAGTAATGCCAATCCGACCCGGCTGCAAGCGCCAGCGAGCCCAAATCGGCGGCGACAATGTGTGCGCCCTCCGTGGCGTATGCTTCGGCTATACCCCGCCCAATTCCACGCGCAGCGCCGGTAACGATTACTGTTTTGCCTTCTATCTGCACTGGCGCCGCCCGCTCCTTATGAAAGCCCAATCCCATTGCCACCATCAACCGAGAGCGAAATTCCGGTCACGCTGTCGGCGCGAGTCAAGAATAATGCTGCATCGGCAATCTCTTCGGGCGCCTGCTTGCGGCCCAAGGGAACAGTATCTTTGACAAAGGCGTCGAAGGCGTCTTCAAATGATTGCCCAGGGTATTGCTGAAGGCGATGCTTGACAAGATAGTCGAATTGCATCGGAGTAAAGACATTGCCCGGGCAGATGGCATTCACCCTGATGGAAGTTTCGGCGAGTTCGGCAGCCATGGATTGGGTTAAACCGATCACCGCAGCTTTCGAGGCGCAGTAGGGGCCATTGAACGCAGAACCGCGTTTGCCGGCGTTCGAGGCGATATTTGTGATGACCCCGCCCTTCTTGGCCAGGAAGGGAATCGCCGCCTGCGCCATCAAGAAGACACCCTTGACGTTTACAGCAAAGATTCGATCCCATGTAGATTCGGCAAAGTCTGCAATTCGTCCCAGTTTTATAATGCCTGCATTGTTCACCAGTATATCTAGTCCGCCAAATGCATCGACCGATCGTTCAACAAGATTCTGACATGAGGCGCGCTCCGATACGTCAGTCGCAATCGCTTCACAGCTTCCGCCTCTTTCTCTGATTCCATTTGCCATCATTTCCAATTCAGGTTCGGCAGAGAGCGAGTAATGCCAATCTGACCCCGGTTTAACCGCCAGCGAGCCTAAGTCAGAGGCGACAACGTTTGCGCCCTCCCGGGCAAATGCTTCGGCGATAGCGCGCCCTATTCCGCGGGCAGCGCCGGTGACGATAACGGTTTTGCCTTTTATCTCCAAAAGCGCCGTCCTATCGTGTCAAAGGCAGGGCTGAACTATTCACGTCAAATCCAAGACACTGCGCGCCACCTCACCCTTACCCAAGGCGTCAAAGGCCTCATTGACTCCTTCGAGGGGATAGACGCGCGTCACCAACTCGTCCAGCTTGAGCTTGCCCGCTTTGTAAAGGCTAAATATGCGGGGAAAATCCAGCCGGGGGCGGCAACTGCCATACATTGAGCCGATGACCGTCTTCTCGAGCGCCAGAATCTTGGCGTCGAAATCAAGCGGGGTGTTGTCGGGAGCATGGCCCACAAGAACAGTGACGCCTCGTCGTCGGGTAGAAAGTATGGCCTGTTTATAAGGCTCGGGCACCAGGCCGATAGCCTCAAAGGCGTAGTGGACGCCCTTACCATCCGTTAGCTCCTTGATGGCCGCAACCGGGTCAACCTCAGTTGAATTGACCACATGCGTGGCGCCAAACAGTTTTCCCATTTCGAGTTTATTGTCCAGGATATCGACGGCGATAATCGGCTCTGCGCCGGCGATCGCCGCGCCCTGGATCACGTTCAGCCCGACGCCGCCACAGCCGAAGACGGCTACCGACTTGCCAGCCTGGACATTGCCGGTGTTGAGGGCGGCTCCCACCCCGGTCATCACGCCACAGCCGACCAGTGCGGCCTGCGCAAAAGGGATCTCCCGATCGATCGGGATGGCGACATCTTGGGGAACGATGGTCTCGGTGCTGAAAGTACCGAGCGCATTCATCCGTTTCATGGGACGGTCACTGTCCGTGAAGAGGGGCTGCCCCCGTCGGTCCCAGGGCTCCTCACAGAGATTGGAGTAGCCCACCTGGCACATCTCGCAAAGACCGCAGTTGCGCGTCCAGGATAGCACGACGTGATCGCCCGCTTTGACACCGTGAACCGCCGAGCCAACTTCCTCGACCACGCCCGCCCCCTCGTGACCCAGAATCACGGGCGGACGGTTGATGTCGACCCATTCCCCCTTGACGATATGCCAGTCCGAGTGACAGACGCCGCTGGCCATCAACCGGACGCGAACCTGATCGTCTTTGATGTCGGGCAAATCAAATTGCTCGATCACCAGTGGAGTATTCGCTTCGTAAAGGACTGCCGCTTTCATTGGCGCCTTCCTCTTTACATCATTTCGTCACAGCTTCAACTTACGATCCATACTTCTTGACCACATCCGGGTTCAGTTCCAAACCCAGGCCCGGCCTGTCCGGATAGGGGGACCACATCCCGTCTACCGGTTCGGGGAATTCGGTGTATACCAGCTTATCAAACTCCTCGGCCACACCCAAATACTCGACGATACGCAGATTTGGCGTGGCACAAGTGACATGCAGATGGATGACCTGAAAAGCGTGCGGAGCCACTGGCAGATTAAAGGCGTGAGCCAGATTCGCGACCTTGATCCACTCGGTCACGCCACCGACGCGGCCAATATCCGGCTGCACGATATCAGCCCCGCCGCGGGCGATGAGCTCTCGAAAGCCGAATTTGGTGTATTCGTGCTCACCTGTCGCGACTGGGATATCTATAGCGGCGGCGACTGCGGCCAGGCCCTCAATATCGTCAGCCAATACCGGCTCTTCGAACCATCCCACGCGGTAGGGTTCAAAGGCGCGCGCCATGCGAATAGCCTGTTTGGCATAATAACCGTTATTGGCATCAATTAGAATCTCAACGTCATTACCAAGGGCTTGGCGGACGGCGGCCAGGCGTTCAATATCTTCTTTTTCACTGTTGCCGAAATCTTTCCCCACCTTCATCTTGACCGACTTCATACCGCGTTCGACGTAGCCCACTTGCTCGGCAACTAGTTCGTCCACGCTGAAGTGGGTCCAGCCGCCGCTGCCATAAATGGGGACGCTATCGGTATATGGTCCTAAGAGCTTGTAGAGCGGCAGGTTGAAGTATTTGGCTTTCAAATCCCACAGGGCCGTGTCTACTGCCGAGATGGCCGCAAAGGCAAGGCCTTTCCGGCCTACGCCGCGCACGCGCCAAAACATATCGTCCCACAGTTTCTCGATGTACAGCGGGTCCGCCCCAGTTAATATCGGCTTCAGCGATTCATTGATGAGGACTTGCGCCGCGCGTCCGCCATCACCGACGCCCAGTCCTTCCAAGCCCTCATCGGTGAGAATATGGACGAAGCATTGACCTCTGCCTGGCGTCGGATGGCGAATAGTCGCGTCCTGGATGCTGCCTAGATGCGGAATAAAAATATAAGTTGTTTTGACATCGGTGATTTTCATGGCGTGTTCTCTACGGTATTGGTCGCGAACTCGGCAGGATACATAACATGTTCCTTAAGTTACTCCGGAAACTTTACAGCGTTAGACTAATCAGAGGCAATCACATCGAGAATCTTCAGAAGCTTTGTATCGCGCCACTTCTTGATCTGCTCCATATCCGCGCCCGCCAGTTCAGCTTCCATTTGGGCAACGCAAATCTTCGCCCATTCTCGCGCCAGTTCTGGCGTGCGCGGCGGCGCCTGTCGCTCGACACGCGAAGGAATGTCATCTTCCAAGCTGTGGTCGAGCTTCCGGTCGACCATGGTATCCTGCAAGCCGCCAGGACTGGTTAACATGCCGACGGCAAAGGGCCCCATTAGCGCCAGGCGCAAGCCCGGTCCAGTTCTGAAGGCGCGGTCGATTTCCTCAACGGTAGCAACCCCATTGCCCACCAGCCACAAGGCTTCGCGGTAGATCGCCGCTTGCATGTGGTTGACGATATGGCCGCGGCATTCCTTGCGGGCCACCACCGGTACTCTGCCCATTCTCGCCATGAAGTCCCGCGCCAGCGCCACCGTCTCGGCCGAGGTCATTTCGCCCCCTACGATCTCCACCGAAGGCACGATATGCGGCGGGTTGTACGGGTGCGCCACCACACAGCGTTCAGGACGAGTCGTCGCCTTCTGTATTTCCGTCATCAGCATGGCGGATGTACTGGAAGCGAGTACGACCTCCGCAGGGGCTAGCCGGTCCAACTCCCGGTAGATCTCCCGCTTGATCCGATAGCGCTCGGGGCCGGACTCCTGGACAAAGTCCACATCTTGCAAGGCGCCGGCTAGGTCAGTCGTCGTCGCGATCCGGTTCTGAGCGGCCGTCGCTTCTTCTTCGGTCATCACGCCGGCTTCAACGAGGGTTGCATAGGCACTGCGGATCTCCCGCATCGTCCAAGCCAGGGCTTCATGGGAGATATCGTAAATGTTGACCTGGAGGCCGTGTTGAGCAAAAAGGACCACCCAAGAGAAACCTATCGTTCCGCCGCCAACACAGGCGACCTTGGCAATATCACTCGCGTTTCTGACCATTGAGGCTCCAATCCGTTATTCTAACAGCAAAACAGGACGCAACCGGCTGCGATAGAAGCGGGCTGGCGCCGAAGCAGTTATGCTATTGGCTTGTAGCGATAGTCGGGATCGACGTTTTCCTTGGGGCCGAGGGTGTTGCGCAGGGTACCGATGCCCTCGACTTCCATCTCAACCACATCACCGGGCTGCAAGTAACGCGCATTGTCAATGCCTAATGCGATCGCCTCGGGGATTGAGCCGCCCGAAACTGTACCGCTTCCAAGCACGTCCCCCGGCACAATACGACTGTCCTTGGAGGCGCGCTCGACATAATCTCCCCAACCGTGATACGAAGTTCCGCCATCGCCTGCATCCAGCCAGACATCGCCGTTGACCCTGATCGTGCACTTGACCTGCAACCTGCCATCACGCAGATAGGGGGCCATTTCATCGGTGGTGACCAGCCAGGGACCAAGCGAAGAGGCGGCGTCTTTGCCTTTGGCGGGACCGAGCCCAACAGCCATTTCGTCAAATTGCAGGTCACGGGCGCTCCAGTCGTTGAGTATGCAGAAGCCGGCGATATAGTCCAGAGCATCGACGGCTTTAATGTCGCTGCCTTCACGTCCGATGACGCAGCCCAATTCCATCTCATAATCCAGTCGGTCAGTCGCCGAAGGAACCGGCACGACGTCTTCCGGTCCGAAGACGCGCAGGGTGTTGGAGAAGTAGAAGACCGGCAAGCGATACCAAGCCTCGTGCAGCGTCCGCGCGCCTTGTCCGTTGGCATGCGCCTCGTAACTAAAGAAGTCGCGCAAAGTCGGCGGCTGGAGGACAGGAGCGCGCAGCCGAACCATGGGCAGGGGCACACCCGGCGCGGCGATATCGCTCGCTAGGGCGTCTCGTACTCGATCAAGTGGCGAGTCGCCGGATTCAAGTAAAGCGCGGACGTCCCTCAAGGTGTGATCGGCGCCTAGCAAGGCGGTGACATCGACCACCAAATTGTCACTCAGAACCCCACAACGCGGTCCGCTTCCGGAATCGTATGTCAGCAGTTTCATAAATCCCGAATCCTCCTCGTGCAGGATAAGGTATAGGTCAATCCAGTCTCTCAAGAGGCGGATGATCGCCGAAGAGCAATTCGGGACCGCCCGATGGCGCTGCCCAAGCCACCGCGTTGGTGATCACGCGCAGCACCTCGGGCTGATAATAGATCGGCAGCGTTTCGTGGCCGGGCCGAAAATAGAAGACTTTGCCGCGCCCGCGGTGATAGCAGCAGCCGCTGCGGAAGATCTCACCGCCCTGGAACCAGCTTACGAAGACCAGCGTATCCGGGGCAGGAATATCAAAGGGCTCGCCATACATTTCGGTTTCCGGAATCTCGAAGTATTCCGGCAAGCCCCTGGCTATGGGATGCCCCTGCTCAAGGACCCAGATACGTTCTTTCTCGTCCGCTTCGCGTGTCTTCAGCATACACGAGGTGCCCATCAACCTCTTGAATATCTTTGAATAATGCGCGGAATGCAGCGCAACGAGACCCATACCGCCTATGGTCACGCGTTCGTGTACGCGCTCGACGATCTCATCGCTGACCTGGTCGTGGGCGGCGTGGCCCCACCAAGTCAGGACATCAGTCTGGTCCAATACGGCTTCCGTCAGGCCGTGCTCCGGTTCATCGAGAGTTGCCGCGCGCACAGCAAAGCCCTGCCCGCTGAGATGATCCGCGATAACGGCGTGCATACCGTCCGGGTAAATTTTCTGTACGCCTTCGGTCGCATTGACCAGCCTCTGTCCGCTGAACCCATAGTTTTTCAGACGCGACTTCACATCGGCATGACGCTGCGGATTCTCGTGCCAAAACTCATTCCATACAGTTACACGAATCGGTCGTGACATAAGCTATGCTCCGTTCGATAGCGCGTCGCCAAATACCGCCCGCACTTCGTCCCGCATTTCGTCGACCCGCGCCCAAACTTCCCGCGTCCGTTGGAAGACATCGACCGGGTAGCCGCTCTGCAACATAATGGGTCCGTCGAAGCCATTGTCGCGGGCCATGCTCAAGCAGCGCTGGAAATCTTCGCTGATCAGGTCGCCGTTTTCGTCGACCTCAGCCCAGGCGTGGATTGAAGTCGCGCGCGGCATGATCGCTTCCAGGGTCTCGTACTTATCGGCTCCACGAGCATTGCCAAAATCAGCAATCACGCCGTATTCACGTTCGGAGTGTTCGATAACACCGAGCAGATCGCCCGACTTCAGGTTGAAGTGCCGGTAATTCTCGGTGGCGGGCTTGAGCCCAAGATCTACGGCGACATCAAAGAGTTCGCGGAACGCTTCGCCGCTCGCGCGAATGGTCTCCGGCGAAGGTTCGCTATCGCCCGGGACATAGCGCACGCCCCTCGCCCCCAACTCGACGGCGATCTCCATCCAACGCTTGATGTGCGCGATCCCCGCGCCGCGCTCGTCGGGATCCGTACTGGCGACTTCGCCGGTATCAATCAGCAGTTGAAAAAGCTCCACCTTCGCTTCTGCAAAGGCGGAACGCAACTCTGCAAGGTAGCCGCTGTCGATGCTGGGCAGGTGATAGACGCTGAGATCAAAGCTGTGGAAGCCGCGCGCGGCAGCTGCGGCTGGCACATCAAGCAGATCGATGGTAGCCGGCTCCGACATGGACCCGATCTGTTGGGTTCCGTCAGCGTCCAATTCATATCGTGGACTCCCCAGCGCTTTCGCCAAGGTTACTGTTGATACTGCTGCGCGTACCATAAAGTACCTCTCTCTTCCACATAAGCACGCTTTTGGGCGAGCCAAGGGTCGCCCCTGCAATTCCTTGAGCTGAGCGGTTCGGGCAGGCAACCTGCGGTATCGGCGGTCAGTGTCAACGGGCTGTGTCTGCGCGACCTAGGCACAGCGTAAGGTCATAGCTACACGGCTTTCTTATTCTCGGTCAAATAAGGGGTTGCCGCCATTTTGCTATTCTCAGCCCTGGAGATCGTCGCCGAAGACGGAACGGACTTCGCCGCGCAGTTCGTCGACAGCGTCCCACATCTCGCGCGTATCGCGGTAAAGCTGATAGGGGTGTCCGCCCAAGAGCATGATGGGGCCGTCGAAACCGCTGTCGCGCGCCATATTCAGGCAGCGCTTGGAGTCCTCGTCGTTGATGACCCCATCCTCATCAATCGCGACCCATTGATGAATAGCGGTGGCCCGTGGCATCAATTTGGACAGATTGTCATATTTGTCTGGTCCCTTGGCGTTGCCAAAATCGGCGACCAGTCCATAGTCGCGCTCGGCAATATCGAGTACCTGTAAGAGATCGTCCGCCTCATTGTTAAAGACCTTATAGTTTTCGGTGGCCGGCTCCAGCCCGCATTCGAGGCAATAATCGTACAACTCGCGGAAGGCTTCGCCGCTCTTGCGAATCGTTTCCGGCGTGGGTTTGCTGTCGCCCGGAACGTAACGGACGCCGGTCGATCCCAGCTCGGCGGCGATCTCCATCCAGCGCTTGGTCAGCGCGATGCTAGCGCTTCGTTCGTCGGGATCGGAACTGGCGACCTCTCCCAAATCAATCAGCAGTTGATACAACTCCACACCCGCTGATCCGAAAGCGGAACGCAGTTCGGCCAGGTAGCCGGGCTCAATGTTGGGGATATGTTGAATGCAGAGGTCGACGCAGTTGATCCCATGTGCGGCGACTTCGGCCGGGAAAGCCAGCAGATCAAGGGTCGGCGTCCCATGCCAGGACCCGGAAACGCTTTTGCCGCCAGCGTCCAATTCGAACCATGGATCTCCCAAGGCATCCGGCAAATGCAAGGAAAAACTGGATAATCCTGCTCGTACCATTCGATTTCTCCCTCTTCGCTAAGTCACCCGCTCAAAAGCGTACTCCAAACTTTACCACTTCCCCAGGCTCCTTCACAACCAGATCCCAGACGGCAGGACCTTCGTCCAGCGAAACCAGGGGCTGGATCAACCCGGGCGCGGTCAGCGCACCCTGGCGCATCATGCTGATGATGGCGTCGTAGGCGCGATAATCATCCCAACGCGAGTAGTCGCGCGGCTTGTGCCCCAGAAAACAGCCATGCGGCACAATCATCGTCAGGCGATTGCGATGAAACTCGCGCCCCAGCCAGAGGTCCCGCCCCTCGCCCAGATAGACGCCGCTGGCGCAGATCGTGCCCTCCATGCGCGTCGCGCGTATCGCGTTTTGCAAGCCCGCGTAGGTCGCGCTCAACTCAACGGCCACGTCGACACCGGGGCCCCCGGTCAGCTTGTGAATCTCGAGCGCGGCATCCACCTCGAATGGATCGAGCGCATAGTGCGCGCCATAATCCAGCGCCAGTTCCCGGCGCTTGGGCAGTGGATCCACAGCGAAGACCTGCTCGGCGCCGCTCAACGCCGCCATGCGCACCGTCAGCAAACCGATCGCGCCCAGCCCGACGACGGCGACCGTGTCGGCGAAGCGCAGGTTCGATTCGCGGATGCAGTGGAAGGAAACAAAGGCCGGCTCGAAACAAAGCGCGTCCAGCGGGTCAATATCGTCCAAAGGCCAGATGCAGCCATCCAGCCAGAGCGGCGGGCCATCCCAGGGCAGCTTGCGTCGCGTTGGGATCGTGTTGGTCTCGCTGACATCCATGAAACTGATGACTTGGTCCCCCATCTTCCAATCGGAGACTTCCGAGCCAAGCTCGATGATCGTGCCGACGCCGCTAGTGCCGACTGGCGCGCCGCTCAAGTCATAGCGTCCGTCCGCCCCCTCCTCAGGAAGGAAGAGGCGCATCTCTTCATCCCATATCTGGCCACGCTCGCTGCGGCCATCCATAATCGCCAGCGGCGTGCCGTGCTTGCCCGAGGCATATTCGGTCTGGACGCGCACTTCATGTGGCGCAAGCGGTCGCTCGTCGTATTCGACCAGTCCAACTTTGTATCCGCCGGTGAAAGCCAGCTTACGCGGCATGAGCAGACCTCTAGCTCGATCGCGCCGCCCATTCGACGGCATTGGCGATGACCTGCTGGGCTTCTCTCTGATAGTAAATCGGGTAGGTCTCGTGACCGGGCCGAAAGAAGAAGACACGCCCTCGACCACGTTGAAAGCAACAGCCGCTGCGGCAGACTTCGCCGCTGGGCCAGGAACTGATGAAGACAATCGAATCCGGCGCGGGAATATCAAAGGGCTCGCCGTAGATTTCCGTTTGCGGAATCACGAAGGACGTCTCCAAGCCGCGGGCGATGGGATGCGCCGGCTCAATGATCCAAAGCCGTTCCGGCGCCCCACTCACAATCGGCGTCACTGAGCAGGAGGTGCCCATCAACTTCTTGAAGACTTTAGAGCCCGCGCCCCAGTGCAGCGCGATGAAGCCCATGCCCTCGTCCACAATACGCCTGTAAACGCGCTCGGCAATCGCATCGTCGACTTTCTCGTGGACGACATGCCCCCACCAAATCAAGACATCCGTCTCATTAAGGACGGCCTCACTCAGCCCATGCTCCGGTTCATCGAGGGTCGCTGTTCGCACAGAGAAGCCCTGCTCTCTTAAAGGAGCGGCAATGGCCTCGTGGATGCCGTCAGGATAAATCTTGCGGACGCCCTCGGTTTCTTCAATCGCGCTTTCTTCGCTGTAACCGTGGCTCATCCAGGAGCGCTGGACCGCCTCCCAATGCAGGGGATTCTCGTGCCAGAATTCGTTCCAGACTGTCACGCGGATGGGAGCTGTCATGCGCTGTCTTCACCGAATACCGCGTGGACTGCCGCCCGAAATTCGTCGACGCCGCTC
>JAPOWG010000102.1 GCA_026707745.1 Chloroflexota bacterium
CAGCTATCCTCGCGCAGGTCAATTCCCCCTCCCTCTTTATGGGGGAGGGGGCTAGGGGGTGGGGGTTCTTACCCCGTTATATCGAAGGCGGTGCCTTCCGCGACGGATTTGTCCATCTCAGCCTGCATGTTGGCGGCATGTTCCTCCGCCGTGCGCCGGCCAGCCGCGACCTCGGGCAAGCCTTCCCACATCACGGTGGTGAAGTGCGCCGCCGTCAGAATGTCGACGTGGTAGCCGACCGGTCCCGTCCAATTCGAGACCAGGGTGGTGAAGTCGGCGTAGACCGGCGGCAAGTCGTACTGGCTATAGTCGATGCCGCTGAGCACGGGCAGCAGCTTGGCATCGAGCCAAAGCGGCAGCGCCTCTTCCGATACGAAGTAATCCAGCAGCGCCAGCGTCTCTTCCGGATGCTCGGTGTCCCCGATGACGACCCAGGTGCCGCCCAAGCTCATCTTGAAGGCGCCCGGCTTGCCCTCAAATGGCGGATAAGCCATGAAGCCGATGTCATCGACGATCAAGTACTGGAAAGTCAGGAACTGCATCGCCCAGGTGCTCATCTGCATCATAGGCGCCTGGCTCGAGTAGAAGAGCATATTGCCTTCCAGGAAGCCGAGGCCGCCGGCGTCATCGCTGAAGCAGCCCGCGTCGACCATGTCGCCAGCGACAACATTCATCGCGTGTACGATCCCGGGATCGGTCCAGGGGTGCTCGCCTGAGATCGCCGCAGCGACCATGTCCGGTCCGACCCAGTTTTGCAGGATCGGATACCAATTGTGCGTCAGCGCCATGCCATTGATGTCGGCCCAGCCGGCCGCCATCGGCACGTCATAGCCGCGCTCGCGGAAGGTCCCGCAGAGCGCCATCAGTTCGTCCATGTTCGCCGGCGGCTCCAAGCCTTCTTCGGCGAAGATGGTCTTGTTCCAATACAAGCCGCCGCCTTCGAGCTCGTGACCGACGCCATATACGCTGCCATCGAAAGTGGTGAAGGCGCGCGATGTCGGCACGAGGCGGTCGTCCCAGCCGTACATTTCATAAGCATCGTCTAGCGGATAGAGCAGGCCCGCGGTCGCCAGGATGCCCATATAGCCCGGACCGGCATCGTAATACATGATGTCGGGACCTTCTCCCGCCTCAATCGAAGTCTTGGCGATGTCGCGCAAGACTTCCCAGCCGATCACTTCGCGCACGACATCAACGCCGGGGTTGGCCGCCTCGAAATTCTCGATGATCTGATTGATGACCACTTCAGCCCCAGGGCTTTGAGGCTCGTCCCAATAGACGATGGTCACCATGTCGTCGGCGACTGCCGTGCCCAAAAGGGTGAGCACCAAAACTAAGGCAACGAAGCTCAATACAGTTTTGTAACTCATCTTTCTTCTCCTCCAGTAATCTGTACCAAGCTGAGTAAGATGCGCTTGGCTTCACTTTTGGATACTATCTTAACCGACGCCCCTTCGGACTGTGATTTGGACTAGCGGCGGACATCAAGCGGACATCAATAGGACATGATTACGGAGATCGACCGCTCTGCCTTTGCACATGAACTGCGCGCGGCACTGACGCGCTTGTACGATCCGGCCGCCCTGCGCGACAGCCGGCTGATCGCGTTCCTCGGCTTGGAGACCCGCGCCGACGCCATCGTTGCGCTGCGGCGCCTCTTGCTGGAAACCATTGAATCGCTCCGCCCGGGCGATGACGTGCCGGCTCAATCAAGGTCCTGGCGCTATTATCATATCCTGCACGGTCGCTTTACGGAACAGCTTACACAGTTCGAGGTCGGCAACGATCTGGGTTTGAGCGTGCGCCAGTTGCGCCGGCAGGAAAAACGGGCGCTGGCTGTGCTGGCGGACAAGATCTGGACGCGCTACAAGCTGGAAAGCGCCGAGCCAGCGAGCGCGCAAGGACCAGCGGAGCTCGGTCGTGAAGACGAGTTGGCTTGGTCGCAAGCCGCTTTCTCCCGCGAATCCGTCGAAGTTGAGGCGCTGATTCGTTCGGCTCTGGATACGGCCGAGCCGATGCTTCAGTCATCGGCTGTTGAGCTCGTGTACGAGCCGAGCGGAGGGCTGCCGAAGCTGGCGGTTCAACTGGTACCAACGCGGCAGGCGCTTCTGAACATCCTCACGGTTGCGCTGGACTGGCTGGACGAGGGGCGGCTCGTCCTTCGCGCCGAGCATCAGCCGGGCGTCCGACATGTGTCGGTATCAGTCACCGGCTATGGCGTACTCGCGGCGGAGGCGGCTGAGATGGGGTCGGAGCGATTAAGGGTGGCGCGCGAACTGGTCGGTTTCTCCGGCGGATCGCTTCATCACCATACTGAACCGGCCGGCGATCAAGTCTGCGTATTGCGACTCACGCTGCCGACAGACGTGCGGATTTCCGTGCTGGCGATCGATGACAATCCCGATACGCTGCAACTCCTTCAGCGTTACACCGCCGACACGCGTTACCGCCTCCAGTGCGAAAGCGATCCCGTGCGCTCGCTGGCGCTGGCAGAAGAGACCATGCCCGATATCATCCTGCTGGATGTGCTGCTGCAAGACATTGATGGCTGGGAACTGCTCGGGCGTTTTCGCGCCCATCCTCAACTCGGCGATAAGCCCGTCATCGTCTGCACCATTTTGCCGCAGCGCGATCTGGCGCTAAGCCTGGGCGCCGCCGGCTTCTTGAGCAAGCCCCTCAGCCAGCGGGGTCTCCTGTCCGTACTCGATGCCCAGGTTGACCGGCTGCACGGATAAGGTTTTGACCAGCGCTTCAATAGAGGCCAAAAGCCGGGGCATGGCGATGCCGTCGCCGCGAATCACCGCCAGCGACTTGCTCACGATGGGCTGGCCTGAGGGATCGCGGGCCGATGTGACTACGATGGGGATATCCCGCAGCGCCGGGTCCCCCCGCATCTCGGCGATCAACTGAAAGCCGTCCATTTCCGGCATGATCAAATCCGTCAGGACGACATCGGGCCGCTGTTCGCGCAGAATCCGACGGGCTTGTCCCACGCTAGTGGCCCGCAGCACGCGGTAGTCCCGGCCCGCCGACGCCAGCATGCGCCGGAAGAGCCGCAGGACATCGGGCTCGTCATCTACCACCAAAATGGTCTTGCCATCCAAGTGGAGGCGATCCAGAGCAGCGAGCAGTTCTTCGCGCGAGATTGGTTTGATCAGGTAATCCTCCACCCCCAGGGATTCGGCGGCATCGCCTATGCCGGGCACAGAGCACACGACAGCCGGTAGCCCATAAGGCAGCGTGATCTCTCTCTCGATCCGCAGCAGATCTTCGCCCACAGAGGCCGCGTTGATCAGCAATGCTTGCGCCGGCAGGCGCTCCACCTCGGCTATCGCCTCCTCCAGGCTGGCTGCCGGAATCAGTTCGACATTGTGCAGGTAGCGGGCAAGCAGCCGGCTCAGCCCCCCGCCCTCTTCAAAGATGATAAGGCGCGGACGATCCCTTGGCTTGGGCAAAGACGGTATGTGAGGCTTTTCGACATAGGTTGAATAGGGCGAAAACCAGCGCATCAACTCCCCATCGTCCGGCGGGATAGCCTCCGCGACCGGCAGACGGAATAAGAATGTGGCGCCCTGCCCCGGCTCGCTCTCCAGCCACATCCGACCCTTGTGCAGCTCCACAAAGTGCTTGCTGATGCTCAATCCCAAGCCGCTGCTGCCCCAGTGACTGTGGATGGACCCGTCCAATTGCTGAAAAGGCTTGAAGACCTCGTCCATTTCCTCAGCCTTAATGCCGGGACCGGTATCGGCAACGCTGACGATCACTTGATCGCCTTCCTGCCTTGCCGCCACCCGCACGCCGCCCTGATCGGTAAAGCGTCCGGCATTGCTCAGCAGGTTGAGCAATACCTGTCTGATGCGAATGCGGTCGCAGTGGAGTTGCGGTAGATCCTTCGGTATCTCCGTTTGCAGGGACAAACCCTTCGAGTCGAAGAGCGGGCGCACGGCGGTCTCGGCCGCAGCGACGATCTCGGCCAGCGTCACCGGTTCCTTCATCAAGGCCATTTGGCCGGCGTCAATCTGGCTCAGGTCCAGCACATCGTCGATCAGGCTCGACAAATGTCGGCTGTTGCGCAACACAATCTCCAGGTCCGCCAGCAAGGACTGCGGGATATTGCGACCGTAGGTTTCGGGCGAATTCATCGCCATTTCGCTGAATCCAATGATCATGTTCAGCGGCGTACGCAGTTCATGGCTCACGTTCGCGACGAATTGCTCTTTCGAGCGCCGCGCTTCTTCCGCTTGCCGGCGCAGGTCATGCGCGAGGCGATTCAATTGGGTTAGCTGGAGATGGGCGTCTGTCAGATCATCCAATGCTTGCCGGAGTTGGAATTGATAATCGCGGCTGGCCTCGAGCGCCTCCCGGCTCTGGCTGTAACTCGCTTCGAACCATTGTCTGGCCAAGAGCAGCGGGCGTGATGTCAGCCAGACCAGCCAAACGATTCCCCAAATATGGATGATCGCCACATAGCGCAGAACGGGCTCTATCACCGGCGAAACAATGAAACCGGAAATCAGCGTCAATGTACAAGCAATAGCGGTGGCGATACTGCCGGGCAGACCGATCAACACGGCGGTCAAACCCACCGGCAGAGCCAGGAAGACGACCGCTTCCGCCAGTCCGCTCCAGATGATCAGCATCATATTCACAGCGAAGCAGCTTATGACCAGCGCCCAAGAGGCAAGCAAATAGTGTGAGGCCTGCAGCAGCAGCCAGACGACGGCTGCCAATAGCAGCAGAATGACGCCGGGCAAGGTCGTGACGAGCGGATCCGGAAATGCCGACGCGACCACGTAGAGGGTGATGGCCGCCAGGAACAATCCGGTCAGCGACCACCATAGTGTGCTGCTTTTCACTTCTTCAATCTCTGCCCGGAGTCCGTCGACCCGAGTCGCCAATTCACCCATTGATCGTGCTCCTCTCTGCTAAAGAGTCGATGTCGGGGCGTCACGGTTTTCTTCCGCCCGACACTTGACCTTGCGCGCTCTTCGAGCAAGAAAACACATGCGAAGTTACTGATAGGATACATGCTGCGGGGCAACAAGTCGAATCAGTCGGGACTCAGGACAATCGCTTCAAAATCAATATATGTCGAATGTGACATGCATCTAAGAAAATGGTAGGGGCGACTCCGTGAGTCGCCCCTACCAAGCTGTCAGGTGGTTGTTGTTCCTTATTTCAAATGAATTGGATACACCGCCGGAACTTTTGTCAGAGTGTCCACCAGCCTCTCTCCGAAATGAATTCGGCCGGATCGACGTAATTCCTTTTGATTTCCGCTGGATTATTGGCTGACCACCAAGAGGGATTGACTTGCCACAGAGAGGTCTTGCACATGTCAAAGTGCAAATGGGCGTTAAACTGTTCTTTGTGTCCCCGACCGATTGTACCGAGAAGCGCTCCTCTGCTACAGTTTTCGCCCTTCCTGATACTGGCTGCGATGTTCTTCAAGTGCCCATAGCGAGACCACATGCCGTCAGGATGTCTGATAACAACCAGATTCCCCCAGGAACCGGCGCCGACGCCGGCGAAGATGATCAGCCCGTCCGCAATCGAATAGACGGGTAAACCTTCATCGACATCATCACAGCGGTTGATATCCAACCCGGTGTGCATCTGGCCTTTGAATTTGGTATGTTGGTAGATTTCTCCGTGGTCAATCGCGGAACACCAACCCCGTGGCAAAACGGCTCTGGCAGCCGGGTCTACGGGCGATCCATAGGCCAACTGTCTGGCGCCGGCCTTCTGTCTGGAGGGCATCGTTTGCGGTTCACCTCGAACATGTAACAGCTCTTCGGGTAAAGGCACCGTGACATTGATGGCTCCCAGATGTACGACGCCATTGGCTTGCTTCTCAAAGGTCATGTCACGCTCAAAAGCGAGGTTTTCAAACCACTCGTAGCGCTCTCGCAAGCGGTCTTGAATATGCTGAGGCAGATCCGCCGGCTGCGCTTCGCGTTCCTTCATGCGCTCAAGCGCAAAGTGCTGAAAGTATAGAACTTCGTCATTGAAGAGTGCGGGCAGGTAAGGTTTGATGTATCGACCATCAGCTTTGATGACATCAAGCCCCAAATCGACCTCGGTGCGTTTCAGGATTTCATGAGTCAAGCCATGATCGACTGCGGCATCCATAATCATGAGCTTGCCGAGCGGGGAACGGATTCCCCTGGGTTCAATTGACAGCCTCATGACAGTCTGCAGGAAGTCGCGCGCGATGTGCAATTGAGCGGCTCGCATGTGCCGATCGTTCGCCTTTGCAGCATACCAGGACAGCGATAGGAGTTGATTCGAATGCGCTTTACTGGTCCGGTCGAAATAGTTATCCAGGACCTGCTGGAGCCGCACCCCCTTGAAGCCGAAAAGGCCGTACTCCAGCGGGTCGGGATTGATGACACCCCAGCTATTGCCTTGCCAGGCGCTGATGACAGCAATTGCGAAGTCGAGGAAACTCTCGATACTCGATATTGCGCTGACCGGTTCACCCGCTTTGCTTTCGGCGCTATCTTCGCTTGATCCGCCGGGTCCAGCTTTAACCGCCGAATCATCACCCAGTACGTTTTGCCCAGCGGTCATCTTTTCGATGGCCGAGGAGGCAATGAGACTGTCCCGTCTCATTGCCTCCAGGGTTTCTTGGGCGGCTTTAATGCCCTTCAGCGTCTTGTCAATGGAATCGATCAGCGTTCTGTTATGCTCGGCAATCCGCGCCAGCGCCAGCTTGAGTTGTTCTTGCTCACGCGGCGTCAGATTCATCGATTCCCTCGTCCGCAGGCGACGCGGTGTTCTTGGCGAGCTCGCGATCTTCGATGATATAGCCGCCAACCAGGGTGACGCAGATCGTCGTAATGGTGGGCGCCAATACATTAAGATGCTCTTCGAGCTCCGGCCGAGAGGCGGCGATCAGCAAGGTGATGATGCTGATGATCGCCGACCAAAATCGCCGTGATTGCAAAAGTCTGCGTGGTGCTGTTTTGCTCTTATCCATTTTCCTTCTCCTTGTGATTGAGTCTTTCAAGTTCGGCAATACGATCTTTGAGCGTCTGATTTTCGGTGCGCAGAGCGACGAGCTCCGCTTTCATGGCGATGCGCTCTTCTAGCAGCTTGCGAATCGTCTTCTTGTTTTCCCTCACCTCCTCCTCCATGATGCGAAAGACGCTGTTCTCTTGCAGCAGGTGCTGATCGACCATGCGATGAATGAGCTCGGCCTGGCCGACATCGAGTTGATGTTCGGCTTCGATCCTGTCGACGCTAATGTCAGCTTTGCGAGAACTGCGCTTGAACACATCGCTAAAATGATTAAATACAGCGACAATGCTGCCGCCGAGCGCTGCCATAATCGGGAGTTTGACTTCATCCGGCAAATCGTTGAGATCCACAGTTGTCCTATTCCATGTCCATTGGTCGATAAAACGTACGCCGCGCCAAGTTTGCAAATTCCGGAATGCTAATCCTCGTCAAACATCAAACTGATTTGCGAATCAGCGGGATGAGGCTCGCCCTGTCACAAGCCGCCTCATCTCGCTGAACGGTTGGTGATTAACGCTTTCCCTTGTCTTGGCCGCAATCAATTGCGACTGTTTCTGTTGTTGTCATATCCTTCCTCCACAAATGAATGAACCAGCGAATCTATTCTTCCGGACCGACGAACTTAAAGTTCCAGGCAAGATAATCGCCGCCACTTAAGTAATAGCGACCATCGGGGCTAAAGAGGCTGACTGTGCCTCGGAATGCATCATATGAGTAAACCGGCGGAATATAGATTTCCCTATCTGTGGTCAAATCCCAAACCCGCCTTTGCACACAAGTATCCATTGTCATCAGCAGAGTCTCGTCCGGACTGACATCACCTACGGTGATGCGACACCGGCGCCTATCCGGATGCCTTTTCAATCTCCGCCGCAAGGTCAAGTCGTCCCCGGCAATCGACCAACGGCTGACAGCGGCGTCCGCCAGGACGATCAGTTGAGAGTCACCAGCCACAAAATGCACTGCACCCAGCGACGCGGCGCCTATATCGGCTGCGGCTCGAAGTTCCCAGGAATACGTGTCCCAGATCTGGATGACCCCGCTTCCGCCGCTGGCCAGCAGGCGACCGTCATTCGAAAAGGCCAACGCGTCCAGCGAAAGATCGCCGCCCGTTTGGGGTTCGATTTTCCTAACCGCGCGCGTCTCGAGATCAAATCGATACAGTCTCTCATGGTCAGTCGCGACCAGCAACCATGATTCCGAAGGGTGCGCCAAGAGTTCGCTGACAAGCCCCTCGGCGATCTGAACCTCATAGAGGAACGTTTCTTGCAGAATATCCCAGACTTTGAGGCCGCCGGCACGCGTTCCGACGATGGCCACGTCCCCCGCAATCTCCAGTTGGACGAAGGAGGGCGAGAACTCTGAAATAGTCCTGCCCCGGTAATTCAGGTCGTTAAAGAATCGCCAGACCACTACGGCCAGTTCCCGGGTTCGATAATGATATGCCAACTCAACGAAGTAGGGTTCAGTCTTGTGCCACTTGACCTCCGCTGCTGTGGAACTATCGGTGCCGAAAGCGCACATTCGATGAATTGTGTCGATGGAAAACGCTGAAGTTGGCTTACACATGCCCTCGTAGGCGTCTTGGCCATACGCGCCGCTGAGGGCAAAAACCAAGATCCAAATGGCGACCGTTGTCCTGATCATGGACTATCTCCTAGTCAGCAGGTATCTTACGAACTCGCGAAACCACTCCGCAGTGTCTTCGTAGGGGCGACCGGGATTGAATGTGGCGCTCGCCCCTCGTTCGGTACTTGTGATGCTGTCATATCCTCTCCTCCTCAGATGATTGAACCCGCGAATCTATTCTTCCGGACCGACGAACTTAAAGTTCCAGGCAAGATAATCGCCGCCACTTAAGTAATAGCGACCATCGGGGCTAAAGAGGCTGACTGTGCCTCGGAATGCATCATATGAGTAAACCGGCGGAATATAGATTTCCCTATCTGTGGTCAAATCCCAAACCCGCCTTTGCACACAAGTATCCATTGTCATCAGCAGAGTCTCGTCCGGACTGACATCACCTACGGTGATGCGACACCGGCGCCTATCCGGATGCCTTTTCAATCTCCGCCGCAAGGTCAAGTCGTCCCCGGCAATCGACCAACGGCTGACAGCGGCGTCCGCCAGGACGATCAGTTGAGAGTCACCAGCCACAAAATGCACTGCACCCAGCGACGCGGCGCCTATATCGGCTGCGGCTCGAAGTTCCCAGGAATACGTGTCCCAGATCTGGATGACCCCGCTTCCGCCGCTGGCCAGCAGGCGACCGTCATTCGAAAAGGCCAACGCGTCCAGCGAAAGATCGCCGCCCGTTTGGGGTTCGATTTTCCTAACCGCGCGCGTCTCGAGATCAAATCGATACAGTCTCTCATGGTCAGTCGCGACCAGCAACCATGATTCCGAAGGGTGCGCCAAGAGTTCGCTGACAAGCCCCTCGGCGATCTGAACCTCATAGAGGAACGTTTCTTGCAGAATATCCCAGACTTTGAGGCCGCCGGCACGCGTTCCGACGATGGCCACGTCCCCCGCAATCTCCAGTTGGACGAAGGAGGGCGAGAACTCTGAAATAGTCCTGCCCCGGTAATTCAGGTCGTTAAAGAATCGCCAGACCACTACGGCCAGTTCCCGGGTTCGATAATGATATGCCAACTCAACGAAGTAGGGTTCAGTCTTGTGCCACTTGACCTCCGCTGCTGTGGAACTATCGGTGCCGAAAGCGCACATTCGATGAATTGTGTCGATGGAAAACGCTGAAGTTGGCTTACACATGCCCTCGTAGGCGTCTTGGCCATACGCGCCGCTGAGGGCAAAAACCAAGATCCAAATGGCGACCGTTGTCCTGATCATGGACTATCTCCTAGTCAGCAGGTATCTTACGAATTCTCGAAACCACCCAGCAGTTTCTTCATAGGGGCGACCGGGATTGAATGTGGCGCTTACCTCGTCTCTGGATAAGTAGGGTATGTCGTCATCCCAATTCTCGGTGACAAGATCGTAGCGCGTCCAGTATACGCCGGAATCCTCAATAGCGTTCCAGTGGAAACCCTTATCATCAACGTATTGAGTCCTTGCCAGCAGGGTGACCGCGCTGTTCTCCGCCAAGTATTTGACGAATTCCGCATCCTCCGATGGACCGGATCGGAGAATGGCGCCCTCATTGTTGTTAGTATCAACTATGCCGGTTCCGACGTCGGGCAGCAATACACCGCGTTCTTCGAGAAACCTCTTCACGTGGGGATCATCAGCCGCGTTGTAGAAGATCGCGTTGCGGATCCACTTGTCCATGTTGTCGTTCATGAAGTTCAGCCGCTCCTGACCGGCCGCATCGGGCGAAAAGCCCAACTGTCCGCGGGTGGTCAGATGGACAATATAATTCAGGTAGGTATCCGCCGCGATTTCGTTGTTGCTGTAATCCCGGCTCTGCTGAAGAAGCTGCACGTACATTGATTTGAGACCCGTTGTCGTAATCAGCGGGTCATCGGGTTCCAATTCCAGATATTCATGAAGCGGTATCAACCGGTGCATGTCATCTGTATGTTTGGTGGGAGCCAAGCTGTCGTTCAAGAGTATGTCTTCGCGCGGCCAGCCCATACCAGCGCGGGTCTCCGTGTCCGTATGATCCGCAATAACTCGGGTGATCGTGCCGTAGCCCAAGGGATTTCCCTGCCCGGCATGCGCATTGAAGACATGGCCCAATTCATGCAGGAACAAATACGGTTCGAGATGATAATTCCTATTGTGTCCTTCCTTTCGATAGATGGTGATGTTGTGACCGCTTACTTCTGCCGCAACGGGGTGGCCTTCTCCTGTTACTCTTGTTTTTGCTGATTGATGCAAGGTTATGTCGCCGAAAATCAAGCGAAATGCGGTGGCGTCGTTCATAGACAAATCTGTCATTCCGCGCAGTCTATCACCGGATATTCTTGCGACATTCTCCAGCTCGATATGCACCATTCGGACGTCAAGCAAGTTCCATTCGTCTGCGCCTTCCTCGCTGGTAAACTTGACGCCGTATATCAATTCGACGTGTTCTTTGTAGTCTTCGAAGCTGCCGTCATATGAAGCCTGTTCTTCTTCGCTAACTATACCGTCTTCCCACATCATTGAATGGCTGGCATGCGCCTGGACCCACAGGTCATCTGCCAGGTCTTCTTGACTTAGCGATTCATCCCAATACGAGTATCGAACGCGTTCAAGGAGTTCCAATGCATAGGCATCCGCCTCAGGGTCATCGCCCCAATGCATGAATTGCGACAGATAGTATTCGGTGAACCGTTCTCGAGGTATGCCTTCATGCAAGAAGGCAATTAACACCCCTCGCACGTTGTCATTGCTTTCGACGCCGATAAGCACCTCCAGATGCTGTCTTTGATCTGCGGTTACCGGTATGTTAACGGCCGCCTCAGATATGAATTCGCTCGGCTCGTATTCAGCGTAGTCCGGCGTGTCATCTTCATTCCTCGATTGCTGTTTTGGCTCTTTCGCCTGTTCATCTAGCCATTCGCGTTGATTGTTCCGACGGTGGATCCGTTCCCCGAGCGTGTATAGCGGTTGATCGTCGCTAGATCCGTTTTGGTTGTGGCTTTGTCGACCCTTCGAATGCGTCGTCGGTGGGCGATAAGCATTACTGTCATGCGCATATTCGAGTTGCTCCGCTGTGATGATCCGACTGCGGTCTTGCGCTGCGGCATCTTGTTCGGCACGCAAGCTGTTTCGGCGGAGAATCTGTTCCCCCCAACTAACCGTCGGCGTATTGTCGCTCGATGGCCTAGTGGGCGGGCGATAGGACCCGCTGTCATGTCCATATTCGAGCTGCTCCTGGGTCACAGATCGCGTCGGATTACCTGGCAATTGTCTCTTCCGGCGCTTCTCTTCATAAATCCGACGGATCTCTTCGATACTAAAATTCGGCATGATTTCTCTCCTCTAAACATCAAGTTGATCTGCGAATCAGCGAGATGAGGCTCGCCCTGTCACAAGCCGCCTCATCTCACCGAACCGATCGCTAATACGCCAGGTAAGCGTTCTCATCCAGCTTGCCGCGGTCACTATCTTCCAGCCTCCAGGGCAAGGTCTCGATCTGCGGCTCCAGGTACCAGGTAGTCGTCCAGTGCTTGCCGCCGCGCGCCAATTCGTGCGCCTCGCCGATGACGAAATAGATCCCCTCATGATCGGACTGCGTTTCTTGCAGCCGAATCAGGCTGCCGATCGTCAGCTCCAGTTGATCCTCGTGTCGCGCGCCGCCGAACTCGGCATGGCTTTGCAGGGTAATCGTCTGCGCCAGGCCGAAAGGCGTCTTGCGCCGGTCCCGCTCGAAGTCGGCGATGTACTGCGCCTGATCCAGGTCATCGATCGAGGGCAGGTTGATATTCATCGTGCGCCGGCCATAATAGGTGATGCTCAACTGATCGATGGCGCGGGCATCCATCTGTCCCTCGTCCACGACCTTGCGCCCCTTGACCACGCATTTTTCCACCACCGCTTCGGCGGTTTCGCTCGTGTTTTTGAAGATTAGATTGGCGCCGTTGGCTTTGGCCTCGACCTCAACCGAGCAATGGCCATGTAAACATTCCACATCCTCTGCCGTGACGTCCTTGCCGCCGATCCGTTTGTCCTTCTCGTCTTTATATTTGACATAGACCTCGCGCGTTTCGCCCGGCGCCACGCGGATGACCGCGTCCTTGAGCTCCCACAAGGTTGTCGCGGTCGCGGCGATCGTGCGTGGGTGACAGGTGACGATGATCTCGTTCTTGGTCTGATCCAGGCTGGCAAAGGTGTACTTCATGTCGGTCATGGTATCGTCGAGGGTGGTGTCAATCTCATCCTTGTCCAGGATGTGATGCCGATTCCAGAAGACCGCCTTGCCCTCGCGGTCGAAGAAGAACTTGCCGCGCTCGGCCGCGGTGACGTCGCGGATACCGCGGTAAACATCGAAGGTATCCTTGGCCTGGTCGGAATAGCCGCCCTGGCGCACCCAGTTGTCGCCGACCGTATGCAGCGTCAACACGCCTTCTTCAAAGTCGCTGTAGGTTCCCAGATTGGTCAAAAATGTCGTTTGGCCAAGTTCGCTGTAGCCCGGGTCGCCGAGTACCCAGGCATCGCTGAGCGATGGCGGGAAGATGACCTCCTGAATCAGCGCGTCGATGATGTCGTCGCTGCGCTGGTTCTCTTGCAGCTCGATCTTGGTCTCGGTCGTTTTCAGGAATTGCATGGCGCCGGTAGCGACCACAGTGGCGATGCGCTCGCCATGGTGATTGACAGATGGGATGATGGTTTCGACCCAACCGGTGAAATGCGTCCGGGAGTCTATGCCGTCGTCGGATTGAATCCGCACCGGGCGCAGCGGCACCAGTTTATCCTTAAGCGGCGAACTGGCGTATTCCGCGGAAAACAGACGGTCGTTATTGCGCAGGACCAGGCGCAATACCGAGTTGTCCGCTGTCAATTGATAAGGCTGACGCATCCCGACAAACCACTGTGTGAGAATCGTGCGGTCTGTCACATTGTCATACGTGCCGGTATAGTTTCCGTTACGCTCCCAATCAATCTCGACTGTCCATTGTGTTGCCATTTTGTTGCTCCTTTCATTGAGTTTGGTTAACCTTGACAATTGTTAAAAGCTTCTTGGTAGTGTGTTCCTGGCTGATCAATTTCTCCTTTCAGATCGGGATAAATTGCGAAAGCTTCGTTATACAGTTCCATTGCAAAGCAATGGTCGCCTTCCCTTACGAAGTATTCCGCGCTTTCTACCCATGGTTGCGCTTCCAGAATACTATTGACATCTGGCATTTCAGGTTGGGCATAGTTCATGCCAATATCCTCTTCATCAGATGGCCGTGGGATCGCGTCATATATGGGTCCAACAATCTTTCCCAACTCAGTGGCTCGAAGCACATCTTCAGCGGAGTACTTAGAGTTCGGGTTTAGCAGAGCATCTGCAAACTTCTCTACCTCATCTGGCGTCGGCAGAACTCCCATAAGCTTATTGATCCCTAAACTCGTGGGACTACTACTCCACAAACCGATCAGGTCTTCAATCGACATACCGGACAGCGCTGACAGTCCTACCAGAGTATTCCGGTATTTGGGTGATACATTCTGAAACAAACTTGTATGGAGCGCCTCGTTTTTGACGTGTCTGGCAGCTTTTCCCTTTGCTCCCTTCGATACCAAAAAAGTCCCCACTTGATAAGCTCCGCGAATTACTCGAGCGAGAGGACTAACCTCGTGCGTCTCTCCATACGCTATTGTCTCTATGCCATCCACAATCCCATCACCTATTGCAAGCGTTCCGGCGACATAATCACCAAAACCACTTCCAACCATTGCTATGCCGTACCCTATTCCCGAGGCGGCGGCTCCTACCACATCACCTTTTGAAAGTCTGTCAACGGATTCTGTAAGTCCTCGCGATGCGGCAGCATCCATAACTTCTGTGATGAATTCAGGCCCCTCTTCAAGTATGACATCAGCAGCTTGTGTAGTTCTGTACAGAGAATACCAAAAGCGTAGCTCTACGTTGTATGCTATCTCTTCCAATTCTGCCAAACTGGAATTCTGTGGGTTGCGCCCAACAAGGTCAAACAGATGTTCATCGCGGTAAAGATGCACATGGTCGTTAACCAGTTGCTGAACTTCGGCGAACGTCATATTCGTTATATCGCGCCCAGACCAATCGATTATTTCGCGTAAACTATCAACATAGCGGTCTACAGCAAAGAAACCTTCAATCCGGTCATCGAGCAAAGCTTCCTGATAGCTTTCGAATAACTCGCGGCTGATACGGTCATTATCACGCAGTTCTCTAAACTGATTCTCAATGTCGAGATATTCCTTGGCGGTATCGATGATTTCTTGTACCGTATCAATCTGCCCAGCCGACATTGGTCTGCCACGACCCGCCACAACATAATTTATGTCGTGGTTCAGCATGTTGTCCTGCGGGCGAGTCGTTGTAGGTCTTGGCCGGCTGTTTGATGGCGGCTGCGAAACTTCGGGTTCTGGCGCTGGCTCTGGATTCCCGGGTCTGCCGCCGCCGGGAACATACGTTGGCTGTGAAACTTCAGGTTCTGGCGCTGGCTCTGGATTCCCGGGTCTGCCGCCGCCGGGAACATACGATGGCTGCGAAACTTCGGGTTCTGGCTCTGGCTCAGGTTCTGGCGACGTGCCGCCACCACCGGAATCGTACGGCGGCAACCATGACGGCCACCATCCCACAGGCTGTTGTTTCGGCTTTGGTTTTGCTGGCTTGCCGCCGCCGATACCACCTTGCATTGGCATATCTCTTCCTTTCTAGACTATCAAATCGATCTGTGAATGGGGGATGCGCAGCCCGCCCTGTCACAAGCCGCCGCGCGTCCCCCAACCGATTTACGATGATCCGCTGACTAGACCGCGCCCCAGGTCGGCGCTGTGCCCGTCGCCGGCTGTAGCGTGGCCGTGAACATCACCGCCCCGCCGGTCGTGATCTGCGGACGGTAGCTCGACACCAGGAACTCGCCACTGTATTTGGGATCGTTCGTGGCCGGCCCCGCGTTATTGCCCACCTGCACCTCCAGCGAGACCTGGCTCCCGGCCGCGAAGGCGCCCTGGATGACCGTGTGCGTGCCGCTGTCGCCGTCGGTCGTCAGGTAGCCCTGAATCGTCACCGGCGCCCGCAACTGCCCGTTGATGTACTGATGCACTTCGTCGCCGAAGCCGGTGACATCAAACTGGTCGTAGGTCAGTCCCAGGTCGATGCTGCGGATGTCCCCGTCCGCGAATGCCCGCAGGGTACCGCTGCTGTCGTCCATCTTCACGATGACGTGATCTCCTGATAGTGCCATGATTTCTTTCTCCTTTTTTCTGTTTGGTTTTTGTACTGATTGCTACTCGTTAAATCGCTAGCTCTACACTGTGATGGAAACGTAGTCCGACCAAGGTCCCCTGCCGCCCCGATTGATAGCCGCTACTCTGAACCTGTAGTCGCCAGAAGCCGCGCCCGTCACGGTGTAAGTTAGCGAGTCAAAGTTTGGCAGATGAAATCGCCCGCTTACACCGTGACGAACGTCAAGTTCATAGGTTGTGATCGGCGCTCCACCTTGCGCGGGCGGGGTGATGGTGGCAGTAATTTCCCCGCTGCGAACAGTCAGGGTTGGCGGCTGCGGTTTGGCGGGCGGCTCTATGACCTCCGGCTGGTTACCCGCCGCGATCCAGTCCTTGATCCATTGCGCCTGCCCGCTATCGGCCACCAGAACACGGATCGACGAACCAGTCATGATGCTTGCTGGGAGCGCCGTCAAACCAAATCTCACGCTGCTGTCATTGCTACGGGTGTTGGATGAAACGGGGAACTCATAGATCTGGTTGTCGCTGGGCAAGTAGATATAGAACGAGTCGTTGGACAACAATGAAGGAATGAGCCCCCATTCGTGCGGTACCTCCCCGCTGAACTCAAGCAGCGCAGCGCCAGACCCCGTTTTCCAATCCACTGTTTGCACTTCGATGTCCGTATTCTTGCCGTCTGTCTTTGTCAGATTCAACCAGCGACCGCCGGTGACTTGGTCGGAACTGCCCAACAACGTGTTGCCGCTTGGATCACGCGAGGCGAACTCAAAGTCAGCCAGCAGTCCCTGTGGCCGTGGCGCTGGTATGATGCTCGCGTAGGTGGACCAAGGTCCTCGGCCACCCCGATTGACAGCCAAGACGCGGAATTCGTAGGGCGTGTCATTAGTCAAGCCTGCCACGGTGATGGGCTCTCCACTAAGATTACCCCTGAAATTAGGATAAGCTTTTGATCCGACCGCGCGATAATTTAGCTCGTAGCTTGAGATCGGCGCTCCGCCTGAATCGGGCGGCGTGATCGTCACAGTGGCCTGCCCGTCTCCAGAGGTCAAGCCCGGCGATCGCGGCTTGGCGGGGGGCGCTATGACCTCAGGCCGGTTGCCCGCCCCGATCCAATTCTTGATCAGATTCGCCTGTCCGCTATCCGCCACCAACACGCGTATGGGCGAACCGGTCACGACACTCGCGGGACGCGGAGTCGTCGCGAAACTCAGGAAATGATTTGCCGCTTCGTTGTTGCCGGTAACGGCAAATTCATAGACCTGCTTGTCCTGAGGCAAATAGATGTAGAAAGACGAATTCGGTAGCAGCGAAGGCAGGAGTTGCCAGTCGTGATCTCCACCGCCGAAGAACGTGGGTCTTCCCCGACCAAAGAAATTTGATGTGGGTGTGTCACCCGCCGCATCCCAAGCCAGCCCAGCCAAATCAATATCCGTCTTCGCGCCGTCTTCCTTGGTCAGGAACAACCAATGAACACCGGTCCGCCGACTATATCCCTCCAGTATGATGGCCGCGGTTTCCGGGTTTCCGGACGGAATGCGCGCCGTGAACTCAAAATCAGCCAGCAATCCCTGTGGCGACGGGGTGACCGCCGCCGGCAAAACAACCGGATCGTGCGTCCGAATCAACGATATTGCAATTTTGATGCGATCCCGCGCGGCTGGGTCGGCTGTGGCCACCCAGCGGATAAAGCGGGGGATCTTCCCGTCGATCTTGACCTGCTCCGAGCCGATCTTCCGCCCATCCAGCGCGAAGGTCGCCAAAACGCTTTCTTCGCTGGCGAAGGCGCCGCTGTCCGAACCTTCAATGCTGAATGCATAGGCATCGCTGGCGGCGGCGTCAAGCACATGCAGACAAGCCAAGCCGCCCCCATCCGTAGAAGCGCCGTTGTCCACCGCGCTCCCCCTGGATGACCCGATGACATGCCTCGGATTCGCCAGTGCGATGCCCCAGCCACCGTCGTCGCCTTGATTTGCGAAGACCGCCCGGAAAGGAATCACCTGATTGACCTGGGGCAAGGCGCCATAACGCCCCTGTCGCGTCAGCATACTGAAGACCGGGTCGCCCACCGCCGGTTCCGCGTTCTCCCCCACATAGACCGAGAACAACCCATCGACATCAACTCCCTTCAGCGCGGGATGAGACCCCGCCTGGCCGCTGTTCATGAAGCCGGCGTGCTGCACCGCCATCATGCGCTGACCTGGCGCGAATTTATGAGCCTTCTCCCCGAAGACAGTGACATCAAAGACATCGCGGTCCTCATTGATGCTGATTTGGTTGCTGTCGCCGGTGATGTCATAGCCATTAACCAGGACTTGTACATGCTCGCCTGCAAGCTTAGGCATCATCTCCTCCTAGATATGTTGATAGCGGTTGACATAACCGTGCAGGACGATGGCGTTGGCCGCGGCGGCGAAGGCGCGGACAAGCGCGCCTTTCTGTAGCACGTGGCCCGGGATGACTTCCGTGAAGCCGCTCTCCGCCGGAATCGTGACTTCAATGAGATCATCCGGGCTGTCCGTCCCGCCCCATTCCACCGTCAATTTGACCGGGGTAGCTGACGTGTTGACCGCCTGAATAAAGATCTCATCCCATTCATTGGCCGCGACGCTGCTCAGCGCCGTATGGACCAGGGTGCCAGGGCTGCTGCTCGCCGCCACTTTGATGCCGCGTCCGTCCGTACTCTCGCTCAGCTTACGTTTCTGATAATCGCGGTAGTCGCGCATGTCATGTGGCATATCGTTTCTCCTTTCTTGCTCCTCGAGCATGCTAATGGAAGGACGCCTAAATCTCCCGCACCCAGAATTGGGCGTGGGAGCGCAGAGTCGTTCTGTGGTTTCTCCCTTGGAGCTTGAAAGTATGAGATCCGGCGCTCAAATTCTGAACCAGATGAGTAAAATTCAGAAGTTCGTGATTTGGCTCCCCACGTCTCAAACCATACTCGTCATGACCCAGTCGGGTCCCATCAACTTCAACATCAATCCTGAAGGGCCCGTTTACCACCACGCCATGAAAATGAACCAGAACATCTCCGCCCGCGGTGGTAATCGTCAGATTGAAGTTGCTATCGATATCGACAAACGTATTGCTGTGTGGAATAGCTATATCATTCTTCGTCGTGTGGGCTGCAACCGTCTTTCGTACTCTGTCGAGTTCTGCCAGGTTCTCGCTGACGGCGTTCATTTCGCCGGCGCTAACCAGCTCTCCGGTCGCCCAATCCGTTTTGGGCGTTGTCCAAGCCATTGTATGTCCTCCTATTTTCGACTTTTGTCATTTTCTCGTGTATACTGGAATTGTCCTGCTAAACATCAAGCAGGTTTGTGAATGTGTCGTGTGGATTTGCCCTGTCACAAGCCGGTTCACACGACACAACCGCGTACTGCGTACTTTGAAGTCTCCCATCCGCAATTTTTCTTCGTCCAACTCCTTTCGCTTCTAAATTGATCATATGGAAAGATAATAGCACATTTGTTCTAGAAAATGCGACCAAATAGTCGCGTTTCCCAAGATCGAACAGAATTCGTATGCTTCATACCTTTTCCGAACGATCATATCCCCACATTCTCGATATCTTCCGCGCAGGGCGTCTTACCCTGTTGACAACTAGCCTCAGCGCTCTACAGCATTGCATGTACACCATGGTACAGACAGCAAGCCAGTTCAAAGTGAGCGGGTGTTGCCTATCGCGATCGTCTCGCAGTTCATCGGGCATATCATTTCTCCTTTTATGCTTTTCGCAATTGCTTGCGAAAGTACAAACTAAATCTCGCGCGCCCAGAATTGGGCGCCAATGTATAGCCATACTGATTGCCGACTCGCGCCGTCCTCCCGCCACTGCAGTTTGAAAGTGTGGGATCCGGCGCCCAAATTCTGAATTAGGTGAGTAAAACTCACACTACGATGGGACTCATCTATCGTGGAAATCATAATGCCATTGCTATCACCTTGCCGGCTGCCATCAACTTCCACATCAAAATAGCAATGGTAAGCACCGTCGGAGAAGTGATTTCTTACTGCGCCATGAAAATGAGCCAGTACATCCCCGCCTGTAGTTGTAATTGTCAGGTTCAGGTTGTCGCTATCAACATCGGCAAATTGATGAGTGCTGACACGTATATGCGCTGTCGTTGCGCCGGACGCCTTCTGTAGATTTCTCACCGCCGCCAGGTTTTCGCCGATCGCGTTCAAATCATCGGCGGTCACCAGGTCGCCGTTGCTCCAATCGGTTTTGGGGGCCGTCCAAGTCATCTCATGTACTCCTTTCTTACGATTACGGGAATTGTCCTGCTGAATGTCAAGCTCATTTGTGAATGAGGGCTGCGCAGCTTGCCCTGTCACAAGCCGCCGCGCAGCCCCGAACCGAATTTCGCTTTAGCGCTGACTGGACCGTGCCCCAGTCGGCGCCGGCATATCTTCTGGTGTCGATTAGCCCTCCCAGACCTTGTGAAATAAGAGCCCGGTCAAGTTATTGTCTTCGACCAACTGTTTGAACTCATTGGTCACAAACGTCCTAACACGATTGAGTATCGGTAGTTTGAACACCGGTATCCCGCCAATGCAATCTGCTTTGAACTCATACTTGGGGATGCCGCTTATGCCACCCGTGTTCTCGAAGCGGGTAAACTCAGATCGCTCCATATCCAGACAGTCAAGCACCTTTACACAGTTGAGCGCAAAGTACTCGGTCTCTGGGATTCTCGGAGAGGACAGCGCCAGGAACTCGACACAGTCCTTGACCAATTCATAGATGATGTCTTTCGCTGCTGCGTCGCATACTGTGTCGGCTGACCACGTTGGAAAGTTTGCTTTGCCCTTAGACTTCTTGAAGTAAAGAGGGTGATACCACACCTCCTTGGGCTTCCATGTCGCGATCAAGGACGTACCATCCCTACGAGGCAAGGTACCGATTGACTCAGGACGTGAAACTAAGAAGTTGAAGTCCGTTACATTGCGCTCTAGTCTCCAGACAGCGGTCATTTTCTCGTCTCCTTAATACCGGTTAGAAACTCGCCAAATTTGCTGTCGAGCAATGGACTATCCGCATACTGATTGAGGTCATGCAGATCCCTGGCAATCGAATCGAGAAACTCAACAAGTTTGTCGGTACGGTCAAGTTCTAAACAACCAATGTTCATCCCTCCCAGACCTTGCGAAACTCCAGCCCGGTCAAGTTATTGTCTTCGACCAGTTGCTTGAACGAATCTGTAACGTAAGTTGTGACCCGATTGAGAATTGGTAGTTTGAATATCGGCGTATCGCCAATGCAATCCGGCTTGAACACACGCTTGCGAATGCTACGAATACCCCCGGTACTCTCGAAGTAAGTGAACTCCGATTGATCAAAATCCAGACAATCCAACGTCGTTAGAACATTGATCACATAATACTGTTTCTCACTTAGTGACCGTAAGGCTTCGGGAGAATACAACGATCCGTCACCAACCGGTGCCTGAAAATCGAGTGGCAAAAACTCGACATGATCACCGATCAACTCCTGTATGACCGCCTTGGCTAATGTATCGCCTACCGTATGTACTGACCATGCTGGGAGATTTGCAAGGGCCCGGCCTTGCCGAAAAACAAGCGGGTCGTACCAAACTTGCTGCGGGACCCATGTCGAAAGCTCCGGTGCGCCGTCCAATCGCGGGAAAGTGCCGTATCGTTCATCACGGACACTCAAAGTGTTGAAGTCGGCTGTATTGTTACTTAATATCCATACGGTAGTCATTGGCTTATCTCCTCAATACGGACTAGGAACGCTTCGAATTCAGATTCAAGTTTCAGCTTATTGCCAGCATACTGATTGAGGTCATGCAGATCCTTGGCAATCGAATCGAGACATTCAACAAGTTCATCGGTATTGTCGAGTTGCTGACCATTGGGTACTTATCCCTCCCATACCTTCCGAAACTCCAGCCCGGTCAAGTCATTGTCTTCGACCAGCTGTTTGAACGAATCCGTGACGTAAGTACTGTTCCTGTTGAAAATCGGCAGTTTGAATATCGGCGTGTCGCCAATGCAATCCGGCTTGAATTCATACTTGTCGATACGCATCCTGAGGTCGCCAAAGTAGCCAAACTCAGATCGTTCGTTATCCAGACAATCCAATGTTGTCAGGACGTGGATCGCGAAGTATCTGGTATGGCTGATTTCTGGGACGAAGAGGGGCAAAAACTCTACGTCATCCGCGGTCAGCGTTCCTATTATTTCCTTGGCTTTCAAGTCACATGCACTACGCCCGCACCACGCAGGAAAATTGCATAAGCCTAAATGATTATCCTCCTCTTCATAGGACTCGTAGGTTAAGTGTTGAGGCTCCCAAGTCGCAAGTTCGGATGTGCCGTCTCTCCGCGGGAATGTGCAGTACCGTTCGTCATACGCGCTGAGATACTTGTAATCGTCGATGTTATGCATAATCGCCCACACACTTGTCATTAGAACGCCTCCTGAATATTGGCAATCAGTCTTGCAAATTCACGCTCCAGATTCGCTGGCTGGGCTGCATACTGATTGAGGTTATGCAGATCATTCGCGACTGAATCGAGACATTCAACAAGTTCATCGGTATTGTCGAGTTGCTGACCATCGGGTACTTATCTCTCCCAGACCTTCCGAAACTCTAGCCCGGTCAGATTGTTGTCTTCGACCAGTTGCTTGAAATCGCCAGTTACGAATCGCTTAGTGCGTTTAAAGATAGGCAGTATGAAGATCGGTATCTTGCCAATGCAATCTGGATAGAACTCATATCTGATGATAACGCTGATTCTTCCATTCCATTTATAGCGAGCGAATTCACTTTGTTTATAGTCCAGACAATCCAATGTCGTTAGCGGATTGATTACATCATAATCGGCATCCCTGATCGTCGGTGAGGAGAGCAGCAAGAATTCAACGTAATTATCAATGAGGCCACGAATAATGTGCTTAGCTTTTGCATCACATACCGTTGTACTCGATGACCAACTAGGAAAATTCGGTATGCCCTTTTCCTTATTGAAGTCCGCAGGATGATACCAGACTTCTTGAGGTTTCCATGTTTCATACTCGGGCGTACCGTCGTGTCGTGGATAAGTACCTGACCTCTGTTAACGCAAACTCAAGTAATTGAAGTCCGTCAGATTATGATTCAGTAACCACACTGACATCATTTGTTTCCTCCGCCTCCGCCGGGTGTGAACATTGGAGCTGACATATCTTTCTCTCTAAAACATCAAATGGATCTGTGAATGGGGGCTGCGCAGCTCGCCCTGTCACAAGCCGCTGCACGCCCCCCAACCGATTTACGTCGAACCGTCGACTAGACCGCGCCCCAGGTCGGCGCTGTGCCCGTCGCCGGCTGCAAGGTCGCCGTGAACATCACTGCCCCGCCAGTCGTGATCTGCGGACGGTAGCTCGACACCAGAAACTCTCCGCTGTACTTGGGATCGCTCGTGGTCGGCGCCGCGTTATTGCCCACCTGCACCTCCAGCGAGACCTGGCTCCCAGCCGCGAAGGCGCCCTGGATGACCGTGTGCGTGCCGCTGTCGCCGTCGGTCGTCAGGTAGCCCTGAATCGTCACCGGCGCCCGCAACTGCCCGTTGATGTACTGATGCACTTCGTCGCCGAAGCCGGTGACATCAAACTGGTCGTAGGTCAGTCCCAGGTCGATGCTGCGGATGTCCCCATCCGCGAATGCCCGCAAGGTACCGCTGCTGTCGTCCATCTTGACGATGACGTGATCTCCTGACAATGCCATGATTTGTTTCTCCTTTTTGTGTTTTGATTTTCTGTTCAATCTTACTGACTAGATGCTAACTCTGTGGCTGGCCGGTAGCATATTCCGACCATTCTCCCCTGCCGCCACGATTGATAGCCGCTACCGAGAACTCGTAGCCCATCTGATTTGACAGACCTGCCACGATGTAGGGCTCTCCGCTAAGGTTCGCGATGTGCGTTGGGTTGCCAGCTGTTCCCGCCTCGCGATAGCGCAGTTCATAAGTTGTGATCGGCAATCCTCTCGGCTCAGGCTGGGCGATCGAAACGGTTACTTGCTGATTGCCAGCCACCAAGCTCGGCGGCTCCAGCTTGGCGGGCGGCGCGAAGTCCTGTGCCTGGTTGCCGAGAGCAATCCAACTCTTGATTCGCTCTGCCTGTCCGCTATTCGCCACCAAAACGCGGATCAACGAATTGGTCACAACACTCGTCGGACGGGCCGTTGAGGCAAAAGCCATACGGTAAGCATCCGATAGCGTGTTGCTGGAAACGGGAAGTTCAAAGATTTGATCACCTCCGGGCAGATAGATATAGAACGAAGCCTTAGACAAGAGTGTAGGCAACAGCTCCCACTCATGCTTCTGCGATCCGATAAACCGCGGGAGGTTGTTGCTATAAGGCGCCGAATCGGTATCCCAAGCCATCGACTGCAATTCGATATCCGTCTTGGTGTTGTCCGCTTTCGTCAGGTTCAACCAGCGAGAGCCAGTCACCTCTCCGGCGCCTCGCAATAGGAAGGGCGGGTCTGCGCCGATTGGATCCGCCGATTGAAATTGGAAATCCGTCAGCAAGCCCTGTGGGGACAGATCAGGCAATACCGTCCCGACGAGACTTCCCGTCATCAGTCGGGTCAGCGAAATCGCGATCTTGATACGATCCCGCGCCGCGTCATCAATTATCGCTTTCCAGCGCACATAGCGGGGGATCACCCCCTTTATCTCGATCTGCTCCGAGCCGAGCGTCTGGCTATTCGATGTGAAGGTCGCCAAAGTGCTCTCTTCACCGGTGAATCCGCCGGTGCTGGAACCCTCAATGCTGATAGTGTAAGCATCGCTAATCGCGGCGCTAAGCACATGCAGACAGGCCAAGGCGCCCGTATCCGTAGATACGCCGTTGTCCACGGCATTCCCCCGGAACGAGCCGATGAGTTCAGTCGGGCTTGCCAAAGCCACCCCCCAGCCGCCGTTGTCGCCCCGATTGGCGAAGACCGCCTGGAAGGGAATCATCCGGTTGACCTGGGGCAGGGTGCCGTAACGTCCTTGTTGCGGCAGAAAGCTGAAGACTGGGGCGCCTGTTGTCGGCTCGGCGTTATCTCCCACATACACCGAGACCAGCCCATCGACATCCACTCCCCTCAGCGCGGGATGCGATCCCGCCTCGCCGCTGTTCATGAAGCCGGCGTGCTGCACCGCTACCATGCGCTGCCCGGCGACAAACTTGTGAACCTCGTCGCCAAAGGCAGTGGCGTCAAGGAAATTACGGTTGTCATTGATGCTGATGTGGTTGCTGTCGCCGGTAATTTCATAGCTGTCAACCAGGACTTGTACATGATCGCCTGAAAGTTTCGACATCATCTCCTCCTAGATATGTTGATAACGATTGACATAACCGTGCAGGACGATGGCGTTGGCCCGGGCGGCGAAGGCGCGGACAAGCGCGTCATTCTGCAGGACATGACCCGGGATGACTTCCGTGAAGCCGCTCTCCGCCGGAATCGTGACTTCGATGAGATCATCCGGGCTGTCCGACCCGCCCCATTCGACTGTCAATTTGACATCCGAAGTGTGAGTGTTTACCGCCTTGATGAAGATCTCATCCCATTCATTGGCCGCAATACTGCTCAGCGCCGTGTGGACCAGGGTGCCGGGGCTACTGCCCGCCGCTACTTTGATGCCGCGCCCGTCAGTGCTGCCGCTCAGCTTGCGCTTCTGGTAGTCGCGGTAATCGCGCGTTTCATTACGCATATCATTTCTCCTTTCTTGATATTTCTGATAGTGGATGGCGGGATCGCCTAAATCTCCCGGACCGAGAATTGGGCGCCCTTATGCAGCATAAGTCCCATTCCTGACCTATAGGACTTCCACTGCAATTTGAAGGTGTGAGATCCTGCGCTTAATCCCTGGATTAGACGAGTAAAACTCACACACGGGTACACGTCGTGGTAAAAATAGACTTTCACCACGCCGTCGTCACTTCCTTGTCGCACTCCGTCGACATCAATGTCAAAAGAGCCGTAGAAATTTGGACTAGCACTTCCGTGTCCAATCGTGCCATAAAAGTGAACCAGCACATCCCTACCCGCCGTCGCTATCGTTAGGCTCAGGTTATCGCTGTCTACATCAGTAAATTCAGAAGCCTTCGCTCTGATATGCTCCGTCGTTGTGTAGACTGCCGTCGCCAGATCGTTCAACGCCGCCAGATTCTCGCCGACCGCGTTCATATCGCTGGCGGTAATCAACTCTCCTGTCGCCCAATCGGTCTTGGGCGTCGTCCATGCCATATGTTTTCTCCTTATGATTTGACTTGTAAACACTGCCTGAGATTTAACGACTTGATCGACCTTACTGAATCTCGATCAAGTCCCGGTATGATCGGCAGTGAGCGCCCATGCTCACCCACCGTCCAAACTGCATTTTCGCATCGCGCCAGCCGCGCCTGTCCTTCTACATATATCACCTCCTTCTCACTCGCTTGTCTTTGCCGACGGAAGCGTCTAAATCTCCCGTACCCAGAACTGAGCTCCGGCGTACAAAAGTACATTGTTTGGATTCTTCCACTGGAGCTTAAAGGTATGGGTTCCGGCACTCAGGTTTTGGATCACACGGGTGAAACTTTGACTGATGTATTCGTCTTCAACCTTGACTCTCATCAAACCCTGATCGCCGCCTATTCGAACACCATCGACAGCAATATCGAGACAGCTTTCCGTGTCCCTTGATCCGCGCACCATCACACCATCAAAATGCGCAAGTACGTTCCCACCCGCAGTTGTAATCGCCAGGTTCAAGTTTGTGCTGTCCATATCGGCGAATTCGCTATTCGTGTGCGCATTGATATCCGCTGTCGTTGTATAAACCGCCATCGCCGGATTCTTCAACACTGCCAGATTCTCTCCAACGGCGTTCATATCACTTGGGGCGACCAGTTCGCCGACAGTCCAATCCGTCTTGGGGGTCGTCCATGACATATGTTTTCTCCCTATGATTTGACTTGTAAACACTGCTTGAGATTCAACAACTTGATCGGCATTACCGAATCGCGATCAAGTCCCGGTATGATCGGCAGTGAGCGCCCATGCTCACCTACCGTCCAAACTGCATTTTAGCGTTGCGCTAGCCGCGCCATTCCATTTACATATTTCGCCTCCTTCATTTAGGGTCTCCCCCGGCAGTATCATCTAAATCTCGCGCGCCCAGAATTGGGCGTCAGACTTAAGTCTCATTCCCCTGCCGCTTACGTTCGACTTCCATTGAAGTTTGAATGTATGAGCTCCGGCGCCCAGGTTCCTGATAGGTAAGAAAAACCTATTGGACTACGGGCCGAATCAATGCCGGCGGACACAATGCCGGAGTAGCTGCCGCCTTGCCGGTCCCCATCGGCTTCAATGTCGATGAGAACGGTGGTACTGTCCCCAAGGCAATGAACCGCGCCTTGGAAAGCTGCCAGCACATCCCCGCCAGTGGTGGTGATCGTGAGATTCAGATTGTCACTATCAATATCGACAAAGTCATCGGCGTATGAATCAATGTCAGATGTCGTTTGATAGCTCGCAGTCGGCGACGGAGCGACTAAGGGCGCATGTTTCTCGTCGACCGCGCGCTTTTCGTCAGCCGTAACCGGCTCGTCGCTGGTACCGTCCGATCCGGGTGTTAAACCAACCATTGCATGTTCTCCTTCCTTTGACTTCTGTCACTTTCTCGCGTATACGTGTATTGGAATCGTACTGCTAAACATCAAGCGGGTTTGTGAATGCGTCGTGTGGATTTGCCCTGTCACAAGTTTGCTCACACGAAGCAACCGTTGTACTGCGTACTTTGAAAATCGGCCCTCAGCGATCTCTCCTCGTTCATGTCCTTTCGCTCTTAGTTTGATGATATGCAGCAATTATAGAACCTTTGTGCTGATCAATTGCGACTAAATGGTCGCAATTTTCCAAAATGAATGGAATTCGTATGTTTCACACCGTTTCCGAACGATTCAGCTCGACTATCTCTGCGATTCTCCACGCAAGACGTCTTACTTTGCCGACAACATGCATTTTATTGCGCATATCACCTCTCCTTTCTCGCTTGATATTCGAGCATGCGAGGGATTTATGAAACCTCCCGCACCCAGTATTGGGCATGAGACAACATTCGCACTGATCCATTCTGCTTCCACTGGAGTTTAAAAGTATGTGATCCAGCACTCAAATCCTGAATCAGACGGCTAAAAGTCACAATATCACGCCCTTGAGCATGTACAAAGTGACGTCGCAGAATGCCATCGACGCCACCTAGGCGGTTACCGTCAACTTCGATATCAAAATCGATCCATCGATGATTAGCAAACTCTACCGATCCGCTAAAATGAACCAACACATCCCCACCTGCTGTTGTAATCGTCAGGTTCAGATTGTCGCTGTCAACATCGGCAAATTCGCGAATATCCGCATCAATATCCGCTGTCGTTGTGTATGCGGCGGTAGCCGGATTCTTCAACGTCACCAGACTCTCACCGACCGCATTCATATCGTCTGCGGTCATCAGTTCCCCGGTCGTCCAATCGGTCTTTGGGCTTGTCCAAGCCATTGCATGTTCTCCTTTATTCGAATTCTGTTGCTTTCTCATGTATGCTGGGATTGTCCTGCTAAACATCAAGCAGGTTTGTGAAACTGCCGTGTGGATTTGCCCTGTCACAAGCCAGTTCACACGACACAACCGCTCCAACGCGTACTTTGAATTTACCCGTCAGCAGTCTTTCGTTAATCCACTCCTTTCGCTTTCAATTTGATGATATGCGAAGATAATAGCACATTTGTGCTAATTTATAGCGACTATTTGATCGCGTTTTGCCAAATCGAATGGAATTCGTATTTTCCATACCTTTTCCAAACGATTAGTCCGTGCATCCCTGAAATTCTCTATTCAGGACCCCTTACCCCGCCGACAGAGCATAACCTGGGTCGTCTACCCTCGAGTAGCATCAGCGCCGCTTGCATTGCGCGCCCGCAGTGATTACCCTTCGCAAGCCATTCCAGGGCGTCGGAGCGACTCGCCCGGGTCAGATTAAAGCCGCGATTTGGGGTAATTGCAGTTGCGTTGATCTGTTGTCAATTTGGAGAACTACGATGGCTGCTTACTCTCGCGGAATCGGCAGAAGTCCTTACACTCGCCGCTTTTTTCAACAGTGTCGACCAACTCCCTCTTTTCAGTTTCGAAGGTAAGGGATTTGGACGTATATTGGGAATTGAACGCTTACAGTCTAAAATAGACGTTAATCAATCCACGATCATCTCGGAGAACCAAACCATGCCAAAGATCACCTTTATCGGCGCCGGAAGCTTCGGCTTCACACGCAAGCTCGTCAAAGACATCTTGACCTTCCCGTCCCTCGCAGGCGCGGAAATCGCCTTAATGGATATCGACGCCGAGCGCCTCGATTTCGCCAAGCGCGCCGTCCAGCGCATCGTCACCGCCGGCGAATACCCCGCCAAAGTCAGCGCAACCATGGACCGCGTCGAGGCCTTGCGCGGCGCCGACTATGTGGTCGTCACTATCCTGGTTGGCTCAACCGATGTCTGGCGGCACGATATCGAGATCCCCATGAAGTACGGCGTCGATATGAATGTCGGCGATACGCGCGGCGTTTCCGGCATTTTCCGCTCGCTACGCACGATTCCCGTGTTGGTCGATATCGCCCGTGATATGGAGCGCTACTGCCCAAACGCGCTGATGTTGAATTACACCAATCCAATGGCGATGCTCTGCCGCGCCATGGATATTGAAACGGACATCATGGTGACGGGCCTCTGTCACAGTGTGCAAGGCACTTCGAAGATGCTGGCAAACTGGATCGGCGCGCCGTATGACGAGATCCACTACACTTGCGCCGGCATCAACCACACTGCCTGGTTCGTGGAATATACTTGGAATGGAGAAGACGCCTATCCTTTGATTCATCGCGCGATCTCCGAAAACGATGATATCTATAACAAGGAACAGGTGCGCAACGAAATGTACCTGGCGCTTGACTATTACGTGACTGAATCCAGCGGGCACAATTCCGAGTACAACTGGTGGTTCCGTAAACGCCCCGACCTGATCGAGAAATACACCACGCACGGTACCAACTGGAATCCCGGACATCACGCCTATATCCTGAAAGAATATCGCCGCCGCGAACACGACTGGCGAGATGACATCCACGCCTGGTTCGAGGCAGAGGAGATCGACCTGGAACGCGGCCACGAATACGCTGCCTATATCATCAACGCCATGGAAGGCGGCGCGCCCTTCAAATTCAATGGAAATGTGCCCAACAAGGGCCTGGTCGACAACCTCCCGAGCAATGCCTGCGTCGAGGTGCCGGTCTGGGCGTCGCGCGATGGACTGGAAGCGGTAGCGGTCGGCCCCCTGCCGGGTTCCGTGGCGCCGCTGACCAACCTCTATTCGCAGATCGAAGAGATGGCGGTCGAAGGCATCCTCAAGGGCGACAAGCGTTTGATCTACCAGGCTGTGGCGTATTCGCCGCTAACGGCGGCGGTCTGTTCGCTGCGGGAGATCCAGTCTATGGTGGATGAACTCTTCGCTATCAACGAGACCTTCTTAAAGCCGGCTATGGCCTAGCATTTCGGTTTTAGGTTGCGGGAGCGAAGCGCATGATGACGGCCCTGTTGAAGACAATTGGCCCTCGGGCAATGATCGTGCTGCGGATGAGCCTCTACGGCATGGCGATCAGCACTTTGGGCGGTTTTATGTTCGGCTTGGCCTTCCTCGGGCAGATCGCGCCAATAGAGGCGTCCTGGGTCGATTACCTGATGCAGTTCGCGCTTGCTGCGTTTTTTGGCGGCGGAATTGGGTACTGCTACGGCTTTATCGCCGCTCCGGCGCTGGGATTCATGATCGCGTCGCTCACGTTGGTCTTCTTTCGCGAAATGACTTATCCGCGGCTGTTCAGGGCCGCTGCCGCTACAATCACCGCCGCCGGCATTTACCTTGTCTCGCCACTAAATGTCGTAAGCTGGTCGCTTTCAACAGTGCTGAGCAATGATGTCACTCGGTCGCCAGAAACTGTAGCGGTGCTGGTGCTTTATGTTCTCGCCATCTATCTGAGCCAAATCGTAGCGCGCAAGTACATTCGCGAAGTCTCGTCAAATGGGCGAAAGGTGAAAGCAAGATGAGTCTGCCACGCAACCCCAAGTTCAGACTATTTGTGCGATTGATCACCTACATTGCGTTGAAGAGTTTCGCTCTCGGCATTGCCGATTCGCTCATACAGCAGCGGACTCTAGACCATAGTCTTTATGTCGCGCAAGGCCTTACCCTGATGGGCATGCTGACATTTGGCATCGCGATCGCCGTGGTCGGGGTCGTGATCGCAGCCGTCTTCGGATACGAGCCAGATCCGCGGTGCTTCAAGCTGACCATGGCGCTCGCCCTGGTTGCCCTGCCGGCATTGGTAATCGTTATATTTGTCCAAGATTGGCTGCGCTATCCCAACAGATATGACATTTACTTCCTTCTCTTGTTCTTGGCTCATGCCGCCATCTCCCTCTGGATCAGCCAAATCGCCGCGCGCAAATATCTCGCCGAGCAGTACGCCAGTCTGCAGCACGGGAAAACATGATGCTAGCTTACAACCCGCATATCAACGTGTTCATTCGAATGACCCTCTATGCAACCCTCGCGGGACCTTTGCTGCTTCTCGCGCATGGGTCTGTTCCAGTATTCGGGAGCGTCGACAACCTAGGGCTTGAGGAGTTCGTTAGGGTCGTCCTGGAAGTGACCTTCGTCTTCCTAGTGCTCGCCTTCATATTTGGATTGAAGCTAGGCCTGTTTACGGCTTTCGTGACCTGGTTTTTCTGTCGCAAGATACACCACTGCGAACGAGCCAGGCTGGTGATCGGATTATTGACGGTGTTGTTTCTTTTGCCATTCGCGCAATTGTTGCCGGGGAATATCGAGCAACTTCCAAACACGCTGGAAAAGCTATTTTCAGTTGTATTGGTGATGCCTTATATCCTGGCTTTGTATTGGGGTCAGGTTGTGGCGCGCAAGTACATCGCTGACGTGAACTTCAATCAAACATAATTTAGATCACAAAGTAGCTAAATGGTCTTGTCTCATTGCAGCGGAACGGAATGTGAGCGAGTCTCAAATACAATTCTGCGCCATTAAGAAAGCCGAGTTAGGACGCCGGAGCCTTGGGGCTCAGCCACTTTGCGCCGCGAGGCGTTCTTTGGCTTCCCGAGCCGGCCTGAAATTGGGATTAAAATTGAGCGCGGTATTGTAGTTTTGCAGCGCCTTTTCGAATTCGCCGCGTCCCTCGCGCGCCATGCCCAGGTAATACCAGGTCTCTTCGACAAAGTGCCCGCCGCCATCGTTCTGGTTCTGCCGCACGATCGCGATCATGTCGTCGAAGCGCCCGGTACGGTAATAGGCTTCGTAGGGACCGAACTGATACCACATCATGCGCCAGGGCAATCCCAGAGAAATCGCCTGATCGAAGGCCTGCGCCGCCACGTCATACATGCCCAGGTTGACGAAACTGCTGCCCATATTGAACCAGGCATGGGCGTCCTCGGGATGGGCGATCGCCTCGGCGCGCGCCATTTCCAAGGTGTTGATATGATTCTGCCATTCGTCCGCGTCGACGCCCAGCAGCTCCATTAACTCCCCTTCGCGATCAGCCGTGTACAAGACAATGTAAGTGTAATTGAAATGCTGCCAATACTTGTTGATATTCTCGTAACTGTAGCGCGTATTGGGACCTTTGAAACTGTCCATGCTGCTGAACTCTTCCAATTGGTCATCGTACCCGCTCAACAGAAGATAGTGCCCCATCCAGTCGTATCCGCTGGGTTCGTAACCTTTTTCGATAACCACAGGGAAGTCGTTAACCATCAGCGTCTGCAATAATTCGATGGTGCCGCCACTGCGCACTAACCCGTATACCGGAATCTCCGGGATCTGCGTATTGACGAACTCGGCCATCTGCCAGGGGCTGACGTTTTTGTCTTCGCCATCGGGTTTTAGCCAGTGGGCGGCGCGGTTTTGATCATCTTCATAACCGAAGTGGACCAAGGCATTGGTCAAAGTCGCGGGACCGCAGTTATTCCAACCTTGGTATTCTGTACCAAGCCTATTCATGCGAAAGACAGAGGGAAGCAAAACATTTTCGTCCTGCGCGGAAGCCAGCAACGGTGTGACCAGCAGCGTAAAAAGGATCAGCAAATGGATTCGCTTCATCGTGAAGAGCCTCGTAGTTCAAGAGCCTGTCGCACTCATTATACACGGATTCGCCAATGCGAAACTTGCGCTTACCCGACGCTAAATGAAGACCTGCGCAAACTCGCGCTCGCGTCTGTAAAAACGGTGATCAAGCGCCGCTTTTGCCAGCTTACAGCCAGCGCTCTTCCGCGCTGACGACAAGCTGCTGACCAGCGCCCGGCTGCAGCGGCGCCGGTTCGATGACCGGTTCATCTTCACCAGCCAGGATCATGCGCTTGATGAGACGGGCGCGCAAACCGTCGCAAAGATCTCGATGCGATTCGTAGCCGGCCAGGTTGCGTAACTCCTCGGGATCGGCCAGCAGATCGTATAGCTCCGATTCGACATAGCTATCGCTGCCCGCGTCGTCCCAACCGCTTTTTTCGGGCGCGCTGACCGCATACTTCCAACGCTTGCTGCGGATTGCCCGGCCCAGTTGCGACTCGCTCATCTGCAAGAAGACCTCGTCGGGCCATTCCACGTCGTCGCCGCGTACCAGCGGCAGGATGGAACGACCCCTCATGTGATCGGGTACTACGATGCCGGCCGCGTCCAGCAGCGTCGGCGGCAGGTCAATCAGGCTGACCAATTGCGAGATCCGTCCGCCGCCGACAAAGGGGCCGCCGTAAAACGCCGTCGGCACACGAATCGACGATTCATGCGGCGAGCGCTTGTACTCGTCGTTGCGCGTACGGAAATGACAGCCGTGGTCCGAGGTGAAGAGGATAACAGTATTGTCCAGCATGTCGAGGCTGATGAGCGCGTCGATCAATCTGCCCAGTGCTTCGTCCAGGCGTTTAACCATGCCGCAGTAGCCAGCCAGTTGCCCGTGGGCGTTGCCGCCAAGCGCCGCTAGGTCGGGCGGCATCCAGCGTCCGCGATAGCGCGCGGCATAACCGGGCGGCGCCGGAAAATCGTTGCGATGGTTCTGATGATGCGGCTCTATGAAGGAACTGAAAAGAAAGAAGGGGCGATCTTGATGGGCGTCGATATAGCGAATCATGGCATCGGTCTGCGCGTCGACGCGATAGCCCGGCAGCTTATGCCCCTTGCCATCGTCGTCATACATCACCGTGTCGTAGGCGTCCGAGGTGAATTCCAGCAGGTTGGAGGCCAGCCAATAGTCATAGCCGCCACGCTGCTCCGGCGGGACTGGACCTGCGGCGCCCTCCGCCAAGTGCCACTTGCCGATATAAGCCGTATCGTAACCAGCCTCGCCGAAATAATGCGCCAGCGTTTTGCTGTCTCGCGGCAGAGGGATGCCGTTGCGATAGCAGCCGGTCTCGGTGGCGTACAAGCCGGTTTGCAGGGACGAGCGCGCCGGACCGCAGACTGGCTGGCAAGTGAAGGCGTAGTGCACGTCCGTTCCCCCCCGCGCCATGCGGTCGAAATTCGGCGTCAGGTCGAGCGGATTGCCGTGCACGCCGGTCGTATCCCAGCGCTGCTGATCGGTGAAAAAGACGATTACGTTTGGGGGATCGGACATGGTTGTCAGCCTCAAGTCCTCTGGCAATTAAGGCAAGTTTTACCACAAAGCCGGATTTGCACAGAGGGTGTATCCTAAGCGTATGCGATAGCTGCGCGGGTTTTTGTCATATTGTGCCGCCGGTGGAACGGGAGACTGTGGTTGCGCCTTGTACAATTGGGTATACTGCCATTCGACCAGAGCTTATCACGAATAGGCGGAAAAGGTAATAAATGAAGAAAGTACGCGACTTCCTGCAAAGCCGTAACTACCCGCGTGGCGATCTTTATGACCTGCCCTCGACCGAAAAGCGCTTTCCCGACGGCGCGGCTTATCGCATCGAAATCCCCAGCACCGAGGGTCCCAAGGCCCTGGCTGCCGTGCTGGAAGCCGCCGACGAATATGGCCTGACCATCCATCGCGTTTCGCAGGGCAGCGGCATCTGGATGTTGACCGACGACGAGATCCGCGAGATGTGCCGGCTGGGCGCCGAGGCCGGCATCGAAGTCAGCCTGTTTGTGGGACCGCGGGCGGCCTGGGGCACCAGCGCGCAAGTCCGCGCCAGCGCCGGCAAAAACCTGGGCGCTCGTCTGCGTGGCATGGACGACGTGGTCTACGCGACCGAAGACATCATTCGCGGCTGCGAACTGGGCTTGCGCTCGGTGCTGGTGGCCGACGAGGGACAATTGTGGCTGGTCAACGAAATGAAAAAAGCTGGCGAGCTGCCGCCCGAGCTGGTGGTCAAGATCTCGGTGCAGCTGGGCGCTGCCAATCCGATATCGGTCAAGTTGATCGAGGATCTGGGCGCTGGCACCTACAATGTGCCGACCGATCTGACACTTCCACAAATCGCTGCCATCCGCTCCGTCGTGGATCTGCCGCTGGATGTTTATGTCGAAGCGCCGGACGACTTCGGCGGATTCCTGCGGCATTACGAGACGCCGGAGCTCATCCGCATCGCGTCGCCGATCTATGTCAAGCTGGGTTTGCGCAACGCGCCCAACATTTATCCCAGCGGGCGCCACATCGAGGACACGGCAATCAAGCTTTCGCGGGAGCGCGTGCATCGGGCGGCGCTGGTGATGAACATCATCAAACGCTACGCGCCGGACGCCCTCATGGGCGAAGTCGGCGCGGCTGATCTGGGGATTCCCGTGGTTTAAGGCCTAGCAGCTAGCCCCGCATGGCAATAGCATAAGAACCTGGCGCGAAAAGAACGACCGATACTTTTGCGGCAGACGTAGGGGTGACCTGTCAGGTTGCCCGAAATGGCAATTAAGCTGAACACGGGCGACTCATAGGGTCGCGTAGACACTGACCACCGACACTGACCGTCAGTCGCCCCTGCAACACATCTTAAGTGGAGTGAGAATAATGAAAATCAGCAACGTCAGTACGATGGTGATGGGTACGCCCTGGCGCAATCTGCTCTTCGTCAAAGTGGAAACGGATGAGGGCTTGGTCGGCTGGGCTGAGGCGCGTCCGGTTGGCGGCGTGGGACCAGTGATCGGCTACCTCAACGAATCTGTGCCGGATTTCGCTCTTGGGCGCGATCCCTTCAACACCGAGGACATGACCTACCGCATGCTGCGCGAGACCTACGGTCGCGCCGGCGAGATCGCCATGACCGGCATTGCCTTGTTGGAGATCGCCTGTTGGGACATCGTGGGCAAGGCGCTGGGACAGCCGGTTTATCGCCTGCTGGGCGGGGCAGTGCGCGACAAGATCAAAGCCTATGCCAACGGCTGGTACCGTGTAGAGCGTAGGCCAGAAGCCTGGCACGCGGCCGCCAAAGAAGTCATCGACAAGGGTTATCGCGCGCTTAAGTTCGATCCCTTTGGCAGCGGCTTCTATGAATTTACACGCGAGGAGAAACTGCTGTCGGTGGCGCTGGTCGAAGCGGTCTACGATGCCGTGGGACCCGACGTCGAGTTGTTGATCGAGATGCACGGCCGCTTTAACCCGGTGACGGCGACCGAGATCATCCGCGATCTGGCGGAGTTTCGGCCCGCCTGGGTGGAAGAGCCGGTGCCACCGGAGAATTTGCGCGCGCTGCGCGACGTGCGGGAAGTCGCCCTTGCTTTGGGCATCCCGGTGGCGACCGGCGAACGCATCCACACGCCTTATGAATATCGCGACCTCTTCGAGTTGGGCGCCGCTGACATCATCCAAACCGATACCACGCACTTCGGCGGCATCATGAATATGAAGAAACTGGCGGGCACGGCCGAAATGTATTACGTATTGGTCGCGCCGCATAACGTAGGCGGACCCTGCTCGACCATGGCGTCGCTGGCGGTGGCCGCGACCACGCCCAACTTCAAAATCCAGGAGTACTTCAACGATTTTGCCGATCCGCCGGTCAAAGCGGTGGGCCTAGGCATGCCGGAAGTTGTCGACGGCTATTTCCCGCTGCCGGACAAACCGGGTCTGGGGGTCGATATTGACGAGGCAATCATCGCCGAATTCCCCCAACGCGAGACGGATTTCAATTTGTTCAGCGACGATTGGCACAGGCGCGATTTGAAGTGAGGTGCCTGAAGCCCAAATACCCCGCCCAGTACGTGGCAAGGACTGTTTTCCGCCGCATCGTCCAGAGCGCTAGCTGCTCAGCTATTAGGCATTGGCGACTTCAATGCCGCGATATACTTGCTCCAGTGATAATTCGCATTTGAGCATGGCCAATGGAATCACATCGCCCGGATCATTGAAGACCCGTAAATGCCATCCCTCGTCGGCGCGTGTGAACAGATCGGCGCGGATTCGATCCTGATCGATGATGAGGTAGGCTTCAATCGACGGCACATCAAGATAGAATCCCAGTTTGTCGACGCGGTCATATTTCAGGCTCGACGGCGAAGTTACTTCGATCACAAAGATCGGATTTAGGAGCGTTAGTTCCTTTTCGTCTTCCAAAACAGCCTCGCCGCGGACGACGGTAAAGTCTGGATAAACGTAGCGAGTCGGTCCCACGCGCAGTCGCATATCACTGTTGCAGATGATATAGACTGAGAAGTCGAGAAAAGCGAAGAGTGTACCGCCAACATTGGTTGTTATTCGTGTATGCCTTAGTGTTCCACTTGTCATTTCGATAATGTCTCCGTCAATGTACTCGTGCTTGAATTCCTGACGCTCTTCCCATTCGAGATAGTCCGAGACGGTCATTTTGCGCTCCGTTCGGATTGCCACGTCAAACCTCGACTGATTTCACTTTAAAAGGAGACAGTACAACATGCGGCGATTTCAGAATCGGCGCGGGGTCCTCAGCCATCCGCCAAAATGCGATCCACCGAATCCGCCAACTCGCGAAGATTGTTGACCATAAAAACGCTGTCGGCGACCATGCTGTATTCCCACATGTCGCTGTCGCCGCTGCCCCACTGACGGCGCGGCTCGGGGCAAAACCAGATCAAGCGCCTTCCCTTGCGCTGCATATCCAGCGCGATATCGAGACGCGGATCGTTGTAATTGTTGCGCCCATCGCCGAAGAAGAGGATGGTCGAACGGCTGTCGATCAAATGCATATGCTCATTGTTGAAAGTGTTCAGGCTGTTGCCCAAGTCGGTACTGTAATAGCCCGGCGGGTTTTCCACCATGATTCGAGCCACGGCTTCCCGCGGCGGCAATTCCGCCAGCGTGGTGCTGACATCAACCAGATCATGAATGAAAATGAAGCTGTGTGTGCGCCGCACCTGGTCGCTCAATTCGTAAACCATGGTCAGCAGGAATTCCACCGCGTAACGCATTGAAGTGCTCAAATCGCAAATGAGAATCAGCGTGGGTTTCTTGTGGCGCTTGCGGAATTGCACTTCCATCGGCACGCCGCCATAACGCATGTTCTTGCGGATCGTCTTGCGCGGATCAAAGCGGCCGGATTTGGCGCGCTTCTGGCGCAAAGCAGCGCGTGTGCGCAGGCGCGCTGCCAGGCGCCGAATCTCCTCGCGGATATCGTCTATATCGGCGCTGCTCAAGCGCTGCAACGGCACGTCCAGCAGGTCGGGCCGGTCGCGCGGTTCGCGCTCGGCCATTTGTTCCGCCAGTGTAGCGCCCACATGCTGCGAAATCTGCTCGGACAAACCTCGCATATTCTCGCGCAACAGCGATTCCAATTCCTCCAGCGCTTCTTCGCTCATGCCCATGGCCGCCAGTTCTTCCAGAATGTCGTCGAGCAGGCGCTCCATTTGGGTCAACCCGGCTTGGCGATTCATGCGCCGCTCGAACCAGGGACGCATATACATCTCGTCGGCCCCCGGCAGGCCCGAAGCATCACCTAGTTGCTGCAACTCTTCTTCGCTAAACTCCCGGCCTTCCAATAGTCGTTCCAGCAGGTGACGCAAGGCATCCAGGTTGCCCATCAGTGAACCCATCGCCTCTTGCAAGAGTTGCTGCTGTTCCTCGTCTAGTTGATCGAGGATGTTCTGCAAGGGAGGTCTGTTATTGGAGAAGAAAAGTGGAAAGAAATAGTCGAAAACCGGCTGATGTCGGTGATTCTTAACCAAGGTGGCTTTCATGGTGTTTTTGAAGGCGGAAACATCCGTCACGCCCGTATGATCAACGCCGAACATGGCGTCTTGACTTTCTGCCAGGGAGATGCGCACTCCGGCAGCGCGCAGAGCGCGGATGAATTCGACCATTCGTTTTTGCATGAGCGCAAGCCTTGCTGCTTGACGGCGATATTGTGGTCATTTAAATGGTAGACGATTTTGCCCGGCGCGGCAAATTTTCTGGAAGGCTGACGATCACAGGGCATTGGGCTTCAGTTCGACCGTCAAGCCATTGCTCCAGCCATATTTTTTGTCCATCTTGGCTTTAACCGCCGCGAGAAGCTGGGCATCGTCCGGGAAAGACGCCTTGCCCTGCCATACCGTATCACCAAGCCGAAAGCTGATTGTCGGATTCGCTCGGATATTCCGCACCCAATGGGAGGCTTCGCGCTTTTCCGACACGAGATAGTAACAGCCCTGATGTTCGACGTACCAGATTTCGATCTCGTGTGGCTTGCCGGTCTTGTGTCCGGTGGTGGTCAGGTAGAGATACTTGCTTGCGCTCATAGATATTTTCGAATCCCTTTTTTAATGATCCGCGATTTGCGGTAGCCGAGCAGGTTTGTTATTTTGTGTGAGCGCGGTAGCCCAAATTCGCCGGTTACACGCCGAGCGGCTTTTGGACTTGTAAAAGAACGTTGCCATGCATATTCTCGTTGTCTGCTGGCCGCCTGGCAACTGCAAATATGCTTGCGCCTCGCGCTATCGAGAAGAATGATGCAAATATCCATCCGACACGAAATTCCTATAGACATCAAGGAAATCCACGCCCTGGAAGCTGAAGCCTTCGGCTGCCGCCTACAAGCCGACATTGTCGATCGCTTGCGCGATGACGGCGCCCTGTGGCTGTCACAGGTCGCGCTTGTCGACGAGCGGATAGTCGGGCACGCTGCCTACAGCCTGGCCGAGATTTCCCAAAACAGCAATAGATGGCGTTTCCCGGCCTTGGGACCCATCGCTGTTGCGCCTGCCAATCAAAGGCAAGGCATCGGCAGCGCCTTAATTCACGCCGGCGTCGAGGTTGTGAAAGAGGCGGGCTTTGGGCTGCTGTTTCTGGTCGGGAGTCCCAACTATTACCCCCGCTTCGGTTTCCAGCCAGCGCTTCCGCTCGGGTTTAGCTCGGACTGGGTCAAGCCGGGCGGCCGGCACGAACATTTTATGACCCTTGTTCTGGATCAAAGCCTGATTGGCTGTGTGCGCGGCTACTTGCGCTTTCACAGGGCTTTCCCCGACCCTTGACCGCTTGTCCATCTCTTCAGTCGAGTAGCATGTTTGCTGATGCGATTAGCGGTCGAATGATTCTGCGCAAATGTGGAAACCGTTCGTCCCCGGTCTTGGATTCAGGCTGGCGATAGCACAGACTCGATGTCCTCCGCTGCCTTCTGCGCGGCGAACAAGACTTGAGCGAGATTGGCATCGGAAGCCACTAGAACAGCCAGCGATACGTCCCCGACTGGAAAGGACAACATTGTACCGGCCTCCCCTTCCAAGACCAAGCGTCCCGGCTTGCCTTGGGCCAGCCGATGCATAGTTCGTTCCCCTGCACCGGTTAACGAAGCCGCCAGCGCCGCCAACTCGGTACTCTCAATCATTTGCTTAGGGCCGTTTCCGTCTATCTCAACCGGGCAACTGGCAATAGGTAGACCTTCTTCAGTGACAATCACACAGCACTTGACCTGCTCAACCACCAGGCAAAGCACTTGCAAAATAGTCTCGAGCGCATGACTGCGGTCTTCGCCTTTCATAGGTATTTCGCATGCCTGCAACTGCTTAAACGCGTACAAGAGCAGTATAGCCCAAGCTCTGCGGGCGCTCAAGCGAAGTGAGCGCCTAACTGCCGATTTAACGACTCCGCCAATGCCTTGCAACACGAGCAAGTAAAGCGGCATATGACGGGTAGAAGCCTCTCTTCTTCGCATCATGCGCCTGACATGATTGCAAACTATCAGCGAAAAAACAGGCGCCAACGGGTATAATTGCCGGGTGAATAGGGGCGGGAGGCCGCAATGTCTGTCCAGCGGCGATATCAATTGGAGTTCGCTAGTGGCAGTCCGCAGCATACGGAAAGTCTTGGCCGATTGCTCGGGCAGTTGCTGCAGTCCGGTGATGTGATCTGCCTTTCCGGCGAATTGGGTGCCGGGAAAACGATTTATAGCCGCGGAATCGGCGCCGGATGGGGCGCGGCCATGCCTTTGACCAGTCCGACCTTCAACCTGGTACACGAGCATAGGCGCGCCATCGATGATGCCCGTCTCTTTCATATTGATTGTTACCGCGTCAGCGGCCCCGGCGATGCGGATTCAATCGGATTGGATGACATCCTGGATAATACGGCGACGGCGCTCCTGGAATGGCCCGAGCGCATTCAGACGGTTTTGCCCTCCGCGCGTATGTGGATCGACATCCTTGACGGCGGAGGATCGCGGCGCCATTTCGTCTTTCAAGCTTGCGGTGATCGTTATGTGACACTTA
>JAPOWG010000100.1 GCA_026707745.1 Chloroflexota bacterium
AGGGGAGCGCTACTACATCGCGGAGAGATGCGGAGCGGGCCACTTACTTCGGTCAAGCGAAGCAGGTCTGGGTCGAGCGAACGATGTTCGGGCTGGTCTCCGACCGCGAGGATCAAGATGAACTGACTGAGCATCTGGCGGATCTGTTGGAACTGGTGGAATACGCGACGGACAAGGACGCGGAGGCCTTTCTGCGCGAGCGCATCGGCAAGATTCTGGGCGGCGTCGCCATCTTGCGCATCGGCGATGCGCTGCCGACGCGGATGGACAGCCGCATCGCAATCGCGAAAGAGACGTCCAAATCACTGCGCCGCGCTCTGCGTGACGGCGTCCTGCCGGGCGGCGGCGTCGCCCTGCTGGCTTGCCGCGATGCGCTGGAGGAGAGGCTTGACCCGGATGAAGACAGCGCCGGGCGTGCCGCGCGCCGCATTTTGCTGCGCGCGCTGGAGGAGCCCCTGCGCGCTATCTGCTATAACGGCGGTTTTGATTCCGCCAAAGCGGCTGAATTGGGGGGCATGCCCCGCGGTCACGGGATCGATATCCGCAGCGGCGCCCTCGTCGATGTGATTGACGCCGGCATCATAGATGTGGCGTCGGTGCTTGAAGCGGCGCTACGAGGCGCGGTGAAGGGCGCCGCTCTGGCGCTGACCATTGATGTGCTGCTGCATCACGAGCGACCGCAAGAGACCTATACGCCCTAAGATTGTCGGCGCGCCGCCCCGTTGGATTCACCCGCGCTTTCAGCTATCATGGGAAAGAGCGACATCCGTTTGATGGAGTGAGGTTGGGATGTTATCTTCGCGCTTGTGGCGGCAAATTGCCCAGCCGGATACGCGCAATCCGATTTTCCGGCGCGCCAGCCAATCCTACACGCCCGCCAGCGCCCCAGAACGGCGCTACCGCAGCCCTCGGCCGCTGCTGCCCATCGCTGGCCTCGCCCTCATCATCGCCCTGGCCTTGCAACCGCAACTCCTGCTGCTCTTGTTCGGCATTCCCATGTTCATCATTATGCTGGCAGTAGCCAGCCCGGCCCTCTTGCCCTTTTTCGCGCTGGGGGCGGGCATGGTCCTTGTCGTTGAGATCGTACAGGGCATCGCCCGTGAAAAGCGCCAGCACACCTACGAGTTGATTTGCAGTTCAACGCCGGGTTCGCTGCATGCCAACTGGTCCTTCGCCAAGGGCATCAGTCACCGCGGCGGCTGGTTTGCCGCCTTGCGCTGGGGCAGCGCTCAGTCGCTGCGGCTGGGCGGCGTCGTCTTGGGCGGCGCGCTGCTGCTGATCCTGTGGCTGCTGCTATCCGATCAGGCGCGGCTGGGTCTTGCGCAGTTGCGCGTGCCCTTGCTGATCGCGCTGCTGCTGGTCCTCTACTACAGTCATTTGACGCAGACCATCGTGCTCAGTACGCTCATCGGGCTGTTTTCGGGCAGCTTCGACTTGGGGGAGCGCGATGCCGCGTTCATCGGCATTTGCGCCTATGTCTTCGGGCAGGCGCTGTCCATCGGACTGGCTGTGCTGTTTTACGTCAGTTGCGGGCGGCTGTTTTATGAGCCGCAGCCCTTGGTCAGCATGGGCGTCGAGAGCGTCACGGTCGGGATCGTGATTTTGAGCCGGGAGGCGATGATTGTCGCGCTGTGGCGGGGGCTGCGGGCGCGCTTGGAGTCGAGCCGGGGCGAAGCTGGTCAGGGCAGTTTGGCGGTGGTTGGGGTGGGTTAGCACAGTTCGAGAAAGACGGCATGAGCGCGGTCAGAGACTATCTCACTGAAATACAGGACAAATACCGAACTGAAATGGCAGGCGAACACGCCTATCGTCCGGCTTTAGAGAAATTGCTGGAATCGGCCGACACGGATCTATACGCCGTCAATGAACCGAAGCACATAGATGAAATCGGCATTCCGGATTTTTTGGTCTTGCGTCAACCTGGCAGTGTGCCAATTGGCATTGTCGAAGCCAAAGACATTGGCAATCAACTCAGCCGCACCGAAAATACGCGGCAGCTAAAGAATTACAAGAATTTCAGCAATCTGATACTGACAGATTACTTAGAATTTCGCTGGTTTTTGCATGGCGAGAAGCAAGAAACGGTACGCATCGCGAAATTAAGAAAAGGCATGATCGTTCGCATTCCGAGCGCATACGGCGACTTGACTGATATGCTGCGACGCTTTGCCCAGCAGTCTACTCAATCAGTCAATACCGCAAAGGAATTGGCGGAGCGGTTGGCAAGCAACGCGCAACTCATCGCTCATTTCATCGAGAAAGATCTCAAGAGCAACGATCCCACTCAAAATCTGGTCAATCAAATGACGGCATTCCAGAAAACCTTGCTGCCCGATTTGGACAGAGCCAAGTTTGCCGATATGTATGCTCAAACGCTCGCTTATGGCTTGTTCGCCTCGCGCGTGAATTATCAAGGCGATCCCACCGGGTTTACCTTGCGCGGCGCGGCGGAAGACATCCCGCGCACAAATCCCTTCCTGCGCGATCTCTTCTATCACAGCCGCTTTGACTTGGGCAGCCGATTGACCTGGATGGTGGAAAGTTTGGTAGAGATCTTGCGCCATACCGATATGGACAGCATCCTCGCTCACTTTGGCAGGCGGACGCAACAGACCGACCCGGTCGTGCATTTTTATGAGACCTTCCTCAGCGCCTACAACCCGACGCTGCGTGAAAAACGCGGCGTCTATTACACGCCCGAACCAGTTGTCAAATTCATCGTGCGCAGCGTCGACCATATCCTGAAGACCCGATTTGATCGACACGACGGGCTCGCCGACAAAGATACCCTCATCCTTGACCCTGCCGCCGGAACGGGCACGTTTCTCTTTTATGTGATTGAGCAAATCTATAACAGCTTTGCCAGCCAACGCGGCCGCTGGAAAGGCTATGTCGAGAAGCACTTGCTGCCTCGTCTCTTCGGCTTCGAGCTACTCATGGCACCGTATACTGTCGCACACATGAAACTTGGTTTGCAATTGCAAGATACGGGTTATGACTTCAAGGAAGGCGAACGGCTGGGCATCTATCTGACCAATTCGCTGGAAGAAGCGGTTGAAGCGTCGCCGCTGCCGTTTGCAAATTTCATCGCCGAAGAAGCCAACGCCGCTGCCGAAATCAAACGTGAAAAACCAATTATGGTCGTTCTGGGCAATCCGCCGTATTCGTACGAGTCGGCGAACAAGGGTGCATGGATTAGTAAGCTTGTGCGGGATTACTATCTTGTGGATGGGGAGCCTTTGGGTGAGCGGAATCCAAAAGGGTTGCAGGACGATTATGTCAAGTTTATTCGATTTGGCCAGTGGCGTATTGAGCAGACGGGTGAAGGCATATTGGCACTCATAACCAATCATGGATTCTTAGATAATCCAACTTTCCGCGGAATGCGACAACAACTACTTCTCAGTTTCAATGACATATATATTCTTAATCTCCACGGAAACTCATTAAAGGGTGAAGTAACGCCAGATGGAAACATCGATGAGAATGTATTCGATATTCGTACAGGCGTCTCAGTCAGCGTTTTTGTCAAGGATTCAAGAAACAGAAATCAGCACAATGTACATTATCTTGATGTTTGGGGAAACAGAAAAGAGAAGTACACGATATTGGATAATTTCCGGATAGACATCGTAGATTGGCAGAAGATTGCCGCCAGCCAACCGTACTATCTGTTTGTGCCAATCGATTTTGACACTCAATCCGAATATGAAACACTACCTTTCGTTCATGATGCATTACCGATTCACTCGGTAGGGATGTATTCTGCAAGGGATTCGCTGACAATAAATGACACGTCTGACTCCGTATGGAAAACAATTACAGAATTCTCTAGCCTAGACACTGAAATCGCGCGAGATTCTTTTGTTCTAGGAAAAGATGTTGTAGATTGGAAAGTCCATTTGGCGCAAGCAGACATACGAGAGACCGGTCCAAGCCAAGAACATATTCGCGAAATCAGTTACCGTCCTTTTGACAGGCGATACACCTACTTTACTGGCAAGACAAAGGGATTCATCTGTAGACCACGCAGGGAAGTAATGCGTCATTTCTATGATTTCGATAATCTTGCATTGGTCACTCTAAGGAGACCTAGAATCAATCTATTGGGCAACTTCTGGGTCACCAATTCTATTACCGACAAATCTGTAATTTCTTCGAAAGACAATGCGTATGTATTTCCACTATATTTGTACCAACCTCCTCAAGACAATAACGCGGATTTTGAAGCAGAAGAAGGTAATCAGCACGACAGAAATAAGGAAGTTCGCATCTTGGATGCGGAAGAAACCGACTATTTTGACTTCGATGAAAATGGACGCCGTCCCAACCTGAGCAAAGCCTTCGTCGCCGAAATGGAAGTCAAGCTTGGCTTACCCTTCCGAACCGAAGGCAGCGCCTTTGCCGAATACCGCGGGATTGGAAAGTCTCCCCCTGATGCTTCGGGGGGAGATTTAGAGGGGGGTTGGTTCGGTCCCGAAGATGTTTTCTATTACGCCTACGCCGTTTTCCACAGCCCCACCTACCGCGAGCGCTACGCCGAGTTCCTCAAAATCGACTTCCCCCGCCTGCCGCTGACGTCGGATGTGGGTTTCTTTGCCGCGCTGGTCAGACTAGGCGCGGAGTTGGTGAACCTGCATTTGATGAAATCACCGAAGTTATCAAGCTTCATCACGACATTTGATATTGAAGACAACAATGAAGTTGCCAGTGGCCACCCTAAGTATGACGACGTCTGATCTTCACCCGAAAAAGTGGACACAGTTTTTGTCTAATCGGCACGCAACTCGT
>JAPOWG010000052.1 GCA_026707745.1 Chloroflexota bacterium
GCGCCTCTGTGGCCAAAAAATCTCTCTGCGCCGGCCAGGGGGTACCCCCCCCCCCGTATACATACTGTATCTATACTGTTATGCAAAAACGGGGCAAAGGCAACTGCCGCGGATTGGAGGACGAATTGCAATCAAATGCCTATGGAACATATTCCTTGCATGTTGCCGGCGAGCCTCATATACTCGCGAAAGGCGCTTGGGAGAAGATGATCATGCGCAAATTCATCATTGATACGGACACCGCCTCCGACGACGCTGTCGCGCTGGTGATGGCGCTGCAAGAGCCCGATATTGATCTGCGGGCGATTACGGTCGTGGCGGGCAACGTCCCGTTAAATCAGGCCCTGCAAAACGCGCTATACACGGTGGAATTGTGCGCGAAGGCTACGCCCGTTTACGGCGGCTGCGCCAAGCCCATCTTGCGTGGCCTGGAGACGGCGCAAGACGTTCATGGCGCCGATGGCATGGGCGACATCGGTCTGCCGCTCGCGGGACGAGCGCCGGCGCCGGGGCATGCGGTTGATGTGCTGCGACAGGTCATCAGGGAAAACGCCGGCGACATCACATTGGTCACGCTGGGACCATTGACCAATGTCGCCCTCGCCTTGCTGCGAGAGCCGGAAATGGCCGAGCATGTCGAGCACTGCTATATCATGGGCGGCATTGGCGAGGGGCACGGCAACGTGACGCCCAGCGCCGAGTTCAACATCTGGGTGGATCCCGAAGCGGCTAAGATCGTCTTTGAATCGGGCATGAATATGACCATGGTCGGCTGGGACATCTCGTGGAAATACGCCACCTTTGATCCCCGACAAACGGCTGAAATCCGCGATCTCGGAACGCCCTTAGCCAAATTCGTCGTCGATATCCAGGCGACTTTGACCGAGTATGCCATTGAATCGTCGCATTTGCCTGGTTTCGACTTGCCCGATCCCATTACGATGGCGGTCGCCCTTGATCCCGGCATCGCCACCTGTCGCGACTTCCGCGTTGATGTGACCACGGGCGACGGATTGCAGCGGGGCATTACAGTTGTGGATGTATTGGGCGTTACCGGACGAAGCCCGCAAATGACCGTGGCGAGGCACGTCGATCGCGCCGCATTCGTGAACATGCTGAAGCGATCGGTGTCGCGTCCGGTCTAGTTGATTGCGAAAAAAAGTGCCGGCATTTTCGAGACTAACGGTGAGGCAGGGGCGCGCTTTCACCGGTGCTGCAAATGGGCCGGCCTTCCGCCAGCGCGATCACTTCCCATTGCAGGGCGCCGCCAACGCCCAGTTGCCCGGCGCTGAAGCTGATCGACGTTTGGCCGGCGCCGGTGTGGAAACTGCCAACCAGCGAGCCGGTCCCATGGTCATAAACCTTGACCTGATAGCCGGTGGCGGCTGCGATGCCGTCCCAATAGTAGGGGCTGATGCCGCCCGGCGCGATTTCTGTGGGCGACGTCAGCCGCAGGCCGCTGCAATCCGGAGGCGCGGTTTTTGGCGCTTCGGCGATCGGCGCCGATGGCTCTTCCGGCTTTGCGGATGCCAATCCGCCGAATCCGCTGCCCGGATTGGGAATCAACAGCTCTGTGCCGACAGAAAGGCGCGTTGGCGAAAGCCCGTCGTTGGCTGCTATGATGTCCGCAACGCTGACATCATAGCGACGCGCCAGCGCAAACAGCGTATCGCCGTCCGCCACGACATGGATGAGATCGCCCACGCTCATTTCGGTGTCGTGTTCCGCCCAGCCATTGGCGCGCGCCAGACCATTCAAGGCTTCCTGCAGCCTCTGACCGCGCGCCAGTTCAGCGTCGGAAACGGGCAAGGCGCCGCTCCAATCCAGGATAGCGGTTTTGCCGTTCCCGCTACCGGCGAGGATGCCGACGACGGTATTTCCCGCCAAAACCTTATTGCCAAAGGCAGTGGTCACCGCGCCCCGGTGCACGGTCATGCTCAGCGCATTGCGGTGAACCTGTTGAAAACTGACGAGCGATTGGACATGGATGTCGACGCCGTTCAGGGTTAAATTCACGCTGGACGTATCCGGCGTTTGAATAGCGAGCACGGGCTGCGCCGCATCACAATCCGCCATTTCTCTCGCCGAGGAAAATGAAAAGGCCTTCATGGCGAAAGGATCGGCGACATCGACAGCAGGCAGCGACTCCATCCCTTGTAGCGGCGCCAGACGATCGCGCTCCACCCAAGATACCGCGCCGGCGTTGACAAGTCGCAGCCATTCGCCCCCGCTTGTCCTGGCGTCTACCAGCGCGATCTCGTCCTTCTGCAGTTGCCCCAGCTCTTCGGCGATGGTAGCGGCTTGGGCGAAACGCGTTGTTGGCTCGAGCGCGACTGTGCTGAGGGGCGCGCGGATCTCGTCTATCTCGGAGAGATCAACCTCATGGTCGAGTGTTGCGTCGCCGGCGAGCATCATGATCACGCCGGCGCCCGGGCGCGACTGGGGCAGGTTCGCTTGCAGGTTCATGATGGCCAGGCCCCAATGTCCTCTTTCGGCATCCAGCGCGGAAGTTCGCAGGCTTTTCAATTGGGCAAGCGACGCCCGCGCGCCGGGCGCGTCGAAATCTGTGGAGGCTGAATCCCCCGCGAAACTGGCATCGACTTGGGGATGACCATAGCACAAACTGTTGCGCTCAAGATCGGCGCAATGCTCGCTCAAATTCAGCAGCGCCTGAGCCACGATTTCCTTGCAGGCAGCTTCTTGCGCGTCGGCCGAGAGACAGGCAAAAGCGAGCAGAAGCAGCAATATCAGAGCGAATCGTTTGTGAGGCAAAGCGGTTACACTTCCGGCCGGCGCCGCTCGGCGGCGGCGAATTTGGGCTACCGTGGTCACAGAAAATAATAAACCTGCTCGGCTATCGCAAATCGCGGTTTATTATCAAGGAGACCAGGTGACTTTATGCTAGCATATGAGCCAGATCCGTACCCCACGCTTAATCAACGATTGCCGCCTTTCTTCTTCCGCGCTTGCCCGCCGCCCTTCTTCCGGGCTTTGGACCATTGATCGCGCAGCGTAACCGTGCGATTGAAGACGAGCTTGTCGGGGGTGGAATCGGGATCGACGACAACATAAGCCAAACGTTCGAACTGGAAGCGATCGCCGCTTTTGGCATGGCGGAGGCTGGGTTCAACGAAGACCGGGTCCAGGACGCGCAAGGAATCCGGATTGATGAAATCGGTGAAGTCCTTTTGGCTGTCGGCTTCCGGGTCTTCGACAGTGAAAAGACTATCGTATAGCCGCGCTTCCGCCTTTAGGGCGTGCCGCGCGGATAGCCAGTGCAAGGTCGCTTTGACGCGCCTGCCGTCAGGCGCGGCGCCGCCTCGCGTGGTCGGATCGTAAGTGCAGCGGAGTTCCAGGATCTCGCCGTCGTCGTCTTTGATGACATCGGTACAGGTGATGAAATAGGCGTAACGGAGCCGCACTTCCCGGCCTGGCGCCAAACGGAAGAACTTGCGCGGGGGGTCTTCCATAAAGTCGTCGCGTTCAATGTACAGCACTTTGGAAAAGGGGACCTTGCGCCTGCCAGCCGATTCATCTTCCGGATTATTGATCGCTTCCAGTTCTTCGACCAGGTCTTCGGGGTAATTCTCGATCACGACTTTGAGCGGATTGAGCACGGCCATGACGCGATCGGCGGTCTTGTTCAGGTGTTGGCGGATGTGATACTCCAGTTTGTGAAAGGCGACCACGCCCTTGACTTTGCCGACGCCGATGTCGTCACAGAATTGCCGGATCGCTTCCGGCGAGTATCCGCGGCGTCGTAGCCCGGCGATGGTCGGCATACGCGGATCGTCCCATCCGCCCACATGGTTCTCTTGCACCAGCCGGATCAACTTGCGCTTGCTCAGCACGGTATGGCTGAGTTCCAGCCGGGCGAACTCGATCTGCTGCGGATGGTATATCTCGATGTTGTCCAGGTACCAGTCGTAGAGCGGACGGTGGTCTTCGTATTCCAGCGTGCAAATCGAGTGCGTGATTTCTTCGATTGAGTCCGACTGTCCGTGAGCGAAATCGTACATGGGATAGATTTTCCATTTGGCGCCGGTGCGGGGATGCGGGGCATCGAGGATGCGATACATGACCGGATCGCGCATGTTGATATTGCCCGATGTCATGTCAATCTTGGCGCGCAAAACGGCTTCACCTTCTTTGAAAGCTCCCGCGCGCATTTTCTCGAAGAGCGCCAGGTTTTCTGCGACCGGGCGATTTCGGTAGGGGCTTTCCAGCCCCGGTTGCGTCAGCGTGCCGCGATACTCGCGGATCTCGTCCTGGCTGAGCTCGTCGACGTATGCCTTGCCAATCTGAATGAGCTCAACCGCCATCTCGTACAGTTGGTCGAAGTAGTCCGAGGCGTAATAGAGGCGATCGTCCCAGTCGTAGCCGAGCCAACGCAGATCTTCGGTGATGGCGTCGATATATTCCTGCTCTTCCTTGGCCGGATTGGTATCGTCAAAACGCAGGTTGCACAAACCGCCGTATTGTTCCGCGATGCCGAAGTTCAAACAGATAGACTTGGCATGGCCGATATGCAAATAGCCGTTGGGTTCCGGCGGAAAGCGCGTATGTACTTTGCCATCAAAGCGCCCGCTTTCGGCGTGGGCGTCGATGATATCGGTGATGAAATTCTTCTTGGTCTCGTTTACCGACATGTCTACTTTCCCGGGATTGAGAGGCAAGCTGGCATTCTATCATACGTCTGATGTGAAATTGAGTTGCCAAAAACGGGCTGATCTCCAAAATGGTAAGTATCGAACCAACCATGTGGAGAGCCAGCC
>JAPOWG010000055.1 GCA_026707745.1 Chloroflexota bacterium
CCCTGAGCAGCTCGAGCTTGATGTTGGCGAAGTGGCGGTATTCGCGGTTTTCGAAACGGCGTCTGAGTTCCCATTCGCTGGCGCGCCAGCCCCGCAAGGTTTTGAGCGGGATCTTGAGTCGCTCTTTGACGCGCTGGAAGTCGCCGTCGAGTCGATTGAGCAGGTTGAGGGCCTCGATTCTGGTATCGAGGGTGTAGGCTGCTTGCATGGTGTTCTCCCATTTACTTCTGTGATAGAATCATTCTAGAACACATGTTCTACGAAAGCGAGGCCAAATCATCGCATTTGCATCACTTTTTTTGAACGAAAATGGCAGGGTCAGTGTCGGCGGTCAGCGTCGAAGGGCTGTGTCGGCGGGCTGTGTCGGCGGTCAGTGTCTACGCGACCTACGCGACCTACGCGCCCTGACCCCTACAGGCTACATTTATGTCGAAAACTGTAGGGGCGACCTATCAGGTCGCCCGCATTCCATAACTACGGATGTTTGGATAACCCTGGAAAACGGGACAAATGTGATTCTGTTTGTAGTACCGGACACGCCTTGTACGGACACACGACAGCGCCCGGGATCGCCACAACATTTCCCGCTTCCCTGCCGACAGCCCGCTGCTGTGGACCTGGCCCGTCTTCAACTCCCGATCCGAGGAGGGGGGTACCCCCCCCATATGCATACCGTATCTATACTGTTGCTCAAAAACCCCGGAAAATTCTGCCGGGCGCGAATCAAGCCGCCGCCGGGATCGTTGCGCCGCGTTCGCCCGTCAGCCATAATACAAGCCTTATCAATAACAGGGAGAAATACCTCATGTCCGACGACATTCGCTTTGATCTTCCGCAGAGCGCGATACCGGAACAATGGTATAACGTGCAGGCGGATCTACCGCGTCCCTTGCCGCCGGTACTGCACCCGGGAACGCACCAGCCCGTGGGGCCGGACGACCTGGCGCCGCTGTTCCCGATGGGCTTGATCATCCAGGAGGTGAGCCAGGATCGCTGGGTCGAGATTCCGGAAGAAATACGGGAAATCTACAAGCTCTGGCGTCCCACGCCCTTGTTGCGGGCGCGTCGGCTCGAAAAGGCGCTCGACACGCCGGCCCACATCTATTACAAGTACGAGGGCGTTTCTCCCTCCGGCAGTCACAAGCTGAATACGGCCACGGCGCAAGCCTATTACAACAAGCAAGAAGGCGTCAGCGGATTAACGACCGAGACGGGCGCCGGGCAATGGGGCACGGCGCTGGCGCAGGCTTGCAGTTTCTTTGACATGGAATGCATCGTTTATATGGTGCGAATCAGTTACGAGCAAAAGCCCTATCGCCGCGCCATCATGCAGAGCTTCGGCGCCAGCGTCACCGCCAGCCCCAGCGATACCACCGATGCCGGCAATGCGATCCTGTCGGGGGATCCCCACAGTCCCGGTTCGCTGGGCATCGCCATCAGCGAAGCGGTGGAGGTGGCTGCCAAAAGCGGCGGCAAATACAAATATGCCCTGGGCAGCGTATTGAACCACGTTTTGATGCACCAGACGGTGATCGGACAGGAAGCGCTGCAACAGATGGAACTGGCCGGCGAATATCCGGATGTGGTAGTGGGGCCGACGGGCGGCGGCAGCAACTTCGCCGGCATCGCCCTGCCCTTCTTGCACCAGAATCTGGCTCACGGCAAAGAGACGCGCTTGCTGGGCGTGGAACCGGCGGCTTGCCCCAGTTTAACGCGCGGGGTCTACGCTTACGACTTCGGGGATACCGTCGGCATGACGCCGCTGGTCAAGATGTACACGCTCGGACATGGATTCGTGCCGCCGCCGCTGCACGCCGGCGGCTTGCGCTACCACGGCATGGCGTCGATCATCTGCGAACTATGGGACCAGAACTTGCTGGATATGGCCGCTATTCCACAGATGGAGACATTCAGCGCAGCCATCACTTTCGCCAAGGCGGAAGGGATCGTGGCGGCGCCGGAAGCGGCGCACGGCATAGCGGGCGCCATTCGCGAGGCGCTGGCAGCCAAAGAGGCGGGGCAAGAGCGCGTGATCCTTTTCAACTTATGCGGACACGGGCATTTTGACATGAGCGCCTACGACGCCTACCTGGCCGGGGAATTGAGCAATTATGAATACCCGCAAGCCGAGATTGAGCGCGCGATGGAAGCCCTGCCGCAGATTGGATAAACCGTTTGTCTTCCGCGCGCGGGATGCCTGGATTCAAACCTGGCTCCGCGCGCCAGTGCATCGACCAGAATATGCGGCTGCCTAGCTAGCCCGCATATTCTGACTCGGATATAATAGTCAGAAGCAGTCGTCCATTTTGGGGGGTAGCGGCAAATGAAGCATAGATTGCTCTTGCCATTGATGATCTGTGTCTTGGCGCTTGCCAGCTGCTATCGGCAAGCCGAAGAAGAATTCCAGCAGGTCAATAGCAGCGAAGTTGAGCCAATCGACACAGCAGTTCCCGTAGTCACTGCCATCCATTTGAGCGAATCGGAAGTTGTTGCCCCGGCCGAACCGGTGACCGGCGATACAACTTCGGACGATGGCGAGGCGCCAGGCCCGGCGAGCAACTTCATTACGCCGGAGCCGCCGCCCGGTCAAATAGAGCAACCAGCGATCATTGTACCAACAAGCATTGTGGTCATCGCGGTGACACCGGGAGAAGCGGCCACGCGGCGTTTCACTTTGCCGACCGCTACCCGGACCTTTGAAGAAACGCTTGATCCGGACGATGAATGCGTCTATAGCGTATTGCCCGGCGACAATTTATTCAGGCTGTCCATCGCATTTGGCACGACGGTGGAAGCCTTCTTCGAAGAAAACGATCTGGATAGCGATGCCTTGCAGATTGGACAACTGCTCCTCGTTCCCGACTGTGAACCTTCAGAGCCGGAAGCGCCCGCGGCAGGACCGGTTGTTGTCGCGACAGCAGTGCCTGAAGAGGAGGCGGCAAGCCCGACGGATTCCTCCGCGGCGACAATTATTCAATTGCCGGAAGGACCTCAGATTCATGTGGTTTCCGCAGGCGAAACATGGGCCAGCATTGCCTTGCGCTATGAACTGACTGTCGAGGAACTCCTGGATGCCAATGAATCGTTCATTACGGACCCGATAGCCGCCGGACAAGAAATCGTGATCCCCGAGTTGGAAGAAGAAGACGACGCGCCCACAGAGGAACAGGGCGAGGAACAAGACGAGGAACAGGACGAAGAATCGACTGAGGGCACTGAGGGCGAGTCTTAAGCCCGCTCCCGCGCGAAGGTCGTGGGTGTGATCGCATTCAAGACCGCTTGAGACAGTTGAAGCGTGTTTCCATAGTCCTTGAGGTTCATGAGCGCGGTTGGCGTGTGAATATAGCGACAAGGCGTGGATAGCGTCATCGTCGGAATGCCGGTTTGCGCGGTATGTATGGCGCCGCCGTCGGTGCCGCCGCCGCCAATCGTCTTGAACTGATAGGGAATCTCCTCCGCTTCGGCAGTTGCCCGCAAGAAGGCCAGAACACGCGGATCGGAAATCATGCGACCGTCGACGAGTGTAAGCACCACGCCGGCGCCGAGTTTTGTCCCGGGGTTGGTCGGCAAATCATCGGCATCGATCTCGAGATTGGGATCGGGCACATCGTAGGCTGGTGTGCCTTCCAACACGATCGCCGCATCGGGCTGCAGGCGCTGCGCGGCGACTTGCGCGCCCCGCAATCCGATCTCTTCCTGTACGGTGAATGCAGCCGCTACAGTGACCGGATACGGTCCGCTTTGAAGGATATCTACCAGAATCGAACAGCCGGCGCGATCGTCAAAAGCTTTGCCGCGGACAATGTCATCCCCCAGTTGGACGTAGGCGCTGTCAAAGGCGATGCGGTCGCCCGGCTCGGCGGCGTGTTTATCGGTCGCGCCGACATCGATGCGCAAGTTATCCATCCCCACCGTTTTCATGTCGCGCCACTTGTGAATCGGCTTCCAAAGCACCACGCCGCGCGTCCGATCGCCCCCCACCATGACGCGCATGCCGGGCAGTATGCGCGCGTCTATGCCGCCGACGCTGGTGAATTGGATCAAGCCGTTGCTTTCGACAGCGGTCACCATCATGCCGATTTCGTCCATGTGAGCTGCGATCATCACGGTGAACTCTGGATATTGCGTGCCCCTTTGCAGGGCCGTGAGGTTGCCCAAGGCGTCGACCTCGAGCGAAGCGACATGGTCTCGTATTGCGGGCATGATAATTTCGCGGACGTCGTTTTCTTCGCCGCTGACGCCGACCGCTTCCGACAATTCTCGCAGGATCATAGCTTGTCCTTAATGGCTCGCGCCTCGGCCCGCGGACCCGATAGAAGTCCCCGTAGCCAAGCGCCTGATCGTATGCCATCGCAGTGCAGGGCATTATAGCCGATAAAGTGGAGCGCTGTAAGAGCGCGGCTCCAACGGCCGCTTGCAGCCGCTCAAGCTGGAGATTCGCGGGGCGAGAAAAACCGCTTTTGCAAGCGCGAGAGCGCGTCGATGTGAAAGATTAAACTCGGGAGGCTCGTTGATCAGAACTACGCGGCGGTGTTCAAGCTGTCGATAATATTCGAAAAGATGTTACCGATTGCAGGACCTAAAAGAGCCAGAATCACGATCACGACTACCGCCACCAAGACCAGTATCAGCGCGTACTCAACCAGCCCCTGTCCCTCGTCATTATGTGGGAACCGATGCATGACAGATCTCCTGACGCACGAGTTTCGCCTGTCATTCCAATTGGTATGAATATAGCACAGGTGATGAACGTTGGCAATCAACTGGAGACAAAAAAGCGGGCAGCGCGCTGCCCGCTTTATTCGCAGTGCTTCAAAAGCGTGATGAGGTCGGGTTTAGGAGGGAGTGGGATTGATTGTGTTCACAACGTTGGCGAAGATGTTGTTGATCGAGGGGCCGAGCAGAGCCAGGATGACGATAACAACCACGGCGACCAATACCAAAATCAAGGCGTACTCCACAAGCCCTTGACCGTCGTCGTGTCGGGGTCGATGTTTCATGATGCTAACTCCTATCCAGAGCGAATACGATTGGTGAATGAGATGTGATTTAAGCCGCAGAATTGTATCAATTCCGCTAGTCATTTCAACTATGTGGTTCGCCTCCCGGAGGATCGTTGACTAATCGTAGCGCAGGACATTCATGACGCGTTCTTTGACGGCGACCCGGGCGCTGAGAAAGGTGGCGAGCCAGCCGATCAAGACGGCGGCGATCACCAGGGCGACGGCGGCGGCGCGCGCGTCGGCAGGCAGGGGAATAGCAACCCCCCAAGCCCTTGACAGCAATGCAATGAGCAGCCCGCTCAATCCGATGCCGATGATGGCGCTCAACAAGCCTACAATACTGGTTTCTATCAACATAATTTGCAGGACCCGTCTCGATTTTAGCCCAATTGCTTTGAGGATGCCGATCTGCCGGCGGCGCTCGAGCGTCGCCAGGGCGACTGTATTGGCCATGATAACGGCGGCGGCGAAGAGGGAAAGCAAGGCCACGACAGTTGGAATGGCGGCGAATTGATCAATTAAGCGACCGATAAGGCCGTCGATGAACTGCACGTCGATGGCGAAGGCGAAAATGACGGAGGACAATTCTGTCAACGCGCGATTAAGCTCGTCATCGGACACTTGAAAGCTATACAATTTGAATGCCGGATTCACAGCCGCTGGGATGACTTGCGGGGGCAGCAAAGCCCCGGAATCCGAATCGTTGAAGAAACCCGAGCTTGAAATAAGACCTACAACTTCCAGTTCCAGGGCAGTCGCATCCAGGTCGACGGTTATGCGGTCGCCGACTTCGACATCCAGTAAATCGGCCATGGCAAGGGGCAGGACGGCTATGGGCTGTCCGCGGTCCGCAAGCGTGAGCATGCGCCCGGATTGGATGGTCCCTTGTCCCTCGTAAATATCGGGTTTGTCCGAGTCCCAGACGCTGAATTGCAAGTCATCGCGCCGCTCGACTGCCTGGCCCTCGACGGCGGTCACCGTACTTTCATAATTTGCGATGGTCGTTTGGTACTGCAAATTGATCTCGCTCAGCGCATTCTCGAGCGAGCCTTCGACCATTGACGCGGGCAGACCCGGGAAAGGGAATACCAGCACGTTGCCACCGAAGCTTCGGCTCAACTGGATATTGAGCAGTTCGCGCGTGCCCTCGCCGACAAAGGCGATGCTGCTCAGGGCCAGCATGCCGGCGCTCAATGCCAGCAATGTGGTGGCGGTTCGCAGGCGGTTGGCGGTCATATTTCTCAGAGCCAGCCGCAATGTCACCATGCCGAAGGAGGGAAATTTGCCGATCAGCAGCACAATGAGCCAGAGGAGGGCAATCAAGAGCCCGAAGACGGCAAAGGCGCCGGCCACACCCAAGACGCCGAGCGCATAAGGGGAAGGCAAGCTCGAGCCATCGATGCCATCGGGACGTCTACGACGACCGTTGCCCTCGATATTTGAAGCTGTCGATTCGCTTTCGGGAGCCCTGGGGCCCCGGAACGCGCCAGCGCGGCCGTCGGCGGAGACGTCGGCCTCAACCTCTGCGCTACGCGCGGCAAGCAACTCCAGCGACGGGCGCAGGATATGCCCAACAATCAGACCGAGGTTAACTGTCACGAATAACAGCAGGGCGATAGTCTGCAAGAGGCCGAGCGCAACCAGGTGGCTTTCGTTGGGACGAAGGATAATACTGGGGCGCACGCGCAGTGCCGTCAAGATCGGCGCAACAGAAAATATGACCGTCACGACTATGCCCAAGGCGAATCCGAAAAGCAGCGCCTCCGGGTATACGCGCCAAATCAAGGGCTGCCGCAAGGCGACCGAGCCGTACTCGTTGACAACAAGGCTAAGCCCAATGCCGATAACGATACCGAGCAAACTGCCGATCAGCCCGAGCATCAAGCCTTCAGTCAGGAACAGTATCGCGATCTGGCGCGCGCGCAAACCAAAGGTCTTCACCGCAGCGATCTCGTTGGTCCGGCGTCGAACCAGAACCAGCATGGTGTTCATAATGCCGACGCCGCCGATCAGCAATGCGCCCAGCCCCATCACGACCACGAAATCGCTCAGGTACTGCGAGATATCCTGGTAGCGTTCCAGCAAGTCGAAGGTGGTGTTTACCCGCGCATCCGGCGCGATTTCCTCGACTTCCAGGATGTAAGTTTCCATCAGGTCAATATCGACGTCTTGTGGAAAGAGCACGCCGATCCGGTTGGGCGAAATATCGTCATTGATCACTTGGGCGGCGTTTTCCAGATCGAAATAGGCAAAGCCGAAAAAGGCGTTCAAAAAGTTGCTGACGCTGCTCTCTTCCGCTGCGGAGACGATTCCGCGCACGGTATATAACTCTTGCGTGCCACTTACGCGAACCGTGTCGCCGACGCTGATCCCGCTCTGCCCCGCCAGGTTGTCGCTGATGACGACATCGTTCCCGCCGCTGAACAAGCTCCCGAGCGGTGCATCGGGCGGGTCGAGCGCCAGAATCGTATGCGTCGGAGGATAGCTCCCCGGTTCGATGAAAAAGCTGCCGATGAAACTAGGACGGCCGAAGCCCTGCTGATCGGCTTTGCCAAGCTGCATATTGCGCCCGCTCATGAATGCAGTGGTTTTCGCGCCCGCGTCCTCGGCCCAATCGAGGAGCTCGTTGAGCCGGGAAGTCGGGAAGGCGTCAGGATCGTTGCTGCCGAAGGCGCTAAACCAGCCGTCGTTGCGGATTAGCATATCGCCCTTGGTTTCGACGCGCATGTTGTTGATCAGCGTGTCGCCAATCGCCAAGCCGAGCGAGCGCAAGGCGACGACGGTGGCCACGCCGGCGGTAACGCAGAGGATCGCCAGCATAGTCCAGCGACCGCCACGCTGGATATTGCGCAGGGCGTATACCAGATAGAATCTAAGTCGATGAATCATCATAGTCCTTGGATTAGAATGATCTCATTGTAGTTGACTTGCTCTGCCCAGAAAGGTCGCGTCCAGGAGAGATGGCGGAACTTGTTCCTTTAGCCATACGTTTCCGCAGCGCAATCGTCGCGACAATGCCCGTTGTCGGCGCGCCCGCTTCTCGTTTATAGTGGTAGCCAGGCCAGGCTTGCAAAGGACATATTCATGACCAGACCGGTGATCGGCATTACCACGGGCGGACGGGAGGAAGGCTATATTCAATCGCGGCATTATGACAATTTCTACAGTACGCCGACGCCCTATGTGGATGCCTTGCGTCGCGCGGGGGGCAACCCGGTATTGCTGCCGCCGGGCAACCTAGCCTGGCTCGAACTGTTGCCGCTGCTGGACGGAGTTGTCGTCACCGGGGGCACGGACATTGATCCCATTGAATACAAAGGCGACAGCGGCAACTCTCACCTGTTGCCGGCCGACCGCGAGCGAGACCAAAGCGAATTGGCGCTCGTTCGGCATTTGCTGGGGGAAATGGACAAGCCCCTGCTGTGCATATGCCGCGGCCTGCAGGTACTGAACGTCGCGGCAGGCGGCAGCCTGTACGAGCATATTCCCGACATACGCGACCAGGACATTCACCGTAACGAGGAAGGCTTGTGGGAGATGCAAGATGTCGAGGTGGAGGCGGGCAGCTTGATCGCGCAAGTCATGGGCAAGACCAGTTTGCATACGTCTTCGGGTCATCATCAGGCGGTGAGAGAACTCGGCTGTGGCTTGCGGGTCACGGGCATGGCAGCCGACGGGATCATCGAGGCGCTGGAAATGCCGGGGCATCCCTGGTTGCTGGCAGTGCAATGGCACCCGGAAGTCACCGCCGAACGCGACCCGAGCCAGCAGGCGATCTTCGACGCGCTGGTGGAGAAAGCCCGCGAAACCCGCAGTCAGCGGGTTTATACGTAGCGTTTCTGCGATGGCTCAGTTGGGGACGGAGAAGCGCGCGATCTCCAATTCGCGTTCGACAGTCTGCCGGGCGCTGGGAATCGCACCCCGTTGGCTTTGGCCGGAGTCCGTTTCGTAGACGATGAGTTTCGCGACATAGCCGCCCGGTTCCAAACCGCCGGTATCGAAAGTAGCGCGCGACAGGGGCCGCGAGTCAATTACCCGGTCGATTTGCAAGCGCTTTTCTCCCTCTGCGTCGAACACTTGTATCGAATAGGCGTATCCATCGATACCTTCACGTTGCCACCACAAGTCTATGGACAATTGATTGGCATCCCAATCTATCGATAGATTGGCCAAGGCGATTCCATTGTCATAGCGCAGCTCTAGCGGCTCTTCCATCAAGACCAATTCACAGGGATAGGCGCGATCGATATAGAAGTCTACAGCCAGGTCTTGGCCGCGATAAATCCGCTTGCAAAACCTGAGATTTTGAGCCAACCATGCCCCATAATCGCTCTGGCTTCGCGGATCGCTGAATTGCGCATTGTAGATCAGCCAGAAAATGTTGTTTCGAGTAGCGATGCTATCCAAGTCGGCGCTGTCCGCCGGCCCAGTCCTGACGACTGCGGCGCCCTGTTCGTCATGGACAATGTGAGTCAACTCTTTCCATTCGGAGACGGCATTGCCGTAATAACCCAGCGCTTCGCTGCGGAAGTCGCGGGCGGAATAGAGGTAGATCAGAGAAACGTCGGGGCGTGGCTGATTAACCCCAGAGAGCAGAAAGTCCCTCAACTCCGGCAGTTTGTTGTGGTGGCGCTCGACAAGGTCCTGACAGCGATCGCGCAGGTCTTGAACAGGGAAGATCGATACAAAATCGTCTCGGTAGGCGGCCGGCATTCTGGCAAAGCTGTCGGCAATCAAATCCGCAAATCGTTCTTTTGCATGCAAGACTATATGAGAGAAACCGTCACTGAGCAATTGGTCGGCGGCACTCAAATATCTGTCGAAGTTGACTACGGTACAGTGAACGTTCTGGCGACGGCGCCAGGAATCCAATATCATGTTTGGCACGATGTATTGCTCATACGCCAGGGCAGGCGTGCGCGCTGCAAGGCCTTCGGCATGCGGGAAACCGGATATCGACTGGTGGAAACCGTAGATTTTGGATTGTCGACGACCCATGGGAAGATTAATTATGTGAATCGAATCCGGTTCGTCTTGCGCTCGCAACCAGGCAATAAAATCAAGTTCTTTGTCGTGAATAACTGTGGATTCCAGGGGTGCATAGTACTCGAAGGCGATCCATGCGACGCATAGCAGTACAACGTAAGAACGATAGGTCCGGTTGATTGACTCCAGGATTGCTCTTAACCCATAACATGCCAAGAGGGCAAGCGGCAGCAGAACCCCAACCATAAATTGGTCCGTTACGTGAAATGCGCCGAAAATCGGCGGGAACAGCGTGTCCAAATAGTGCTTGGGCAAGTGTACATTGCGCAGCAGTTGATCGTTTATGCGAAGATCGCCGCCCAATCGCAGTATGAGGAATGGCATCATCAACAATAGCCAAACCACCATTTGCCGACGCAAGCGCCTTTTGCCAAAGCCGACAGCGATCAATACCAGTGGCAGATAGCCCAAGTAGCTGGAATATGACCACCCCAACTTATTTGCTCGCGCGAAAGGAAAAACCCCTGGATCCACGACGCCTTGTTCAATCAGGATGGCTGGAATCGAGACAGGATGTCGGGCATTGATAAAATACGAGAGCAGATCCGTACGACTCTCGCGGCCCTCATTTTTGTCCAGCGCCGAACTCAAGCCTGCGGAATCTTGCAGCATGGGATATAAGCGCATACCCGCAACGGTTCCGGCCAGCACGAGCAGCAGGGTTACCGAGAGCCAAAAGAATCGCTCCCGCCATTGCGATATTGCCAGGTACAGAACAAGCATCCCCAGGCTCAACAATAATATGACGAAGATGTACATGCCGATATAGGCGGTAAATCCAAGGACAATTCCAGACAAAGCGCAGAAGCGCCATTTGCGCTCGTCACATCCCCTATGCCATAGGTAAATGGCCAAGGGCACTGTCGCGATCAGGCCGAGATCCGGCTGGTTTGAATGGGAAATGACATAGGTATGAAAGCCGAAAACAACCGCCCCAAGTAATGCCAGCCATCTATCTTGTAGCAGGTAAAGCGCATAGACATAGGCTGACAGAGCGTTGGCTAGGATGATTAGCAAGTACGTGAGATTGTAGGCATTGGAAACTGGAACCAGCGATTGCAGTATGCCAAAAACAAGCATATGCGGTAGGCAGAAGTTGTGAAAAACCAGCGAAACTCCCAAGGGGTGGAAGAGGCTGTTCGTAAAGTACAAGTCTCCCCCGCCGCCAATTGTTCTGGCGCCGTACCAAGCGTTCCAGATGTTCATCCAAACGTCTCTGTTGTCGGTGGGCAGCCAGAAGGTTTCGGTGTCAAAAACATAGACAATCGTCGGCCAGGTCATCGCGATCAGCAGAAGGCCGACCACGACAATGAAATGCAAATGATTACGGAGGGCGCTACGTAAGATTGACATGAGTATTCGAGAGCTCAAGGAACCTGGGACAGCGATATTCCAGCGGACCCCGCTCAAGCCTGAACACGAAAGCGCGCGATCTCCAGTTCGCGTTCGACGGTCTGTTGAGCGCTCAGAGTCGCGCCCCTTTGGCTGCGGCCGGAGTCGGTTTCGTAGACGATGAGTTTCGCGACATAGTCTCCCGGTTCCAAACTGCCCGCATCGAAAGTAGCGCGCGAGAGCGGTCGCGAGTCAATCACCTGGTCGATTTGCAACTGCTTTTCTCCCTCTTCGTCAAACACTTGTATCGTATAGGCGTAACCATCGATATCGCCACGTTGCCACCACGAGTCGACCGAGAATCGATCGCCGTCAAATTCTGTCAATGAATTCGCCAGGATAATTCCGTTGTCATAACGCAGCTCGAGCGGGTCTCCTGTCACCACAAGTTCGCAGGGGTAGTCGCGATCGATGTAGTATTCGACAGCCAGATCTTCGCCCTGGCGAATCTGCTGACAGAATCTGAGATTCTGATCCATCCAGGTTGCGAATTGGCTTTGGCTTTTCGGATCGCTTTCCCCTGGATTGTATATTAGCCAAAACAAGCTGTCCTCTGCAGCGATACTGTCCAGGTCAATGCGCTCCGCATTCGAATTTACGACTGTGGCAGCGCCCCGCGAGTCATGGACAACGTGGATCAGGTCTTTCCACTCCGACAGCGCGATATCAAAGGGGCGGCGCGCATCACTACTGTAAACTTCGGCAGGATACAGAACCAGCAGAGAGACATCGCCCCGCGGCCGGTTGACGGGAGCGTGCAGGAACTCCTGCAAAATTGGAAGCTGATTCTGGTAGTCCGCGACGCGATCCAGGCATATCTCACGCAGGGCTGGTACACGGTAGACGGATACGTATTCGTCCTGATAGGCGGGGGGAATGTTTCTGAAGCTATCGGCTACCTCATTGACTCTTCGCGCGCCGTGGTGCAAAAGCACGTGCGAGAAGCCGTCGCCGAGCAATTGATCCGCGGCGGCAAGATATCGGTCGAAGGCGCCGGATGAGCAATCGGAATTCTTGCTCTTGTGCCAAGTTACCAGCAGGTGATTTTGCAGAATATAGTTATACGATTTATCTGGCGTGCGATGCGCAAGACCTTCAGCGTGAGGATAGCCATTGATAACCTGGTAGAATCCATAGATTTTGGAGTTGCTGCGCCCCATTGGCAAATTCACAAGCCTGATGTCCTCCTGATTCGGCTCGTTTCTCAGCCAATCGTTAAACGCGAGTTGACGTTCTGGAATAACTTGGCCAACGAGCGGCTGATAGTATTCAAAGGCTAGCAAAGCGACCGCGCCAACAGCGGCAATGTGACAATATCTTTTTGGGACGGACTGCAAAAGGACTCGCAATCCAAAACAGGACAAAACCGACAAGGGCAGCAAAACGCCAATTTGGAAGTGGTCGGTCTCGTGAAAGGCCGGAAAGATAAACGGAAAAACGGCGTTGAGAAAATGCTTGGGCAGCAAAACATCGGGATACAGTACGCCGTTGACGCGCAGCATTGAGCCCAGCCGCAGGATCAAGAAGAGCGTCAGCAGAATAAGCCAGGGGAACATTTTGCGCCGATGCTTGGCGGAGCTGAATCCCAGCACGATCAAGAACAATGGCAGGTATCCCAGATAACTGGTTTTATGCTGCTCGCGGAAGTTTAATTCGCCAGGAGCGTTCAAAGCGAAGACCTCCGCAAAAACCGGCGTTAGCCAGGGATGCCCACCATTGACGAAGAAGGAAAGCAAATCATTGTTGCTTTCCTGCCCCGCATTTTTCCCCAGGGCTTCGTCCAATCCTGAGCTCTCTCGCATCATCGGATACACACGCAGCATACTTATGGAAGCGGCAACAGTTAAAAGAAGCGTCATTCCGACCCAGAATCGCGGTTTACGCCATGCGCGGCAAGCAAAGAAAATGGTGAAGAGCCCCAATGTTAGAAGCAGGCAGACAAGTATATACATACTCATGAAAGCGGCGCTCCCTACTAAAACGCCGCTAAGCAAGGTCCACTTCCATTTTTCTTCCTCTATGCCACGCTGCAAAGCATAAAGTGAAAGAGGGATGGTAATGAGTAAGCTCAGTGCCAGGTTATTGGAATGCCCGACAACATGCTGGCTAAAACCAAAAACGACAGCGCCAAATAGAGCCAGCCACCGGTGATTAAAAATGTAGATGAGATATACATAAGCTGACAAAGCTGTCGCAAGAATGATCAGTAGGAAAAGGAGATTATAGGCATTGGACGTTCCCATAATTGGCTGAAGTATCGCAAGCAGTATCATCTGAAACACATTTGCGGAATGATAGACGAGCGACAGACCGACCGGATAGAACAACATGTTCGTAAAGTAGAGGTCAGCTTCTCCAGCCAGGATGGACCGCCCATGCAAGGCTTGCCAGATTTCTATCCAAACGTCTTTGCCGTCGGTTGGCAGCCAGAAGGTTTGAGTATCAAAGACATAGACAATCGCGGGCCAGGTCATCAGGACCAGCAGAATGGGGACTATGATGATGAAAGGCAAGTGATTGCGGAAGGCGCTACGCATTGTTGACATGAGTATTCGGCAGGCTAAGGATTTTGGGATGGGCACATATTAGCATTGTACCCCCACAATTCCATCAGCGGGCAACAGAAGTTTATGTCGCTGGCAAACAGTGAAAAGCGCCCGACTGCCAGTTCAGGCGTCTATGCTGAAATGCGCGATTTCCAGTTCTCTGAGGAAGGAATGCTGGTTTTGCATGATGGTCCCGGGCTGGCTTATTTTGCTGTCGACGTGGTACACGATCAGCCGCGCAGAATAGTTTCCGGGACGAAGTTGCGAAATGTCAATGCGGCGATATGCTAGCGGGTCATAGCGGATGACATGATCTGCCTGGGCGACCTTCACGCCGTCGCTATCGAAAATCTGAATCGAATAAGCGTGGTCGCCTTTACGAGGTTCCGACCACCAGAAGTAAACTTGCAATTCATTGTTCGTGACGCTGTACAGCCTATTGGCCAACTGAATGCCGTTGTCGTAGCGTACTGAGAGCGAAGTATCCGCATCCACCAGATCGCAGGAAAACAATCTGCGAATATACAATTCGGCCCTGATGTGGAAACTATTGTGCGCGCGTTTGCATTGTCGGTATTGCTTGACAAACCAATCATTGTAAACGGGTAGGCTACGAAGATCCGTTTGTTGCGGGTCGTAGACAAGCCAGACAATACTATTTCGGTTCACGATACTGTCTTTGTCCGAAGAGCGCGCGTCCGAAGACTGAATTTGTATTTGGCCTTGCGCATCACCCGAAATGTGAATCAAACTCTTCCATTTGGCAGCTTGGCGGGTGTAGAAGCGGAACAGTTCTGACCCGAGGAGACGATGCGGATGCAGGCTCAAGATACTCTCGTTGCGTTTGGGAATCGGCGCCAGCAAGCTGAAGAATTCCTTCAGATGCGCAGCTGCTTCATGGCCGGGCATTTCGTCCGGGCAAGATCCGCGCAGGTCGACTAGACGGTAGACAGCAGCGTATTCATTTTGGAAGTCCGCTTCGGCAAAGGCAAAGCTATCTTCAATGTTCGCCGCGAAGAATGTTTTTGGGTGCATGACGATGTGTGTGAAACCGTCCATCAACAGCGCGTCCAGAGCGGCCAGATATTGATTTTGATTTGAGAGCCGGCAGTGTATGCTCTTGTTGGCGCTCCACGCGCTCAACAAGGGATTGTTTTTGATATAAGCGTAGGCTGCCTTCGGCGTGCGTCCCGCAACCCCTTCGGCATGTGGATAACCTGACAAAGTCTGGTAAAAGTCATACAGCTTGGCATTGACACGCCCCATCGGCACGTTGATCAGTCGGATCTCGTCTTGGCTGTCTTCCCGAGCCAACCAATCGAGAAAGGCAAGTTGTTCATCGGGAATGACAACATGCTCCAGTGAATTGTAGTATTCAAAAGCGACGCCGATGATGAGCAAGGCGATCAACGGCCAGCGGTATCGTTGAGAAAAGAAGCGCAGAAGGGTCAAAGCGCCGTAGCAGGCCAATACCGCCAGTGGCAGGAGCGCGCCGCTATGAAAATAATCCGGCGCGTAGAACGCTTCAAACACGGAAGGCAGGAGTTCGTCCAGAAAGTGTTTGGGCAAGAGAATGTCGCTGAATTCTCGGTCATTGATCGTCAGGTGAGAGCCGAGCCGCAATACGAGAAAGGGCGCCATCAAGTAGAGCCAGAAGAGCATCTTGCGTCTGTAGGTCTGTCTGAGCAACCCTACGACGATCAGCGCCAAGGGGATATATCCCAGGTAAGAGGAACTCCAACGCGTATCGGTCTCCAGCCCAAATAATTGATGAAAAACCGGGGTCAAAACGGGGTGGTCATAGTTGACGAAAAAATAAGCCAGGTCGGTGTTCAATTCTTCTCCGCCGCCTTTGCCTAGCGCCTGCTCCAAGGCCGGTGAATCGGCTAACATGGGATATACGCGAGCCATGCCAATGGACCCGGCAACCGCCAAGGCCAGAAGCACAGTCATCCAGAAGCCCCGATGCCGCCAGCGCATCAGCGCGAAATACAGGATGTACAGTCCGAGCGCTATGAGAAGACAGACATAGGTATAGATGCCAATGAAAGCTGTGGCGCCAACCAGCAATCCGGACAGCGCTGCCAAAGACCGGCGCTCTTCCAGCACGGCTCTATGAAAGAAATACAGCGAAAGCGGCAATGTGGCGATGATAGTTACATCAGGCTGCGACGGGCGGGCAGTGACATAGATGCTGCAGCCGAAGATGACCGCGCCGAACAGGCAAATCCACTTGAGCCTGAAGAGGTACAGCAAGTATATGTAGGCGGATAAAGTCGTTAGGAAAATGCTTAGCAAGTAGGTGAGATTGAAGGCATTCGAGAGCGGCAAGACGGCGTCTAAGGCGTTGAGCGCCAAGACATGCGGCAAGGAAAAGGTATGGAAGGCGAGCGAGACCCCTTCAGGATAAAACATCAAATCGGTGTAGAGCAACTCGGCTTTGCCCGCCAGGATCAATTCGGCGTACCAGGCATTCCAGATTTTCGTCCAGGCGTCATAGACGGTGGTGGGCAACCAGAAGACGTCGGATTGAAAGACATAAAGGATGGTGGGCCAGGTCATCACGACCAGGAGAATGGCAACTACGACTATGAAATGGAAGTGGTTACGCAGGATTCTAAGAAATGTTGGCATGAAAACGAGACCGCGTCAGGTCATTTGATTCCCAGGTATTCTAGCATTCTCCGAAAATGTCGCTAACGCAGAAGTCAGAAAAACGAAGAACTTGGCAAAGCCATCGCCGGCAAATTGTTTAGCATTAATTATTAACTGACAAGTTTGATTAACTAATAATAGAAGTGCTGATGCGGAAAGATGGCGCCGGGCCGGCTCTGTTTCGCGTTGTGTCGACAGCCGCAAACATAACTGCATGCTTTTATCCATCGCGACCAGCGCGACCGGGCCTATGCTTCGGGCAACTGTGGCGCAGGTCGGACAAGCGGTAGATCGCGGAGAAATCGTCTTGGTAACTGGCATGGGCATATAAGAAACTGTCAGCAACATATGGAGAATTCCAAAGCTTGCGATGCATGACGACATGGCTGAACCCGTCCCGCGCCAGCGCGTCTATCGCAGCCAAATACTGGCTCTCATTCTGGGGTTGGCATTGAATGCTTTCACTGGCTATCCATGTCCCTAGCAAGAGGTTGCTGTTGATATATGAATAGGCGGCGGGCGGCGTACGGTCAGCGACCCCTTCCGCATGTGGATAAGCCGACAAGGTCTGGTAAAAGTCGAAAAGCTTGGCATTGACGCGTCCCATCGGCACGTGGATGAGTCGTATGGAATCCTGCTCGTCTTCTTGCGCCAGCCAATCGAGGAAAGCAAGTTGTTGATCGCTAAGGAACAAATCGTCTCGCGCGACATAATACTCGCAGGCGGTGGCAAGAATAGCGAGAACAATGAAGAAGAAACGCAAGCGCTTCGACAAGGAGCGCAGGAGCGCCAGCAGGCCGTAGCAAGATAGAACCGCCAACGGAATCAGCGCGCCGCAATAAAAGTAGTCAGGCGAATAAATGGCGGTAAATATAGAAGGAATCAAGTTGTCCAGTATTTGTTTGGGTAATACGATGGCGTCGTAGCGCTGCCCGTTAATGGTAAGCGCGGTACCGAGCCGCAGAACAAGAAATGGGATCATCAGGTAGAGCCAGAGGAGCATTTTGCGCCGGTAGGCTGAGCGTGTAAATCCAAATATGATGAGCGCGAGCGGAATGTAGCCAAGATACGAAGTGTTGTGGCGAGGGTATATCTCTAACCCAAAAAACTCCCTGAATAATGGCGTGGTGAAAGGATGATCCAGATTGACGAAGTACTGCATCAGATCGTTGTTGAATTCCTCGCCACGAGGTTTTGCAAGCGCATGTTTGAGGGAATCGGAATCGCGCAGCATGGGGTAAACCCGAAGCATGCCAATCGACCCGGCAATCACGAGTAGCACAATCACTTGGTACCAGAAATCCCTATGACGCCAGCGCAGCAGAGCAAAGTATAAAATAAACAAGCCGAGAGCAATGAGAAGACAAACGTAGGTATAGATGCCGATGAAAGCTGTCGCGCCAGCCAAAAATCCGGACAGCGCTGCCAGGGACCAGCGCTTTTCCCTTACGGCTCTGTGAAAGAAATACAGCGTGAGCGGTATTGTGGCGATAATTGACACATCAGGCTGGGAAGGCCGCCCGATGACGTAGCCGCTGCAGCCGAAGATGACCGCGCCGAAGAGGCCAAGCCACTTATGCCTGAACAGATATAGCAGATAGACGTAAGCCGAAAGCGCGGCGCTAAAAACGAAGAACAAAAAAGTAAGGTTATATGCCTTGTCCACCGGCATGAAACTTTCCAAGACGCCGGCTACCAATATATGGGGGATGGAGAAGGTATGATAGGCCAGCGAGACGCCTTCGGGGTAAAACATCAAGTCAGTGTATAGAAACTCCGCTTGTCCAGCCACAAGCAGCTTACCATACCAGATGTTCCATATTTTTGACCAAACGTCCTGAACCTGGGTCGGCAGCCAGAAGACTTCGGCGTCAAATACGTAGAGGATCGTCGGATATGTCATCACGACGATTAGCGCCGGTACAAGCACCAGGAAGTGCAGGTGGCCGCGCAAAACGCTGAGCAATCGGGACATGGCCGTATCTGCCCCTCAGTAGCCGGATGCTGCTTGGATTCTAGCGCCAGGGAGGCAATCCGCAATACTGAAGCTGTTGCCGAAAGGGAGCGGGATACAGGACAAGTGGCGTACGCTAACCCAGGACTGGCCGTTACGCTATTTCTTTCAACATGTCGCCAGAGTCGCCGGAGACGCGGGCCCGGTCATCAGTCGGTGGCAAGCGGCATGATTTACCAGGTCTCCCAATGAACAACCTCGTCGAAGATCCTTCTGCCGCCAGCCCGCAGGGGTTGCTCGGCTGCGGCTGTATCGGCCGGATAACCGAAGGAAATCACCAGCCGCGTTTGGTAGCCATCGGGAATCCGCAGCAGAGCGCGCGCATCGTCTGGTTGGTAGATGGTGCCAAGGCAAGAGCCAATACCGATCTCGGTAGCCGCCAGCTGCATATAGGCAGCGCTTTGCCCGGAATCGAAAAAGTGCCACAAGGTTCGTTCGTTCTGCGTCGGCACGACTATCACGATACAGAGAGCGGCGCCGGCAACGTGCCCCATGCCCGCGCCAAGCTGCGCCAGCTTTCCCAGGCGGTCCCTATCCTGAACAGCAATGAAATGCCAGGGTTGGCTGTTCTTTGAGCTTTGGGAACGCCTGCCCGCTTGCAAGATCCGTTCCACCTCCGCGGGTTTCAGCGTTTCCGCAGTAAATTCGCGGATGGCTCGTTTGTTTTGAATCGCGTCCCAAACCTGCATAAGATATCTCTCCAGATTATGTTAAGGGCATGGGGCTAGGCGCGGCCTCCCCGGGTCAATCATCCGCTTTAGGCATTATGCCCAGCTCGGTGACATGGACCTTGCCATAGGATTTCATTTCGTTGCGAAGCATATCGTTCAATTCCGCCTCGTAGGCAATCTGCGCTTCGATATCGGCTTCCATCGCGAATTCGATCATGACTTCGGCAACGGACTTCTTCACGGTGCGCTTGATGATCTCTTCCAGCTCGTCAACAGTCAGTTCCGTGATTTTACGATCGTCCATCTTGGTTGGGCAGCGCAGCCAACAGTTTGGCTGGCTTGCCGGACTCCTTTCAGATTAAATGATCACGCTCACGAAAACTAAATCCACAACTTGCGGGTGTAATCCTGCGCGTCTTCGCACCGCATTTCGGCGCGTTCCCCATAACTTAATTGTAACGGTGTTTGACTCATAATGCACTTGGCTCGCAGGAAGACTTAACGTGATAGTGAAGGCGCATGAACCCGCGCTATTCCATAGCCTCTTATACGCAGCCCAAGCAGTGATGTCGCAGACTTTGTACGCATTGCACAAAGGGCGTCCCCCCAAACCGCCGACGTAGCGCCGGGCCAGCGTCCCATAGCGGTGTCAAAGGCAAGCCAGAGCCGCAGGGCGCGCGATCGGCGAAAAGACTCCAGGAACGTCGCGCTCACGCAAAATAGCAAGTCCGCTGGTCGCATGAGCGCCGCAGTTTACATAAACAGTATAGACTTGTGGATCGCCCTGGACTGTGTGACACTTTCTGCGTTCTCGACGTCTAGTGGCGGGACGCCTTATGCCGCTGATCTTGGCCGGTCTCATATTGCTCTTTGGCAGCTTTGTGCAAGGAGCGATCGGTTTCGCGCTCGGTATGATCGCCGTGCCTCTACTGGTTGATGCGGGCTATAGCTTGTCGCAAGCTGTGGCGCTAACAACCTTGGCGATTGGCATACAGGTGGTGGCGGGCGCCTGGCAATTGCGGGATCATATCCCTTGGTCGGATGTGAAGTTGGCGGCCGTCGTGCGTTACGCGACTGTACCCATCGGCATTACACTGCTGCTGCTTGCTGAGGATGTAAATGGCTCGGATGTCAAGCCGCTCGTCGGCATTGGCGTAATGATCGGCGTCGTCATCCGTTTGGTCGCGCCACATCAATTGAAGCGAGATGTACCCCGGTCCTTATCCGTCGCCGCTTTTGCAATCAGCGGCGTCTTGCAAGGCTTGGTCGCTATGGGAGGGCCGCCGCTGGTTCTATGGATGACGACGCGTAACTTCCGCGCACGGCAGGCGCGGGCCTTCACCATGACATTGTTTTTGCTAAATGCGCCCATACAAGTGCTGATTCTGCTCTTCTTGTCCCGTACAATGAGCGTTGACGTAGTCGCGACCGCGCTGCTGCTTTCACCGCTGATTTATCTTGGCACGACGATCGGTGTTCGCGCGGGCAATCATATTAGCAAGCTCCTGCTCAATCGTCTGGCGCTGGCGGTGCTGGTTGTGATCGCCTTCAACGCGATTTTCTGATGGGAACTGACATCGGTATGAGCAAATCATCACCAAGAAGCTCTTTACAGTTTGACGGCGACGAGATGCGGAAATTTGGCTATCACGTTATTGATACGCTGGTCGATTATTACGCGGGCCGCGCCGAGAGACCGGTGGCGGAAAAGCTGGATTATGACGCGCTGGATGCGATTCTAAGCGAGCCAATGCCGCGGGAAGGTTCGCCCTGGCGGGATGTCCTGGAGCAATTCGAGCAGCAAGTCGTGGACACAACAAATCATGTGGATCATCCGCGTTTCTTTGCCTACATCCCGCTCGCCAACAATTTCGTCAGCGTGATGGCGGATGCGCTGGCTGCCGGTTATAACGTTTTCAATGCGGTCTGGCTGCAAGGACCGGGCGCAGCCCAGATCGAGCGGCTGACGGTGGGTTGGCTGCGACAGATTTTCGGCTTTCCCCCGGAAGCCAGCGGTACCTTTGTCAGCGGCGGTTCGGTCGCAAATCTGACTGCGCTGGCGGTGGCGCGGCATATTCAACTGGGCGGCGAAATGCAAGGGGCAGTTGCCTATTGTTCCGATCAAATTCATTTCGCCATCTCCCGTGGCCTGCGCGTGCTGGGCTTTGCGCCGGAGCAACTGCGCATGATCCCAAGCGATGAAAATTACCGGCTCTCGCTGCCGATGTTGAAGGAAGCGATTGCGGCCGATCGGGCGCTGGGCAGGCGGCCCTTCTGCGTCGTCGCCACCGCTGGCACCACGAATACGGGAGCCGTCGATCCTTTGAACGCGCTGTCGGATCTTTGCCAGCAAGAAAGTCTTTGGCTCCATGTCGATGGCGCTTATGGCGCGCCGGCCATGCTGACCGAAAAAGGCAAATGCGCTCTGAAAGGGCTAGAGCGTGCCGATTCGCTGGCATTGGACGCGCACAAGTGGCTGTTTCAACCGATCGAGTGCGGCGTGGTGCTGGTGCGGGAGCGGCGCTGGCTTGCCGAGACCTTCAAGGAACAGCCGGAATACTTGAAAGACGTCGAGCAGGCGAGCGAAGAAATCAACTTCATGTACCAAGGCATACAACTGACGCGACAGTTCCGCGCCTTAAAGTTGTGGATGAGCTTCAAGGTCTTCGGACTGGATGCCATCAGCGATGCGATCGCGGTTGGATTTGAAAATGCGGAACTGGCCGAGCGGCTACTTCGTCAAGCCGGCTGCTGGGAGATTGTCACGCCGGCGCAAATGGCCATCGTCACGTTTCGTTATAAGCCGGGGAACCGCGATGAAAGGCTGGCAAACCGCGTAACACACGATCTTGTAGGACGCCTGCTGGACGACGGATTCGCTTTCGCCTCCGGCACGCAACTGCGCGACAAGACGGTGATGCGGATGTGTACGAACAATCCGCGCACAAGCGCATCCGATTTGCAACTGACCATTCAGCTCATGGGGCGGCTGGCGGCGGAGTTGGAAGTTCGGCTTAGAAGCAGGCCAGCAGCGGACTAATGGGCTGCGCGCTAGGTTAATCGCTTCAGTTTATTCTGTTTACTACAAAGGCACGAAGGGCAGAGAGTTTAAGTTCTTATAGGGCAAAGCTCCTCAAAATCTGCTCCAATAAGTAAAAACAGGAACTTTGACCCGTCACCGATCTGATTTGCAGCAACAATTGAGCCTGTTTTATCAATAGGAATCGCTTTCTCTGTGCGCTGTGCGTTCTCTGTCGTCAATCTTTAGTTTGATCTTACATCGTTCTCGTGACACCATATTAAAGCGATTGCCCTGTTCATGGGCCTGCAACAAGTTGTCACTCACCGCGTAAACAGCTAAAATGCAATTGTCGTTCATACATATGCTTCGCTGCGCAGTATCTAGAACATCTATTCATAATGAGGATCGCACAAATAGCTCTTTTCTTACAATCGGACTCCCTGCAATCGAGGCAATTAAAAGGATATGACATGCGCCATCCAAACCCCCGAGACCAGTTGAAGCTTGGCGCTGATGAAATGCGCGAAATGGGTTACCGCATCATCGATATGCTGGTGGATTACAATGGGGCGCAAGCGCAATTCCCGGTGACGCGAGCACTTGATCACGCGACATTCGAGGAAATCTTGGACGAGCCAATTCCGGAGGCCGGGTCTGATTGGCGGGACGTATTGGAACAGTTCGAGCGACAGGTGCTGACGACCATCGACCACCTAGATCATCCGCGCTTCTTCGCCTATATCCCATCCTCGAGCAACTTCGTCGGCGCCATGGCGGATACCTTGGCTTCCGGCTACAACATTTTCAACGCGCTATATCCGCTCGGGACGGGCGCGGCGGTAGTCGAAAGGCTGGCCATCAGTTGGCTGCGCAAGCTTTGCGGTATGCCGGAAGAGGCGGGCGGCTTGTTTGTAAGCGGGGGCTCAATGGCGAATTTGTCTGGTTTGGCGGTGGCGCGGCAGATCCAGCTGGGGGGCGATATGCGCGATGCCGTCATTTACTGTTCAGATCAGGCTCACTTCGTCATCTCGCGCGGATTGCGCATCCTCGGTTTTGCGCCGGAACAACTGCGCGAAATCCCCGCCGACGACGATTTCCGGCTTCCGCTGGCAGATCTCGAGCGGGCAATAGCGGAGGATAGAGCAGCGGGCAAAGTCCCGTTTTGCATAGCAGCGACAGCGGGTACGACCAACTCGGGCGCGGTGGACCCATTGAATGACTTGGCGGATCTATGCGAGCGGGAAGATCTATGGCTGCATGTGGATGGCGCTTATGGCGCCTCTGCCTGCTTGACCGAGCATAGAAGGCTGGAGTTGGCCGGCATTGAACGCGTACATTCATTGACCTGGGACGCACATAAATGGATGTTCCAACCGGTCGAGTGCAGCGCTCTGCTGGTACGCGATCGTCATTGGCTAAGCGAAACGTTTAAGGAGACGGCGCATTTCCTCACTGATGCCGAAGGGCATAGTAAAGAAGAGGCGGGCGAAGAACTAAACTTCATGTATCAAGGCATTCAATTGACCCGATATTTTCGCGCCTTGAAATTCTGGATGAGCCTTAAAGTTTTTGGCCTTGTAGCCATGCGTCAGGCGATTGAACGAGGATTTGAATTAGCTGAATTGGCGGAATCGCTCTTGCGAGATTCGGGCCACTGGGAGATCGTCACGCCGGCGCAAATGGCAATTGTGACCTTTCGTTACAAGCCGCGCGACAGCGACGACGGGCTGGCCAATGCGGTGACATATCAGTTAAGCGGCGCCATGGCAGCGAACGGGTTCGCCTTCGCTTCGACCACCAAGCTGGGCGAGAAAACTGTCATGCGCCTGGTCACGAATAATCCGCGAACCACGCCCTCTGATTTGCGACAGACGGTTCTGATGATGGGCCGACTGGCGGCGGAACTGGAGACACAGCTTAAACCCCAATAGGCAATCAGTAAAAGCGCGTCTCCCACATCACTTGTACAGGCTGTACAGACAAACCTGAGTTGCTAAAATACGCGGGCTATCTATTCGGTAGCGATGGATTGACCTGATACGAAGGACCATTCGTGGATTACAGTTTGCTGGCATGGTCGATCGCCAGTTTCGCCTTCATCGTTCTGGCCGCCTATCAAGTGGGTCGGCTGGCGACGATCCTGCACCTGCCGCTGATCAGCGGATACTTGCTGGCGGGCATATTCGCCGGACCGTTCATTTTGCGCTTTATGTCGACGTCGAATGTCGACGCCCTGCGTTTTCTCGATGAGACGTCGCTGGCTTTCATAGCTTTCGCCGCAGGCAGTGAAATGGCGCTGGACGAATTACGCGGCCGTTATCGCAGCATCGGCTGGAACACCGTGACACAGATTGTCGCGGTGTACATCGTCTGCATGGCGGCGATTTTGCTTTTGGCCGAGTACATCCCCTTCATGCGCGATTTGACACCGGCGGGCCGAATAGCGGCGGCGCTGCTCGGCGGTACGATTTTGGCGGCGCGGTCGCCATCGTCGGCCATCGCCATCATCAACGAGATGCGAGCGCGAGGTCCTTTCGTGAAGACGGTGCTGGGTGTGACGCTGGTCAAAGATGTACTCATTGTCGTACTCTTCGCGCTAAGTACCTCCATCGCGGCAACGCTGCTAACGGGCAGGAGTTTCAATCTCGGTTTTATCTTGCTGGTTTCATTCGAGGTTCTGGCGTCGATCGGGCTGGGTGTATTAGTCGCCCAGGTGATGAAGCTCATTTTGCGGAATCACTGGGAAGATTGGCTGAAGATCCCGATTCTGCTTTTCATCGGCTATCTGGTCTTCTATTTTGCCGGGGAGATACGGCACTGGAGCCACGACAACCTGCCGGTGGAATTGCTGTTTGAGCCGCTGCTGATCTGTATGGTTGCGAGCTTCTGGCTGACCAACCGGTCGCCCTACCGCAGTGAATTGCGCCACCTGCTGCATCGGGTCGAGATGCCGGTTTATGTTATCTTCTTCACGCTTATCGGCGGGTCGCTCGATATCGGGATTGTAATGGCGCTGCTGCCAATCACCGTGGCTATCTTCGGGGCGCGCCTCCTGGCGCTTTTCATTGGCGGCTATGTTGGCGGCGCCTTGGCTGGTGATCCGCCGCAGTTCAACCGGCTGACCTGGATGGCCTACATCACGCAGGCGGGTGTTGGCCTGGGTTTGGCAAAAGAAGTGGCGATAGATTTCCCACAGCTTGGCAACGATTTCACCACCTTGATGGTAGCTGTTATCGTCTTGAGCCAATTGACCGGACCTCCTTTTTTCAAATTCGCTATTCGCCTGGTGGGCGAGTCGCACCTGCCCAAGGACATTAAAGATGATGAAATCCTGGATGCTGTGATTGTCGGCATCGAGAATCAGTCCAGGGCGCTGGCGGAGCGATTGCTGGCGCACGGCTGGCGGGTCAAGCTACTGGATATTGACCAATCGCATGTTTCAGTGCTGACGGCGTCGGACGGGCTGCGGCATGAGCATTGGCTGTCGGCTATTTCCGCCGAGGAGTTGCGCAAGCTCATCGAACCCAAGACCGAGGTCGCCGTCACCTTGCTGCCAAACGATGCCGACAGCTTGAAACTGTGCCAGATCTTTTACGAGGACTTTGGCATCACACGGCAGATTGCGCGCCTCAACGAATTTAGCCTGGTCGATCAGTTTCGCGAGTTGGGCGTACATGTGTTGGATCCGGCAAATGCCATGGTTCATCTACTTGACAATTTCGTGCGCGCGCCACAGTTGGCGACGATGGTCTTTGAAGATGACCCCGATCATGATGTGATCCAGGTCACCATTACCGATCCCACCGTGGATGGCCTGCATTTGCGCGATCTGATCCTGCCCGATGACGTGTTAGTGATGGCGATTGTACGGCGCGGTCATGCGATCGTGCCGCATGGATATACGAATTTGCATATAGGCGACGAATTAACGCTGATTGGCCCCACGGACAGCTTGGAAGAAGTCGCGTTGAAGTTAGGATATTGAGCGCGTCGACGACTTCTCTTCCGCCAACTGTTGACATATCGACAATCATCAATATAATGTCATTATCGTATTCACTGCGTCTCGCTGAGGAAGTGATATGAACAAACACCCTGTCGCTATTATTGGTGGAGGTCCCGTTGGATTGGCAGCCGCCGCGCATCTGCTGGAACGCGGCGAAAGAGCGATCTTGTTTGAAGCCGGCTCGACTGTCGGCGCAAGCGTGCTTGATTGGGGGCATGCGCGCATGTTCTCGCCTTGGCAGTTTAACATGGACGCCGCCTGTGTCCGCCTCCTGGAAGCAGCTGGCTGGACCGCCCCGCCCCCGGAGGAATTGCCGACCGGCGCGGAACTATATGAGCGGTATCTGCGTCCCTTGGCGGAACTCGCCATAATGCAGGACATCATTCACAGTCGCGCTCGCGTGATTGCGGTTTCCCGGCGTTATCATGACAAGATGAAAGATCGCGCAAGGGACGATGCGCCCTTTGTGCTGCGAGTCGCCCTTGCGGACGATAGCGAAAGCCAGTTTCTGGCTCGCGCGGTGATTGACGCTTCGGGAACCTGGCAGAATCCCAACCCCGCAGGCGCAGACGGACTGCCCGCGCTCGGCGAGAGCCGCTCGGTGGTTCATCAAACAAGAGGGCAGCATCAGCGGATCTGGTACGGGATTCCCGATGTCAAAAGGGGCGCGCGAGATCGTTATCTTGGCAAGCGCGTCATGGTAGTGGGCAGCGGGCATTCGGCCATCAATACTTTGCTCGATCTGGCGCGCCTGGCGGAAGACGAGCCGAAGACGTCAATCGTTTGGGCGCTGCGCAGCGCGAACCTGCAGCGCGTCTACGGCGGTGGCGAGAACGATGCTTTGCCGGCGCGCGGACAATTGGGCGTCTTGATGCGCCGGGCAGTAGCTGCCGGCGCCATGGAGATCCTGGCGCCGTATCGCATCTCGAAAATAGAGGATCACGGCGACGCTCTGGTAATCAGCGGTGACCTGGACGGGGCGTTTCACAGCGCCGAAGTAGAGGAACTCATCATTTGCACGGGCGCGCGGCCGGACTTGGGTATCACCCGAGAACTGCGCCTGGACCTGGATCCGGTTGTTGAGAGCAGCCGAGCCTTGGCGCCGCTAATCGACCCCAATCTGCACAGTTGTGGCACGGTGCGCCCGCACGGCGAGGCCGAATTGCGTCAGCCGGAAAAAGACTTCTATATCGTCGGGATGAAAAGTTATGGACGTGCGCCCACCTTCTTGATGGCCACCGGCTACGAACAAGCGCGCTCGGTGGTAGCAGCCCTGACCGGTGACTGGGACGCGGCGCGCGATGTGCAGTTGAATTTACCGGAGACGGGCGTTTGCGCCGCAGATTACCAAGATGCGACGCCCTGCTGCGATCCCATTGCTGTGGACTGCTGCGCGCCGGCCCCAATCACACTTGAGGACATTCCGCTTGCGTCGGCCATACCGCAGGTCCCCGCTGGAATCATCGATAACGAGTGAGGCCGTCGCTCAGACCTCCAACGCGCGCGAATCAAGATTCCAAACTCGCGATCTTGCAAGGCTTGTCCGCTACTGATGTAAGTGCGCCAAATTCGGGTCTATTGCCAGTGGGCGACTTACAGAGTCGCCCCTACAACCGACTTTCAAGTCTGAAGTCAGTTCTATTGGCGCTAGTCTCGCATGGGAGACACTCCCCACCCCTCTTGATGAGGGCTAGGGGCCGCGCCGCGTGGACACGGGGGATCGGGGATGGGGAGTGGGATACAGTTGCATACTCCACAGTAGCGGACAAGCCTTACAGCATCCGCGAGACTGATCTGCAATTGGCGGCAGTTGCGCGACGCTTGTCGGGTGAGTATCATCAGCCCCATGTGAAACGAGCGGAGAACGGGGACTGAAAATGGCGCATACTATGGTGGAGCAATTGCGCTTTACGCGGAGCGAATTCCTGCGCTGCCTCGAGGGTTTGAGCCTACAGGACGCATACGTTCAGCATGGGCAGATGAACTGCATCAGTTGGACGATCGGTCATTTGGCCGCGCAAGAGAGCAACTACTTTGTTTTCTTGGCGCAGAATAAAATCGTTCAACCGGAATTGCGCAAGATCTGCGGATATGGCAGTCCGCGCTCGACCCCAAAACTCGACGATATGTGGGCGGCCTGGCACGAGGTGACAGCGCATGCCGATGTCTTCCTGGATACCTTGACCACGGAGAAGCTGCTCGAGCATTTCCAATGGAAGGGAGAGCCGCTGGCGGATTCAATAGGCACGATGCTCCACCGTACGATCTATCATTACTGGTATCACCTGGGTGAAGTACATGCCATTCGACAAATGCTTGGGCAGCGCAACTTGCCAGAATTCGTCGGCGAAATGGACAGCGCTCCCTTCAAACGGGCATAGAGAACGCTGTGAAAAGATCTCCCAGGATCGGGATCACCACGGGTTTGGAGGACGGCCGTCAATCCCTTGATACCAGTTATGTTCAGGCGGTTGAAGAAGCCGGCGGCATCCCGGTCATCGTGCCGATCTTGAAGACTGCCGAAGCCGCCGCTGAATTTGCGGCGCTGCTTGATGGATTGGTCATCACCGGCGGCCCGGGCATCACGCGCGGTTTGATCGGCGCGCTGCCGGCGGACCTGCCCGCTGTGGACCCGCGGCGCGATCTCGGCGACGAATTGATTTATCGCGCCCTGGCGAAGCAACCCGTACTGGGCATCTGCTATGGCATGCAGTTTGTCAATGCCGTGGCGGGCGGCACGATTTACGGGGACGTCCAAGCGCAGGCAGACGCCATGGTCCACAGCGCCGATCGCGGCGCGACCCAGCACGAGATTCGCATTTCAGCAAACTCGCATTTGAATGCCGTCCTTAAGGCCGAAAAGCTGATGACCAATACTCACCATATTCAAGCCGTTGCCGATGTGGGAACGGGTTTACGCGTGACGGCGCGCGCGGAGGACGGCGTCGTCGAAGCGCTGGAATCGGACGATGGTCGGATTGTCGGCGTGCAATTCCATCCCGAGCGCATGATCGGCACGGCACGAGGGCTATTCGCAGATCTGATCGCCCGGGCGAGCTGCGACAGCGACGCGCGCTAGAACAATCCGATCAGGCGCGTCAACAGATTGTGCTTGATGTAGCCTCTGTCGGCGTACCACTGCCAGGTGTCTTTCAAGCTGGTTTCGATGTCGATGCCGGGCCTGAACAGCTCACGGTAAGCCTTGCTGCCGTCAAAGTAAACGAAGGCGCTGCCCAATCGCGTTTGATCCGCGTCCATCGGCGTCTCGATGCCAAAGCGGCGCAAGTTTTCGATCAAGAGCGCGATCGGCTCCAGCATGAAATCGGGCGTATGGAAAATCGGCTTCCGAGCGTCACAGGCTGCCGCGATCATGGCGAACCACTCGCGATAGGGGACATTGGCGGTATTGAGAATATAACGCTCGCCGCTGCGACCGCGATCAATGGCATTCACATGCGCCCCGGCCACATCACGCACATCGATGACAGCCAAACCGCCGGAGGAAATGGGCACGGCCCATTGATAGCGCGCTGTTTCGATGACAAACGTGCCTGAAATGGCGTTGAGATCGCCCGGGCCGATGACCACCGTCGGATTGAGAATCACCACATCAAGCCCCGAAGCGACAAATTCAGCGGCGATCTCCTCAGCTTTGACCTTGGAAAAGGCGTAAAGATAGCGCTCCGGCGGCAGATTAAAGCGATCGGTCTCGTCCGAGAGCGCGCCGCCCGGTCGAATACCGACGGCCGCGGCGCTGCTTGTGAAGACGACGCGTCTCACGCCAGCGGTCTGCGCCGCGTTTAAGACATTCCGCGTGCCATCGACGTTGATGGCCCAGAGGGCAGCCTTGTCATCGTCTTTCCAGTAGTCGGCTTTGGCGGCGACGTGGAAGACGATTTCGCAGCCGTCGCAGGCGCGCTTCAGCGATTCCAGGTCATCGAGGTCGCCGGCGACGCCCTCATACGCTAAACCTTCCAGGATCCCCAACTTCTTCTCTGACCGGTAGAGAACCCGCAGATCATGGCCCGCTTCAGCCAGCTTGCGGGCGATATGCGATCCGACGAAGCCGGTAGCGCCGGTTACGAAAACTCTCATTCCACCTCGGGGGTTTAGGTCGGGCACAAGTCGCGACAGGTATCCTAATCGCGATTAAACAAAAAGCACAGTCCGACGGAGCCGATGCCCGCCTTTGTCTAGAGTACGATCAAGCCCAATTGTGTCGCGCGGACGACGGCTTCGGTGCGGCTTTGCGCGCCCAGCTTGCCCATGATAGCGTTAACGTGAAATTTCACCGTGTGCTCGGTGATGCCCAGATCAAGGGCAATGGCCTTGTTGGTCGTGCCCTGCGCCAGCAACTGCAAGACCTCGTTTTCGCGGGGCGTTAGGGGAATCGCCTCCGCCATCAACTGCGGATCCATCCGCGCGACCGGCAAGAGGCGCAAGCCGGGATCGAGCACGATTAAGCCGAAATCGATGGCGTACAAAGCGCTTGCGAAGGCGTCCGGTTCGCTCTCGCGCGGCAAGATAGCATAGCCGGGAAAAGCCGTCAATGCGCCTATCAGCGCCAGCAAGGACTCCTCAGTTTCGTCATCCGCTACCAAGGCCAGGACAGGCAGGTCGCCAAGCCATTCGGCGAGGGTTTGCCGCAGATTCTCGCTTTGCCAGCCCAGATCGAAAATCAGGGCATCCGCTCCCGCCTCAGCGACAGCGCGATCAAGATCGCCCCCGTCGCTCTGCGCGACGACGGCAAAGCCACGCGCCTCCAGCAAGGCGGCTAAACCGGCGCGGGCCAGCAAGTTTTCCGCGACGACAATCAGTCGCAACTCGGTTTCCGGTATGGACATATCAATCAGGTTAGCAGAATCCGTATTGGATTTGCATTTGCGCAAACTTGCTTGGCGAAATTGATCTTGGACAACATGTATACGAGTTGGCTATGGCATTGGTGGCAGCGTGTCTCGTATGCGGCGATTAAGCGGGAGAGGTCAATAATGTGGACACTGGATTTTTTCACCAGGAAGACGGAAAAGCAGTTCCAAGCAAGTTATGCCCAAATGCTGCGCGCTGTAGGGGCGGCACGCTGTGCCGCCCGCTTGTTGATCCTTTGTATGCGGGCGTTTCGGCGAAACGCCCCTACAACCATCTACTTTCGAGATTCGCATGACTAACTTGGAACTACCTCCGTTCTCGCTTGATTTTCAAGCTTGCGGAGGCGCGGGCTAGATCTCGCGCACCCAGAATTGAGCGCCGGCCTTCAGCGTGTTGCGGGACGCTGATTTCCACTGGAGTCTGAAGGTATGCGATCCGGCGCTCAGATTCTGAACCAGCCGTGTGAAACTTAGGATGCTGATTTCGGTGCCCCGGCCGCCCCAGATAATTTGGTTCACGAGAGTGCCATTGGCCCCACCTATGCGAGCGCCGTCAACTTCAATATCGAGAAAAACAGCATGATTGTTCTCTTGCGTTATCGAGCCGTGAAAATGAACCAGAACATCTCCGCCCGTTGTCGTAATCGTCAGATTGAGGTTATCACTATCAATTTTGACGAAATCACGCGGATTCGCCTGGATATCCCCCGTCGTTGTGTAGGCCGCTTTCCCCAGGTTTCTGAGCGCCGCCAGATTGTCGCCGATGGCGTTCAAGTCTGAGGCGGCGACCAATTCCCCGGTTGTCCAGTCAGTTTTTGGTGTTGTCCAAGCCATTGTGTTTCTCCTCTTTCTACTTCTGTCACTTTAGTCAGTTTCTCATCAATACTGGAATGGTCCTGCCAGAAATCAGCAGGTCAGAAAAACTGTCGTGTCTACTTGTTCTGTCACAAACACGCTAACACGACAGAATCGCTTTACCGCGTACTTTGAAATCTGTATTTAGCAATCTTGCCTTGATATTATCCTTTCTTTTATTGACATAGGAGCATATTAGCACATATGTTCTATAAAGTGAGGCCAAATAGTCTCGTTTTGACAATTCGAACGAAATCTGTATGATATTCGTACATACTATAAATAATTAATATTCTGAAAGCTTTAATTGAACGTGTTTGCCGACAGAGCACAATCTGGATTAGCCATCTACAGTTGCGGTCAGCGCCCGGGGAGATCGCGCTACTTCAATCGCAAGTCGTTCCAGGGAGATTCGAAATGCCAGCCGCGGCGAGCAGAAAACGCCTCCGAAGACTGGCGATTTTCGCCTTCAGGTTTGTGGGCATGCGAATGAGATAGAACTCGGGCAAGGGAATCGCCCGCCCCGAAGTATTTGTTCAAATCGGCGGGTCGGTGATATCGCGAACTGATACGGACGCGGTCAAGGATTCTGCACGATAGCGCCGCTCGGCGGCTGTGGTGAATCCCCGGTATTGAACTGGCAATAGCGCCACATCCACGTTGTTCGACACACCGTCAAAACTGGCATTTCGCAAGAGGCGGGCAATGTTGTTATAATGTCAATCGGATGGTACCAGTCCTGTTGCCTAGCCATTGGCGTGGAGCAGCGTCACATGTAGCCGCTCGGCGGCAGCGAAAAGGTCACAGGAATGTCACGCTCTCGCAAAATAGTAAGCCTTCTCGTCGCATGAGCGACGCAGTTTACGTAAACAGGAGGAGGTGCGCGATGGCCGATGCGCAAATCACAGTTCAAGATCGCTTCGTTCCGCAAACCCTGGACCTGCTGCAAGGGGTCTTTGCCGGCTATCCGGGACGTGATTTTGCTGTGCGGTTGTGGGACGGAACGATCTGGGAGCAAGAAGGCACGTCCGAGCATCGCTTTACGATCGTGCTCAATCATCCGGCGGCCTTGCGCCGCATGTTCTTCCCGCCGACCGAGCGCCGCCTGGGCGAAGCCTATATGTTCGGCGATTTCGAAATCGAAGGCAATATGTACGAGGCGATCTACCTGGCGCGTTACCTGTGGGAAAACTGGACCTGGCGCGATACGCTGCGCTTTGCGCCGAAGCTGTTGCGCTTGCCGTCGCACTCCGCCGCTTCGAACGAACAGATTGCCCATATCTCCGGGCAGAAGCACTCGGTCAACCGGGACAAACAAGCGATCCAATACCATTACGATGTATCAAACGAGTTTTATCAGCTGTGGCTCGACGAAAAAATGGTCTACTCCTGCGCCTACTTTGCCGATCCCGACGAGAGCATTGATGCCGCGCAGAGCCGCAAGCTCGACTATATTTGCCGCAAGCTGCGCTTGCAGCCGGGCGAGCGCTTGCTGGATATTGGCTGTGGCTGGGGCGCGCTGATCATGCACGCCGCCCAACACTACGGCGCAGATGCGCTGGGCATCACCCTGAGCGAAAAGCAACTGGCGCTGGCGAACGAGCGCATCGCCGCCGCCGGGTTGGCCGATCGCTGTCGCGCCCAACTGCTGGATTACCGTAACGTGGACGAGTCTCAGCCCTTTGACAAGATCGTCAGCATCGGCATGGTGGAGCATGTCGGCCGGGAAAACCTGGGCATCTATTTCGAGAAAGCCTACCGTCTGCTGAAACCGGGCGGCGTCTTTCTCAATCACGGGATTACGCTTTTGAGCGCGCCATTTGAGGCGCTTTACGAAGCGAAGGATTCTTTCGTCCAGCAATACGTCTTTCCGGATGGCGACAGCCAGCCCATTGCCCACGTTCTGGAAGTCGCCGCCAAAGCGAACTTCGAGTGTCGAGACGTGGAAAGCCTGCGCGAGCATTATGCCTTAACGCTCAAGAACTGGCTGGAGCGCTACGAGGCGCATGAGCAGACCATCCTCGATATGCTGGGTCCCACCGGCTATCGCCAATGGCGAATCTACCTGGCGGGCGCGCGCTGGGTCTTTGAATCCGGCTACAACTCCATTCACCAGGCTTTGCTGTACAAGTCACTGGGCGGCAAGACCGCGCATGGCTACCTGCCGCTGACGCGCGACGACTGGTACAAAGACGGAGCCTGATTTAGCATCCTCAACGACGTAGGTATATGTTTCGGGCGGCTTTGAGTGTCGCTGGTGTGTACAGGGTGTTTAGCGGGGCTTTTGGGCTTGTTGCTGCGCCGCTGGCATTAGGCGCGCGATCGCTGCTCAGATCAGCCGTGGCTGCAGTTGCGGAAGCAGAACTTCGCTGATCCTCAAATCGTAACATCGCCGATCGAGAAAATAGCTGATCGATTCGTAGCCGACGCTTTCGAGCTTGTCGAGCGCTTTGTCGAAGTCGGCTCCTACGCGGTAAGCGTCATGCGAGTCGGAGCCGAGCACGACCGGGATATTTCGCGCCGCCATCTCTTGCAGGATCTCCATTCCCGGGTTCATTTCCGGATAGGGTTTGTTGACGCCGCTGGTGTTGAGTTCCATAGCGATGCCGGTTCGCGCGATGCGATCCAGAGCGCGGCGAATCGTATCAAGATGATCGGAGACGTCGTATTGCTTGGGATGCACGATCTTGACGATGTCGGGATGGCTTAGACAGTCGAAGAGGCCGGATTCAGCCGCATTCGCCAGATTCTCGAAGTAGCTCCGCTCGTATGCCAGGCGCGACGAACCCACGAGATAGATCGCTTGGTATTCCTGGGTCTGGGGATGGACCGAGCCCAGAATATAGCTAAAATCGGCTTTCTGGTGCAGATCCTCCAGCCAAGTCTCCATACCTGGCATGTAATCGCTTTCCAGGCCCAGGCGCACATCGACGCGCCCGGCGAAATCCTCGCGCGTTTTCTCGATCATCTCCACATATTGAGGCAGTTGATTGATGCTCATACGCGCGCCGGGGTTCCAGCCAAATGGCATGGGACTGTGGCAAGTGAAGCTGATGCCGCGCAAGCCCTTTTTCTCGGCTTCCTTCGCGTAATCGGCGGGAGCGCCGCGGGCGTGCTTGCAAAGGGTCGTATGCATGTGAGAATCGTACATGTTTGGCTCAATAGGCATGGGGACTCCAGGGACTGAATGCGGACGCAAGGATGGCGTCCATTTTGACCTAGAAGCGGGGGGATGTCTATTGCGGGTTTGATCCGCTTCTTCCGGGATTAGGGGGAGCGAGACCGACGCTTTTGCCTACGGAATGGCAACGAAACCATCATTAGCGCAGAGCGCGTCATAGACTAGGTCAGGTTTCACGAACGAAAGGATTCCTACCATGTTGAGACGTCCGGCTTTTTTCCTTAGCGCCATCCTTATGCTTTTTGTGCTTGTTCCATTAAAGACATTAGCATGCAGTGGATATCCCTACTTCGGTGTAGACGACCTGCCGGAGACGGAACTTTTGGTGCGCGCAACAGTTATTGATGCTGATGATCGTGGCTATAGCGCGGTAATTCGCGTTGAAGAGTACTATAAGGGTGAGGGTCCGAAATTACTGACAGTTGCCCGCTACAATGTCGGCTTGCAGACCGGGCGCGGTGTACGTGGTTATGACACCGGTTGTCTGTACAGTGGCCGGGGCCATGAGTGGCGTCCCGGGTCGACCGGCTATTTCGGACTGAACCGAAACTACTTCGAAACATATAGCGATTACCATTCCGGTTCGGCTCATTTTTATGTCTGGGATGGGCAGATAACCTACCAGGAGGGTGCGACCGAGGGCTACGCCCTGGAATGGGACGCGCCGAAGACGATTTCCGAAGAAGATTTCATTGCCAAAATGCTTGAAGCGGGCGGACGTGAGGCGCCTGTCCCGCCAACGATTGACGGTGTGCTTCGCTATCCTCTGATGCGGTACCTGATGATCACGACGGAAAACGGCACACGCTACCAGGTGAATCCCGACCGCAGCGTAACGCCTGTTGACGCGGAGACAGCGATAGCGATTTCCCCTGACGACGCCCATGTCGTGATACGAGCCGACGAAGAGACTCTCGGCTTTTATTATGTTTGGCCGCTGGGATACACGCCGGAGCACATAAAACAGACCGTGAAGGTCCCTGGTCGGGACCTGCTGTTTAGCAATGACAGTCATATGGTCGCCGTCTGGGATAATTCGCAACTTTCCGTCCACCTGTTCCGCAACGAAGGGCGAGGCAATCACGGCGACTGGGGAACCGGGATGCAGCTTGACCTTATCGCGAGCACGACACTCGCTATTGCTGATGGAGGGTCGGCGGTCGTCCAATGGAGCGCGGACAACAGCACCATCGCCTGGCAAGATGACAATGGCATTTGGCGCTGGGATCTCTATGAAGATGCCGTACCAGACCTGGTCACCGCTGCGGTAAATATAGAAAACGCGAAACTGCTCGACCTGTCGGCAAGCGGTCGTTATGTTCGTTATGGCACAGCCACAGGTTGGACGCTCTTTGACAGCGATGGCGGGGAGACTTACGCCAACGCGCTGGCGTCACCAGGCGATCGACATCTGATTTTCGTCAATAGCGAAACTACGCCAATCAACAATTGGCGGGAAAGCAAACAGTGCACACCACCTTTACGGCGGAATTGCGCAATGTATTTTGAATTTCCCAACGCGGAAACGATCACAGTATTCCCTTATCAAATGGAACTGCTTGGTCTCGTCAGTTGTGGTTCCGCTTGCTACGTAGCTGGTGCCTCCTGGCATCCGGCGATCAATAGCGGCAACACCGGTTACGTAGGCGGGCGTTACATAGGCACATACATGGCCGACTTGCGCCAAATAGCCTATGACCCGGTTTATGATCAGCCAGCCGTTCTGCGTGGCGACTATCAGATCGAGTTTGAATTCTATCATAGCGGTTACTTCGATGGCTCATACGATAGCGTTGACACTGCCAGATTAGACTATCTCGATCTCGAAGAAGTGGTCGACAGTCCGATCTTGTCTATCGAGTGGGGTCAGCCGGTCTTTTACGACAGTTTCATGCTGACGGCGACTGAGTACCTGCCGCGGACGATTACAATTGAAAGTGATGGATCCGCGTTGCAGCAAGATATCCGAGATGGTCGCACTTAGTTTCGAGTTCTGACGCGGATTGAGTCAGTAGCGACAGACTGCCCAGTTGCCGTTGGGTAGCGAGAAGGAGGCCAAGGCAGATTGGATGGCACAGCGCGGACTTGCTCCACAATGGCATGCTGATGCGCTGGACGATCTATCTTGGCCCGATCGCTTTGCATGGCCTGTCAACTTGGCGGGGCCATGCCTGCGGTGGCGGGGGCGTCTCAGGTCTGGACACAGGGTGTCAGCTAGTAGCTGCCCGCACGATATCTGCGATTCTGGCCTCGGTTGCCGCGTCGAGCTCGGGCTCGATGAGAAACCAGGAGCTGGCGACGAGCTTGTCGGGCGCGTTCTCGTCCTTGGAAAAGTTGGCTTTCTCGCTGAGACCAAAGGTCACATAATCGTCCATGCGAATGAAGACGAGGACCGGACCGCTCCTGGCATAGCCGGGCATGCCATACCACAGTCGCGGCTTTAGATCCGGATTGGCCGCCATGATGATTTCATGCAGGCGCTGGCCAATCGCGGCTTGGGCGCCAAACATCTGTGGAATCTTCTCGAGCACGGCGGCTAAGTTGTCAGCATCCTTCTGCGCTTTCTTGGTTGCCATATCTGCTCCCTTTCTTCATGAACAGCGCAATAGCATTCAGACGAATGAATCAAGGCAATGTCTTCAAAAGTGACGATCTCTGGGGCCGACATGCTATGTCGCCCGCAACCGCAAGTTACCGTGGCAGCGGGCGACCAGATTGGTCGCGTAGACACTGATCGCCGGTCGCCCCTACATTTGTCGCTTTTTCGCATAACGATCTTGGATTCACTGAGTCGCATGCGCGCATACAAAAGTATTCGGGACGATTCAGATTCTTTCAAGCCGTTGTTTCCAACGGATTCCGGATCTTGTGCAGGCTAGATCCAAGGGCCGGGCTTGCGGCTCGTTCCAATTGCGCTCAAGCGAAGCCTGACAGCCGGCGCATGTTTAGTCGGTTGTCTCGGTAGAGATCGCGATAGATGGGATAAAGATCGTCGTAAATCGCTTTCCTGCCCGAGTTGGGCTGAATGCGGCGATCGATCCGCACCCAGGCGTCGCCTAGAGGAGCGAAATCATCAAAAATGCCGGCCGCCATACCGGCCAGGTAGGCATCGCCATAGGCCGCGCCGATCGTCTGGCGCGGCACGTCTTGCGGCAAGCCCGCGACGTCGCTGCATATTTGCAGCCAAAGCGGATCCTGCACGCCGCCGCCGATGGCAACCAGGCGCTGCGGATGAGCATCAACTTCACCCATGGCTTCAATATTGTGACGCAAGCCATAGCCGATTCCTTCAAGAAGGCTGCGGTAGAGATGAGCGCGACTGTGGCTGAGGCTCAAGCCGAAGATCATGCCCTTGGCATGCACATCGTTGATGGGGCTGCGTTCACCGCTGAAATAGGGCAAGGTGATCAAGCCACCGCTGCCGGCGTCGATGCGTGAAGCGATCTCGGAAAGCAAGGCGAAGGCATTGACACCCTCACCCTCCGCTCGTTGTCGCTCGGCATGAGCCAGTTCATCGCGGAACCAGGTCAAGAGCGCGCCAGACGTCGACAAGCCCGCCGCCAAAATGGCGCTGCCCGGCACGATACCCACGGAGGCCCACAGATCGCGGTGCGGGCGATAGACTTCCGTGGTCTGGATGAGGAAGAGCGTGGTGCCGTACATCACCATCAGATCACCGGTATTGGTCGCGCCCGCGGCAATCGCCTCGGCGAGGGCGTCGGCCGTGCCGGTGGCGACCGGCGTGCCAGCGGGGATGCCCGTCTCTTCGGCGGCATCCGGTGTGATCGTGCCAGCTTGCTCCCCGGACCAAAGTGTCTCCGGCAGCCACTCCAAGGGACAGATCCGCTCGACCCAGTCCTTGTGCCAAGCCAGTTCGCGCACGTCAAAAAAGGGGGCGAAGTAGGGGGCGACATAGTTGTCAACGACAAAGCGACCAGTCAGGCGGTAGACAAGATAAGTTGACGCGGTGACGATCTTGCGGGTGCGCTCGAATAGCTCGGGCTGGTGACGGCGATACCAGAGCGCTTTGGGGCCCACCGACTGGGCCGAGAGCGTTTGACCGGCGCGCGCGAAAATCGCATCCTCCCCCAATTCTGCTGTCAGGTCGTCGATTTCTTGACCGGCGCGAGTGTCGATGCCGTAGAGGATGGATGGACGCAGTGGTTTGAAGTTTTCGTCGAGAGGGAGCATGGTGGGCGCAATGGCGCTGGTGGCGACACCGGCGATGCGCGCCGGATCAATATTTGCGGCCGCGACAAGAGCGCGCGAAATCGTACAGAAGTCGCGCCACCAGACAGCATCCGCATCTTGTTCCGCCCAGCCGGGCTGCGGGATATCAAAGCCATGCGGCGCCGTGTGCTCGGCGAGCACTTGGCCATCAAGGCCTACCAGTGCACCTTTGGAACTGGAAGTGCCGATATCAATGCCCAGCAGCAGCCGATCGTCTTTCATAAGCCCCGATCTTCTAATTCAAATCGACGGGCTGACCGGTACGCGCCGATTCTTCGACAGCGCAAAGCACAGTCGTGACCAGCGCCGCTTCGGCGCCCGTCGCCAGAACGGGTTTGTCGTCAATAACGGCATCGACAAAGCGGGCAATCGCTTCCAGCACGAAGCCGCTCATACGCGCCGAATTGGCATCGAGCGTGAAACCGAGCACATCGGGCAGACTTATCGAATCGCGCGTGTATTTCTCGACCGTGCGGTGATCGGAGGTGTTGATGTAGAGGACGCCTTGACTGCCCAACACTTCCATCTTGAAGTTGAAGACATTGGGCTCGGTCTCGGGAAGGATCCAACTGTTCTCCAGCGTGACGACCCCGCCGTTTTCGAACTCAACAATGGCGACATGGAAATCTTGCGTATCGACGCCTTGGTCGCGCAAGACGCCGGAACGACTGACGGCATAGACGCGAACGGGCTTATCGTTCAGCAGCCAGTGGGACATATCAAATGTATGGCTGGCGAGGAACCAGAGCGCCGAGCTTTTGTCCGCCCAGGGCAGCATTTGCGTCGGCACAAATGTCGTATTGCTCAAGCGAGCATAGATGTACTTGAGATCGCCTAGTTCGCCGTCCAGCACAGTTTGCCGCGCCTGAACAAAAGGCGGATTGACGCGGTTGTGAAAGTCGACCATGAGCTTGACGCCGGCTTCTTCGACGGCTTCAACGATGGCATTCGCATCTTCGACGGTGGTGGCCAGCGGCTTTTCTACCAGGATATGTTTACCAGCCTTTGCAGCGGCCACGGCCAGATCGCGATGCGCGAAATCGGGCGTGGCGATGGATACGGCGGCGATATCGTCGCGAGCCAGCAGATCTCGATAGTCGGTGTAAACGTGGGGCACGCTGTATCGCGCCGCGATTTCGCGCGCCCTCCCCTCGTCCAGATCGCAGACGGCAAGCAGGTCCGCCTGTGGCATATTGTGGTAGACATGGGCATGCCAGGCGCCGCCGACGATGCCCGTGCCAATCACGCCGAATCCTGTTTGACTCATTGCAACTCCTTCTCGATGAAAACGTGAAACTCAAGCTTATGTCATTGTCAGTAATATTAGCTGTTTTCGGGTTTGCATACCATTTGCTTGAAATTTACTTCATACCCGTCTATTCTTGTTACCGACGCATAGATGCCATTGTCAAAGGGAACTTCATGGACATCGAAGACAAGTTAAACCAGCACGAACGCAGCATTGGACGACTTGAGGGGAAGTTAGAATCGCTGGCCACAAAAGACTTCGTCCGCAAAGAAATAAATGACGCTGTAAAGTCGATTGATGCAAAGATCGACGCAAAGATTGACGCGCTGAACAAGGACATTAGCGACCAGATAAAAGAATTGAGTAATAGCATCGGATACGAGCGTAGTTGGCGCATGAAAGTCACCGGCGGCGTTAGCATTCTCGCG
>JAPOWG010000017.1 GCA_026707745.1 Chloroflexota bacterium
CAGCCGACTATTATTTTGGAGTGCATTAGCATAACTTAGTGGGTCCTACTGAGGGTCGCGTAGGGCGCGTAGACACAGCCCTTCGACACTGACCGCCGGCACAGAGATTTTTGGTGGGCGAGCCACGGGCTCGCCCCTACGGGATTCGAGGTGGTTGTGGATGGCGTTTTTTGCGGGGGTGGCACGGTTTTTTTGGCCACAGAGGCGCGGAGGGTCGCGTAGGCACTGACCGCCGGCACAGAGATTTTTGGTGGGCGAGCCACGGGCTCGCCTCTACGGGTTTGGACATAGAGGGTTTGGGCGGCGTGGGCATCCAGGAGACCGCGGCGGGGAATCTGGCAAGGGGCCCTGGCAAGATTAAGCGCCGAATTCGATTGAAGCCTCGCCGGCCGATAGTATAATCAAGGGGAGGACAAAGAACCCTGGACGAGGCGCGAGGTTCCGTTATCAACGAGAGCTTGATTTATCTTTCCTATCACAACATCGATTTGCCCTACGCGTTTCAAGTTTCGAATTTGCTGATCCGCTATTACCGGAATATCTGGCTCGATCGTTTTGAAGTCAGCCCAATTGAAGATTGGCGGGAAAGCATCCGCCGGGCATATCATCTCGCCAGCGGCGCGCTTGTGATCGTTTCGGACGATTACCTCGAGACCGAATACTGCCGGCAGGAATACGAAGCGTTTCGACGGCGAAACATACCGGTCATTGCCGTTATTCCCCGGGACTTCTCGACGGAGAAAATCGCCGATTTCGCCTTTGATGACTGGATCGACTTCCGCCGCTGGTTCGATGAGCCTGAGGATCTGAGCGTCGAAAATTTGCTCAACCAGATCCCCCAATCCGAATCGGCGCAGCAGACCGGCGAGCGATCCGGTTATCTGCGAAACTACATCGCCGATGCCGAACTACACCTGGCCAAGCTACCCGCGGCCTGGACTTCTCTTCGCGTCGGGTCGGGCCAATCGCCGGAGCCGGTTCGCCCACGAGCCTATCCGGCAGAGTTGCTGCAGGACTGGGCGTTCATCGCCCGCGATGCCGACGGCTCCCTGATCATTGAAGACCTGTTGGGGTGGTCGGCGGGCGAAAGCGAATTCATTCTGCAAGGCGACGGCGGCAGCGGCAGGACGTTTTTCGCGAGATTGCTCGGTCTTGTCCATGCGCACGCTGCGCTGCGCGACAGTCATTCGCCCCTGCCAATCTGGCTGGAACTGCTGAAATGGGATGAAGCGCATCCGTCGTTGTCGGCGTTTATGGAATCGGAATGGCAGTTGATCTCTTATTGGAAACATTGGCTGGGAAGCAATTCGGCGGTCTTTTTTTTGAAGGATTGGTCTGAATTGGTCAAGCGGTTTCCCGGCTATGCGGCCGAACTGAGCGCCTGGCGAGCCGCCAGCGACGATCACAGGTTTGTCCTGCTGGCGAGCGGGCAGGTCGCGAGCGATCCGCAAGCGCCGGTATTGTCGCCGGGAGCGATAACACCGGGTCTGGCTTTGAAACTGGCATCGGCTTGCTTGACCCTGGAGCAAGTCAACAGTTTCAGACAGATATTGCGCCAGCGAGAGCCCGCGATAAGTCGCAATCAACTGGACCATCTGTCGCTTGGGATCGAGCTGGTCGCCGCCGATACAGCGTTGGCGGTAAATCATTGGCAGAACAATCCGCTGCCGGCCCTGATAGTCTCGCGCAGCCAGCAAATGGCATCGGCGAGAGGGAGCGTCGACGCCAGGCAATTGATCGACTTCAACCGCAATCTGGCGTGGAACATGATGCAGTTGGAGACAGCGCAACAGATTTCCCGCAAGGATGCGGAAAAGGGAGCATCCGACAAGTCCCTGGTCGACATCTCGATCGAGATTGGCATCCTGGAGGAAGCGGGCGCCACCCTGCGATTTCGCTCGGCCGTTTACCAGTGGTATTTGGCGGCCGGACACATAAGCAAGCATGGCTTGCAACGGTACTTGACCGTGCCGCAGTTTCGGGCGGCAGGCGGGCGCGTCGAGCAGAAATGGGACCCTTTGATCCTGGTCCTGGTCGACAACCTGGCTGAGGAAGAAGTCGGGGATGTGATCGAAGAGATTGCCGAGACCGACCCGTTTCTGGCCAGCGCTTGCCTGGAACGGCACCCGACCGTATACGAGAGGGCGCAGGAGGGCTTGATCGACAAATTGGTTCAAGCCGCGGCGCTGAATAGCGCCGCGCGCTCGGCATTCCGCGCCTGCATCAATAGTTTGCCCGATGTCGAAAAGACAGCGGAGTCGCTTGTCGGACAGATGTCAGATTATGACAAGACCGAGCAATTGTGGCTTTGGAAAGAAATACTGGCGCTGCCCCTGGACTTGTCGATCCCCTTCGTTGAAATAGTGGCGTCGGCGGAGCGCCATTCGTCGACGCCGGTCATCGACGCGATTGCGGAATACCGGCTTTGGCTGGCCGTATCGTATCTTGTCAAGCTCACGACGAACCCGGACCGGCATATCCAGGCCAATGCGATTTGGATGCTGGGCCAAATCAAGTTTTTGCCGACCGCGGTGCTCTTGCTGGACTATCTGGAAAGCGGCGCAGCGCTGCCCCAGGACGAGATCGTACTGGCGCTGATGAATTACGCCTATTCCGATATTCTGGTGAGCCTGTTGACTTGGGCACAAGCAAATCCCGAGCATCTCCAGGCTGTCGTCGAGGCGCTGCGCGCGCGCGGCAGAGTTGTATCGAGCAGGTTGCTCGCCCTTGCCAACGAGGGAGGACTGACGCTCAATCCCGAATTCTATGAAATGATGGTCGACTATGATGAGACCGATTTGGCAATTGGTTTGGCGCAGCTGTGGGGCGCCAGGGCCGAACTGCCCGAGTCCGTTCAAGCGGCGATCGCGGGCCACAAGAAGGCCGAGCAAATGAGAAGGGCAATGGCGGGAGCAATCAAGCACTTGCCCAAGCGCGATCACTTCGGACAATTGCTGGATGATATAGCGCAGGTACTGGAAAACCCGCCCGAGTCGACTGTGATCGCCGGCAGCAATCTGGGAGCTCTTTTGTACGGCGATCAAACCTGGGAGGGCTTAAGCGCTCAAGCGGAGCTGCCGCCTGCCCTGGCGCCGCCGGACGACGGCATACCGGATGATATTGAAGGTCAACTGCGGCACAAAGAGTGGCAAGAGCGGCACCGGGCGCTCAAGCGATTGGCTGAGTATCCCCCCGCCAATTCATTGCCGCATTTGCTGGATATGACAAGCGATAGCGAGACGCTGGTGCGCTTGGCGACATACGAAATCTTGTGGCGCTTTTCGGAACAGGTGGCGGCGCGCAAGGCGTTGACAGCGGCTTTGTCCGACCCGGAGCAATCGATCGTCGATGCGGTGGCGGAACTCCTGAAAGACTGTCCCGACCTGGCGCTGGATGACTTGCTGGAATTGCTGCACAGCGATAATTCAAGCACGGTGGCCGCGGTGATCGATATCCTCCAGGCGGGCAAATTCGCGCCTGCGCTCGACGCCCTATCCCGGCTGCGAAATGACCGTCGGCGTCCGCAGGACAAGGCCGCAACTATTGGCGAACTCGCTAGCAAGGCAGTCGCGGCGATTTCGGAGGTGGCGGGGACCGACAAGCCAAGAGCGGCGGGCGACCCGTCCTGGCGCGGGGCTTCCGCCGATGCAGCCGGGCAGCCCGGCCAGGTTTTCAGCGACGAGGAAAAAGTTCTGCGGACCCTGGAACTGCTGCGAGACGATGACTGGGGACGAAGTCAAAAGGCGGCGAAGTTCTTGCGAAAGTTCGCCAGGCATCTGCGGGGCAGGGATCATAGCTCGGTGCTGCGGATACTATGCGCCGCGACAGAGGACAAGAACTGGCATGTGCGCTGGGCGGTATGCGAAGCCCTGGCCTGGCTGCCAGATCCGGAAGCAAGGCGCGTTTTGTCCCTGCGCCTGGGAGACGCCAACTGGATCGTGCAAGTAGCCGCGATCCGCGCATTGGCTGTACATAGCGCCGGGGATGCAATTGACAAGATGATCCCGCTTTTGGGCAGTCCGCAGCAAGCGGTGCGGGAGGCCGCTGCGGAAGCGCTGGGCGAGCTGGGACAGTCGACGGCGATACGCGCTTTGGCCGATGCCTTCAGGGGCGACGAGGACAGCTTCGTTCGCCTGGCCGCGCTGAAGTCGCTCCAGCAAATCAATCCAAGTTTGGCGCGGGAGCATCTCAAGCATGCGCTGAGCGATGAATTCATCCACCTGCGCTGGTACGCGGCCAAGACGCTGGGGCCAGAATTTGACGAGGCCGATATAGCGACGCTGGCGCGGCTGTTGAGCGATGAGGGCAAGCCAGCCTGGGAAGAGCAGTCTATCCGAGACTTCGCCCTCGCGGCCTTGCGGCGAATCGACAGTCCGGAAAGCAGAGCCGCGATCGACGAGGCGCCGCAAGTGGCGAAGCGGACCGGCGCATGAAGATATTCGTCAGCTATGCCCGGGTGGACAAACCTTATTGCATCCGAATCATCGAGACCCTGCACGCGCATGATGTTTGGTACGATCAGCGGCTGTATGCGGGCCAGGACTGGTGGAAAGAAATCCTGAGACGTCTGGACTGGTGCGAGGTCTTTATCTATTTGCTTTCGCCCGATTCTGTGGCGTCCCTGTACTGTCGGCGGGAGCTGGAAATCGCGCGACGGCTCAAGCGTCAGGTCATCCCGGTGCTGATCAACAGAGAGACTGTGTTGCCGGACAAAATGAGAGATTGGCAATACGTTGATCTGTCGGAAAACCTGACTGTGGAAAATGTGACACAGTTGCTGAATTCAATTTTGGTGGTCGAGCGCCGGCAGGGAACGACGGCGCCAGCGCCCGCGCCGTCCAAGCCCATCAGCGAGGGCCCGGTCTCCAGGTCGAGCCCGGTAGAATTGGTGAGCGGCGCGGTTCGGGCGTTGGAAAAGGGCGATTATGACAATGCGATCGTCTTGCTGCGCCAGGCGCAAGCCAGCGGCTATCAATCTCGGTTCGTAAGACTGGACAATCTGCTGCGGATGGCCGAATCCAAAGTGGCGGAACGGTCGCAATCACGGGAGGTGGAACGCGAGTACCAGCACATCGTCGCGCTCTTCGCTTTCGAGAGCACGCGGGAAATGGCATGCGAGGCCCTGGCGGAATTCATCAGAGAGTTCGGCGACTACGATCCGCAAGGGTTGCAGCGCCATTGCGACTTCAAGGAATCGATCAAGGCGCGGGGCGATCAGCACTTTCAAGCGGCGGCCACCACAGGGCAAGACACCCAGCAATTCAACAGTCAGAGCATCAGCGGGCCAGAGCTAGAAGAGAGCAGTGAAGAACTGTCTACGCGCGGTTTCAGCAGCCAGGTTGTCAAGCTTCCGCAAGCCTCCAGCAGGGGGCAGGGCGTCGCGAGCGACCAAGCCATCCAAACGCGGAAGGTCGTCGCGGAAGAGGCGTCCGCGGAGGAAATCCTGCCCATGTTACAGTGGTGCGATATTCCGTATGGCACGGTGGCAATCTCCAGCATTGTTGGCGCGGAGGAAGAATTTGGCGAGATGATAGTCCAGGTTGATAATTTTGTGATGAGCATGTACCCCGTGACCAACGCTCAATTCGATATTTTTGCCAGAGCGGAAGACGGTTACAAGAACGCGCGCTGGTGGAATTATTCCGAACACGCGATGCGCTGGTTCAAGCAGGGCAAGGGCATCGCGGAGTCGCGCTTTGCCGGGGACGAACGTCCGCGAGAAAATGTGAACTGGTACGAGGCAAGCGCGTTTGCCAACTGGCTGGGCAACCTGCTCAAGATGAAGGTCGCGCTGCCAAGCATCGCGCAGTGGCAACGCGCCGCCAAGGGAGATGACGATCGCTATTTTCCCTGGGGGGACGACTATGACGAAGAGCATTGCAATACGCTGGAAAGCGGGTTAAAGATGACCACGCCTGTCAACCGCTATCACAAGGGGGCGAGTCCCTATGGGGTTTACGATATGGCGGGCAATCTTTGGGAGTGGACGGTGAACACGGCGGCGGCAACGGAAGACGGGCGCGATCAACGACGGGCGGTGGCGGGCGGCAGTTTCGTCAGCCCCTGCGACCGGGCGCAGACCTCGTTTCGCTATTATCTGGAGCCGCGCGTGCGCTATTCGTCAATCGGTATTCGTCTGGTTGGTCTGCCTTAAGCGTTTGGCAGTTGTGAAAAAGGCGGATAGACCCTATTGCTCGTTCAATACGGGGAGATTGGCCGCCGGGGCGCAGAAGCAATGATCAGTAGCCATGTCGCCCGAAAGCACAAGTCGCGGCGGCGGGCGACCAGACTGGTCGCCCCTACAGGGCTTGTCCGCTATTGGGTCATGCTAAGCGCTTTTTTCACCCCCTCACCCCCCAGCCCCCTCTCCCACAGGGGGAGAGGGGGAGCCAAGCTTGGCGGATTTCGTAATAGTCTGTTGATTTTCTCAAGGATCGCCACGTTATTTGCATTGTTTCGGTACTGTCCCTGTCATTTATACGTTTGATTTGCAGTAGTGGACAAGCCATACAGGGCACGCTTTTTTATATGACTGACTTGGAACTATTGAGAGCACAGATAATTCAAGACAAAGTCCTTTGTAACCCTCGTGTCATTGTGGTGAAAATATTGCAATATACAAAGATTCACCATTCCCGGATATCTGGGCATTCGCCTGAAACCAGAATTGTTGATATGATGAAATCATTAGCAGGCGCTAAGGATCGACGAAAATGACTTCTGGAGAACGCAGCTTGCAGAACGAAATGCCCTACCGGCGAGACCTGAATATCGAGATTGACCATCTCTCGGTGACCGGGCATGTTGTCTTCGCCGGGCGCGACGGCAAGGTACATGTGCAGACGGGGGGCGATGTCGCGCAGCATACAAACCAGACGGTGACGGTCGGCGGGGTGGAAACGACGCCAAAAGAGCTGGACATGATGATTCGCTGTATCCGCGATGTCGAAGATACGATAAAGAAAGAAAATCTCACACCGCAACTGCAAGAAGCCGCCATGCACGATTTGCAAACGGTCGAGACGCAACTGACCAAAGAAAAAAAGCCGAATCCGCGCATTCTTCTGCGGGCGGCAAAGTCGCTGCTGCGGTTTTCTCCCGCGCTCACGGCTGCGGCGCTCACGCTCTTTGATCAACCCCTGGTGGGGGCCATCCTGGCCAGTTTTGGAGAAGTCGCGATGAACTTCCACGATGCGGTAAGGCGGCACAATTCGGCCAATAAAGCTGGATGACCGTCCGTCCGCGTATACAACGTTCCCGGGATCTATAAAGCCGAGTCCTTATGAATCGACCGCAAAGAGCCATCGCAGAGGTTGAGCGGCAGCCTCGCAATCAAGGGCTCATCACGTCTTCAACAACCTGGCGAAAATATGTACAGGCGAATTGGAGAAGCCTGAAACAACTGGCTGACAATTCAAGTTTGGACAGTCCCTATCAAAAACTGGTGATGATGGTCTTCACGCCGGTCATGCCAAACCCGCAGGTCAAGCTCGAGCTGCTGCGCCGTCTGCTGAAACAGTTCCGCTACAGCGGTCCACTCAGCAAGCGCCTGACCGAGATCTACCGCGACCGCGACTATACTCGAACGGCGGAAGATCTCGCGGGCCGGGAATTGGCGCCGGAAAACCTGCGCACCGACGAACTCGTCGGACTGGACTGGTTGATCGTTGCGACAGGCGGATTGGACGGCTCGGCGAATCAAGGCGCTGCGGCAATTCAGTTCGCGCGCAATTTGCTGGAGACGATGCGCGACAAGCTCAATTATCCCTCGGCCGTGCGCGTTCAAGCGGGCTCGATATCGGCCGGCGGACATGTGATCTTCGCCGGGCAGGATGTCAACATCGTCGCCGAGCATTACAGCGGCAGCAAAGCAGCGCTAAAGAACTATCTGGCGGCCGTGCGCAGCGAATGGAACATCCCGACCACGACCATCCATCCCGCCTCGCAGCATCATAGTCCTGCCATGCTGCATCAGCTGTATACACCGGTTGACATTTGGACAGATCAGCGTTCCTTCCATTCGGTCGGCATAGAAGAACTGAACGCGCGCCGTTATCAAGCGATCGAAAAAGATATGGGCTATGTGCGCGAGTCCGTATTTGAAGTGATTTCCGCTCATGCGCTGATCGTGATCACCGGCGCCGCCGGCACCGGCAAGAGTTCGCTATGCCGGTTCATCGTGACGGCGCTGGCATACGCTTGCGATCCCCGGGCTGAACGCCAGGACAAGGTCAAGGGATTGGAGATGTTGGGCGCGTCCTGGATCCATGGGCCCATCTTGCCCATATACGCGAGCTTGCGCGACTTTTGCAATAGCGAGGATCTGTTCCCCAACTCGCTCGCGGAAAGCTCTTCGGAGAGTCTCTTGCAATACGTCAAGCGGAGCACTGGCAAGCTGGGCGATCACCTCGAAGCCTATCTAACGCAGACCGACGTACCCACGCATGGCAGTTTGCTGGTATTGGACGGACTGGACGAAGTATACGAGGCCGAAGATCGGATCATCTTGCAGCGGATAATCGAAAACTGGGCGGATCGCTTTCCCAGTTGCCGCGTGATCGTAACCAGCCGCACCTATGCCTATCGCCATGATTCTCGCTGGCGTTTGTCCGAGCGATTCGCTTCCGCCGAACTGGCGCCCTTCACCTGGAATCAGGTCAAGACCTATATCGAGCGCTGGTACGCCAATGTGGCGGAAAACCGTCCCAGCGCGCTGGGCGGGAGAGCGGTGGCGGCAAAACAGTCGGCAGCAATGGCGGCGGATCTATACAAAGCCATCAGAGAAAATCGCGCGCTTTGGCCACTGGCTCGCCAGCCGCTGATGCTGGCGTTGCTGACGCTGATTCACGAAGATTACAAACAGTTGCCGGACAAGCGCGCCGAACTGTACGAGCATACGGTCGAGTTGCTCGATCGCTGGAATATCCCGTCGCCGGCGGACAAGCTGCACGAGAAACTGGCCAACATCAATCTGGACCGGATGCGCGCGGCCCTGAAACTAATCGCATTCGAGCTGCATTCGGAACAGAAAAGCTATCAGCGCTATCCGACGATTATTGATCGGGCGCGGCTGCTGGACAAACTGATGCAGCAACAGTCGCAGGGCGGGGGCTTGGGCGCGGGCATTGAAGACGTACTGGAATACCTGGCGACTCGCAACGGCATTCTGGTGGCCGATTCGCCCAACCTGTACCGCTTCCCGCATTTGACGATTCAAGAGTACCTGGCTGCATGCGCGCTGCTGGAGTTCTACGACGAGTGCGAAATGCCGGCCGGGCTGCGGGCTCAAAGCGCTGAAGGATGGATTTTTCCAGAAAATGTCGTCGCCCTGCTCTGCCATGACTACGCGCGCTGGCGCAATGTGGCGCTGTTCGCCGGGGCAATTATCGCGGCCGGCAAATGGCAAGACATGCGCTGGCAGCTCATCGACGAATTGTTGCCCAACCGGCTGGATCACAGTCTTTCCGAGCAGGCCTTGCACTGCATCAGCGTGGCGGCGGAAATCTGGGGCGAGAGTTGGCTGAAGTCGCGCACGCGCAGCCAGCTCATCATCGAAACACATTTGATCCGCTGTCTCAAATTGATTCACGGAGACGAACGGATCGACGCGCCGGAACGCGCCAATAATTACGCAATCCTGACGCGTCTGGCCAAGAGCCAGCCCGGCAGACCGTAAACGATGGCAAGGGTTTGTACACTTGGCGAGTGGTTTTTCGACCGAAGCAGTAGCGACTCCACAACTCCTGTTCCTAGACTTGCTCAAGGCAAACGGTATGCTGTCCTGATGATTTTGCAGGGACAAGATTCGCAATGACCAGACATCTCATGCGGCGATCAATCCAAGCCATTCCAACCTTGTTTGGGGTGACAATCGTCGCATTCCTGCTGATGCAAGCCACGCCCGGCGATCCCATTTCGCTGATCATGTTTAATCCCGATGCCACTCCCGAAGCCACGGAACAATTACGGCGCCAACTAGGCTTGGATCAGCCGGCATTAATCCAATACGTCTACTGGCTAATCGGCAATGATTGGGCCCACATTGACGTCGATGCGGATGGCAAGGGAGATTTTTATGGCACAAGGCTAGGTTTTCTGCGTGGAGACCTGGGGCAATCAATCCAAAAAAGACGACCCGTCACGGAAATGCTGTTTGAAAGGGTCTCCGCCACGCTGCAATTGACACTGTCCGCCGCCGTTGTCGGCTACCTCCTTGGGATTGGCATTGGGGTCTTGGCAGCAATTAATCATCGAGGAATCTTTGACCAATTCGCGCGGGTGATTTCGGTCATAGGAAATGCTGTGCCCAGCTTTTGGTTGGGGCTGTTATTAATAATGCTGTTCAGTGTAAGACTTGGTATCTTGCCCATGTCCGGCATGCAAGATGTCACCCGAAGCAGCGATGCATTTGACCTCGGGGACAGAATCAGACATATGGTTATGCCTGTCCTGGTACTGTCGTTGGGGACAATCGCGGCCATATCTCGTTATACTCGCACACAAGTTCTTGAAGTGTTGAGCCTGGACTATGTTCGCACTGCCCGATCCAAAGGGCTCCAGGACCATCAAATATATGTTCGACACGTCACGCGCAATGCGCTGATGCCCGTCGCGACCTTGATTGGTCCAACACTGGGATTTTTGCTCAGCGGCGCGGTCATTATTGAACAAGTATTTAGTTGGCCTGGATTAGGCAGGTTGGCGGTTAATGCAGTGAGCCAGCGGGATTACCCCCTGGTCATGGGGACGGTGGTGCTTGGCGCAATTCTTTACGTCTTCGGCAATCTCACATCCGATCTGTTTTATTCCTGGATAGATCCACGCGTTCGATTTGATGCGGAAAGTTTAGCGTGATGGCAAAGGGCGCATCATTATTCCACAGCCCAAAACAATCCGACGCGAGCATGCCGGCTGAGGCGCCGCGGTCCCGATCCTTTTGGGAAGATGCTCTGCGCTCGCTATTGCGTGACAAGCTAACCGTCTTGTCAATGAGCGTATTATTGCTGCTGACGATTGGTTGTATTGTATTGCCACCTCTAGTAGAAGACTGGACCGGCTTCGATTCCAATAGCACCAATGTGCTAGACCGTTACGCCGCACCTGGGGAAAACAAACATCTCTTAGGGGCTGACCAACTTGGACGCGATCAGCTTATACGGCTGCTGTATGGGGGCAGGGTTTCATTTGGGATCGCCTATTTGGCGAGCTTCCTGTCCATCACCATCGGCGTCATTGTCGGCATTCTTGCCGGCTATTATGGTGGCGTCCTTGATGAGTTCATCATGTGGATCATCAACACCCTAGCCTCTATCCCTCAATTGTTTCTGTTAATCCTGGTCTCGACAATATTTTCGGCGTCGCCAGCGGTTCTGGTGATTATACTAGGTGTGCTGGGATGGATTACCAGTTGTCGTCTCGTACGCGGCGAAGTCATTGCCCTAAGAGAGCGGGACTATATCCTGGCGGCTCATGCGATGGGCGCGCCGGCTTGGCGGATTGCTATTTTTCATCTGTTCCCGAATGTATTGCCTCTCATAATTGTCGCTTTGACCATCAACGCGGGCACCTTGATATTGATCGAGTCGGGCTTGAGTTTCCTCGGGTTGGGCGTGCAGCCGCCCATTCCTTCTTGGGGGAATATGCTAACAACGGCCCGCACCTATTTTGTAACCGGACCGCACTTGGTCGTTTGGCCCGGTATGCTCATTACCGTCACCGTATTATGCTTTTATCTGGTTGGCGATGGCTTGCGGGATGCGCTCGATCCATGGATACGGCGGTAACAACACAAGCGCATACCGTGATGATATACGCTTGTGGGAGTCGGCTGTCGGCTTACGATCGCCAGCGACAAGTTCTAAGCATCTGCGATACCCCAACTTGGAATCTGCCAGGCCGAATTCCAGGGACCTGGATTAAAGTTGGTGACGCGGCTATTCATCACATGTACTTGATTGGTGACTACGGTGAAGTCATAAGCGACCTCTTCAGAGACAATCCTTTGCAGCTCGCGGTAGATCTCGGCACGCGCGTCGGCATCGCATCCGGCCAATGTTCTGCCTTGTTTGAGCAACTCATCAACTCGCGGATTGATGTACGATGTCAAGTTAAAGCCCGAACCTGCGACATCATTTTCGCTTAGCAAAATATTGTAAGCGATTCCATCCACTTCCGTGCCACCGCCAAATCCAACGATCGTAATATCAAACTTTTGCGAGAGCAAAACATCCGTGAGGTATGCGCTCCACTCCATAATGGAAACATTGAGCTTGATGCCGATATCACCAAGCTGATCCTGAGCGATTAAAGCGATATTGGTATACAGATCTACCAATTCGGCGTAGAGCAAATCGACTTCAAATGGCAGGCCGTCTTTTTCTCGGATGCCGGTCTCCTCATTCATAATCCAGCCAGCTTCATCCAGCAATTCAGCCGCCCGCTCCGGATTGTGTTCGTAGCCGGTCACATCCCCTGCTACTGCCCAGCCGAAGGAAGGCGTCACCGGACCAGCCGCCCGCGCGCCGCCACCCGGGCCCAATGTTTGCAGAACCGCATTCTTGTCGTAACCCATCGCAACTGCCTGGCGGACGCGCACATCACTGAAAAACGGATTCGGATCTTGCTCAATCAGATTGCCTTCTTCATCATAGGCGCTCTGTGGATTGGCACTATCGGCCCAATTCATGATGAGCATGGGCGTATTGTTCAAGGAAAACACGTGCGGAATGAGGAAATCGGGTCCGCCCAGTTGTTCCAATTGATCGGGATACATGAATACATAATCAACCTCGCCCGTGAGCAATGACTGATTCTGTATCGTTGTATCCACCAATACGCGATTGAATATAGTTGGGATTTGCGGGTCGCCACCATAAAAGTCAGGGTTCTCTCGCAGACGTATGAATTCATCCGGTTTCCATTCATCCACGACATAAGGACCGCTGGTCACATTAGGCTCGGTATTGAAATCATTTTCCACCAGATCGCTGAAATCAGCGGCAAACACATGAGACGGAATCGGTGTCAGCGCGCCAAAGGTGTTGCCCCATACCGTACAATTGGGCGCCGCAAGCACAACTTCAAATGTCTTATCATCAATGATATTGATGCTATCAATGAGCGCCACATTTCCTTTACGCGGAGAAGGGGTGTCCGGGGCGCTGATCGCCCGATAGGTAAAATCAACATCGGCCGATGTGATAGGCGCGCCATCACTCCAATCAGCATCGTCGCGGATGCTGAAGGTATAAGTCATCCCATCTTCAGAAATCTCCCATGTAGCCAAATCAGGAATCGGCAAAGCTGTTTGTGGATCTGTGTCAAACAGCCCTCTCCACAAAAACGACGCAACATCAATTGAGGCGCTGTCAGAAGAAAAAATTGGGTTAAGATTGGAAATATCACCGGTCAAGGTACTGCGCAAGAGAACGGCGCCATCTTGAGCAAAAGCGGGAATCATAGTCGCTAAGAGCACTATTGCCACAAAAACACAGCTTTTCATCTGATTACTCCCTTTACTAATTGGAAGAATACGATCATAAAGAGCGTAACACAGTTCATCATTATGATGCAAAGGAACAGCGATGAAGAAACTCCGGATTGCAATGTCGACTATTCTTGTCCTTTGTCTTGGTATCTGCCTCGCTCAAGAACCGGAAGAAGCGATTGTGTCCCGTGCTTCGGCGCCCAGCGCAGAGGATGTTGTACTAAGCGAAATCGCCAGCGGATTCAATCGCCCTCTATACGTGACACACGCGGGCGATGGCAGCGAGCGCCTCTTTGTTCTGGAACAAACCGGCAAGGTATGGGTCATCAAGGACGGGGTTCGAGCGCGGCAGCCTTTTCTCGATATTTCCGGTCTAGTTACGGCAACGGCGAACCGTCTTTACAGCGAACAGGGCTTGCTGGGTTTGGCTTTTCACCCGGAGTATGCCTCCAATGGTCGTTTTTTCGTAAACTATACCGACCGCAGCGGCACTACTGTCGTCGCTCGGTATCAGGTTTCGCTCAGCAATCCGGAGGTCGCCGACGCCGGCAGCGGGCAGATCATATTTCAGTTGCGGCAGCCTTATGCCAATCACAATGGCGGTCATATTGACTTTGGCCCGGACGGTTATCTTTATATCTCCTTGGGAGACGGCGGCTCGGCAAATGACCCCTTGGGCGCGGGGCAGAACCTACGCCTGCTGCTGGGATCCATCATTCGAATTGACGTTGATGGCGCCCTGCCTTATGTGATTCCGCCTGACAATCCCTTCGTGGGCGACGATTCGGCGCTTGATGAGATTTGGGCTTATGGGCTGCGCAACGTCTGGCGCTTCAGCTTTGATCGCGCGACCGGGGACATGTACCTCGCGGACGTGGGGCAAAATCTATGGGAAGAAGTCAATTTTCAAGCGGCCGACAGCGCTGGCGGCGAAAACTATGGATGGAATGTCTGGGAAGGGACACAGCTATTCGCTGGCGGAAGCGCCAAGGAACACGTCCCGCCGGTCTTCGAGTACCCGCATTCGCTGGGCTGTTCGATTACCGGCGGTTATGTCTATCGAGGGGGCGCGATTCCGCAGATGGAAGCTGTTTACCTCTTTGGAGATTACTGCACCGGCCGGATGTGGGCGATGTACCGCGACCCCGACCTAAATTGGCAGGCGGAGGAGCTCGCAAATACAGGAATGGCGATCAGCAGTTTCGGCGAAGACGAAGCCGGCGAGATTTACGTTATCGATTATTCGGGGACAATCTATCGTATCGATCCCGCGGTGGCAAGCTAAAGGATCAAGCCAGCGCTTCGGACTCCGGCAGGTTCTGGATGCCCGCTCGCAAGCGCTTGTACTGCGCGATCAAGGTTTTGACCTGCAACTCCAGGGGATGGTAGCGCTTCATCACTTGCTTGCCTTCGGTCTGCAACTGACGCATTCTCGTTTCGACCTGGCGCAACCTGGACTCCAGCTTCATATCCCGGTTCTTCCAGTCGATATAAGCCAGGGGAACCAGCAAAATGAAGAATGCCCCCAATCCATACGTCACCGAAGCGTAATCCACTTGACCGGTGTAATGGAGATAAAAGCCGAGCGCGCCGCAGGCGACAACCAACATGACATGCAGAAGCATACGGCGGAAAAACGCGCCGCGCTTTTGACGCCAGTCCAGCTTGCGCTGCAACTTGTCGCGCTGCTGGCGCAAGCCCGCCAATTCGGACTTAATCTCATTGACACGTTCTCGTAAAGGTTGGGCCTCTTCGATGAAGCTATCGAGACGCTGTTTAACCAGTCTGGCGCTTTCCCAAGAATCCATCATGCGGTTGTAGTGCACTTCAAGCGCCTTGATCTGCAATTCGAGGGGCTGATAGCGCTGATGATATTGGTTGCCTTCGGTTTGCAGATCGCGCATTTCGCTTTCCAGCTTGCGCCTGCGCGAATTAAGCCGCGTGCGCGGATCTTTCCAATTGGCGATCACGATCGGGATCAAGAGGGCACAAGCCCCGGCCAATCCAAAGGCGACCAGACTGAAGTTGCGAAAGCTGTTGAAATAGTGAATGCCCACGGCGCCGCTGGCAGCCATCAAGATCACCAGCATGCCCAGCCTGCGCATCACAAAAATACGTGTGCTGCGCCGATCGATTTTCTGCTGTGTTTTTTGATGCTTCTCGCTTAGCGCTTCCAGATCCGTGCGGATGGTACCGAGCTGTTCTCGTATCGGCTGCCCTTGCAGGCGCAAGGCGTCGAGCCGCCGCTTGAACTGCTGAATGCGTCCCCATTCTTCGAACTGCTCTTGGCTGCCGATATACCATTCGCCCGCGCCTTCATCGCCAAAGATATGCTGGCCAAACCGAAAACTATAAGGCAAGGGCTTGCCGTTACTCAGGCTGTGCTCCAGATCATTGACTTCGCCCAACAACTGCTCATGCAAGAGCAGCAGCAGATTGAGCGGCGAAGACATCCTTCTAATTTCTTCGGGGGACAGCGCGCCGTTCGATCCCCCCAGATTGTCACGATGCTGGGTCAATTCGGTGCGCAGCCTGCCGAGCTCTTGCCGCGCCCGACGGATTCCTGCTGCGCGTTCGCGGGCGTCAATATAAGACTGGAAGAGACGGGGAATCCCGATGGCGTGCATGTCATCGAGATATTCTTGTGGGGTTGGCTGTGCAATCATCAAGCGATCCCACCGCGCAAAGAAGGGTGTCAAATCAAAGAGCGTCTGCAGTCGATTCGATCTGAGACAGGATCATTATATCACATACGCGCATATCGGCAGGCAATGGCAGACTAGGGTATCATAAATCCGGAGGATTCCGATGCGCGCAAAGGCCCTGTATCCGCTGAAACTCGAGCCCAGGTACCATGTCAAGGTTTGGGGTGGCAGCAGGCTCAAAACCCATTTGAACAAGCCGCTGCCCAGCAATGAACCTTATGGCGAATCGTGGGAGTTGCACGATACGTCAACCGTAGCCAATGGTCCGCTTTCCGGCAAGACGCTGCGAGAATTGACAACTGCCTACGGCGCCGCGTTAATCGGGGCTGGAAACGACCGGCAAGATGGTTTTCCCCTGCTGGCGAAATTTATAGACGCCGATCAATGGCTGTCTATTCAGGTTCACCCGAACGATGAGCAGGCGCTTGAATTGGAGGGCGAGCCGCGGGGAAAGACCGAAGCCTGGATAGTCGTGCATGCGGAGGAAGGCGCGCGGCTGGTTATCGGCGCGCAACCGGGCGTGTCGCGCCAAGACATGGCGGGGGCAATACGTGAAAATCGCCTTGAAAACTACATGCGCTACGCGGGGGTGCGCGAAGGCGACGTATTATTCATTCCGGCGAACACGGTGCATGCCTTGGGACCGGGCTTACTGATATACGAGATACAACAATCCAGTGATACCACGTATCGCCTTTACGATTGGGGACGCGCGGGCTTGGACGGCAAGCCGCGACAACTGCATATAGACAAGGGATTGCGGGTTGCCAATCTTGACCATGCGCCGGATATCAGGCGTCCTTCAGAGGATCTCATCGTTGACAGCGAACACTTCATGACCTGGCGACAGCAACTGAAGAAGGGTGGCCTCAATCTTAGGACAGGCGGCGTTTTCCAGGCGCTGACCTGCCTGGAGGGCGAGATTCGCGCGGCGGCGGCTGAGCATGAGCCAATCGCCTTAAGCAAAGGCGAGACCGGCTTGATCCCGGCCTGTTTTGAGGAATTCGCGCTAAGCGGGGTCGGAACTGTCTTGCGGTCATGTCAAAGAAGCCCGGGGTCATCGCCGGGATGATGCGGGGTGGCGTTGGCGGCGAGGCGATCGGCAGCCCGAGAAACCGGTCCGATCACCCCGCCGGTCCATCCGATGCTGATCAGGAATCTGACAAGTTCAGTTCCAGGGTAAATTTGACGCGCGCATTGTCGTGGTGGTAGTCCCATTCGCTCCTAGCAACCTGGACAATGAACAAACCGCGTGCGGCGGGCTTCGCCTTAACATCAATTGTGCCGGAATCCAGCCAACTGCCGCTTAACAGGGCGACATCATGCAAGTTTGAACCATTGGCGTCGCTGCTGCAATTGGGCGTGTCGATGCCGCAGCTATAGGGGTCTTCCGCGATAACGTTGACCGACACCTGCGGGCGGAAGGCGCCTTCAATGTGTTCGTAGGCAATTTGGAAGTCGCTATCCGTTCTGACGGCATAATGCTTGCCGAGGCGCTTCGAAGCTTCGCAATCCGTAACTTCGCCGTCGACCAGAAACGGTATCCGCTCCAAGGTCAATTCGAATTCGCCGACGTTATCCTCGGACCTTCCACCCCAACCCGTCGCGATAAGATGGTATACGCCAATCTCCGTCAATTCGTGAATCAGAACAGCCGAACCGTGAGCATGCAGCGCCGCAATCACATTCATTTTCGAATCGAGCAGCAGAATCTCGGGCTGGTACCAGTTCGACCAACCGAATGAGTTTTGTATTGGCATTAGCGCCGCCCGAATCAGGTCTCCCGCTGCCCCGTTAAATCCGTAGAGCTGTTCATATTCGCCCACAGTGATTTCGCCCTGAACAGTTGCGCCATAGGCGATGAAACTATCCTCCTGCGCCAGAGTTGGCATGACGCACAAAAGTAGCCCTATCAACGTCAGAATCGTAGACTTCATGATTCGCTCCCATTTCATGGATAGGCTCGCGTTATTTTCAGTGTATGTGGAATTGCTTACAGAAGTCAAGCAGCCGCTCGGCGCGTAAGGGGCGAGAAGGAATGTCCCGCTCACAGAAAATTACGCGACTTTTCCTTGCGCGAGCAAGGGGCTATTAGAACAGACGCTAACGGGAATCTGATGCGTTTCTAGTACCTTTCCGACGGCAGAGCGCCACAATGGAGGCAAGTTAAACGATCAATCTGGGAGGCATCATGGATTTCACTCGCTACACCAACAGAGCGCAGCAGGCCGTCCTCAAGGCGCAGGGCATTGCCACAGAATATCATCATAGCAGTATCGAACCCGCTCACGTTTTTCTCGGCTTGATGGAACAAGAAGACGGGCTGGTACCGCGCATCATTCTAAAAATCGGCGCGGGGACCGCCGCGATACAAAAGGAATTAAAAGCAAATCTGCGGGACATGCCACGTACGAGCCAGCCGCCGTCGGGCGTATCGATCGGGCGAGATTGCGTTCAACTCTTCACACAAGCCGAAAAAGAAGCGAAGCGGATGCGAGACGAATACACCAGTACGGAGCATCTGTTGCTGGCGCTTGCTCGCTCCGGGGATTGCAGGGCGCTGCTGGAGCGCAACGGCATCACGCAGGACGACATTCTCCATGCGCTGCAATCCATTCGCGGCGGTCAGCGGATCAGCAGCCAGGATCCCGAATCGACCTATGAAAGCCTGAGCAAATACGGGCGCGACCTGACGGCTGACGCGCGTCAAGGCAAGCTGGATCCAGTTATCGGGCGCGACGAAGAAATCCGCCGACTGATCCACGTCATCAGCCGCCGCAGCAAGAACAATCCCGTATTGATTGGTGAAGCGGGCGTCGGCAAAACGGCGATCGCGGAGGGCCTGGCGCAGCGTATCGTGAACGGAGACGTGCCGGAGGGATTGCGAGACAAGACCATCATCGCGCTTGATATGGCCGCATTGGTCGCGGGGAGCAAATTCCGCGGCGAATTTGAAGAACGCCTGCAAGCGGTACTCAAGGAAATCGCGGACAGCGAGGGCGAGATCATCCTGTTCGTGGACGAGCTGCATAACATTGTAGGCGCGGGAAAAGCCGAGGGCGCGATGGACGCCGGCAACATGCTCAAGCCCATGCTGGCGCGCGGCGAATTGCGCATGATCGGCGCGACTACGCTGAACGAGTACCGGCAACACATCGAAAAAGACGCGGCTTTGGAGCGCCGCTTCCAACCGATATTCGTCGACGAACCAAGTGTGGAAGACAGTATCAGCATCCTGCGTGGTCTGAAGGAACGCTACGAGGTTCACCACGGCGTACGCATTCAAGACGGCGCCGTTATCGCCGCCGCCACATTGAGCCAGCGATACCTGCCGGAGCGGCAATTGCCGGATAAAGCCATTGATCTCATTGACGAAGCCGCGGCGCATTTGAAGATGGAAATCGATAGCAAGCCGGCCCAATTGGACAAGGTCGAGCGTCAGATCATGCAACTGGAAATCGAACGCGCTGCGCTCCGGAAGGAAAAAGACGACGGATCCAAGCAGCGCCTGGGTGACCTGGAAGCGGAACTGGCGGACGCGCAAGAAGACCTGAGCGCGCTGCAGGCCGTATGGCAGCGGGAAAAGGAAGTCATCGGAGCGATGTCCGACGTCAAGGCGCAAATCGACGATGCCCGCAGCCAACTGGAACGGGCCGAACGTCAGGGTAATTTGGAAGAAGCCGCTCGTCTGCGCTATGGCGTCTTGCCGGAACTGGAGAAGTCTCTGGGGTCGAGCGAAACGATTATCGAGGAGATGCGCGACGACGGTTCGCTGATGCTCAAGGAGGAGGTCGACGCCGACGAAATCGCCGCCATCGTCAGCCGCTGGACCGGGATACCGGTAGCGCGCATGCTGGAAGGCGAAATCGAGAAACTGCGGCACATGGAAGAGCGGCTGCACGAGCGCGTTGTCGGGCAAGACGATGCGATCAAGGCGGTTTCGGCAGCGGTGCGCCGCAGCCGCGCCGGCCTGCAGGATGCAAACCGGCCTGTGGGCAGCTTCCTTTTCCTGGGCCCGACCGGCGTTGGCAAGACGGAAACGGCACGCTCGCTGGCGCATTTTTTATTCGACGATGAGAGCGCGATGATCCGCATTGATATGAGCGAATACGGCGAAAAGCACAGCGTCGCGCGCTTGATCGGCGCGCCCCCCGGGTATATCGGATACGAAGAAGGCGGTCAACTGACCGAGGCTGTGCGCCGCCGACCGTATAGCGTGGTGCTCTTCGACGAAATCGAAAAAGCGCATTCCGATGTTTTCCACATCTTCCTGCAAGTCTTTGAAGACGGTCGTTTAACCGACGGACAAGGGCGCACGGTCAACTTCAGTAATTGCGTGATCATCATGACCAGCAATGTCGGCAGCGCAATGATTAAACAGATGGGATCGGAGAGCGATCCCAAAACAGCGCAGAGCGCAATCATGAAGGAGCTGGACCGGCACTTCCGCCCCGAGTTCTTGAATCGCCTCGACGAGATCATCATTTTCCATAGCCTGGAGCGCGAGCACATCGCGCGCATCGTCGATATGCAACTGAACAAGCTGTCACTGATGCTAGCGGATCGACAGATAGGGATCACGATCGGCGACGATGCCAAAATGCGCCTGGCGGAACTGGGATGGGACCCGGTCTACGGCGCGCGACCGCTGAAACGCGCCGTGCAAAGTCAAGTTAAGGACCGGCTGGCGATGGCGCTGCTGGACGGCCAGATTAGAGACGGCGATCATGTGTGGATCGGCCTGGATGCCGAGGGGGATAGATTCGTCGTTGATGCGATGAGTCAAAGAGCGCTGACGGCATAGAGGAGCTTGAGAAGATCGGCGGCGGCGAAAGGATCCCGGGAATGTCGCGCATTGTCGGGCGAGCTGTTGAGTCGTGCGGACATGGCCCGCTGCGGGTTCAGTACGGGGGATTCACCACAGCCGCTCGGCGGCAGCGAATTTGGGCTACCGCGCTCACACAAAATAACGAACCTGCTCGGCTACCGCAAATCGCGGTTTATTAAAAAAGAGGCACGGAGGGCACAGAGGGGTGTTTTCGGGCGACCTGATTGGTCGCCCGTGCAGATTTCGATGTGATTGTAGATAGATTTTGGCGGGTCCATTAAAATGCCGAGACTGCGGAGAGTCCCTGTCTTAGGCTTCGGGCGGGGGTACGGGCAAGTCATCTTCGGCGGTGTCTTTCCATTTTTCACCCACGTCCACTAACATGACGGGGATACCATCGCGGATAGGATACTTGTATCCGCTGTCATCGCAAATGAGCCAACTGTCTTTAACGAGCCTCAAGCGACCGGGATCGTCGCCTTTGTCTGTGTAATGAACTGCGACCGGGCATCGCAGTATCTCCATCAACGCCTCTGATACGACTGCCATCTCGGGACCTCTACTTGTTCTGCAGTATCCAAGAAACACGATTATAATGTAGCGGTAGTCAAAGAGAAAGTCATCATCCTTGGGTAATCGGCTTGCCTGGTTAAGCGCTCTCAGCATGTGGATAATCCTGGGTGGCATCAATCTCGCCGCGCAAGTTCCCTCGGTGCCGACGACGGCGCCCGGCGCGTTAGTGGAGCAAGAAGATTACATCCGCTCGGACCGTCTTGGCATCACTTTCATCAGTTCCATTGACAGCGATGACAACGCTGCCCGCTATCGCAACGCCTTGATTCTGGGCGCCGGCTGGAATCGCTGGCCCCTGTATTGGGATCGCGTGGAAAGGATCGCCGATAGTTGGCATTGGGCAAGTTATGACGAATTGGTTGCGGCGGATGTAGACAAGGGATTGCAGATCAACGCCGTCTTGCTCGGCCGCCCGCCCTTCCGGCAAGATGGCGACAGCATCGCAAATCTCTTCGAACCGGTAATCGCCGACGGCGAGGACCATACCACCCTGGATGTCCCGATCAACCCTGACAATCCCTGGGCTCAGTTTGTCTTTCGCGTTGTCTCGCGCTATAAGCCCGGCGGTATCCTGGCCGCAGAGAGAGGATTCCCGGAAGCAGCGGGCGTGCGGGTTTGGGAAGTCTGGAACGAGCCGGACTTGCCAGCTTTCTGGCAGGGCGGGCCGAAGGCCTACGCGCGGCTGCTCAAGGTCGCCGCGATTGTCGTCAAAACGGTCGATCCAGAGGCGACGGTCATGTTTGGCGGTCTGCTGTTCGCGGGCGATGACAACTTTTTGTCCAGTGTGCTGCAGTACTTCAAGAATGACGAGTTACGCGTCGAATATGACTGGTTTTTCGACGCGGTGGCCATACACAGCTACGATGATCCCTGGCGGAGCGGCTGGCTAACGAAAGTCGTAGAGGATACCTTGGCGGAATACGATCTTGTCCGTCCGGTTTGGGTGAACGAGACGGGCGTGTCCGTATGGGACGATTATCCCGGGCCCGTTTGGGCCACAGCTGCCGAGGAACGACTTCGCCTCGCCACAGCCCAAGAGCAGGCGAATTTCCTGATAATGAGCGCCGCTTACGCCTGGGCCAAGGGCGCGCAAAGGGTCTTTTATCATCAGCTTTATGATGACTGCGGCAACCAGGCGGCAGGCAGCGACTTCCCACCGCATCACGGCGAACTCTGTAGCGAGGGGACATGCTTCGGCCACGCATTTGGCCTGTATCGCAACCCCAGGGAGGCGATTTGCTTCAGCCAGCATCCTTTTGCCAATACGCCACGGCCAGTCGCCTTCGCCTATCGCCTGCTAGCCGAGATTTTTGGCCGCCAGCCTTTTGACGCGGCTGGCATTATCGGGTTGCGAGATCCGGTGACGACGATCGCATTCGCGCGCGACGACGGCGCGCGAATAATTGTGCTTTGGAACAATACCGACGAAGAAGTCAGGCATCGTTTCAAAGCGAATAGTTCCCAGGCAATCGCGCATTTTCTAAATGGCGAAAGATCCATCCTGCCCGCCACCGACGGCAGGTATTCGTTAAACCTGAAGCCAGCGGGGAACTTCAGTTACCCGGACCTTGAGGCTGGGCGCAGCGCTGCGATAGGCGGGGAGCCAGTCATCCTGGTGGAATCGCCAAGCTAGAAAGCGGTAATTGCGCCGGCAATTTGTTCCCGGCAAATCTTACTAGCGTGTAGCGGAAGGAAACGTTGCGACATTGACCGGAAAACGCGTTTTGCTCGTCCTTGGAAGCATTGTCGTCAGCGCCGCCTCGATCGCGGTGATCCTTCGCGACGTGAACTTAGACGATGTTAGCGCGAGCATAAGGCAGGCGGATGGCGGCCAACTCGGCCTGGCCTTCCTATTCGTGGCGCTTTCCATGTTTACGCGCGGGATCCGCTGGTGGGGATTGCTGGGCAAAGGACTTCCGCTGATAAAGGCGATTCATTTGGTCAATTTGACTTTTCTGGGCAATCAGTTGCCGCTGCGTCTGGGCGAAGCCGCTCGAAGCGTACTGGCAAGCCGCGAAGGCGTATCAATCGAAAAAGCCGCAGCCAGCATCGTTGTCGAGCGCTTGATCGACACCCTGCTGGTGGTATTGATGATTGCCGCGACAGTCAGTCAACTGCCGGACGCGCCCGATTACGTCACTGTTCCAGCTTCCCAATTTGGCACTCTGGCGCTGGTCGCTTTTCTATGCCTGTTGGCGCTGGCCCGGCATCCCCGAAAGGCAAAGAAACTGCTGCCCAGAATGACTCGAAAACTGCCCCTGCTGAATCGAAGCCCGCTGCAAAGAATTGTAGACAATCTCCTGGATGGCTTGGAGGCCATAGCCGATTTTCGAACGCTGCTGTTCACCCTCGTCTGGAGCCTGATCGCCTGGTCGACATCGCTGGCTACTTTTTACTTTTTGCACCTGGCGCTGGGCATCCAAGTCAATTATGCGCAAAGCGTGCCGCTAGGCGTATCCCTGGCCGCGCTGGGCATCGCGCTGCCGTTCACTATCGCCGCTGTTGGGCCTTTTGAAGCCGCGATCATCGTCACCGGACAGCTCGTCGGCATGGACAGCCTGGCGGCGATTTCGCTGGGATTGCTCTTTCACGGGCTTAGCGTGTTTGGATACATTGTCTTTGGCAGCGCCGGTCTGCTGGCGCTGGGTGTTTCGCCAGGAGCCGCCGCGGTAGAGGACTCGACGCCCTTCAGTGACTAATCTCTGGTCAGGAATTCATGCACCAGGGACTGAAAGTGATGGACGCCGTTTTCGCGCAGAACCGAGAAGCGACCGGTGTCATAAGCTTTGGATCGCAGGCCACGCTGGACCCATTCGCATAGCTCGATGTCTTCTTGCTGGATCTCGTCGCTGAAGGCGATGATCTGCTGCATGCTTTCCCAGCCGGCGCCGGTGCCGGGAGATTCGAAATACCATTCGAATACGGTCAAGGTCTTGTCGTGGCCCAGCGGGATGATGATGTTGATCGATGTATTGTCCAAATAGACGTTCAGCATGACATTGGGGAAGATCCAGTAGTAGAGCGCGTCTTGCTCGCCTTCGCCACTGCGCACATAGCGGCGATCGCGCGCTTCGCCGGCATTGACCTCCCGTATCGGCGCATGCTGTTTGGAGTAATAACGGAAAGTATCGACGCGATATTGGTCGTAGTCGATTTCGCGAAAGAGGCCTGGATGGGCAATGGGCAAATGATAGCCTTCGAGATAGTTATCGACGTAAACCTTCCAATTGCAGTCGATCATGTAGTCGCGGCGCTCGACCAGGCGCATCTTTTCCAGGTCGAAGCCGGCCGATCGAATCTCTTGGTGAATTTCGCCATAAGTCCCGGACAAGGATTCGGCGCCGGGATCCAGATTGACGAAGACCCAGGGTCCCCAGGCTTCAACTAGAATCGGCTGCAAACATACTTCGTCTTTGTTCCAATTCCGCACGCCTTCAAACTCCGGCGCGCGCAAGAGTTTCCCATCGAGGTCGTAGGTCCAGCCGTGGTACTTGCACTGCAAGCTCTTGCGATTGCCGCGTCCTTGCGCGACCACCGCGGCGCGGTGCGGACAAACATTGTAAAAAGCGCGCAATTCTCCGTCTTTGTTGCGCACAAGAACCAAAGGCTGATCGAGCACTTCGCAAGTAAAGAAATCGCCAATGCGCGCGAGATCGTCCAAGCGTCCGACGGGTTGCCAGGTCTTGTAGAATATTTTTTCCGCTTCCAGCTTCAGGAAGTCCGGTTCGACATACCAGCGCGCCGGCATGGTCGCAGCCCTTGGCAGATCCGATGAAGGCAGGTAGTCACTCAAATCCAGTGATTTCATCTTTGCTTTCCCCTGTCTGGTGTCTTTGTGGCCCTTTGACAGATACCGGCATGCGATGCAGCGCGCTCATAGAGCCGCGGAGGATCCGCGAAAATGCTGCCGGCCCCGGCAAGGCCCTGCCAGCTTACTGATCATCCATGTTAAAGAAGTGTAAAACCACAACTACTACAATGACAACAGTTTTTCGTATAATGGATCATGTAGGGAAGCCTTCGTCCGGCGACGCAATCCACCGCGAATAGGCGGAATCGTCAACATGAGGGACTTCGAGACATTGATATTGGAGAATTGACAACATGCGAAAGCTGTTACGCGCGTTTTGGGGTCTAGTTCTGCTACTAAGCATTTTGTGGATTGCAGCGGGGCTTGCTGTGGCTGCGGACATAATGCCTGGCGATACCATACTGACAGCATTCACAGCGCAGGTGGAAGACTTTGCGGGCCGTTTCAATGTCGACCAAATCGCAGGCTATTCCACCCCGGCCTTTTTCGTCGGTAGCGGATTGCCCGTTTTATTGATCGCCGCATTCTTTTTCCGGCGGAATAATCGCGGCGCCCGTTCGCGAAAGGCAAAGGAGGGAGCGCAGGCGGCAAATGGCGCGGAAGGCGAATCGGCGATCCCCGTGCCATTCCCCGACAGCAAGCCAGCAGGAGAGAGAAAACAGAATGCTCGCGCCCTGCGCCGACAAACGCTCTTGATCTCGGCGCTAGCCTTTCTAGCGGTATTTTTGCTGTGGAACCAACGCGAAATGGAGATGCTGCTGTACCCCTTGCGCTTGTTTGTCACCTTCGTGCACGAGGCGGGTCATGCGCTGGCAGCGTTGATTTCCGGCGGCCAAGTGCAAGGCTTTACTGTGAATGCCAATGGGTCTGGCGTGGCCGTCACGGCCGGGGGCAATCGCGCCTTGATTCTGCCAGCCGGATACCTGGGAGCGGCGCTCTTTGGTTCCTTGCTCTTTCTGCTCAGCAATCGCGCCCCGCGCTGGGCGTCGGGCATAGCGATGGCGCTGGGCGTTTTTTTGATCGGCATAACTGCGATTTACGGACGCTCCGATGCGTCGGGCTTGCCCATCACCCTCGCCATCGGCGTCGGCTTCGGTCTTATCATCCTGCTGGTGGGGGCCAAAGCGCCGCGCGTCATCATCCAGTTGCTCTTGAGCATACTGGCGGTCGTAACAGCTCTGGAAGCCGTTTACGACTTGTGGTACCTCGTTGGCAATTCCGGAGTCGGCAGAGGCGATGTTCGCAACGATGCGGCCGCATTCGCGCAGGAGATCACGCCCCTGCTCCCGGCCGCGGTCATTGCGCTGCTTTGGGCCGGGATCGCAGTAGCCATGCTGGGAACAGCGATATACGTCGGCGCCATCAAGCCACTGCGCAACGAAATCCAGGACGTCGTGAACGGCCAATCGTAAACAAAGTGTAAATTCTTTCTTATTCTCTTGCGTCGGCGGGGCGAATGCCATAGATTGTAGTCAAATCAACATGCAGGAGCAATCTCATGTTAAGAACTTTCGTTGAGCGCAAAGTCCGCCGGCAGATCGTTCTCAGGAGCCTGATTATTTCATCGCTGGCTTTTGCGGCATTACTGGCGCTTTTGTACACACAGGGCACGGAAGGGCTGTTGAAGCCAGTGCGCATGTTCGCCGGCAACTTCAGCGGCGCGCTGCATAATATCGCCATGGTCTTTTCTGGCGCTTCCGTCGAAGGCTTCACGCTCTCGCCGGAAGGCAACTATATGATTAGCTACCAGGGAGGCGACCCGGCGATCTGGCTGCCGGCCGGCTATCTCGGCTCGGCTTTGCTCGGGTCGATCATGTTCTTCCTGGTCAATCGGGCGCCCCATCTGCTGCGCGGTATGACAGCGCTGACAGGCTTCTTCACGGTCGGCTACCTAGCGCTGTTCATCCGTCCGGACGCGACCGGCGACTGGCTCTCCTGGATTGCCTGCGCTGGCTTCGGTCTGCTGTTGATAGCCTTAGGCTGGAAAGGTCGCGGCGATATCAATCAGTTCTGGTCATGGCGTTCGCTCACGCAGATTATCATGACTGTCGTGGCCTTGATGACAGCATTGCATATCGTGCTCGACTTGCCCTATGTCCTGTCGGCTCCGGCGCGTCATCCCGAGGACGCGAACACGATTGTCAATGCGGTAGCCGCCTTCGCTGAAGAGGTCTTGGGCGGGGCGTCAGTCTCCCTCATCGCTTATTCTTGGTCCGCCATCGCCATCGCTCTGTTCGGTTTCGCTTTCTATCGCAGCATCCCGCGCCAGCTTAAGCAAATCCCGAATAACGACGATATCGTGTGATTCTTGGTATTGAAGCAGTGCTGATTCCGTAATGCGAGGGCATGCGCTTGCAACATGCCCTTTTCGTATTGTTTAGCGCAAGAAGGCGCTGACCGCGCGGGTGGCGGTCAGTGGGAATAGGAGAATGGCATGGCAAAGGCAATCTGGAACGGCAAAGTCATCGCCGAAAGCGACAAGCCGCTTATCGTCGAAGGCAACCTTTATTTTCCGCGCGATACGGTTCATGATGAATACCTGCGCGAAAGCGACAGTCGTACGATCTGTCCCTGGAAAGGCGAAGCCAGCTACTTTCACTTGGCGGTAGACGGGAAAGAAAATCAGGACGCGGCCTGGTTCTACCCGGAACCCACGAAAGCCGCGCAACAGATCAAAGATCATGTAGCTTTCTGGCGCGGTGTCACCATCGAACGATAAGATTGCGTCAACCGCGTTTCTACTCACTCGCGGCGCGTCGGCCGCGCCTCGGTGATACTTGGCTCCCGATAAAACCAATAACCGGCGGACAATTTCGTCCGCCGGTTCATTTTTTTGCATGCCATCAAAAGTCGTTGCATACCTCTGTTGCATTTCCAATTAACTTTGGTTAAAATAGATCAATAGCTTGGGTAAATATCGGATTGGATTCGAATCGGATGGCTTCGGTGACTGCGCCGTCTTCTTTAGCCCCTGCCCGGGAAGAGCGTCCATCATCCCGTAAACTGGAGAAAATGGCGCCCGCGCTGGTCCTCGTCACGCTTGTGGCAATCGCGCTCAGCATGTTGGGCGAGCGAAGCGGCGCCCCGGAAGCCGCGGTGATGTCGCTCAATATCGTTTCCTATCTTGCTGGCGGTTTCTTCGGCGCCAAGACCGCGCTCGAGAGCTTGCGCGAACGTGAAATCGATGTCGATTTGCTGATGGTGCTGGCTGCCCTGGGCGCGGCAGTTGTTGGCGAATGGCATGAAGGGGCGATACTGCTCTTTCTCTTTTCCCTGAGCAATGTTTTGCAAGACTATGCCATCGGCCGCAGTCGCAGAGCGATTAGCAGTCTGTTTACGCTTTACCCGCAAGAGGCGACGGTCAAGCGCGGGGCCGATATCATTCGTCTAAAACTGGAAGAAATCCGGATCGGCGACATCGTCCTAATCGAGCCGGGCGAACGAATCCCGGTTGACGGTATGGTCGTTGCCGGCGTATCGGCTGTGGATCAAAGCCCGATCACCGGCGAGTCGATTCCAGCCGACAAATCCGCGGGCGGGTTCGTCTACGCGGGAACGCTGAACAAGCAAGGCATCCTGGATGTCCGCGCCCTTAAACCCGTGGGCGAGACGACGCTGGCGCGTATCATCAAAATGGTGGAGGATGCGCAAGACAGCAAGGCGCCCACGCAACGCTTTCTGGACCGATTCGAACAGGCTTATGCCAAAGCAATCATCCTGGGCATTCTATTGCTGATTCTAATTCCGCCGCTGCTCGGCTTGAGCGATTTCGAGAGCAATTTTTACCGCGCGATGGTGCTGATGACTGTTGCCTCGCCTTGCGCTCTGGTGATCAGCGTGCCGTCGGCATTCATCTCGGCAATTGCGGCCGCCGCAAGGAGCGGCGTGCTCTTCAAGGGCGGCGCCAGTCTGGAGCAATTGGCGCGCATCAAAGTCGTCGCTATCGACAAGACAGGAACGCTGACTGAAGGGCGGCCGCAGGTAACTGACATAGTGGTTTCTCCGCCTTTTGCCGAAAGGGAATTGGTTCAAGTTGCGGCTTCGGTAGAAGCGCGGTCGGAGCATCCGCTCGCCAAGGCCATCGTCGCATATGCGAGGGCTGCGAAGATTAGTCCGAGCGAAACTGAAGATTTCCTCGCTGTCCCGGGCCAAGGCGTGCGGGCGCGTCTCGACGGGAGTGATATCCGCGTCGGACGCATAAGCCAACTGCAGGAGAATGAGGCGATGCCCGATTCCCTCGCCCAAGCGAGAATCCGGCTGGAAGCTTCCGGCAAAACGGTCATCGGCGTCTTGCGAGACCGGACCTGGCTGGGTCTAATCGGGCTGGCTGACCAAGTGCGTCAAACATCGCCGCTTCTGGTCCGCGAACTGAACCGGCTGGGCATGGTCACGGTCATGCTGACCGGGGACAATCCGCTTGTGGCGGAGTCGATCGGAGAGCAGCTCGGCATCGACGAGGTTTACGCCGGGTTGTTGCCACATGAAAAAGCTGAGATCCTGGCGGGACTGCAACAACGATACGGCCCGGTCGCCATGATCGGAGATGGCATCAACGACGCGCCCGCGCTGGCAGTCGCGGACGTCGGCATCGCGATGGGCGGCGCCGGGGCGGACGTGGCGCTGGAAACCTCGGATGTGGTGCTGATGGGCGACAGAATTGAGCGGCTGACGGACGCTCTGCGCATCAGCGACCGAGCCAAACGTGTCGTATGGCAAAACATCGCCTTTTCCTTGGCGGTGATCGCGATCTTGATTGCCGGGGTCTTCATTTTGGAACTGGCGCTGCCGGTTGGCGTTTTGGGGCACGAAGGCAGCACCGTGATCGTAGTCCTCAACGGCCTGCTAAGCTTGCTTATCCTACCGGAATTACGTCGTCGAAAGATGTGGAAACTAGCGAGATAGTCCTCCACTGTTCTAGCGCGAGAACTGCGCCCCTTCCCATTCCGCGAAAAGCGGTTGCAGCTTTAGCCGCTGGTATTTGCCAGTTGCGGTGACCGGGATGTCATCCCCAAAAACCACCACTTTGGGCGATTTTTCGAAGGGCATTTTCGCGCGGCAGTGAGGCAGGATGGCGTCTTCCGTGAGTTCGACGCCGTCTTCCAGCACCACATAAGCGCCGATTTCTTCGCCATAATAGCGATTCTGGAATCCCACTGCCAAGCCAACCTTCACGCCATCAATGCCCAGCAAGACCTCTTCAATGTCCAGGGGACTGAATTTGACTCCCCCGCGATTGATCAGTTCCTTGATGCGCCCGGTGATGAAGAAAAACTTCCTGCCACCCTCGTCAAGCTTGAAGAATCCCTCGTCGCCGGTGCGGAACCAGCCGAACTTGAAGGTGTCGGCATTGGCGTCCGGTCGCTTGAAATAACCTTGCATGACATTGTGGCCGCGCACGCAGATTTCGCCTCGCTCTCCTTCCGCCAGTTCTCGTCCGCTGCCATCGGCGGCGAAGATCGCCATCTCGTTGGCTTCAATCGGGCAGCCGATACTGGGATAGCCGTAATCCAGCAGCCAGCGCTGGTTCGCCTCCCAAGACAAGCTGATGGGCAGGAATGACGAATAACAAGTGGTTTCGCTCAAGCCGTAGCCGTGAAGAATGGTCAGGCCGAATGTCTCGGCAAAGTCGCGCGCCAGCGCCACGGAAAGCGTGCCGGCGCCGCAAATGAAGTGTCGGAAATGACTCAGGTCGCGGCGGCTGATGTTGCGGCCAAATATGGTGTTGCCGGCATCCCGCTCGCGCGCGCCGTATTCAAGCAGAAACTGAAGGAGCGTCGGCACGACGCTTACGACACTGACCTTGTCCCTTACGATGCGCTCCCAGAAATGCGATACGCTGAAACGAGAATTCAGAACTGTCGATCCACCGACGTAGAGTGGCGTGATTATCGTTACCAAGATGCCATTGACGTGATGGATAGGCAAGACACACATCATGCGTTGGTTGCCCGTGATCCCCTGCCACTGGCTGAGCCCCATCGCGTCGACCAGAAGGTTATATTGTGTCAGGGTGACTCCTTTGGGCGTACCGGTTGTGCCGCTGGTGTAAACCAGAAGCGCTTCGTCATCGAGCGCCGCGGTTTCGGCGCCACCTTCGCCCAGAGGCAGGTCGGACGCTTTGGCGCCGGAATCGTCGCCCAAAAAGGTAGTCGGACGGTTCTTTAGCGCTTCATAAAAGCTCAGGTAATCCCGGGAAGGCCCGCCGCCCACCGCTATTATCCGCTCGATATTTGGAGCGTCTTGAATGATTTTCTCCGCGCGTGCCATGTATTCGCCCCGAACAAAACATATTTTTGCGCCGCTATCGCGCAGGATAAAGGCGATGCGGCGGTCGTCTTCCGAGACATTCTGCGGCGCGACAGTCGCGCCGATGACCCAGCAAGCAAAGTAGATCAAGACCGTATCGACGTGATTGTAGGCGATTGTCGCCACTCGATCGCCGCGCCGGACGCCGAGATCTTCGTACATGAAATTGGCAGCTTGATGAACACGCGCGTTAAACTCGGCGTAGCTCAAGGCTGAGCGTGCGTCGTCCCGATCGTAGAAAATGAGAAATGTCTTGTCCCCCGATGTTTTGGCATGCATGGAAAGCAGATCTCGAATATTCCGATAGGGAACCTTCCGCACTTGCGGGGGAAAGCCGTCTTTTGATTGCGCCTGGCGTAACTTCGGCAGCGTTTCGTCAAACATGTCTTGTGACATAGCAGATCACCCTGCAAAAACCGTTTTTTGCCCAGCTAATATTATATCAACTGGCCCGCTTTGCGTGAACAATTATTCGCGTTCCATCGTATCCTTAGTGTGACAGGGAAAGGCCTTCACAGTCTGATTATTGGCGATGGTCTGAAGACTGCCTAAGGTGAAGACTTGAGTCCAGGTAAGACGTCCGAACCGAAATCGTCGATCGTCTCTTCTTAGACCGGACAGGCACAGCGGAAAAGATAGCGGCGGGCTGTATACAGTTCGACAATATGTTTAGGAGATCGCGAAAAGTAAGGACGAAATCGAATGAGAAAACTCTGTGTGATTGGCAGCGGATACGTCGGTCTGGTGACGGGCGCCTGCTTCGCCGATTTGGGCAATAGCGTCACGCTGGTTGACATTGACGAAGGCAAGATAGAAACGCTACAGCAGGGGAAAATGCCCATCTATGAACCCGGCTTGGCAGAGATGGCGCAGCGCAACACGGTCGCCGGCAGGATGCACTTTAGCACATCATACCATGAGGGGCTCGATCAAGCGGAGTTTGTCTTTATCTGCGTCGGCACGCCCTCGGGCGTGGACGGCGAGGCCGACTTGCAATATGTTCGTTCGGCGGCGGAAACTATCGCGGAAGCCATGACCCACCCGCTTGTCATCATCAACAAGTCGACCGTCCCGGTCGGCACGGGAGACTGGACGGCAGAGATCATCGAGCGCAAACAGCCGAAGCCGATGAAATTCGCAGTCGTATCTTGCCCCGAGTTTTTGCGCGAAGGTTCCGCCATAGCCGATTTCATGAATCCCGATCGCACCGTGCTGGGATCTACCAATCCAGAGGCGGCGGAACGCGTCGCCGAACTCTACGCGCCACTGGACGCGCCGATCGTGATAACCGATATCCGAACGGCCGAGATGATCAAATACGCTTCAAACGCATTCCTGGCCACGCGCATCAGCTTTATCAACGAGATCAGTATTATCTGTGAACGGCTGGGGGCGGATGTCACTGAAGTCGCGCGTGGAATGGGATTCGATTACAGGATCGGGCCGCATTTCTTGCAGGCCGGCATCGGATTCGGCGGTTCCTGCTTTCCCAAGGACGTGAAAGCCCTGGCAAATATGGCGCAGACCCACGGCATGCATCCGCAATTGCTAAACGCGGTCATGGAGATCAACGCCTTCCAGCGTCGACAGATCGCGATGAAGGCGCGGGAAATGTTGGATGGCACGGTTAACGGTAAAACGATTGCCGTGCTGGGTTTGGCTTTCAAAGAGAATACGGACGATATTCGCGAGTCTCCTTCCCTGACGGTCGTTCGTTCGCTTCTGAATCAAGGGGCCGTCGTCAACGCCTACGATCCGGTGGCGATGGAGAACGCCAGCAGAGAAATCCCGGGATTGACGCTCTGCAGCGACTCTTACGCCGCGGCGCGGGATGCCGATGCCCTGTTGGTCTTGACGCCCTGGAACGAGTTCAAGCACCTGGACATGAGCCGCATTCGCGATTCGATGAAACGAGCGATACTGATCGACGGCCGCAATATGTATGACCCGGATGAATTGCGGCAAATGGGATTTGCCTATCGCGGCGTCGGGCGCGGTTACGACGGCGCGGGCCTGATGGATAATGGCGACCAATAGCGTATTTTCGCGCCCACTGCTTTGCTTCGCTTAGTCCTGCTCCAGCGCCGGCAATTCAGGTAAATCCGCGCGATATGGTTGCCCCTTAACACCGCCGATCCCGCCGGCGACGGCGCGTCCACAGCGGCAGGCGACAGACAAGCAATCCCGTATCGCCAAGCCGTTGAGCCAGCCGGTCAGGAACCCGGCATCAAAGCTGTCGCCGGCGCCGATGCCATCGCCGCCGGCATCGGCTTCTTCTACCGTTCCCACAGCTTCCATAGCCTTCGTCCATGCGCTTGCGCCTTCAACTCCCCTCTTGACGACCAGAACCGGCACGCGTCCGCGAAGATATTGGGCCGCCTCCGCCAGGGAAGAGACGCCGCAAAGATTCTTCGCCTCTTGCTCGTTGGGCAGCAGGACGTCAACTGAGGTCAGCGCTTCCTCCAAGTCGATATCCCAAGCCTCGGCAGGGTCCCAGTTGGTGTCAAGGGAAATCGTCAGGCCCAGTCGCTTTGCCCGCCCAAGTATTTCGATACAGTCGGGAAGCAGACCGGTCTGCAAGAAGAGACTGCCATAATGCAAGTGCCGCGCCCCCGCCAGCGCGTCATCGCAAATGTCAGCCGCCGTCAGCGCGTTTGACGATCCCGGATAAGTCAGCATGGCGCGATCGTCCCCTTGCACCATGTGTACGGTCAAGCCTGTTCTGAGATCTTTGTCCACTTGCAGATGCCGCGTATCAACCCCGGCAGATGACAAGGTATCGAGGATGAGTTCGCCAAAGGCGTCAGCTCCAACATGTCCCAGCAAGGCTACCTTAAGACCGAGCTTGGCCGCTTGCGTCGCGAAAATGCAGCAAGAGCCGCCCATGACCAGGTCGTATTCGGCGACTGTCTTTTCGACTTGGCCAAAACGAGGCGCTACGTCATCGTCGCGCAAGATCAGGTCGACGCAGGTGTCCGCAAACGCGATGATGTCGTATGTCTTGGTCATGAGTCATGAGCCGCTACTAAATAATGAAGGCAAGAGGGCGAAGGAAGATGCTCGCGCAGGTTTTAGCGAGATTTGGCATAACCCAGGCTACGCAGATAAGCCAGATTCCGTATAGCGCTGTCCAGGGGATTCAGGCCGCGGTCGGGCAAAATGTCCTGCTCGATCACCGCCCAGCCGTCGAAATCCAGTTCACGAAGTAAATCCAGCAAACCGGCAAAATCAACCGATCCGCGCCCCAACTCGGGGAAAACGTCCAATTCGACTGCTTTGAAATAATCCCAGCCCTTGTCCCGAACAGTCTCAAGCACATTATTGTCGCATTCCTTAATGTGCAGATACTTCAACCGTTCGCTCCAGCGACGGCCGACGGCGACCGGGTCCCCGCCCCCGTACATACAGTGCGCGGTATCCAGGCAAAGATTGAGGTAGCGCGGATCCGTTTCGTTCATAAGGCGATCGATTTCCGCTTCCGTCTCGATCCAGGCGCCAACATGAGGGTGAAAGACCGCTTGCAATCCGTAGTCGTCAAGGGCGCGCTTGCCATAGTCTTCCGCATTGCATATGAACCTCCCCCATTCATCGTCGGTCATGCCGTCTGCCGAGCCGATGCGCCCGGCGCGTTGCGAGCGCTTCGTGTTGAAAAACAGCGCATCGGACAAGACCACCCACTCGCAGCCCATTTGTGAAAGCAAGCACGTGGTGACCATGGTTTCGTCGTATTCATCTTGTTTAGCCGCCGGATCCACCAGATTGATCTGCACGTAGGCGGCCAGCAGGCTCAAACCCAGTTCATCGAGCCGCTCGCGCAGCAAGGCATTGTCTTGCGGCAGGTAGCCAAAGGGTCCCAGTTCTGTACCGGAATAGCCAGCCTGGCTGATTTCGCGCAATACTCGCTCCCAAGGCGGAACGTTTGGCGTATCTTTCATGATCACGCCCCAGGAGACGGGCGCGGAAGCAATCCTGATCTTCACCTGTTCCTCCTCAATCGAAGCCGACTGAAGGGGTTGCCGCGCTTCGGAACTCGCCCACGCTCGTAGTTGTAACTCGGTAAGTGCAAGCAAGTCATGCGAAAACTGATTAGAAATCTATGCCAAGAGCGGGCGAGCCACCGGCTCGCCCCTACAGCTTTACGGTTATTTTGGTGATTTCATTGATACTGCAATCATTCTTATTACTCACTCAGAATTATTTCTGTTGAATCGCGCCGGGAAGAGCCCGCCCTACCAGTAGAAACGCTGACCTTTTCTACCCTCTTCGCGTTCATCGACGAGTTGCTTCGTCTTTTCGTCCCCTGTGACCTCCGCCCCGAAGACGTCCCACCAGATGCCGGAGCGCGGCAATCGGCTATAACGCTCAATCTGCGCCACAATCATGCAAGAGCGGTTTTCTTCCTTCGCCTCCGCAAGCGCCGCTTTCAGTTCGTCTTCGTTATTGACGTTCCAGGCGCGCAATCCGATGCTCTCGGCATTCTTGGCATAGTCAATCTCGACGAAATCGCCATCGTCCAGTTTGCCCGTCTCTTGATTTCTCAGTCGAAACTCGTTGCCAAGGCTATGGCCAACCAGCACCTTTTGATGTCCGTGAATCGACTGGAAACCATCATTCTGGAGCAAAATAACCGTCAATTTGGCGCCCTCTTGCATGGCGGTCTTCAGTTCCATCGGATGCAGCATGTAGTTTCCGTCGCCGAGGAAGACGTAGACTTCTCCGTCATGCGGGCGCGCCAGGCGCACGCCAATCGCCCCGGGGATGTCGTAGCCCATACAAGAGTTGCCAAATTCCAGGTGAAGAATGCGTCCAGCGGTCGCTTCAAATAGTTGATGCAAGTCCCCGGGAGCGGTGCCGGCCGCGCAAACAAGCGTATCGCCCGCAGCCATATAGTCATTGAGTACGCCGATGACCTGCGCTTGGCTCATGCGTTCATCGGGGTACTGTACATAGACTGTTTCTCGTTTCTGCTGCAACCAGGCTTCTCGGTCCACCGCCAGCGACTCCACATATCCCGGGTTTGGCTTGATTCCGGCCCCAAGCGCGGCAGTCGTCAACTCCCTCAGGGTGTCGCGAGCGTCCGCGATGATCGGCAAAGCGCCCAGCTTGTGGGCATGCGCGCCGCTGACGTTGATGCTGATGAATTTGACGTCGGGGTTTTGCCAGGCGGAATAGGACCCGGTTGCGAAATCGGCCAGGCGCGTACCAATCAGGAAGACGAGATCGGCATCGGCCGCGTATTTGCCGGAAAGCGGCGTGCCGGTATGTCCGCTGCCGCCGATCAGCAGGGGAGACTCATCTTGCAGCGCGCCGCGCCCGGAATGCGTCTCGCCAACAGGAATGCCAAATCTATCGGAAAACTCGCGCAATTCCCCCCATGCTTTGGAATAGTGAAGTCCGCCGCCAGCCAGTATGTACGGCTTGTCCGCGGACTTGAGCAAATCAACGGCTTCTTGAATCCGTCGTTTGTCAGGTTGGCGTCTTTCGACGCGCCAGATCCGCTCACGGAAGAAGTTCAGGGGGTAATCAAAGGCCACGCTCTGAATATCTTGCGGCAAGGCGATCGTAGCGGGACCGGCGTCGACAGGATCGGTCATCACGCGCATCACCTCTGGCAAGGCGTATAGAATCTGTTCCGGACGGGTGATGCGATCAAAAAACTGGCTGACGACGCGAAAACAGTCCGTGACGCTCATATCCAGCGATACGGGATGCTCGATATCCTGCAAGACTTGTCCCTGGAAGCGGGTGGCGTAGTAGTCCGACGGCAGCAGCAAGACCGGCAGCCGATTGATATGCGCGGTGGCGGCGCCGGTGACCATGTTGGTGGCGCCGGGGCCAATCGAGGTCGTACAGGCGAAAGTTTGCATGCGCAGGCGTGTCCGCGCGAAGCCGGAAGCGGCATGTACCATCGACTGTTCGTTGGTTGGCTGGTAATAGGGCAAATCGTCGCCGTATTCCCAAAGTGCCTGGCTCAAGCCGCTGACGTTGCCATGCCCGAAGATACCCCAGATCGCCGGGATGAAACGCTGGATCTCGCCGTCGTATTCGGTGTATTGCGCCTGCAAGAATTTAATCAGGGCTTGCCCCATGGTCAAGCGCAGGGTCTCCTGGCGCGCAAATGGTTGAAATATCATCGCCGTCTCCTCGTTACAGTTCCCGCAAATCCGGTAAGGTCGAAACCGATTCCTTGCCGCGCCCGGCATCGCTATCGTATTGCGCGAGTTCTTTAGCCAAACCGATATAGGCAGCGGGGGTTAATCTCAAGAGCCGGATCTTGTCCGGGCCCGGGATATCCAGTGTGTTGATAAACTCCCGAATGCTCGTCTGGCTCGTCGACTTTCCGCGCGTCATGTCCTTGAGTTGCTCGTAGGCGCCCGCCACCTGGTGCTTGCGCAGCACCGTCTGGATCGCTTCGCCGAGCACCTCCCAGGCATTGTCCAGATCGTCTTGCAAGGCCACCCGATCAATCTCGACTTTGCTCAATCCCTGGCTGGTCGATGTCAAAGCCAAAAGACTGTGCGCGATCGCGGCGCCGAAATTCCGCAAGGCCGAGGTATCGCTCAGGTCGCGCTGCAGGCGCGAAACCGGCAGCTTGAGCGCCAGATGTCCCAGCGTCGCGCTGCTAATGCCCAGATTGGCTTCGGCATTTTCGAAGTTTATCGGGTTGACCTTGTGAGGCATGGTAGAAGAACCGACTTCCGCCGCCACCAGTTTCTGTTTGAAGTAGCCCAGGGAAATATAGGTCCACATGTCCCGGCAGAGGTCCAACAGGACCGTATTGAAACGGATCAGCGCATGGCTTAGTTCCGCCAGGAAATCGTGCGCTTCAATTTGCGTGGTCAAGGCATTATGGCTTAGACCCAATTCCTCGACAAAGCGACGCGAGAAACCCAGCCAATTCACATCGGGATAAGCAGCGACATGCGCGTTATAAGCGCCGACGGCGCCGTTAAATTTGCCCAGGAAGGCCTGGGATTCGATTTGCTTCAATTGGCGGCTCAAGCGAAAGGCAAATACTTTCAACTCTTTTCCCACTGTTGTCGGCGACGCCGCCTTGCCATGCGTTCGCGCCAGCATCGGCTCATCGGCTGACTTGAGCGCCCAGTCGTCAAGCAACTTTACCAGATCTCGCGCTTTGGGCAGCCAAACGTCGCGCATAGCGTCGCGAAGCATCAGCGCGTAGGCCAGGTTGTTGATGTCTTCCGATGTGCAGGCGAAGTGGACGGATTCGATGACATCCGACAAGCTCGTGTTGCGCAGCCCCCCCTTAATGAAGTATTCGACCGCCTTGACATCGTGGCTGATGAAGGCCTCGATCGATTTGATCTCCGACGCGGCCTCGTCGTCGAAACTCGCCGCCAACCGCTCCAGAAGCGCTACCTCATCGTCGGAAAACGTCCGAACATGGGTGATCCCCTCATGTTCGGACATAGCGATCAGCCAACGGACTTCCACGAGCAGGCGGTACTTCATCAGCGCCCACTCCGACAGATACGGTCGCAAGGCTTCCGTCTTGTCGGCGTAGCGCCCGTCAATTGGTGAAATCGCGCGCAAACTCATCTGGGATTCTTAGCTCTGTATACATAAACCGCGTCGCTCATGCGACGCGACGGCTTGCGATTTTGCGTGAGCGCGACAGACCTTTTCGCCGGTTACGCGCCGAGCGACTCTGGCTGGCGGTCGAAAGCCATACAAAGGTCGATTGTACACTGATTTGGTTTAGTTTTCCCCGGTACGTCTTATGATTCGACCTGACGCCGAGCCGCAACTCAGGGCATAATGCCCCCGATGCGACCCTGAAAATGCTTTACTGGAGCCATTGATTTGTCCCGGCTTATCGAGTCAAGACCAGTTTACGATGGATTCCGCATGCCGGCGGAGTGGGAACCTCACGCGGGCTGCTGGATGCTGTGGCCAGAACGGCGCGATACCTGGCGCAACGGCGGCAAACCCGCGCAACTCGCATTTGTAGAAGCTGCACGGGAAATCTCGCGCTTCGAGCCGGTTACCATGGGCGTCAATCCGGAGCAATTTCGCAATGCACGTTCGCTGCTGCCGCCGCAGATACGGGTATTGGAGCTATCGAGCAACGACGCCTGGATCCGCGATAGCGGCGCGACCTTCCTGGTCAATGACGCCGGCGAAGTGCGCGGCGTCGACTGGATGTTCAATGCTTGGGGCGGCATCCAAAAGATGATGTATTTTCCCTGGGACCTGGATGAGCAGGTAGCCCCGAAGATGCTGGAAATCGAGGGGCTGGATCGTTATTGGGCGCCCCTGGTGATGGAAGGCGGTTCCTTTCATGTGGACGGAGAGGGCACGCTGATCACAACCGAGCAGTGCCTGCTGCACCCAAACCGCAACCCAAAGCTTTCTCGAGCCGATATCGAGCAGCACCTGCGGGACTACCTCGGCATCAAGCATATCATCTGGCTCAAACGCGGCGTCTTCGAGGACGAGACGGATGGACATGTGGACAACCTGTGCTGCTTTGTGAGACCCGGCGTCGTCGCCCTCACCTGGACAGGGGACCACGACGATCCACAATATGAACGCTCTGCGGAGGCCTACGATCGCTTGCGCTCGGCAAGGGACGCAAAGGGCCGAAGGATCGAAATTCATACGATCCATCAGCCGGAGCCAATGTACATGACCGGTGAAGAAGCCGCGGGACTGGATGTCGTGGATACGGCAATCTCGCGCCCGGAGGGAGAACGCCTGGCCGGCTCGTACATCAATTTTTACATCGCCAATGGCGGCGTCGTCGCGCCTCAGTTCGACGATCCGCATGACCGGCTCGCGCTGCAAACATTGGCTGAATTGTTCCCGAAGGCGCAAATAGTTGGCGTGTACGCGCGCGAGATCCTCCTGGGGGGCGGCAATATCCACTGCATTACGCAGCAACAGCCGGCGGGCTTGGACAATCCTCAAGCGGGGGAGCGGTAATATGTCTGAATACGTTACTGTCGAAGTCGATTTCGCCGAAGATCCAGATATTGCGGATCTGCTCGTCAACCAGATCTTGACGCAGACCGATGAGGAAGTTTATGCGAGCGCGGGGGCTGGGGACGAAGGTTCGCCCCTGGCGCAGATGCTATTCGCCGCTGTAGACGGGATCACTGCGCTGACGATTGCCGAAGACTGCCTGACAA
>JAPOWG010000115.1 GCA_026707745.1 Chloroflexota bacterium
CGCCGCCTTTGCTGGTTTTGGTGAGAATGCGCTGATGCGCCATGATGCGCTCCTGAGGTAGTTGAGTATGGGTAAAGAGACTATAACACGCGCTGGTGAAAACACTGCGGACTAGCGGCGGGGGAAGAATCGGATAGAATCCGCCAGAAGAATCGTCCTTGACAGGGTGGCACTATGTCCAAACGCAAACGTTACGCCATCGTCGGGGCCGGATCGCGCGCCGGCATGTATATTGATGCGGCAACGGGCCGATTCAGCGCCTGCGCCGAGTTGGTCGCTTTGTGCGATCTGAGCCATACGCGCATGAATTGGCACAACGGGCAATTGCGGAAGCGCGGTCTGCCGCCGGCGCCGACCTTCCACGCCGACGACTTCAATCTCATGATCAGCGAGACACAGCCGAATACGATTATCGTCACGACCACCGATGCCTGGCACCACGAATACATTGTGCGGGCGATGGATCAGGGCTGCGATGTCATCAGCGAGAAGCCGATGACGACGACGCTCGCTAGACTGTTGGCCATTGACGAGGCGATCAAACGCACGGGCAAGTCGCTGCGCATCACCTTTAACTATCGCTATGCCCCGGCTTATACGCGCTTCCGCGAGCTCATCCGCGCCGGCGCGGTCGGGACTCCGCTAGCGGTTGATTTCTCCTGGGTGTTGGATACCAGCCATGGCGCTGATTACTTCCGCCGCTGGCACCGCGAGAAGAAACACAGCGGCGGCCTGCTGGTGCATAAAGCCACCCATCACTTTGATCTGGTCAATTGGTGGATCGATTCCTACCCGCGGCAAGTCTTCGCGCTGGGCGATTTGCTCTTTTACGGGGCAGCCAACGCCGAAGCGCGTGGCGAGCATTATCCGTATACGCGCTACACCGGCGAAGAAGCGGCGAAGGACGACCCCTTTGCCCTGCGCCTGGACGAGAATGAAGCCTACGCCGGCCTTTATCTGGCAGCTGAGGCGGAAACCGATTATATCCGCGACCGCAATGTATTCGGCGAGCCGATCACGTCCGAGGATACCATGACCGTCACCGCCCGATATGCCAATGGCGTCTTGCTGTCATACTGTCTGGTGGCCTACGCGCCTTGGGAGGGGCTGCGCATCGCCGTCACCGGGACGCGCGGACGCCTCGAAATGGATGTGACCGAGACGGTGACGCATCTCAAGCCGGACAGCGCCTCGGCCGCCGCCAGCAAAGGCGCGTTCAAGGAGACGCGGATACGCGCTTTCCCGATGTTTGGCGAGGGTTACGAAGTGGAGGTGCCGGTCGCCGAGGGCGGGCACGGCGGCGCAGATCCGCTGATGCTGGAGGATCTGTTCTCGCCGGATCCGCCGCCCGATCCGCTCAAGCGCGCGGCGACTTACCGAGATGGCGCGGCGTCGATTCTGGTGGGCATCGCCGCCAATATGTCGATTGAGAGTGGCGAGCTTGTTGATGTGGGCGAGCTGTTTGATCTGTCAAGGTAGGTCGCCCGTCCAGCGTCGGTGTAGGGGCGAGGCGGTGACTCGCCCATCACCCGCCCGAGATATTCAATGAATCTTCCGACCAGCGCCTAGGATTTGAAACGATGTAGGCTCGAATCTCATTCAGTGATTCCTCATTGCGAATGATGTGCTCGTAGTAGCCGCGTTGCCAAACAGGAGCGCCACACGGCGCCGCGACTGACCGTATGCGTTTTGTAGCGATAGACTTGAAATGTCCGATAATCTGCCTGAGCGAACCAGCCGTATTCGGCAAATCGGCATTTTGGTATTTGTTATCCGACTTGTTGGCCCTTGTGTCTTCGACAATCAGTACGACGCCATGGACGTGATTGGGCATGATCACATAGGCATCCAATTCGACATTGGCTCGAACAGTTTCCGTCCGTCTCCACTCGTCATTCACGAACTCGCCCCACTGGCTAAGAACCATGTTGCCATCAATCACCGTGCCGAATGTGTTGTGACGCTGATATGTGCAAACGGTAACAAAGTATGCGCCAGATTGCCTATAGTCGTAACCCTGCAGGCGCATTGATCGCCGAAAGCGCTGCAGATTGAGCGTGTCTTGGCATGTCATGGCGCATTTTCCAATAAGCTTCGGAGGGCGAGTCACCGCCTCGCCCCTACAATTATTGGGATAGAGGGCTACCGATAACGCGAATCGGTCCCCGTGCCCCACATATCGGGATCGGGACCCAACATTTTCTTGAGATCATCAGTCGCTTCGTCCAGCCGCCGCATGGTCTCATCGGGAAGGGACAGACTCCCCGCGATCAAGTTGCTTTCGATATGCCTGGGCGTGCGGGCGCCAGCCAACACAGAGGTCACCGCCTGCTTGTGCAGCAGCCAAGCCAAAGCCACGTGCACCATTTCCTGACCGATATCGGCGCAGATCTCGCGGATCGCCTCGACAGCCGCGAATGTCTCCGCCTCGAATCCGGCGGTTCCATGACGGGAATCACGCCGGTCGCCGCGGAAATGGCGCGTCCGTGTACGCGAATAAGGCATCTCGTCGGCGTTCCGGTAACGGCCTGTGAGCAGCGCTTGATTCAGCGGGCTGTAGGGCAGGATGCTGATGTTCCCCTCGACGCATTGCGGCTGAATGTCGAATTCGATGGCGCGCCAGAGCAAGCTGTAGGGCAGCTGATTAGCTTCGAAGCGGCCGAACTGCAGCATATCTGGCATGTCTAATACCCCGAAGTTGCTGACGCCGATGACGCGGATTTTACCGGCGCGTTGCAGGTCCAGCAGGGCGGCCATGCTGTCTTCAAAGGGCACGCTGCGATTGGGCCAATGCACTTGATACAGATCGATGGTGTCCGTCTGCAAGCGCTTGAGGCTGCGCTCGCAGGCGGCGCGGATATCGTCAGGCGCCAGGTTTCCGGTGCTGACTTTGGTGGCGATGATGGCTTCGTCACGTCGTCCCTTGAGGGCGCGGCCGAGCATTTCTTCGGAGTAGCCGTCGCCGTAGCCCTCGGCCGTGTCGAAGAAGTTGATGCCCGCGTCCAGCGCTGCGCGTACTGCGCCGACGGTGTCCGTTTCGTCTTGCGCGCCCCAGTAATCGCCGCCGACGATGCCCCAAAAGCCGACGCCGATTGGCGATACCATTAGTGATGAGTTGCCTAGCTTTCTCAGTTGCATTTTTGGTTTCCTTAGATCTGTGGATCAGGCGGCGCTGAGTTCGTCTTCGGCGCGTTCGATCAGCGCGCGCATGTAGGCGATGGCGTAGGCCGTACCGGCGCCTAGATGGTAATCACCAGCGAATTTGGGTGTATGATCGAGGATGATCGTACCGTCATAACCGCTCGCGACCAAGACCTTCATTGCCTGGTACATTTCGAAATATCCGTTGTCGAGGAACGTTTCGGTGAAGACCGGCTGTGGTGCGCTCACGTTGCGAAAATGCGCGAGGAAGATGCGCTTCTGCTTCGCGTAATGATCCATTGCAGAAAGCATATCGCCGAATGCCGGTCCACCCTCAAGCCAGCACCCGGTGCAGAATATCATCCCCAGGTGGGGACTGTCGGCGATGGCAAACGCGCGGTCATAGCGTTCGCGGCTGTTGATCAGGCAGGGTACGCCGCCGAGCGCGTCTGTCGGCGGATCGTTGGGATGAAGCGACAATCTTAGGCCGGTTTCCTCCGCAACGGGGATGATGGCGCGCATGAAGTACTCGAAGTTTGCCCAGAGTTCATCCAAACTGTACTCGCGACCATGGGTGAATGGCTGCGATTTCAGTTCCCGCAGATCCACATGGCGCGCCTTGGCGAAGCGACTAGCGCTCGCTGGCGATGACCAAACCTGATCCGGCTCCCAGGTGAAGGTGGTCGTATTGACGCCGGCGCGGCTGAGGTCATGCATCATTTGGGCGAAGCGTTCTATATCGGCGTCGCGGCCGGGCTTCCCTAAATGTATACGAGGGGACTTTCCCAGATTCAGATTGCCGACGTCGTACAGAGTGAGGCCGGCTTGCGAAACCGTTTCGACGAGCCGCGCCATATCTTCATAATTCGTCAGTTCATCGGGCAGCCAGGTGTAACAGTGTGATACGCCAAGTTGACGCAAGAAGAGGAGTTCGTCATCGCTCGGCTGCGGGTTGATGAATGCTGACAACTTGACCCGTGAAAGGATGTTTGTTTCCGGGCGGCCGATTCGCGTCATTTTCGGCAAGCTCCCATCATTTATTGCCTGGCCATCGTGGTAGATTCCAGATTGCGCGCGCAAAGGACTTACACTACCCGCGAGTCGCTTGCGCGCTGGCGCAATGTTAGAGCGACAGACCGCATATGGTCAATAGGGCGCGGACATAAAGAAACGGCTTGCTTTGTCTTAGTGTTGCGCTTGCTCAATAGCAATATGTCATCTTGTTTGTTTGAAGAGCCGCGCCTATAATCTGACCGCTGTGCCACGGCATTTAATTTTCGTTTAGCACGGCACAATTCACAAGTTCACCAAGATGTCAGGAGTAGTATCATGTTCAACCGCAGATTTATTCTGCTGCTTATCATTGTCGGCCTTGTGCTGGGGATGGTTGCATCCGTCAGCACGGCGCAGATGACGGAAGTCCCGCGCGACAAGACGCTGGTCATCGAAAACATCAGCGTGCGCAATCCGGCGCCGGAAAATTACAATCCGCTGGCGAATGGCTCGCTCGGTCATGCCGGCATGAACCAGGTCGGCTTTGAAGCCCTGTTCTATTACAACTATGAGACTGGTGAACTCGTGCCCTGGTTGGCGGAAAGTGCCGCCTTCAACGACGATTTCACCGAGCTGACCATCAACTTGCGCGCAGGCGCCAAATGGAGCGATGGCGAGGATTTCAATGCTGATGACGTCCTCTATACACTCAATTTCATCATCGAGAATCGTGACGCGCGCTTCAGCGACCGTCATGCCGATTTTGTCAGCAATGTTTCGGCGCCGGATGACCTGACCGTTGTCATCACGCTCAACGGACCCAACCCGCGCTACCTGTTCAACGCTTTCGGCGTCGGCATTTACTGGTCGACCTATATCGTGCCGGAGCACATCTACTCGATGCAGGAAGATCCGCTCACCTTCACCAACTTCGATCTTGACGCTGGTTATCCGGTGGGCACGGGTCCCTATCGCTTGGTCATCTCTAACGAGACCGAGTCGGTATGGGATCGCCGCGATGACTGGTGGGGGGCGGAGACGGGCTTCAAGGATTTGCCAGCGCCGGAACGCGTCATCTTCCTGGCTGCCGGCAACGAAGAGCGCCGCGCCGCCATGGCCATCAACAACGAGTTGGATACGATGTGGCTGATGGGCCGCAGCACCTTTGAGACGGTGGTCGCGCAGAATCCGGCTGTCACCGGCTGGTACAGCGAATTGCCCTACGCTTACCTCGATCCTTGCCCGCGTTATCTGGTGGTCAACAACGCGGTCTCGCCATTCGATAACGCCGACCTGCGCTGGGCGATGAGCTACGCGATCAACCGCGACGCGCTGGTGGATATCGCCTGGGAAGGCATGACCAGCACGATCAATTGGATCATGCCCGGTTACCCGCCCTTGCTGGAATACATGGATGCCAGCGCTGATCTCTTTGAAGCCCATCCCACCCTGGAGAATAACCAGGACAAGGTCGATGAACTGATGACGGGCGCCGGCTTCAGCATGAACGCCGATGGCTTGTGGGTCGACGGCGATGGGAACACCGTGCAGATGGATTTGGCCATCCGGCAGGGAGAAACCTTCCAGGTCAAGATGGCGCCGGTCATCGCGGAATTGCTGCAGCGCGCTGGCTTTGACGCCACCTTCAAGCTGCAGGACAACGCCGCCTTCAACGAGACGGCTCGTACGGGCACCGCCAATGCCTGGATTGATGTGGCTTGCGGCGCTGTGCGCGATCCCTATGGCACGCTGGACAACTTCCACAGCCGCCATTCGGCGCCCTTGGGTGAAGATGTCACCGGTTCGCGAACCCGTTTCGAGAACGCCGAGTACGACGCCATCGTCGATGAGATGAAACTGACCGCCAGCGAAGACCCGGCCATGCAAGATCTATTCCGCTCGGCGATCAACATTTGGCTGACCGAGCTGCCGGCGATGCCGCTAACCGAAGCTTCGCTGCTCACGCCGTTCAACAATCATTATTGGACGAACTGGCCAACAGCGGACAACAACTACGTCCACCCCGGCTTCTGGTGGCAGACGGCTCTGCTAATGATCACCGAGATCGAACCGGCGGGAATGTAGCTTGAACGTTTCGATTGCGCCCGGGACATAAGTGCTCCGGGCGCCTTTTGCGTTAGGATATTGTAGGGGCGAGCCGACGCTGCGCGTAGGTCGCGTAGGGCACGTAGACATAGCCCATCGACACTGACCGCCGACACAGCAGGTCGCTCGCCCATAAGCAAATTAGGATTTGCGCGGCACCCAATCGAATTTGCCTGAAGAGTATCGATTGTGAAACAGTCTTATTTTGCCCGCCGTCTCGTCATGTTCTTTGTTGTTGTGATTTTGGCGGCGACCCTAAACTTCATCATCCCGCGGCTGGCGCCAGGCGATCCGATTGGCGCCGTGCTGGAAGAGCTGCGCGCCCGCGGCGCTTCCACCGGTGGCGACGCCGAAGACGAAATCGTAGCGGCATATCGCGCGCGTTTCGGCCTCGACCAGCCGGTCCACGTTCAATACTTCCGCTTTCTCTTCAATACCTTGCGCTTTGATTTGGGCCATTCCATATCTTATTACCCGCAGAAGGTGGAGGCAGCGCTGCTGCGTTCTTTGCCCTGGACGGTTGGTCTTCTGGCCATCTCCACCGTGATGTCTTTCGCCGCTGGCTCTTTCTTCGGCGCGATGATGGCTTGGCCGCGCGCCCCCGGTTTCATGCAGCGCTTCGTGCCCATGTTCATGGTGCTGTCGGCAGTGCCCTATTATTTGCTGGGTTTGATCCTGGTCTATATCTTCGCCTTTGTCATGCGCTTATTGCCGCTGGGCGGCGCTTACTCCTCGGGCACGATCCCGCAGTTGGATCTGGATTTTCTGCTGGATGTGATCCGCCACGGGATATTGCCCGCGCTCTCGATCGTGTTGACGAGCGTCGGCTTCTGGGCTTTGGGCATGCGCGGCGTGATGGTGACGGTGCTGGGCGAAGATTATCTGACGCTGGCCGAGGCGAAGGGCTTGCCGGACCGACGGATCTTTTTCGGCTATGCGATGCGCAACGCGCTGCTGCCGCAGGTCACTTCGCTGGCAATTGCCTTGGGAACGGTAGCTTCCGGCTCGGTGTTGGTCGAGGTCGTTTTCAATTATCCCGGCATCGGCTGGCTGCTCTATAACGCGCTGCGCAGTTCGGATTATTACATGGTTCAGGGCGTCACATTTTTCCTGATTTTGACAGTGGCGGTGTCGGTTCTGATTGTGGATATGATCTATCCGCTGCTGGATCCGCGCATTGAGCGTTAAGGCGATAGCGAATTGAGCCAACCATGACCGAAACGTTTATACGCCGCGGCAAAGCGCTCCTCAGCTACATCCTGCGGACGCCGAAGCTCCTCTTGGGGCTGGTCATGCTTGGTTCGCTGCTACTGCTTGGGCTGGCCGGTCCGCTATTTGTGGATGTGGAAAAGGCGCGCCCGATCTCGGTGCCCACCAGAAAACCGCCATCGGCCGAATACCCCTTGGGAACGGATGGCGGCGGGCGTGATGTTCTGGCAGTCTTGGTGGTCGGCACACCACAGACTTTAAGGATGGGTTTGCTGGCGGGTATCGTTGGCGTTGTGCTCGGCACGAGCCTCGGCATGATCGCCGGATACTTCGGCGGCCGGATCGATATGGCCATCAGCACCGCCACCGACACCATGCTGACGATCCCGCCCCTAGCGATACTGCTGGTGGTGGCGGCCTCTGTTCGTTCCATGAGCGTCGAGAATATGGCGCTCATCATCGCCTTGCTGTCGTGGATGTTTCCGGCGCGCACCATCCGCGCCCAGGTGCTGTCTTTGCGCGAGCAGCCCTACGTGCACATGGCGCGCCTGGCCGGGCTGGGCGACATTCGGATTATCTTTGAAGAAATCATGCCAAATATCTTGCCGCTGGCGGCCGCCAGTTTCGTCGGCGCGACCTCAGGCGCGGTCCTCGCTGGCATTGGACTAGAAGTCTTGGGTTTGGGACCGCAGCGAACGCCGACGCTGGGGATGACGATTTATTGGGCGCAGCTCTATTCGGCTTTGATTAACGGCTTGTGGTGGTGGTGGCTGCCGCCGATTCTGGTTCTTATTGTGCTTTTTGTTGGGCTTTTCCTGGTGAGCGCGGCGATGGATGAATTCGTCAACCCGCGCTTGAGGAGAACGGGATGAGCCAAGACATTGCCTTGCAGGTGAACAATCTGCGCGTCTCTTACGTGACCGGCGATCAAGAGGTCAAAGCGGTCGACGATGTCACGTTTTCGCTATACCCGGGCGAGCGGCTGGGCATCGTCGGCGAATCCGGCTCCGGCAAGACAACCCTGGCGCTGGCGCTGATGAAGCTGCACAAGCCGCCAGCCTACATAAGGGGTGGCGAAGCGATTCTGGATGGCGGCGATATCCTGGCGCTTGACCGGGAAGCGATGCGACAGACACGCTGGAGCAAACTGTCGCTGATCCCGCAGGGGTCGATGAACTCGCTCAATCCGGTGGTCAAGATCAAGCATCAGATGGCGGACGCGATTGAGGCGCACGAACGCGGTTGGACGCGCGGGCGAATTGCCAAGCATATCGGCGAGCTATTGGGTCGCGTTGGTTTGCCCGACAGCGTGGCTGAGATGTATCCGCACGAATTGAGCGGTGGCATGAAACAGCGCGTTTGCATCGCCTTGGCGATCATTCTGGAGCCGAGCGTTATCATCGCCGATGAGCCGACCAGCGCGCTTGACGTGGTGGTGCAGCGGGTGGTGATGCAGACGCTGAATGATGTGCAAGAACAACTGAACGCTGCGATGATCATCATCGGGCACGATATGGGGCTGATGGCGCAATCGGCCGATCGTCTGGCGGTGATGTACGCTGGCAAAATGGTGGAGGTCTCGCCGATTGGGTCATTTTTCAGTGACCCACAGCATCCCTACAGCCAATTGCTTATCAGCTCGCTGCCGTCGGCCGAAGAGAAGCGGGAACTGACGGCGATACCGGGCAGCCAACCTTCGCTGCTTGAGCTGCCGCCCGGCTGCGCCTTTCACCCGCGCTGTCCGTTGGCGGTGGAGCGCTGCCGGCAGGAGATTCCACTTCTGCGGGACTTCAGCGGGGCGCGGCGCGCCGCTTGCCACTTGGTGGAAGAGCAAGGCGCATGAAATCGAAGTCAGAGAATCTGCTTACATTCGAAAATGTCACCATGGCCTTCGGCGGCAACAAGCGCAACCCGAATGGCGTGGTCGCATTGGAAGACCTCAACCTGACAATCCGTGACGACGAGCCCAAAATCATCGCTATCGCTGGCGAGAGCGGCAGTGGGAAGACAACCCTGGCGCGGCTGGGTCTCGCCATGATCAAGCCGACCGGCGGGCGCGTCATCTACAAGGGGCAGGATCTGTGGTCGATGTCGAATCAGCAGCGGCGGGATTACCGGCGCGAAGTGCAAGCGATATTCCAGGATCCTTTCGCCGTTTACAACCCCTTCTACACCATTGACCGCTTGCTGTTGACGCCGTTGCGCAGCTTCAAACTGGCGAAGAATCGGGCGCATGCGCGGCAATTGATGGAAGAAGCGCTGGACAAAGTGGGCTTGCGCGCTGGGGAAGTGCTGGGGCGCTACCCGCATCAGTTGAGTGGCGGACAGCGTCAGCGCATCGTGGTTGCGCGCAGTTTGCTGCTGCAGCCCAACATCATCGTCGCCGATGAGCCGGTGTCGATGATCGACGCCTCGCTGCGCGCCAATATCTTGACCAAATTGAAGGAGCTGCGCGACGAATTCGGCATCTCGCTGCTATACATCACCCATGATCTGGCGACGGCGCATCAGATCAGCGATCAAATCTTCATTCTCTATCGCGGACGTGTGGTCGAAGTGGGCGACGCCTCGACGGTGATCCAGAATCCGCAGCATCCCTACACCCAGCTTCTGGTGAGTTCGATTCCGCGGCCGGACCCGGAGCGGCGCTGGGAAGGCACGGTGGAGATTCCGCTGGAAGAATTGTCGCCGGGCGGCGATCGAGCTGGCTGCCTGTTCCGTCATCGCTGTCCTCAAAGAATGGCCGAATGCGAAACCACGCCGGGCGATTACGCTGGTGGCTACGGGCAGACTGTCGCCTGTTACCTCTACAAGGAAAATGGCGCGCCGGCGCCTGCCGAAGCTTGAACTCCGCGGGCATTCCATTTATGTACAATTGAACATCACTTGAGCCTATGGCAGACTTCCGCCGACGCGGTAGAATTGTCCGCGTTTAGTCACCGGTCGCCACGAGCATCGCCTATGCGAAACCGCTATTTCTCATCGGACCCGGCACAGAACAGCGCCGCCCTTGCGCTCTACGATTCGGTGGCGGATCTGCGCTTGATCTGTCCGCACGGTCATGTCGATCCGCGTCTTTTTGCCGATTCGAACTATCAATGCGGCAGCCCGGTCGATCTGCTGATCATTCCCGATCACTACATTTTTCGCATGCTTTATTCGCAGGGCATATCGTTGGATGAATTGGGGATAGTCGCTAAACCCCCCTCTAAATCTCCCCCGACGGGTCAGTGTCTACGCGACCCCAATGAATTGGGGGGAGACTTAAACGCTGTCACTGCGGTTGATCATCGCGAAATCTGGCGGAAGGTCTGCGAGAACTGGCATCTCTTCCGGGCGACCCCGACCGGCATCTGGCTCCGTGATGAGCTGGCGAATGTCTTCGGCATCCATCTCAAGCTGAACAGCCGCAATGCCGACGCCGTCTATGACGCCCTTGAAGAGCGGTTGTCGCGGGCTGAATTTCGTCCGCGGGCCTTGTTCGAGCGCTTCAATATCGAGGCGCTGGCCACCACCGACGCCGCCACAGACACGCTGGAACATCATCAAGCGATTCGCGATTCAGGCTGGGGCGGGCGGATCATCCCGACATTTCGGCCTGACGCTGTCGTGAACATTGATGCCGCTGGCTGGCGCGCGAATATTGACCTGCTGAGCGATGTATCCGGCATCGACATCCACGACTTCGCGACTTACGTTCGGGCGCTGGAGGACCGGCGAGCCTTCTTCAAGTCGATGGGCGCCACCGCCACCGACCAGGCCGCGCTGACCGCTTACGCGGAATTGCTGACCAATTCCGAGGCTGAGGCGATATTCGGGCGGGCGCTGAAGGGCGAAGCGAGCGCTAAGGACGCCGCCCGCTTCACCGGGCACATGCTGATCGAGATGGCGCGCATGAGCAGTGAAGACTGCTTGGTCATGCAGATGCATGTCGGCTCATATCGCAATCACAATCCCGCTGTCTTCGCCCGCTTTGGTCCCGATATGGGCGCCGATATTCCAATACGCAGCGAATTCACCAAGAATCTCAAAGGTCTGCTCGATCGCTTTGGGCTTCATCCCAATCTGACACTGGTGCTGTTCAATTTGGACGAGACGACCTACAGCCGCGAATTGGCGCCGCTGGCCGGGCATTATCCGATTCTGCGCCTGGGGCCGCCCTGGTGGTTCTTCGATAGCTGGCTGGGCATGACCCGCTTTCTGGACGATGTGGTGGAAACGGCCGGCATCTACAATCTGGCGGGTTTCAACGACGATACGCGCGCCTATCCGTCGATCCCGACGCGGCATGATGTCTGGCGACGCGTCTGCGCGGACTGGCTGGCTGGGCAGCTCGTGCGCGGTTTCATCGACGAGGAAGACGCCTTCGAAATGATACGCGCGCTCGCATACGACTTGGCCAAGCAGACCTACCGATTGGATGATTGAACATGCCTTCACCTCTATCTAGCCGGTTCTGCCCGCGACGAGAGCGCCATCCGGAGCGCATCGTACAGTTTGGCGGCGGCAATTTCCTGCGTGGCTTCGTCGATTGGGTGGTGGATGTGCTGAATGACGAAGCCGACTTCGGAAGCGGCATCGTGATTGTGAAGGCGACTCCCGGAACTTATGACGCGCTCGATGAACAAGATTGTCTATTCACGACTTATTTGCACGGGATACAAGCTGGCGAGTTCGTCGAAGAGACGCGGCTGATCAGCGCGGTTAATCGCACGGTGTATCCCTATCAGGATTTTGCCGCTTATCTGGCGCTCGCCCGCCAGCCGGAGGTTCGCTTCATCTTCTCCAACACGACCGAATCCGGCATTGTTTATTCCGCGGCTGATCGTCTCTTGGATGAGCCGCCGGCGAGTTTTCCAGCAAAACTGACACGCTTCCTTTACGAACGGTATCAGCATTTTGAAGGTGCGTCGACGCAAGGTTGTGTCATTATACCGACCGAGCTGATAGTCGACAATGCGACGCGCCTACGCGAAATCATTTTGCAATATGCCGCGCTTTGGCGTCTCGAAGCTGGTTTCAGCGAATGGATCAGCGCCCACAACATCTTTTGTAACACGCTGGTTGACCGAATCGTATCGGGCTTCCCGCAGGCGGACGCGGTGCGCATCTTCGACCAGTTGGGATACGAAGACCGGCTGCTGGCCGCTGGTGAAATCTACCATAGTTGGATCATTGAAGCCGAGCGCGGCTTGCTGGAAGAATTTCCCGTCGACAAAACGGAGACCGCGCTAAACATCAAAGTGGTGGACGATGCCGCGCCCTACCGAACGATCAAGGTGCGGCTTCTGAATGGGGCGCATACGTCCATGGTGCCGCTCGGCATCTTGCTGGGCATCGAATCCGTGCGCGAGGCGATGGAGCATGAGGCGCTGGCGAGCTTTATCAGCGAACTGATCTTCCAGGAGGTCATCCCCTCGGTGAGCGATATCCCGCGCGCCGAATTGGAAGCCTTTGCGCGCGATGTCTTCGATCGCTTCCGCAATCCGAATATTCATCATCGTCTGCTGACGATTGCGCTGAATAGCGCTTCAAAAGTGAAAGAGCGCCTCCTGCCGTCGCTGCATGGTTATCTTGCCGAGACGGGCGAGTTGCCCGAGCGCCTGGTTATCGCCTTCGCCGCCTTCATTCGCTTATATCGAGGGGAATGGCAAGGCGCGTCGATCGCCTTGAATGATGACCCCGAGGTGCTGGCATGGTTCAGAACGCAGTGGGCGGAAGCCGAGTCACTTGACGCGCTCGCTCAAGGCGTCCTGGGCAACGCGGCGCTCTGGGAATGTGACTTGACTGATGTGCCCGGCTTGGCGCCCATGCTAACTGAGATCCTGCGGGAAATCGAGGCGGGCGAGCTGCTTACGCTGCTGCGGCGGACGGCCACATGACGGTCGATCTGATCACAGTCGGGCGGGTCTCGCTGGATCTTTTCGCCCGCGATATCGGCGCCGAATTCCACGATATCACCGCCTTCGAAACCGGAGTCGGCGGCAGCCCGGTCAATATCGCGATCGGGGCGAGCCGGCTGGGCTTGAACGCGATCGCTTTCACCGCCGTCGGCGATGACGAAGTCGGCCGTTTCGTGCGGCACTTCTTGCGCAATGAAAACGTCATAACCGAGTTCATCCCGGTCAAAGCGGGCAGGCGGACCGGTATGGCGGTGGTTGGTGTACAGCCGCCCGACCGCTTTCCGCTGCTTTTCTACCGCGAGAAGCCGGCCGACATCCATCTGACGATTGATGAGGCCAAGAAACTGCCGCTGGATGCGGCGCGCGCTCTGTCCCTATCAGGGACGGCGCTGAGCCACGGCAGCGCTCATGATGTCAGTCTTTATTTGGCGGAGGACGCTTCAGCGCGGGGAATCATGACATTCATCGATCTCGATCTGCGGCCCGATCAGTGGTCGCATCCCTTGGCTTTCGGTTTGCGCGCGCGGCGCGTCATGCCACTGTGTGATGTCATCGTCGGCACGGAGGAAGAATTTTACGCGGCGCTGTCGCCGGCGCCTGAAGCAGTCATGGCGGGCGAAGCAGTGCCGGATTCGGGGGATCTGCATAAGCGCATGCAGGACTGGGCCGGTGAGCATGATGCCCTACTGGTCTTGAAGCGCGGCGACCGCGGCGCGCGCCTTTACCTGAGCGATACACAGCGGGACGTGCCCGGCTACCCGGTCGAGATCGTCAACACGGTAGGCGCGGGTGATGGTTTCGCGAGCGGCTTCATCTATGGCTGGGCTCAGGGCTGGGGCTGGGAAAAGGCGGCGCGTTTCGCCAATGCTTGTGGCGCGCTAGTGGTGTCGCGGCATGGCTGCGCGCGAGCGCTTCCCTATCGATCAGAGGTCGAAGCATTTATGGAAGAGCGGGGAAGAGCATAACATGAGCAATCATCTCAAGTCGAATCGCGATCAGATGATCGTACTCGATGTCAGTCCTGAAACAGCGAACTGGCAGTATCTCTCTTTTCGCATAGTCATAGTCCAAGCTCAGCAAGTTTACCTGCATCATACCCAGGGAACTGAGCTCGCTCTGGTACCGCTGGAAGGCGCGGGAATTGCCCAGACGACGGCGGGCGATTATGCCCTGAGCCGCGCCGGGGTATTCCAGGAGAAACCCTCGGTGCTGTATATCCCGCCGGGGCAGGAATTCGGCGTCGTCAGCGAGGGCCGCTTCGAGTTTGCGATTGGCGCGGCGCCGGCTGAAGGCAAATATCCCATGCGCTTGTTTGAGCCGGACGAGATTAAGTCCGAGTTGCGCGGCGGCGGGGCAGCCCGGCGGCAGGTGCATCACACGCTCGCCCATCCAATGCCGGCCGAGCGCCTGATTCTTTATGAGGTCTACGTGCCGGGCGGCGCCTGGTCGGGGTATCCGCCCCATTGCCACGATGGATATGGCGGCTCGGCACATCTCGACGAGACCTACTATTTCCGCACCGATCCGGCGAATGGCGTGGCGCTGCATCGCAATTATCGGCGCGACCATGACTTTGACGAGATCTTCGCCGTGCGCGACCGCGACCTGGTCCTGGTCACGCAGGGCTTTCATTCGACATCAGCGGCGCCGGGCACGAATCTCTACTTTTTGAATTATCTCGCGGGCGAGTTGATTGATGACGATCGCAAGACGCCGCCCTATGACGATCCGGATTATGCCTGGCTGAAAGAGGATTACACCGGCAATCTGATGCGGCTGCCGCTGATGGGCTGACGGTGGGCGATTGCCGCTTGCAGGTTAATCGGCATGCGTAGTCCAAAACACATAGCATATAAGAAGGCCTGTTGTTTTGTGGTAAACTTAAATGAATCGGCGGCGGGTTCGGGCAATTTGCAATGCCATTCCGAACACTCGTTTTTATTCTCTTTGTCGCTTTGATCGGCTTCGCTGGTCAGGCCCAGGACGAAGTGTGGACAGCCACCGTTGCCGAAGGCTTGTACTATCCCGCCGGTATGGCGCTGCTGCCGGATGGTTCTGTCTTGATCGCCGAGGCGGGCGGGCATGGCGAGCGCAGCGCTGGCATCAGTCTGCTGAAGATGGACGGCCGATTGGGGCGCTTAGTCTCCGGCATCCCGAGCACCTTTTCAAAAGACAATCTACTTAGCGCGCCGGCGCTGGCTGTCTCCCCGGATGAGGAGACGCTGGTGATCGCCTTGGCCGGTTCGCCATTCTATGGCTTGCCCAGCGCGCGCGCGGGAGAGTTGCGCGCCTCGGCTTTGGGTCCGGCTGATCTCACGAGGCGGCAGGCCGATCGCGGCGGTGTTTTCTTGCTGCATCCTTTCGACATCGCTTTTGACGAACATGGCGCGCCCATGGCGACGGACGCGGCCGGCAACGGGCTGGTTGCAGAAGGCGCGGACGGCTCAATCCGTTACTGGCATCGTTTTGCGGCGCTGGAGAACCCCGATCATGCCGGGGGCCGGCTGGAAGCGCTGCCGACCGGGCTGGCGCGCGTTGGCGATTCCACCTATGTGACGCTGTTCGGCGGCTGCCCACACGTTCCCAACAGCGGAAAATTGGTCGAGATAACTAGCGATGGACGCCAGCGCACGGTTGTTGATGGTTTGAATATGCCGATTGATGTCGCCGTGGACCGGGCCGGTGACTTATGGTTGCTCGAGTTTGCGTCAATGGCGCCGCGCGACGGTTGCTTCAGCGGCTTGACCGAGCAGGAGGCGAGCGGTCGGCTAAGCCGCATCAATGAGCGGGGCGCCCTGGAGACGGTGCTGGAAGATCTGCACTTTCCGGCTGGGCTCTTGCCATTGCCGGATGGCGGGCTTTATATCACCGAGACTTACGCCGGGCGCGTCATGCATGTGAGCTTCGAGCCGCCGCCGCTTACGCCGCAGCGATTCCCGCCGCGCGAGAAACCCGAGGCGACCAGGGTCGAAATTCGCGACCTGGATCAAGCCTTGCGCAGCGTGATCGAAGCGCATGACTTACGACCTTATCCGGGCCGTGAACTCGTTGAGCCGGAAAGCGAACTGGCGCGTTTGGGACGTGACCTGTTTTTCGATCCCATCCTCTCGGGCGATCAGAATATCGCCTGCGCCACTTGTCACCATCCGGAATTCGCCATGACGGACGGGCGCGTCTTGCCGATCGGCGCCGGCGGGCACGGGCTGGGCGAAGACCGATCGTTCAGGAAGTTGATCCATACCAATGCGGCCGCCGGCGCGACCAATGGCGATTCTATTGTCAATCCTTTTATTGATGTATTTATCCCGCGAAACAGCCCAACGGTTATCAACAGCGCCTTGCTGCGCAGTCAATTTTGGGATGGGCGCGTCGAACAGAAGCCGTCGCGAGAGGGCGTCCGCACGCTGGAAGACGCTATCAATGACCTGGATCTGGAGGATCCGCTGCTGGCGCAGGCGCTGTTCCCGATCACATCTCAACACGAGATGGCCGGCGTAACCTTTGGCGATTTTCCGCCAATGGTCATTCGGCTGCTGCTGCTGGAGCGACTGCGCGGCAACGAAGAATATGCGGCTCGCTTCGCCAGCGTCTTTGGTACGCCGCATATCACCATTCGGCACATGGGCGAGGCCATCGCCGCCTTTGAAAATCAGTTGATTTTCACATCCTCATCATGGGATGACTATGTGGCCGGTGACTCACTGGCGCTGACGCCGGCACAGAAGCGGGGCGCTCTATTGTTCTACGGCGCCGACAAGCGCGAGGTCAATTGCGCGGCCTGCCATAGCGGCGACCTGTTCACCGACATGGACTTCCATAATATTTTGGCGCCGCAGCTGGGACCGGGCAAGGATAATGGCGCCGACGGCAATGACGATGTCGGGCGCGCAAACGTCAGCTTTGATTATCGCGACCAATACCGATTCCGCACGCCGAGCCTGCGCAACGTGGAGTTGACGGCGCCGTATTTCCACAGCGGCGCCTACGGGAATCTGGCCGATGTGATCTGGCATCACGCCGATCCCTGGCGCGCCAATATCGTCTATGAGCCTGCTCGCCAGTTGCCGCTCGCTTTTCAAGACCAAGTGCTTGCCTATGATTTTGAACGGCAGGCGCACTCGGTTGCCTGGCCGATGCAAGCGGGGCTGCCGCTGAACGAAGAAGACGTCGCCGATCTGGTGGCTTTTCTGCTGTCGCTTACCGACCCGGCGGCACGTGATCTGAGCCATATAACGCCTAGCGAGGTGCCCAGCGGGCTGCCGCTCGATCCCCTCCCGCGCTAGCTTCTCTCTACAGCGCGGGCATTGCGCGCGAGATTTGCTACACTAGAGCGAGTCAAATCAGCATCTAAGGAGAGGATATGAGCGCCTCCGCTTATGGGCGATTGCCAGTCCCGCGCTTGACGCCCGCGCTTTTGCGCCTGGTGAAAACTGGCCGGGTATTCAGTTTGGGCATCGACTTTCAGGAAGGCATGTTAACGCCGGGAGCGGCGATGAAATCGTATTCGATCGCGCCGCATCTGCGCCACGGCGATGAATCGACGATTGACCCGGGCACGGCCGCGGCCGAGACGATCCGCATGTCGATTCACGTCGGCACCCATATTGACGCGCTCTGCCATATCGGCGAAAAGCAGGATACGGACGGCAATCCCGCCAGTGACGGGGAGCCGCGCCTGTACGCCGGGGAAGGCGCGACCGTCCCTGCCAGCGAATGCGTCACGTCCGCCGGGCAGGCTCACTTGAGCATTGAGCAGATGCCGCCAATCGTCACGCGCGCTGTGCTGATAGACGTGGCGGGGTACAAAGGCGTCGAGATGCTGCCCCCGGCTTATCCCATTGGCGCGGAAGATATTCGCGGCGCGCTGGCGGCGCAAGGCAGCGAAATCGGCGAGAACACGGCCGTGTTGATCCGCACGGGCACATATGCGCTGCTGCGTGATGGCGATCCAATTTACCGCGATGCGCAGACGGGCTTGAACCTGGGGGCGGCGCAGTATCTAGTGGAGCAGGGCATGACGCTGGTGGGCGCGGACAATATGGCGGTGGAAGCGATGCCGCCGATGGATCATTCGGTACACCGATACTTGCTGGTGCACAACGGCATCACGCACGTGGAAAATCTCAACCTTGATGAATTGGCGGCGGTCCCCTGCTATGAATTCTTGCTGATCATCGCGCCCTTGAAACTGACTGGCGCCACCGGATCGTGGGTGAATCCCATCGCCATCGCCTGATTGCATGCGGCCTGCATTGCGCTCGGAAGCCTTGCAAACCACCTTCGCCGATCATGAGGCGCGCCCGGATCAAGGCTGCCGCGTCCGATTGTCGACAACTTAACCGGCAGTTGCGAATGATGGCATGACAGAGAAGACGCTGGAAAACCGTCCCGGTTTAACCATCATCGTCGTCACATATCGGCGCATGGAGGCTCTTTACGCCAGTTTGGACGCCCTGTTGTCGCAAGATTTACGTGGTGTCCGTTGTGAGTTGATCGTCGTCAACAACGATCCGGAAGCGCAGTTGCGCCCGTCACGCTGGACCAAGCTGGGGCGGCTCTTTCGCGTCAATTCGCATATCAAGCTGGTCAATACGAGAAATGATTGGATGAGCATTATCCGCTATGGTATGGTGTTCATGGCCGAATTTGACACTGTCCTCACCCTGGATGACGATATCATTTTCATGGACCAAGATATCGTCTGCGATATGTATCAGACGCTGATGGGCTTGCAAGGGCATGACATCGTCTCCTCGTGGAATACGATCTGGACGAAGTGGACCGCGACTGAATTGCATTATGCCTCGGCCTCGTTTTGGATGCCCGAATTGACGCATTTGACGAAAACGGATACCTGCGGATCCGGCATTAGCATGTTCAACAAAGATTTGATTTGCGGGAGTGACGGGTGGAGGTATTTGTTGCCCCGAGATAATCTGGCAACTTCAGATATGGCTTTGGGGCTGCTGTCCAACTTGCTTTGGAATGGAACTACCTACGCCATGCCAATGTTTGGTCGCGTCGATTTTCACCGGGAATTCCAGAAAAATGCGCTTCACCGCAAGCCAGACTTTTACGCTAGTCGCCTCGCGATGTACAAGCAGATGCTCAACCATGGCTACAAGCCCGTGATAACGCGCGAGCCCTATGCGGATGACTCGCCGGAAACGCTGTTGATTCGCCAGCAGGAGCCCAAGGTGAGAGGCTGGTGATTGCTTTGAAATCGGCTTAAATTTTGAAGCAGGGCGCCATATCCTTAGCCCACATCAATAGGCTCTCGTCTTCACCAAAGCGCCCGACCAACTGCAGACCGAGCGGCAGGCTCAGCATACCGCGCCCGGCGGGTAGGGATACCACGGGCAAACCCGCGTGCGTCCAGGGGAGATTCATCAGCGGGCTGCCCGTCGCTTCGATTCCGCGCGGCGCGACATCTGGCGCAGACGGGCAAATCCATAGGTCGATTCCCTCTTCATCCATGATCCGATGCAAGCGCCGGCGGAGTGCCAGCCCGCCTTCGCGCGCAGCTTGCAGGCGCTGGTCCGAGACCGTCTGTCCCTGGCGAATCAGCGCGGCCGTGCGCGGGCGGTAAAGGCGCTCGTACTTCGCAAACCACCGGCGGTGCTGCTGTGCCAGTTCGGCGGCGATCATATCTTGATGGCAGTTGTTTATCGATTCGATATTGTCGAAAATGGGGATGCGCTCTATTGAGTAGCCCGCTCGTGTCAACTGTTCGAGCTGCGCTTCCAAGGCATCCAGCGCCGACGACTGCTCCAGATAGCGCCCGAGGGGCAGCGCCAGGGTCGGTCGCGCCGGTCGGTCATTGGTCGGCTGCCAGTTATCGATCACGGCTGAGGCGACCGCCTGCATACTGGCGACATCGGCGGTGAAGAAGCCGACGTGATCGGCCGCTGGCGAGAAGACCACCAAGCCAGTCGTGGCCACGCGATTGAAAGACGGCTTGTAGCCGACAAGGCCACAGTAGGCGGCTGGTCGAATGACCGAGCCGATGGTCTGGGTGCCAATCGTGACATGGGCGAGCCCGCTCGCGACTGCTGCGGCGGAACCGCTGCTGCTTCCGCCGGGCGTGTGGCTGGGGTTGTGCGGGTTGCGCGTGGGGCCGGGCTCGAAGTAAGCGAACTCAGTTGTGACCGTCTTTCCCACGATGAGCGCGCCAGCCCGTTTCAATCGTGATACGATGTCCGCCTCATCGCCGGCGAACGCTTCCGGCGGCACTTGTGTTCCCGCGCGCGTTGCGAAGCTGTCAACATGAAAGATATCCTTCACGCCCAGCAAGGCGCCAAAGAGTGGCGGGCGCGCATCCGCGTCCGGATGAAGCTCTTCCAGCACTTTTGCGTCGCGCCGCAGTCGGTCGAAACGAGCGGCCTCGGGCAGGTAGGCGCTGATGACCGGCTCTATCGCCTCGAAGCGCGCCTCGAGATCATCAATCAGCGCCGAGGGAGAGCGATCGTCCGTCCGCAGTGCCTGGACGTCGGACGCGAGCGAGATAGGTTGGAACAAGGGAGCTGCCGTCATTGACCCCGCCTCTAACATTGGATGGACGATTGGGTTGCGTTTCCGTTCATTCTACGTCGATTGCCGCTCGCGCGTGTCAGATGCCGCTTACGCTGCCGGGGAGTCGACTGCAAATTGACTCGACGGGCGCTACAGGACTGTAGCGAAAACGATGCCCTTTTGCTAAGGTGAGGACGCGGCGGTAGAATCCGTCAACTTGCTAGCTGCCGACTGAACGATGATAGCTTTCTTGCATATCAGCGATACGCATATCAGCAGTGATCCGCCTGGCCATGCCCGTTGGATAGCCGAAGGTCATGGTCATCCGAATCGCGGCGTCGAAGCGCTGCTGGACGTGATTAGCGCTTTGCCCTTCGAGATTGACTTCATTCTGCACACGGGCGACGTATGCAACGATCCCTGCGCGGATAATTATCATTGCGCGCGCGATCTGCTGACGAAGCTGCCGGGTCCCATGTACTTGCTGCCGGGAAATCATGACTCGACCATGTTCATGCTGGATATCTTGCATGACGGGCAGGCGCTGCACGTGCTGCGCGATGACCATGTTCCGTTGGATGGTCTCCATCTTATCACCCTGGATAGCACCGATGCCGACTCCCATTTGCCGCACATGGCTGACTCCCAAATCGATTACCTGGAAGAGCGGCTGCAGGCGGTTGGCGATCAACCTGCGATTGTCGCGCTGCATCACATGCCAGTATCGAGCGGTGTAGAATACTTTGATGACAAAATGCGCCCGCAAATCGGCGACCGCGTTCACAATGTACTCAAGCGCCATGGTGGAGTTATTGCCGGCGTCTTCTTCGGCCATGTCCATCTAATGGCGAGCACGCAGTTGGATGGCATACACTATGTTTGCTGTCCATCGACTTATTACAACAACTTCGCTTATCCGGGGATGCCGGAGCGGATAACTGATCCGGAGGCGCTGGGCGGCTTCAATCTGGTGATGATCGGCGAAGGTGGAACCTTTTTGCGGCGTTACAACTTACCTGCCTAGAACTCAAGGGTGCTGAAGATGCTGACTTTTCTTCACATCAGCGATACCCATATCAGTGGCGATCCCGACTATCATCCGCCCTGGATACCGGAGTCGGTCGCGCACCCCAATCGCGGGACCGAGCTGCTCTTGGGGGCGATTCAGGCGCTGCCATTTGCCTTTGACTTCATCCTCCACACGGGCGATGTCTGCGCCGACCCGCATGAGGCCGATTATTTGCGCGCGCGCGAACTGCTGCTTCAGTTCCCCGGTCCAATGTATCTCTTGCCCGGCAATCATGATTCGGCCGAGCTATTGGAAGCTACGATACACGATGGACGGAAGCTGCATGTCCTGCGTGACGCCCATGTGGAACTGAGCGGCTATCATCTGGTCACCTTGGACAGTGGTGGACCCGGTGATGTCCACGCGCCCTACTTGCGCGACGAACAAATCGCCTTTTTCGCTGAGGCGCTGGATGCGGCAGGTGACGCGCCGATCATCGTCGCCATGCACCATTTGCCAGTTGAGACCGGCGTCCCCTGGCTGGACGAGGAAATGCGCATCCAAAATGGCGACCAAATCCAGCGCATTCTGCGGGCGTATCGCGACCAGCTAACCGGCGTCTTTCACGGACATATTCATCAGTTGACGGAAACGCAGCAGGATGGAGTGCTCTACGTCTGCTGCCCATCGACCTGGTCCAACCTGGCGGGTTACCCCGGTGTGCGCGAGGGCATCGCTGACCCGCTCACGCCGGGCGGCTTCAATCTGGTCATGCTCCGCGACGGGCGTACCTTCGTTAGACGCTACAATTTGCCGCGCTTGACGCGATCAGGCTAGGGTCAGAGACGCGTGGACCTGCGAGCGGACGACTTCAGCATTCGCGATTTCCGCTTCAACAGCGGCGAGCTGCTGCCCGAGCTGCGCCTCCATTTCCGAACGTTGGGCAAGCCGGTCCGCGGCGCATCGGGCTCGGTAGGCAACACCGTGCTCATTCTACACGGCACTACGGGCAGCGGCGCGCAGTTTCTGCGGTCCAGCTTCGCTGGCGAGCTGTTTCAACGCGGGCAGCTCCTGGACGCCGAAAAGCATTTCATCATTTTGCCCGATGGCATCGGGCATGGCCGGTCGAGCAAGCCGAGCGATGGAATGCGGATGAATTTTCCCCGTTACGGCTACCTGGATATGATTCGGGCGCAGCGCCTGCTGGTCTCGGAAGGCTTGGACGTCGATCGACTTAAACTGGTGCTGGGCACATCTATGGGCGGCATGCAGACCTGGCTTTGGGGCATTCATTATCCCGGCTTCATGGATTATCTGGCCCCTCTCGCTTCGCTGCCGGCCGAGATCGCCGGGCGCAACCGCATGATCCGCAAAATGATCATGGACTCAATCAGGATGGATCCCGCTTGGCACGATGGGAATTACGTCGAGCAGCCCCCGGGCTTGATCAACGCGATTCATCTGCTGCTGATGATGACGAGCGCGCCGCTGCAATGGCGCAAGGAAGCGGGGACGCGAGAGGCAGCCGATGCCTATCTGGCGGAGCGCATCCGCAGCTATGCCAGTACGCTAGACGCTAATGATATGCTTTATGCCTATGCCGCATCGGAAGACTACGATCCGGCGCCTCATCTTTCGCGGATCCAGGCGCCGCTGCTAGCGATCAATTCCGCTGATGATCAAGTGAATCCGCCCGAGTTGGGGATCCTGGAAGCGGCGATAAAGCGCGTGAAGCGCGGTCGTTTTGTGCTGCTGCCGATTGATGAGCATACGCGCGGACACGGCACGCATACGCTGGCTGGCTTGTGGAAACATCATCTGGCTTCATTCCTGTCTGGGAACGACGTCTGACGCAAGCAGCCGCGTGACACTCTGAACCACTGGCTATCGTAATCGGTGCGCAATTGGGAGCCAGGTGAGGCGCGCAGGCCATGTACGGCGAGTAATTTGCAACTTGTAGCCAAATTGACAAAAGCAAGATACAATTTTGCCTAGTTCAAGTTGTCGTTTTGCTCCAGGCAAAATTGAATTTGCCGCTGGCGCATTACGAATTCGCGCAGGGTAAGTTGAAATGGCGCGAACCTTATTGACGCAGCAATAGATACTGGAATCGAAATGGAGGGTTTTATGCAAGTCGCAATCACTGTAAACGGGGTCGTACATGAACGTGATGTCGACCCCCGAACGCTATTGGTCCATTTCTTGCGTGAGGAGTTGGATCTTACGGGCACCAAGATCGGCTGTGATACCAGCCAGTGTGGCGCCTGCACCGTCCACCTCGACGGCAAGGTGCTGAAATCTTGCACCTTGCTGGCCGTGCAAGCCGATGGCGCGGAGGTAACCACGATTGAAGGCTTGGCGGAAAACGGCGAGCATCACCCGATGCAGACTGCTTTCTGGGAGAATCACGGCCTGCAATGTGGTTATTGCACCCCGGGCATGATTATGGCGAGCGCCGCCTTCGTGCGCGACAACCCCGGCGCCTCCGAAGGGGAGATCCGCCACTACCTCGAAGGAAATATCTGCCGCTGCACCGGCTATCACAACATCGTCAAGGCGGTCAAACAGGTGGCGGATGCCGCCGCCGGCGCTTAGGGAGGTGAAGCATGACTACGCGTATATTCGGCTCAGGCATAAAACGCAGGGAAGACCCGCGCCTGATCACCGGCGAAGCGCGCTACACCGATGATATTAAGCTGCCAGGCGTGCTGCACATGGCGGTCGTTCGCAGTCCCTACGCGCATGCCAATATCGTCAGCATCGACAGTTCGGCGGCGGAGGCGATGGACGGCGTGGTCGCCGTATATACCAGCGACGACATCGGCGACGGCCTGGCTGGCTTGCCAACCGCTTGGCTGATCCCTGACAGCGACCTGAAAACCCCGGAGCATCCCGCTTTGGCGAAGGGCAAGGTGCGATATGTCGGCGACGGCGTCGCGATCGTGTTAGCGGACGACCGCTATCGGGCGCAAGACGCGGCCGATGCGGTGGTCGTCGATTACGAAGAGCTGCCGGCGGTGATCGATCCGGAAGAGGCGGCCGGCGAAGGCGCGCCCTTAATCCATGACGATGTTGAGGGCAATATCGCCTTCCGCTGGGTGATGGGCGACCGCGAAGCCAGCGATGCCGTCTTTGACGCCGCCGATGTGGTCGTCTCTGAGCGGATACTGCAGCAGCGCTTGCTTCCGACGGCGATGGAACCGCGCGCGGCAATGGCGCAGTACAACCCGGCGACGCAAGAGCTGACGCTCTGGTGCACATCGCAGAACCCGCATATTCACCGTTTCATCATCAGCGCGGTGACCGGCTTGAACGAGAACAAAGTGCGGGTGATCGCGCCCGAAGTCGGTGGCGGCTTCGGCAGCAAGATCCCCTGCTACCCGGATGAGGCGCTGGTCAGTTGGGCTTCCATCAAGCTCGGCGTGCCGGTCAAGTGGACGGAGACTCGCTCCGAGAATTATCTGATCACCATTCATGGGCGCGATCACGTGCAGCATGTGGAGATGGCGGCCAGCAACGATGGTACGCTGCTGGGCGTGCGGGCGACGGTCTATGCCGGCATGGGTGGCTATCTATCGACGGCGGCGCCGGGCATCCCTACGATTTTGCACGGGCTGCTTTATGTCGGTCCCTACACCATGGGCAGCGTCTTCTGTGAATCCATCGGCGTGATGACCAATGGCACGCCGACCGATGCTTATCGCGGCGCTGGACGGCCGGAAGCGACCTTCCTGCTTGAGCGCATGGTCGACAATGTGGCGCGAAAAATCGGCATGGACCCGGTTGAAGTGCGGCGCAAAAATCTGATCCCGGCGTTTGAGGATGGCTACGAGGTCGCGACCACGCTGATCTACGACAGCGGCGATTATCCGGCCGCCTTCGAGAAAGCGCTGGATATGGCTGGCTATGGCGACTTCCGCCGGCAGCAGAAATCGGCCGAAGCCGACGGGCGATATCTCGGCATTGGCGTGACCGCCTACACCGAGATGTGTGGCTTGGGTCCGAGCCAGGTGGCAGGCGCGGTCGGCTTCCAGGGTGGCTTGTGGGAGAGCGCCACCGTGCGCGTCACGCCGACGGGCAAGGTGCAGGCGCTGATTGGCGCTTCGCCGCATGGCCAAGGCTCGGAGACAACCTTGGCGCAGATCATCGCCGAAGAGCTCGGCTTCCCGGTCGATGATATTGAAGTCATCCACGGCGATACCACTGAGACGCCGATGGGCTGGGGCACCTACGGCAGCCGCACCACGCCGGTGACTGGCGCCGCCCTGGCGCAAGCCTCGCGCAAGCTCAAGGACAAGGCGCGGGTCTTGGCGGCTCATCTGATGGAAGCAAATGTCGATGATATCGAATACGCCGATGGCAGCTTCTCGGTCAAAGGCTCGCCCGACCAGGCGCAGAGCATCCAGGAAGTGGCGCTGATGGCGCATCTGGCTTGGAATATGCCCGAGGGCATGGATCCTGGTTTCGAGGAATCGCAATTCTATGATCCGCCCAATTTCGTCTATCCCTTCGGCACGCATATCGCTATCGTCGAAGTGGACGCCGAGACCGGCGTGATCGACTTGCAGCGCTATATCGCGGTTGATGATTGCGGGCCGCAGATCAACCCGGAGATCGTCGCCGGGCAAATTCATGGCGGCGTCGTACAAGGCGCGGCGCAGGCGCTCTGCGAGGGTGCGATTTACAGTGACGATGGCCAATTGCTGACTGGCTCAATGATGGACTATTGCATGCCGAAAGCGGATATGTTCCCGAACTTTGAGCTGGGCGAGACAGTGACGCCGTCGCCGCATCATCCTGTCGGCGTCAAGGGCGTCGGCGAGACCGGCACAATCGCGAGTACACCGACGGTATACAACGCGGTGCTGGATGCCTTGGCGCCGCTTGGCGTTACGCAGATTGACATGCCGCTGACATCAGCCAAAGTATGGTCGGCGATTCAATCTGCCCGTGCATAATCGAATACTTGTAGGGGCGACTCGGTGAGTCGCCCTTCTCGACGCAAAGTGACAGGAGGAGACAATAAATGTGGCCGAACAAATTTGATTACGTGCGGGCGGGATCGGTGGACGAAGCGCTGTCTTCGATCACCGATGATGGCAAGTTTCTCGCGGGCGGGCACAGTCTGCTGCCGGTGATGAAGCTGCGGCTGGATGCGCCCGAGCAATTGGTCGATATCGGGCGTATTCCGGAATTGCAGGGCATTTCCGCGAACGGCGGCTTGACGATCGGCGCGGGGGCAACCCACGACGCCATCGCGACTTCAGCCGATGTGCAAGCGATGTGTGGCGCTTTGGCCAGCGCTTGTGGCCAGGTTGGTGACCAGGGTGTGCGCAATTTCGGCACGCTTGGCGGCAATATCGCTCATGCCGACCCGGCATCCGACCCGCCGACCGTGTTAGTGGCTGTGGGCGCGAGCGTCAATATTCAAGGCGCGGGGGGCAGCCGTTCCGTCGGCGCCGGAGACTTCTTCGTCGATCTCTTCGAAACGGCGCTGGATGATGGCGAACTGATCACCAGTGTCAGCGTGCCGGACCTCAGCGACCATCAGTCGGCTTACGTCAAATTCCCGCACCCGGCATCGCGCTACGCCATCGTCGGCGTTTGCGTCGCCTTGAAGATGAATGATGACGGCAGTTGCGATCATGCCCACGTCGCCGTTGGTGGCGCGACGGTGAAAGCCGTTCGCTGCAGCAGCGCGGAAGCGGCGCTTGCCGGGACGACGGTTGATGATGCGGCGGTGAACGCGGCGGCCGAGGCGGTCAAGTCTGATATCAGCGAATGGCTGGCCGGCGACATCGCCTACCCGGAGAGCTACCGGCAGCAAATGGCGGGCGTCTTCCTGAAACGCGCGGTCGCCGTAGCGCAAGGCTAGGCAATACGAACAGTGCAGTAGTGTAGGGGCGACCTAACAGGTCGCCCGCAGATTATTTGAAGTCTGGGGGCGCGCCTGAGGGTCGCCTCTTTTCGTTTGCTCCATTTTTCTCCTATAATTCAGGCGCAAATGGCACAGACACCGAGGGCGATATGAATACTGATATCAAGCAGTTCTGGGATCTGAACCGGATGTATACGCAGCTGCGCGATGAGCTGATGGCGAGCCTGACTGACGCCGATCTCGCTTTCAGTCCTGGCGGCGGGAACCCCAGCTTGGGCGCGCTCTGCCGCGAACTCGGCGAAACGCAACACGCATACGTGCAGTCCTTCAAGAACTTCAGAATCGATTTCAGCTATCGCGTGAACGATGACGCCTACTTGACGAGCGTCTCCAAGCTCCAGTCGTGGTACGCCACGCTTGACCAGGAGCTTGAAGCTGTGTTATCGACCGTAACCGATGAGGATGTCGCAACCAAGAAGATGGACCGCGACGGCTATGAGGTGCCGCTTCATATCAGCCTCGATATCCTGCGGGAGGCGCTGCTGATCTTTTACGGCAAGGTCAGTGTCTACCTCAAGGCGATGGGGAAAGAATGGACGCAGATGTGGCAGGATTGGATCGCTTAAGAAGCAAATCACGAAGCGCTACGATGAGAACGATGTGTTCTCTGTGCTGCCATTCGTCCTGTTTTTGATGAACCTGCTCAATTCCGCCATCAATCATATCGTATTCTGTAGGGGCGAGACTTGTCTCGCCCTCCCGCCGAACCATATACTAGCAGGCATCTCGCCGAAACGCCCAAAAATGTAATTCGGTAAGCGGGCGTCTCAGCGAGACGCCGAAAAATGTAATTCGGAAAGCGGGCGTCTCAGCGAGACGCCCCTACAGTATTGCTCACATTTTCGATTGCCCATCAAGTTCAGCATGCCACGCGCCAATACGCCCTGCGAATCCTCGGTCGACTGAGCTAGAATACAGGCTCATTTGCCATTGGATTTCCCGGCGAAACGAAAACGAGAAGGATTGAATGTACAATTCAGTTGACGAATTGCAAGCGGCGCTGGGTGAGCAGGATTATATCGCCGAGCGCGGGCTGTCCGTGGCGATTTACCTGGCGCTGAAGACGGGCAAGCCACTGTTTCTGGAGGGCGATGCCGGCGTCGGCAAGACGGAAATCGCCAAAGTGCTATCAACGGCGCTAGAGACCGACTTGATTCGCATGCAGTGCTATGAAGGTCTGGACGTGAACACGGCCGTCTACGAATGGAACTACGCCGGGCAGATCCTGCACATGCGTCTGATGGAAAACGAAGGCTTGGGGCGCGAGGCAATGGAGAGCGAGCTTTTCTCCGAGCGCTTCCTGCTCAAACGACCCTTGCTTCAGGCGATTGAACAGAGCCGAGATGGTAAAGCGCCCGTCTTGCTTATCGACGAGCTGGACCGCTCTGACGAGGAGTTTGAAGCCTTCTTGCTGGAGTTGCTCTCGGACTTTCAGATTTCGATACCGGAGCTGGGCACAATCGCGGCCAAGGCGCCGCCGGTTGTGGTGGTGACATCGAATCGCACGCGCGAGATTCACGACGCGCTCAAGCGGCGCTGCCTTTACTACTGGATCGATTATCCTCACTTCCACAAGGAATTGCAGATCGTGGAGCGCAAGGCGCCGGATGTGCCGGCGATGCTGGCGCGGCAAATCACCGCTTTCATTCAGGATATGCGCTCGATGGAGCTATTCAAGCGGCCCGGCATCGCCGAGACGCTGGATTGGACCGCCGCCCTGATCGCGCTTGATCAGAACGAGCTTTCTCTGGAGACTGTGCAAGATACGCTGGGCGTGATCCTCAAATATCAGGACGATGTCGAAATGCTCGACCCGACCACGATTCAGAATATGATCGACCGCGCCAAAGTTGAGGCGCAGCGAGCCTGAGCATGTCGCAGAACGGTCCGATCAAGGGCGTCTTTCTCGGCCCGGCCGATGCGCCCTACGATTATCACGGCGGCAAGCTGACACATAATCTCATTCTCTTTGGGCGCGTCTGCCGAGCGCTGGGAATGAATGTGACGCCCAACCGCATGATGGAAGTGGGGCGGGCGCTGGCGCATATTCAACTGGGCCGCAAGCAAGATTTCTACTACACCCTGCGCAGTCATTTGGTCAACCATCCCAGGGAATTCGCCTATTTTGACGAAGCCTTTGAAATCTTTTGGCGGCGACCCTCGGATGGCTTCACCACGCTGAATCTGCAATCTCTGGGCGAAGAGCGGCGCAAGAAGAAGACGCAATTTCTGCCGCCGCTGGAATCGAGCCCGAGCGAAAATGGCGCCAAAGCCGAAGAGCTGGATTCGAGCATGATCGCGCTGGTGCCAACCTACAGCCGGCAGGAGCGCCTGCGGCATAAGGACTTCGCCGAGATGACGGCTGCGGAGCTGGAGATGGCGAAGCGCGTCATCGCCAAGATGCCGGAATCGCTGGGCATGCGCCGGACGCGCCGTTTCGAAAGCGGCAAAGGGCGCGTGATCAATATGCGCCGCCTGATGAAAGACATGATCCGCAAGAACGGCGATGTGACGCGGCTGCCGACCCACCGGCGCAAAGAGAAGCCGCGTCCCGTCGTGCTGCTCTGTGATATCAGCGGCAGCATGGAGCGTTATACCCGGGTGCTGCTTCACTTCATGCACACGCTGGCGGGCTCGCTGTATCAAGTCGAGTCCTTCGTCTACAGCACCGACATCACCCGCATCACGCGGCAGATCCGGCAGAAGAATGTCGATGACGCGCTGGAAGATATCGGCGGGACGGTGCTGCAATGGGGTGGCGGCACGATGACGGGAGAATGCCTGCACCGCTTCAACTGGACCTGGTCGCGGCGCGTGCTGGGTCGCGGCGCGGTGGTAATGCTGATCACCGATGGCTGGGATCGGGGCGATATCCCGCTGCTGCATCGAGAGATGGCGCGCTTGCAGCTATCCTGCCGGCGTCTAATCTGGCTGAATCCGCTGCTGGATGTGCCCGAGTACGAGCCCCTGACGCGGGGCGCGCAGGCGCTGCTGCCGTATGTGCATGACTTTCTGCCAATCACCAATTTGGCGAATCTGGAGGTGATTGTTAAGGCGCTGCAAAACCTGTCAAGCCGCCCAAGCGCGGAGATCTACCGCCAGCGTTATCTGGCCTAACGGGAGGGATGATGCGGGATATCCTGGATACGATGAATCGCTGGCTGGCGGAAGAGCGCGATGTGGCGCTGGCGACGGTAGCCAAGACCTGGGGATCGGCGCCGCGCCGTGAAGGCTCGAAGATGGGCGTCAGCGGCGAAACGTCGATGATTGGCTCGGTCAGTGGTGGCTGCGTTGAAGGCGCAGTCGTCGAAGAAGCGATTGCCGGCTTGCGCGATGGACAGCCGCGCCTGTTGAAGTTCGGCGTGGCTGACGACCTGGCATGGGAGGTCGGCTTGACCTGCGGTGGCAGCATCGAGGTTTTTGTTGAGCCGCTCGATGCGCTGTGGTGGGACGCGCTGGCCGATTTAGCGCTGAACGACCGTTTCGGCGCGACGATCGCGATTATGGAAGGCGAGCAGGTCGGCGAGAAAGTCTTGCTTGATGGAGCCGGCGCTGTCTTGTATCGCAGTCCGAATCTGGACGATGGTCTTCTCGCACAGATGCGAGCAGTAGTGGTGGGCTGCAAGAAGAGTGGCGTTGCCGTTATGGGCGAGACGCGGGTCATGATCGATTTGCAGGTCGAACGGCCCCATCTGATTCTCGTCGGCGGCGTGCACGTGGCGATTCCGCTGTATGCAATGGCGACTGAAGTCGGCTTCCGCGTGTCGATCATCGATCCGCGGGCGGCTTTTGCCTCCGAAGAGCGCTTCCCCGATGTGGCGAACATCGTGCACAGCTATCCCGATAAAGCTTTGCCGCAGCTCGGCCTGGACCGCAGCACTTATCTCGCCGTCTTGACGCACGATCCCAAAATTGACGACAAGGCGCTGATTACGGCGCTGCCGGCCGGTATCCCCTACATCGGCGTGTTGAGCAGCGGTCGCACTCATCGACAGCGCGTGGCGCGCTTGAAAGAGGCGGGCATTAGCGACGAGCTCATTGCGCAGATTCGTACGCCGATCGGTATTGACATCGGCGCGGGGACGCCAGAAGAGATCGCCGTCTGCATTCTGGCGGAGATCATCGCGGTGCGCAACGGGATGTGAGCGATGAAATTCGGTGAGGTGCCGGTCGAAGAATCGGTCGGCGCAATTTTGGCGCATAAACTTTACGATAAAGCCGGCAAACTGATTTTGAACAAGGGGCGCCGTCTCAGCGACGCGGATATGGCGGCGCTGCTTCGGTTGGGGCTGGAGCGCGTCACGGTCACCCAGCTCAGCGCGGCTGACCTTCATGAAGACGCCGCCGCCGAGCGGATCGGCGCCGCTCTGGCTGGCGCTCACGTTCGGTTGCGCGCGCCTGGCGTCGGCCGGGCGAACCTCACGGCAGCAGAGCGCGGCATCCTGCATGTGGATGTGCCACGGCTGGAACTGATCAACAATATCTATGACGGCATCACCGTCGCGACTTTGCGGGCATTCGCCCTCGTTGATGTCGGCGAGATGCTGGCGCTGGTCAAGGTGGTGCCCTTTGGCGTGCCAGCTGCGCGGGTGGTGGATGTGGAGCGCATCGCCGAAGTGGGGGGTCCCGTATTGGAGGTGCGGCCGCTGCTGCGAAAGCGCGTGGCGCTGATCGTCTCAGGAACGGAATCAACGCGACCGCGCCTGATGAAGAGCTTTCATCAACCGGTGCGCCGGCGGATCGAGAGCTGGGGCAGCGAGCTATTGGCGCCGACTTTCGCTCTTCACGATGCCAAGTCCATCGCTGAGGCGATTCGTGGGCAGGCATCGGCAGACATGATTCTGATTGCAGGCATATCCGCGATCATCGATCGGGAAGACGTGGTGCCCTCCGCGCTTGAGCTGGCGGGCGGAAGCATCACCCTGCACGGCGTGCCGGTCGATCCGGGCACGCTGCTGATGATGGGCTATCTGGGCGAGGCGCCGGTGGTCGGCGCGCCAGGCTGTATCAAATCGCCGAAGACCAATGTCATCGACTGGATTCTGCCGCGCTTGCTCAGCGGTGAGCGCTTGACTCGCGCCAATCTCGTCTCGATGGGGCATGGCGGCTTGCTGAAAGACATCGCCGAGCGCCCGATGCCGCGCAGCAAGACGGATGGTTAGGCGTGATTGCGCCCCCCACCCCCCGACCCCCTTCTCGCCATCTCTATGGCGAGCATCCCACAAGGAGGGATGGGGAGCGTCGTCATACCGCGCTCGCGCAGCCGGATGAACTTCCCCCTGTTGCTACGGGGGGATTGAGGGGGGTAAGCTTTGGAGCGATCATTTTGGCGGCGGGTTTGTCGTCCCGAATGGTTGAGAACAAAGTGCTGCTTCCCTGGCGCGATGGCAAGCCGATCGTGCGCCATGTCGCGTCCCAATTCGTGGAGGCTTCAATCGAAAACGTCATCGTCGTCACCGGGCGCGACGCCGCCAAGGTCCGCGCCGCCGTGGACGGCCTGGATGTGACCTGTGTGCACAATAGCGATTTTGCGACTGGTGAGATGCTGTCGTCAGTGAAGGCGGGGCTACGCGCGCTGCCGGCGGAACTTGCTGGATGTTTCATCCAACCGGCTGATATGCCCGCTGTGCCAGTCGAAGTGATCGGGCAGTTGGCGGCGGCGCACGAGGCGGGCTGGAATCTGGCGCCGCGATACGAGGGCAGGCGCGGGCATCCGGTGCTGCTGGATCGGGCTTTCTGGGGCGCGATGTTGGAGTTGCCGGCCGATGCCAAGCCGCGGGACGTCATTGAGGCGGCGCGCGAGCGGCTGCGGCTGGTGGATGTGGCTGACGAGGGCGTGCTGCTGGATATCGATACGCGCGAGGCTTATGAGCGGGTGCTGAGGATGGGGCGAGGCATTTGAGACGGCGGGTTCGCTTGTCAATTATTCTTCTGCTGGTCGCGCTTGCTCCGACAGTTTTGCTGACTCGGGGACCGACGAAAGATGATGTGCTGGGCAAGTTGCGAGTTGGGCAAATACACGAGGATGACCTGGCGCTGATTGAATCACACTATGATTTGCTTTCCGCTGCGCAGCTTGCCGCAATTTATGAGTTCCTCACTGACGAGCGGGAATTTGCCGATAGTCGCCACTTTCACATTTCGGCTTACACCGACTGGGAAGACTACAGTTTCAGACGGCCACAGGCCGAGGTCATCCTAACCAATCTGGCGCGGCGCGATCTTTTTCTTGATCCGGCCCGACAGTTGAACAATCCCGCCATAACAAACATGAGCGCGGACGCCTTGGCGGCGCTTGTATTTTCTCAGACTTATGTGGAAGAGAAGTGGGATCACACGGTGCCTTGGGATGGAGAAGGCAATGCCGTTTTCAACTGGATTCAACCCGAATTGTTGACGTCGCCGGCATGGGACGACTATATCAATGGCGACTTCCTCTATCGCGAACGCGTCCGTTATTGGTTTGCGACCTACAAACCGGAGCTCTTGAGACAACAGGGCGAAGGCAACGATATCGAAGCGGCGCTCTATCACATACGTGCGCCGATCCCGAATGTGCCGCGCCTTGCCGGCTACAGCTATCCAATTGGCAACCAGCTTTATCTGCAGACAGCGGAGACGCTATTGTGGTACGGGGATTACCTGGCGGTCGCCGAAGAGCGCTACGGATTCTTGCCGCTCGCCGATGTGGATACTGCTGTGGCGATTCCGCAAGATAGCGCGGCGATCTTGACGATAACGCCGCCGCAAGATTGGTTTTTTTTGGAATATCCCGGATTGTATGGCCTGCTGCATGCGCCATTCGCCGATGAATTAAGAAGAGAGTTGAGCCATCCGGAAACCGCAGCTTTCTGGAACGTGATGCGCTTCCTTCACGCTGGCGCACGGCAAAGAGAAGGCGGCGGATCTGCCGATCGTCCGGGCGACAATCAGCCGGCAGTCATGGCGCTGAGATATGGCGAGCGATCCGACTCGCCACAAGGACGCTCTCGCAAAGATATCTCTGCCTTTGCTCTCATGACGACAGTGTATTCGGATTCGATACTCTTGGACTTCACGAATTGGAATGCTTCTGACGAAACATTGATTGTGTTCCCGCTTGACGAGAGTCGTTCTGACAGCGTCCATCGACGGATCAGCGAGCGCAACAAGGCGATCCGTGTGGTCGAACAGATCGGTTATGAGAATCTGTACCATCATGCCGCCCACGTCTCCGGATCATTAGGCTTGGGATTTCGGCTGAACACACAGTATGAAGACCCGGCAGGGGACTATTTGCCATATACCGCTGAGGAGGCATTTTTTCTGACCCGTGCGCTAATTCAAGAAGCATTGGACTATGGCGTTGAAGAATCGAGGGAGATTTTGTGCAACGCGCCACAACTAGAGATCGGATACAGGATTCATTTTGAACGGACCGGAGGCGGCGACACCATCAAGCAAGATCGTGAGCTAGTTTGCGCTGCATGAGTCGCAAGTTACGTCGTTGCCCAGGCAGCGGTTACTTCACCCCGTCCCGACTCAAAGCGGCTCGAATTCATCCGTCGTTTCAACGCCGACCACAGCGCCACAATCACCAACTCGCGCCCGGCGATGATCAGCAGCAGCGCAAGAGCCTCGACCGCCATGACCGCCACCAGCGGCGGCTCAAAGACGAAAAAGCGAAAAGGCAAGTAGACCAGCGCGGCAATTGCCAGCGGCAGCGTGTGGAGGATGGCGTAGGCGAGTAATCCGACCAGCATCGCATCGCGCTTCGCCCAATCGAAGCTGCTGGCGAGCAGACCGATGATGTGGCTGACCACGAAGGTCTGGGTCAAATTGCTGAAGGTGAGCGCCGCGAGCAGCAGCGGCAGCAGCAGCAGGCGAAATTGCGCGATTCCGAAACCGGCCGGGTCCGAGAGGGCGAACAGCAGCGTCACCAGGCTTAATCCGCCGAGCGCCGCCAAGCCGAACCGCAGAGAGATCCGCGTCCCCCAACGCAAAGGGTGGAAGCCGCCGCCGCGATGCAGCATGCCAGTGGCGAAGGACCAACTGGCCTTGAGTTTGCCCTGCGTCGAGGCGCAGATGAGATCGTAGGTGTTTTGCTGCTTCTCGCGCTGGATGCCGCTGATGATCTCGCCAGTGGAAAATGCGCCGGCAAGCCAGATGAGGACGGGCAACAACAGAGGCGCTGTCACTACCAGCGTGATCAAAATAAAGGGCACGATCAAGACAGCCACTAGCAGCTGCGGCGCGTGGATCAAGACGAAGGCGGAAGCCAATCCGACGAGCGGCCAAAGCAAACGCGGCCTTCTTGGGCGCGGCCGAGGCTGGCTCGCCGGCTTCTGAGTCTGGCTGACGCGCCGGAAGATGGGATCGTGGATATCGGCTTCGGCGATCGATCGCCACAACTGCAGGGAGAGCACGCTTCGACAGCTCCAGGATAGCAATGCCATTATGAGTATCTTAGCGGAAGTTGGCTCGGCGTCCAACGGCGGGCGGAAGCGACGCGCCGGGCTGGTTCAAGGAGTATAGGTCTCTTCGGGCTGCGCATGATGCAGCAGCACATCGATCGTCAGCGCCAGCGCCGCGCTCGTAACCGCGCTGCGAAGAGCGGCTTCGGTGACTGACGCGACATCACTGATGCCGGCTTCCAGCATGTCGACGATAGCGCCGCTGCGGGCATCGATGCCGTATCCGGCGGCCTGACCTTCCAACTCGGCGAGTTTGGCGCCATCGAAACCGGCGTTTTGGCAAATGGCGCGGATCGGCGCCTCCAATGCTCGCAGCAGAATGCGCTGGGCGGCGCGCGCTTCGGTGTCCGCGCTGGGGCAACGCGCCGAGTTCAGCGCATCGCGGCAAGCGAGCAGGGCAATTCCTCCGCCGGGCAGGATGCCGTCGCGAATAGCGCGGCGCAGCGATTTTGCCGTCTCTTTCGCGATGGCGATGCGGTTGTCCATCCGCGTCGGCACAGCATCTCCGATGCGCAAGATGGCGACGCCACCCAGAATCTTGCCGATGCGCTCGCGCAGGAACGTTTCCCGGTCCTTGTCCCGTGCGTATTCGAGGAGTTCAAGCAAATCAGCCAGATGCTCGGTGAGTGCGCCTTGGTCCTCGCGATCTGATACCAGGCCAAACATGGTGCGCTCGACCCAGACTTGCTTCGCCTGCCCGAAGTAAGTGACTCGTCTTGATTCTCTCCCTGAAGTATCAGAGCTTCCCCCCAATGCTTTGGGGATTCTGCCCCCCGTGAGGCGGGGGGAACGAGGGGGGATACCGAGGGGGGTAGAAAGCGTATCGCCGGCCGCCTTGAATAGCGGAATCGCGCCGGTGATTACAGCCATGTCGCTCAAGTGAGCGCGGCGCTCGTCATCGGTGCTTCCCGGCGTCTTGACCGCCACGAGGCGAAACTTGTCCGGCTCCTTGTTGTTCAAGATGAAGTTGATGACTGTCTCAGAAAACTTGTCACCTACCAGCAGCAGCGCTTTCGCCCCCGCGCGCATTAAGGTAGTGATGACCGGCAGCAGTTCTTCCGGATCGTCGACATCGAGGTCGCTGAGCAGTATGGCGCAGTCGTTCATGACGATGCGATCGGGAGTTTTGCCTCCTTTGAGCATCGCCCGCGAGACCGCGCCCCGCCGCCAATACATGCCCTTCATATAGTCGTGCTCCATGGCGCGCGTATGCCCGCGCCGCACATCGAGTTGGCCGTGCTCGCCGATGAAATCGAAGATCTCGCCCAGCTTCTCCGCCAGTTCGAGATCGTGACAAATGCACTCGGCCAATTGCGCCAGTTGCTGCTGTCCCGAGATTGGGCTGGTCATCTCGGCGAGCGAAGCCAGCGCAATGTCCAAGAAGTCGCCTAGATTCTGCCGCAAGCGCATGGCGTTGCCGCCAGCGGCAATGACTTTCAACCCCTCGTTGTAGATCGACTGGAAGATGACAGCAGCGGTCGCCGTGCCATCGCCGCATTCTTCATATAGCTGCCAGAGCATCTGCCGCAACAGCATGGCGCCCATATCGGCGTCACGGTCGGGCAGGTCGCTGATGCGCCTCGCGATGAGACCGCCTTTATCCAGCAAGTCCGGCGGCTTGTCCTCCAGCGCCTGGCTGATAGCGACAGTACGCGGAATGGGACCGAGCGTCGGCCGGATGGCGTCGACGATGAGATTGATGCCGCGCTGCAGGCTGAGGGAAGCATCCGGCTGAAAGACCAGTCGTTCACTTGGGGCGGAGGAATTCGCTTTCAACCGCGGATCGCCCCTTGCGTGAGGCCGGCGATGATCTGACGCTGCATCAAGAGGAAGACGATGATAATGGGCAAAGTGGCGAGGAAGGAGCCGGCCATGATAGCGCCGGTCTCGACTTCATAAGGCCCGTCCATCGTGGCGATGCCGTTGGAGAGCAGGTATTTCGCGTCATCATGCAGGACGACCAGGGGCCAGAGAAAATCGTTCCAGGTCCAGACGAAGGTGAGGATGCCGACCACGCCGAGGGCCGGGCGCACCAGCGGCAGGATGATGCGGTGGAACATGCCGATCTCGGAAGCGCCGTCGATGCGGGCGGCGTCCATCAGTTCATCGGGTACCGATTCGATGTATTGGCGCATGAGGAAGATGTTGAAGACGTTCACCATGCCGGGCACGATGATGGCGAGGTAGTTGTCCACCCAGCCGAAATCGCGCATCAATAGAAAAAGCGGTATCAGAAGCATATGGAAGGGCAGGGTCAAGGTCGCCAGCACCAGGAAGAAAAAGAAGCGCTTGAAACGGAAATCGTATTTGGCGAAGGCAGCGCCGGCCAGCGCAGCCAAGTAGACGCCGAGAACGGTGCGGATGCTGGCGGTGAAAATAGTATTGCCGTACCAGCGGACGTACTCGGTCTTTTCGAAGAGCGTATGGAAATTGTGCATGGTCCATTCGCGCGGATAGACCGTCACCGGCAGCTTGTAGAGATCGCCCTCGCGGCGGAAGCTGGCGGAAATCATATAGACGAAGGGAATCGCGCAGAGCAAGACGCCAACGAGAACGATGGTGTTCATCGTCATGACACTGACCCGGCTGGCGCCCATTGCGCTTTTGCCTTTCCGCTTGAACATCGCCGCGCCTCAGACCTTCCACAGCCGGAACAAGAGCAGCTGCATGCCGGTGATGATAAGAATGACCACGGTCAAGATATAACCGATCGCCGAGGCATAGCCCATACGGATATTCAAGAAGCCCATGTCGTAGAGATACATCAGCGGGAACAAGCCGCTATCGAAGGGACCGGTGTTGGGGAAATCCAAGAGCAAGTAGGGCTGGCTGAACAGGCTGAAGGAGCCGATGCCGCCGGTGACGACCACGAAGACGAATACCGGGCGCAGGAAGGGAATGGTGATATGCCAAAAGACGCGTACCGTGCTGGCGCCGTCGATGCGCGCCGCTTCCTTTAGATCATCGGGCACATTCTGTAAGCCCGCCAAAAAGAAGAGCGAGTTAAAACCGACCCAGGTCCACAAACCGAGAATGATCAAGGACGGCATTACTAGATTGGCATCGCGAATCCAGGCGGGACCTTCTATGCCCAGTTGTGCCAGCGCCGAATTCATCCAGCCGAAATTCTGGTCGTAGACGAATCTGAATATCCAGCCGACGACGACGGCCGAGGTGATATAGGGCGCGAAGAAGGCTAATCGCCCCAGTATCCGGAAGCGTATGTTCGGCGAGTTCAGCGCCAGCGCGACAGCCAGCGCCAGCGGCATCTGCACCAGCAGCGTACCCAGCCAGAATTCGGCGCCATTGATCATGGCTTCGCGAAAGCGCTTGTCCTTGGTCAGCAGGCGCTCGTAATTGGCCCAGCCCTTGTATTCGAGCACGACGCCGCCGCCTTGTTCAGCCTGTTGAAAGCCGCGCGTGCGCTGGAAGCTCAAGAAGAGGGAGACGCCGGCCGGGTAGACGGTGAAGATCACGAATGAGAGCAAAAAGGGCGCCAGAAAAATATAGGGGATGACCTTGCGCTGGTTGCGCGACCACCAGTCCGCAAGGGAGAAGGACTGCGGTTTGTTTGCGGTTGTCAATGTGTGAGCGGACAAACGATAAACTCCCTGTTGCGCTGCTCACCACAGAGGTAGAACGGAATCGTCGGGGCGTCTCGCCGAGACTCCCGCTTATACGGGTGCAAGATAAGGGCGCTTCAGCGAAACGCCCCTACATGCCTACGCCTAAATGCGAGTCCTACTTGCTGAACTCGAATTCCTCGATCGCTTCTTCCAATGCGGCGCGCGGGTCGGCGTCCGCCTCGAAGACCGGATCCATAACCACGCGATTGACGATATCACCGAAGAGGCCCCAATAGGGATCGACGTTGACGACGGCCATTTCGGCGGCCGCCTCGGCGATGAATTGACCAGGTACCTGCCCGCCAAAGTAATCATCCGAGCGCAGCAATTCCTCGCTATCCCAGACCGGCGTATAGGACGGGAAGAGGTTCATGCGGCGGAAGGCCAGCAGCGAACCCTCGGCAGTGATATTGCAGACGCGGATGAACTCGTAGGACTCCGGCTTGTTTTCCGAAGCGGCGGTGATGCCCATGCCGGTGCCGCCAT
>JAPOWG010000028.1 GCA_026707745.1 Chloroflexota bacterium
CACTAATGAGCTATGCGGCCGATGTTCCGCAAGCGTCCACCGCCCGCTTCCAGCTCGAATACGCGGTCAAAGAGTTCCCGGCAGTATACGGTGCCGTGGAAATTTATACATTAGTCACCCAGTCGATTGAAGCGGTCAATACCGGCGAACAGTCGCCAGAAGAGGCACTGGCCGTGGCTCAAGAGCGTGCCAACGAAGTGCTGATCCAATACGGTTGCGAATTGTAAGCGCGATCGCTGAATCGAATGCCAAATCAGTTTCACACGCAGAACGGGGTGGCGAGGCCGGTCTAAGTTCGGCACGCGCCTCGCCACCGCTTCGACCGTGGCGGCGGCGACTGCCTTGCGCTCGTCGGTCGTGAAGAGCGGGCCCTCGCCCGTGCTGCCGAGCGGGTAGATGCCGGCCACGCCCTTGTCGATGAGGAAGTCGACGAGTGGGCGGATCATGTCCGGGTTGATGTCGCAGTTGTCCTTGAGCGGTGTGATATTCGAGCAGAATTTGCTATCGTCTTGATATATGCGCTATACTTTTGCTAAGCGGTCATGAGACTCTACCGCTTGTTTTCGTCCTAAAGTCTTGGCTCCATCCTCATATTGCAACGTAGAAACTACGCCGCGTGATCAACCAAAGTAGAGTTAAGACGTCCGTTCTGCTATTTCGTCCGGAGGAAAGGGGTGCCTTGAGAATCTTATTTGGATTTCCAGACCTGAACGTTGCAACGTTCTTAGAAATTGGAGAGAAAGTGATGTCAAAAGATTCAGTTATGTACAAATTGGTTGTGATTGTGATTAGTATTCTGCTGGTGACCGGCGGGGCTTCGGCTCAAGAGCCGATCACGCTGCAATTCTTCTATCCAGTCGGCGTTGCGGGACCCTTGGCGCAAGCGATTGACGGCTACGTCGTCGAATTCAACGCAACCCATGATGACATACAAGTGGAGCCCATCTTTACCGGCAACTACACGGAGAATATGGCCCGCGCGCAAGCCGCTATCATGTCCGGTCAGCCGCCTGATGTTGCCATTCTACTCTCCACCGATCTATATACCCTGGTCGATATGGAAGGTGTCATCCCGCTGGATGATTACATTAACTCGGATGAACCGCTGGATATTGACGATTTCTTCGATGCCTTTATGTCCAATTCGACTTCCGCTGGCCAGGTCTGGGGCATACCCTGGCAGCGTTCAACCCCGATCCTGTATTACAATAAAGACGCATTTATCGAGGTCGGCCTGGACCCGGAAACACCACCGGCGACCTGGGATGAACTGGTGGAATTCGGCAAGCAACTTGTGGTGCGCGATGGGGATAAGGTGACCCGCTGGGGCTTTGAAGCAGCAGCGCAGTTCTGGACTTATGCCAACTTCGCTATTCAAGCTGGACAGCACCTCGGCTCGTTGGGAGACGACCCATGTGCAGTGTATTTGGATACGCCGGAAGCAATAGAAGCGCTGACATTCTTGCGCAGCCTGCAAGTTGAGCATGAAATCATGCCTGATGGAGATCTGCCGTGGCGTACGCTACCGGCGGACTTTATCGCCGGGGCAACCGCCATGATCATACACTCTACCGGTAGTCTCAGTTCGCTGCTGGCTGATGTACCTTTCGAGCTTGGCACAGGCTTTTTGCCCGGTGGCTCGGCTGGTTATGGCGCCAACGTCGGCGGTGGCAACTTCTATATCATGGCGGATATTGGAGAAGAGCGACAGGATGCTGCCTGGACGTTTATCAACTGGATGGTGCGCCCAGAGCAAATCGGGCAATGGGGAATTGACAGCGGCTACGTCGCGCCGCGTGCAGCAGCATGGGAAACGGAACCCTTGAAGAGCTATGCTGCAGAGGTGCCGCAAGCTTCAACTGCCCGTTTCCAACTTGAATATGCCGTCAAAGAATTTCCGGCGACAATAGCTGGTCCAGAGATAGCTCAGATTACCCAGCAAGCTGTCCAGGCTGTCTATACAGGTCAACTAACACCGGAAGAAGCTCTTCAATCGGCACAGGAACGTTCCAATGAGCTATTGGTACGAGGCGGTTGCGAATTGGACGATTAAGCGTTGAAATCAGCACCGACTCAGTTTGATGTAAAACAAAGTCAAGGTGAGGGACGAGTTCAGGTAACTCGTTCCTTTACCTTGCAGTCTGCGGTTCATAGTAGTGGCGCAGTCGCTTACGTATTTCTGCTGCCATCGCTAGTCTTCCTGGCGGTGTTCACGTTGTGGCCAATAGTCTCGGTCATTTGGTCAAGCTTTCGGGCACGCCAAGGCCGCGAACAGGTTTTTGTGGCCCTTCAAAATTACGAGCGATTGTTTACCGACCCGATCATCCAACAAGTGCTCAAAAACACGCTGTTCTATGTTACCGCCGGTGTGGGCTTTGCCGTTATTGGTGGCTTGCTCCTGGCGCTTCTATTGAATCAAGGTCTACGAAATATCGGTTTCTTTCGCTTTCCCTTTTTGGCGACAATTGCGCTGCCAATGGTCAGTGTCGCTTCGATCTGGTTGTTCCTATATAGCCCGCGTGTTGGTCTGTTTAACGAGATCCTGGCTGGGTTGGGTCTGCCACTCTCTAACTGGTTAAATGGACGCGAGCTGGCGCTGCCCGCATTATTTGTGGTTTATTTGTGGAAGCAGCTTGGTTACTTCGCATTGTTTTATCTGGCTGCCCTGCAAGCACTGCCTGTAGACGTGCTTGAAGCAGCTAAACTGGACGGCATTACATTGTGGCAACAGTTGCGCTTTATTATCTGGCCGCTGGTTTCGCCAACAACCTACTTTGTTTCAACCATATCTGTGCTAGGCGCCCTGCAACAAATCGATCATGTTTTTGTCTTGACGACCGGTGGACCCAACAATGCCACCAATATGTCCCTCTTTTATGTTTACGAACAGGGCTTCAAATATTTCAATATCGGCACCGCATCCGCTATGACTGTAATCTTGCTGGCGGTGCTAATGACCATGGCGATTTTACAGTTCGTATATCTGGAGCGCCGTGTTCATTATGATTAAACAGATGGTAGGAATGGTTATCGGATGAAAGGCAATGCGCGAAACTGGCGTGAGGTTTTACCTGTTGTAGCGTTGGCGGCCTTCGGATTGATCTGGATCGTACCGATGATTTGGACACTGCTGGCTGCCTTTGTGCCGACTACCGAGCTATTGAATGACTCGCCTCTGGTCTGGCTGCAAAGTTTGCATCTGGGCGCTTTTGAAGACGCGTGGCAGGTTGCGCCGTTTTTACGCTATTATTTGAATACCTTCATATTCGTATTTGGCTTGCTGGCCATCCAGCTTGTGACCATCTCGCTGGCGGGATTTGCTTTGGCGCGCATGGACTTCCGGGGCAAAGACCAGATATTCTTCTTATTTCTCACGCAATTGATGGTGCCTGCTTCGATTCTCATCCTGCCGAATTACCAGACCCTCGCCAAACTGCGCTGGTTGGATACCTATCAGGGCTTGATGGCTCCTTATATCGCTTCGGCATTTGGCACCTTTTTGATGCGCCAAGCCTTCAAGCAGGTACCGAAAGAACTGGAAGAGGCGGCGCGCAGCGATGGCGCTAGCTGGCTTCAGGTATTGTGGCATGTCTTCTTGCCCGTCACGCGTGCCCCTTTGCTGGCATTCAGCATCGTCTCGGTGACTTACCACTGGAATGAGTTTCTGTGGCCCCTCTTGATCACGAGCAGTGTCGAAATCCGTCCGCTGACAGTTGGACTTGCCTTATTAACCGCTTCATCGGAAATCGGGGCGCAGTGGGATCAACTGGCGGCAGGCACGATAATTGTGGTCACGCCCATAGTCGTATTGATCGCCGTCGTGCAGAAGCAATTTACCAGCAGTTTCATGGGTTCGGGGATAAAGTAAAGAGGCATGTGCATCCCGGTGACTGGCGCGGTTGTAGTCACCTGATTTGTCGTGCAGGTAATGAACAATCTGCCGGGTTGATATCGCCGGATGGGGTGAGTAGCGTGACGGTCCAGTAGAAGCTGCGACGGATGAGTTGGCAAGGGATGGGGTGTACGTTTACTCCGTCGTTTTATATGTGGACAATTACTGATATCAGACTTATTGAATTGATTACTTACCTGCAGTATACCCAAATTCGATACTGGTCGCGTCTACTCACATTCCATGAAACGATGTATCGGTTGCTACCTTTCCTGAGTTGAATCGTATAGGTTCCTGTTGGAAATCTTTCATTCGATCCGTAAAACTGGATTATGAACGGGTCACCCGATCTGAAGTTGCTGCCACTATTCATGAATGTTCGCTTCCCTCTCTCAACTACTCGAAGCGGAATTTGTTGACTCGGCCGAATTAGAGTTACAGTGACAGCGTCTTGTTGTCTGCCATGTATTAAGAACCACATGTCCTCGCCACCAATTCGTTGTGATTCGGGCTCAATTGAACATCCAGAATTACCGATACTATTGACCCTGTCCGTCTGAATGACAACTTGAGCAGGCCTGGCCCGAGCCGTTTGCGTAGCTCTAGAATTCCTTGATCTTATTGTTGCCTGAGCTCTAGAAGTCGCCGTACCGGAAGTAGCCGTTGCCGCCCTTGAGGTCGCAGTAGCATCCGATGTTCTAGTCGTGAGCCATCCAGCAATATATGCTGATCGGTTCTCA
>JAPOWG010000044.1 GCA_026707745.1 Chloroflexota bacterium
CACCTGGGAGGAATTCTGTGAGCTCGTGGAGGACGAACATCCTAATTGCTGACAAATGGTGGGCTTCAAATCAGCGCGCGCTTTAGGGCGCGACCGCCTCGCCCTCCAGCTCCGTCTTCCACAAGCCCAGCGACGCCAGCCCATTCATCTTGGCGCGGTGATAGAGCGCCGCTTGGGTGGCGGCTACGTTTTCCGAGCGATTCCCCCAAATGCGCATCGGCTCCCGCTGCAGCGCGCGGGCATAGGAGAAGCTCAGCTTCCAGGGCAATTCATAGTTGGCGTTCATGGTGTTTAGATGGGCTGTCGCGTGGTAGTCGCTCTGCCCGCCGGAGAGAAAGACGATACCCGGTATCGCAGCGGGAATCGCCCGGCGGAAGACCTTGACCGTCTGCTCGGCGACCGTATCGACATCGGCTTGCTGCGGACAGTCCTTGCCAGAGACGACCATACTGGCTTTGACCAGCGCGCTCTCAAGATCGACGCGATGAATATAGAGCGCTTCAAAAGTTCGTGACAGCACCCACTCGGTGACGGCGAAGCAGGTTTCGATCGTGTGGTCGCCCAAGAGCATCACTTCCGGCTCGACGATGGGAACCAGTCCGGCTTCCTGCGAAAGCGCGGCGACCTGCGCCATAACATAAGCGTTGGCTTCGATGGCGTAATAGCTGGGCCTTCCGGGTCCAATTTGGAATGCGGCGCGCCACTTGGTGAAGCCGACGCCCATGGCGGCGAATTCCGCCAGGCGCTCGCGCAAGCCGTCCAGGCCGCTGCCGACGGTTTCGCCGTCGCTGCCCGCCAGCGCGACCATGCCCTTGAAAGGCGAAATTCCCGGGATCATGCCTTGGTCGATAACCCCCGCAATCAGCGATTCACCGGCTTCATTGCGCAACAGCACTTGCTCGGGGGTCATGATGATGCCGCTCACGTAGTCGTTGAGATTGGCAGTGGTGAAAAGCAGTTCCGACCAATTGCGATAGGCATCATCGTCGACGGCGATGCCCTCGCTTTCCAGCAATTGCTCGAAAGCGGCCGGCGGCCTGTCCGCGGCCATGATGCCCTTGCCCGCCGCTACTAATTGATTTGCGATTTCGTATCGGCTCATGTTCTTAATTCATTCCCACTGGATTATACGCTGACCTCGCGCCCTATTCTGTCAGCGCCTCATACGCGGCGCAAGCCTGAGTCCGCGCTAGAAAGCAAATGCGGGCAATCTTCAGCGACTGCCCGCGTACGACCGCTGACAAGTGGCCATCCTCGGCTTATTCGCCGGCGGCCTCCAACGCGGCTCGCTGTTCGGCGATCATCTCCGGCGTACATTGCAAGCCCGCGAGGAAGGCTGCGTCTTCCGCCATGCGTTCTTCCAGCGACATCGCCGGCAGCGACAAGTTGAAACCCAAGCTCTCCAGATCCGCGCCTGCGCCCTGACCATCTGCGATTACATAATCGGCTTCCGCCAGCAGCGCTTCGCTGACGGTGATACCCTGCGAGCCAGCCGCGTCCAGATTGACCGCGACCTTGAACGATGGCGTCACCGCGATGCCCGTCCTGGCGATGTCCAGCTCGCCGCGCAAATGGCCAATCACCATCCGCGCCGCAATCACGCCTTCGCGATACCAGCCCTCGAAGCCGTTGCCCACGGTGACGCCATAAATGACATCCGAAACAAGCGCCGAATACACCGGAACGCCATAAGACGCTGTCACAACCGCGGGCAAACCGGCCGGGGAGCTCGTGCGCGGCGGCAAAAATATCGCATCCACGCCCTTGTCAATCAGCGTATCAGCGGCCAGCGCCATTTCCGGCGCACTTGTCGCCGTCGCTATTTCTACGTTGGCGCCGGTAGCGAGAACGAATTGCTCCAGTCCCGCTTCATAACCTGCCGCGGATGGACTGTTGGGATCCAAAACCACGCCCAGATTGGCAAAATCAGGATTTTGCTTGTAAGGAATAGCGAACCACTCCTCAGTATCGACGAACATCTCGGTGCCGGTGATATTATCGGGTTTGATGCAAGGCGCTTCAGCAATGCCCGCCGCATAGGGCAAGGCCACGATGGCGAAGACCAGCACCGGCGGATCTTCCATCTCGCTTATGGCGTTCGCCGCTATCATCCCGACCTGCGTTGATAACGTTAGCAACACATCCGCGCCTTCATCAAGCGCATCTTCTACCATCAGGTTTGCCGTCGGCAAATCAAAGCCGGCCTCGCGATACAAGATGTTGATCTTCTCGCCATGCAGGTCATTGCCGCCCTGCAGCGTGGCGCGTTCTTCCGGGTTCAGGTAGCCATAAGCTTCCAGCATGTCCAGCACCGCCTTGTCCGTCAGTTGAAAATCCGGCGAGTTGCCAAAGCGCAAATAGGCCAGGGTGGGCACGTCGTCATCAGCCATCGCCACGGTCGGCAAGAGCAATACCAGGCTGAGAAGTATCATGCATAGACTTCGCATGTGCGTACCAACGCGCGCTAGCGGACGCCTTCCAGTGGCTGCCGCGCGAGTTCTTGTTTCAGCTGGAAAGATCATTTTGCACGTCTCCTTAACATTCCTGTAACTCAAATACAAATTAGCTTTCGCATAATTACAGTATACGCGAGAAACCTGGCGCGGGGTAAACGGAATGGCTCAGTTGCAGGGCATTGACCAAAAGCCGATCTCATACAGCGCGGCTTTGACCTCTTCCAGGGGTAAGCCAACCACATTGCTGTAGCTGCCATCAATACGCGCCACCGGATGAAATGCTTCGTTCTGGATGGCGTAGGCGCCGGCTTTGTCGAAGGGATCGCCGCTGTCGATATAGGCGGCGATTTCGGCGTCGCTGTAGTCCCGCATATAGACTGTGGTACGAGCATGCCGGGTGATGACCTGCTCTGCAGGGCCGATCCGCTTCAGAGTGATGGCAGTGATCACGTAATGGGCGCGGGCCCGCAGCGCCCGTAACATGCGGCCGGCATCGGCGGCATCGCGCGGCTTCTCCAGCAGTTCGCCGTCTTCAGCAATGCCAGCCGCGTCGGCGGCGAGCGCCACTATAGTATCCGCCGACAGGATCAGCGCCGGCGAGGCGTCGAGCGCAGCCGCCACAGCCTCGGCTTTCTCTCGGCTGAGCCGCCGCGCATAATCAAGCGGGGCTTCGCCTTCGCGGCGGGCTTCGTCGATCGCCGGCTTGATGATGTCGAAGTCGATGCCCATCTGCGACAGCAGTTGCCGGCGGCGCGGCGATGAAGATGCCAGAATCAGGCGCATGCTTTGCTCCCATATAAATGAAACCGGGCGCATTATAACAAGCCGGGCAAAACTACCTAGCTGCAACGGGCGGCGCATCGCATGTGTCGCTCCTTGCTGACCGCTATAGTATAATGTACCTACAAATAAACGAGAGACCAGCGGATGAGCTTCTATCAGCAAAGTAGCAATTATCAGCAGAGCAAGGCTAATGCGTCGCTGCGCAATTCGAAAGAGCGGCAGCCATTGGATAACGCGCAGCTGAATGCCGTGATGCGCAATGTCTTCGCCTGGATGACAGTGGGCACCGGCATCTCGGCCTGGGTTGCATCCTTGCTCAGCGGAGCCGGGTTGGATTCGGCCTTTACGATCTTCAATATATTAGCGGTCGCCATCATCCTGCAATTTGCTCTGGCTTTCGGGCTGTACGGGAAAGCGCAGCGTTTTTCGCCTGCCACAGCAAGTTTCTTCTTTATCATCTATGCCGTCGTAGTGGGCGCCTGTTTTTTTATGTTTTTCTCGCTCCTGGCTTATCCCGATTCCTCCAGCGCAGCAACCAACGCTTGCCTGGCCATGGCTAGTCTATTTGCCGTGATGACCTTGGTCGCTTGGAAGAGCAAGCGAGATTTCAGCGACCGCGGCGGCTACTTTCTCATGGGCCTGCTTGGCTTGCTCGTCGCCGCAGCCGTCAATAGACTCTTACCCGGCAACAGTTTTGGCAACTTAGGGGATGGGCTTGGTCTCAGCCTAATCAGCGCAGCGCTTGCCGTTGCCCTGACAGCTTTCATGACCGAACGCATCGCGCGCATGGGGGCCGATCCGCGCAAGTCGGTCAATCCGAACGATGCGGTCCGCTTCAGTGTCCTGGCGGCGCTAAAGCTCTATCTGAGCATGAGTGTCCTTAGCGTGATCTTGCCCATCGTATTGCTCCAGAAGACAATGCTAAGGGGCAGATACAACTATCGCGGCGAGAGCAGCTACTTTTGGGGAAGCGGCATGTTCGGTAACGATTTCGGCGAATTTGAGGGTGATGGCGGTGGATTCGGCGATGGCTTTGGCGGATTCGACGGCGATGTTGACGGACCAGGCGGCGATTTCGACGGTGGGTTCGATGGCGATGTCGGCGATTGAACCGCGGGCATTTCTACGCTTTGCGCGGGCGTTTTATTTTGGCAAAGCATTTTGACAAACGTAAGATCCACGTAAAATCGGAGGGTTTGACCGCATCCAATCTATGGATAATCCGTTACAAAGTTTAGTATAATAGCGGGCATACGTCCGTTCATGACGTGAGATATTCAGGAGGTAAGTGGTGAATTTCAATCCTAATGTGCAAACAATCGACATGCCGGGCAAGATGAAACGCCCGCTGGACGGTGTGCAACTGAACAAGGTGATGCGCGGCGTCTATGGCTGGATGACCATGGGCCTTGCCATCACGGCCTTCGTCTCGATCTTGCTGAGCACGACCGGCTTTATCCCGTCGCAGATTATGTTCTTCGTGGTCATCATCGCCCAGTTCGGTATCGTCATCGGGCTGAGCGCGCGCATGCACAAGCTCTCGCCCACCAATGCCGGCTTACTATTTTTCACCTATTCCGCGCTGACCGGCGTGACCTTTTCCATCATATTCCTGGTCTATCCCATCGGGTCGATTGCCGCCGCCTTCGTGAGTACGGCCGGTGTCTTTGCCGCGATGACCGTGGTCGGGATGACGACCAAAACGGACTTGAGCCAGTACAGCAGCTATTTCATGATGGGCTTGATCGGACTGGTCATCGCCATATTCGTCAATTTCTTGCTCGGCAGCGCCCTGATCGATTACGTCATCAGCATCTTTGGCGTGCTGCTCTTCACCGGGCTGACGGCTTATGACACGCAGCGCATCGCCAATATGGCGGCCGATCCGCGTCTGGCGCTGGACCCGGACAATACAGTGAAGTTCAGCGTGATGGCTGCGCTGACGCTCTACCTGGACTTCATCAACCTCTTCCTGTTCATGCTGCGCCTCTTCGGCGGCGGCCGCGACTAACGACCGCTCGACAATCAGCGCTCAAAACCGGGGCGGGCCCTTGGCTCGCCCTTTTTGCTTTCCACTGGAGACTGAATAGCGTCTCGTTTTGCAAAAAACTTGAATAACTACGCGCAGATGCGCTATCATCCGTTTGCGCCGTTTGCGCGATGGCATGCGGTTCAAGATTGCCTAAGTTTATGTGAGGAGAAAGATCATGAATAACGCTTTTTTCAAGAAGGCGCTCACGCTTGCTAGCCTGTTTGTGCTGCTCCTGTGCAGCATGGGCGGTGTGGCGGCGCAAGACACCGTCACCCTGACGTGGTGGACGACTTCCGGGCGCGATTCGCCGGAGCCCGCCATCCGCAACGTGATCGCAGCTTTTGAAGCCGAGCACCCCAATATCAAGGTCGATGTCAGCATCATGGCGGAAGGCGCTTACAACGACCTCATGAGCACGGCCATAGCCGCGGGAGAAGGCGTGCCTGATCTTGCTTGGTATTGGTCGAACAACTGGCTGCCGCAGGCCCTCGATATCACTGACCGCCTGGATAACGATCCCGATATCAGCCGCGACATCTTCCACACCGAATACTTCAACAATTGGGTCGTCTGGAATGACATGGTCATTGCCCTACCCTACGATATTGGCGCAAATTTCGTCATGTACAACAAGGACGTCTTTGATGATGAAGGCGTACCTTACCCGACCGCAGACTGGACGCCGGAAGATTACATCGAAATCGCCAAAGCCTTGAGAAACGAAGACAAGCGCCGCTGGGGTGGCGACCGCCCTCGCGGACCCTTCCGCGCCCTCTGGCGTAACATGGGCGCCACCAACCCCTACAGTGACGACAGCACAACTGTAGAAGGCTACATCAACGGGCCGGAATCGGTGGCCGCCTATACCTGGCTCTGGGATCTGGTGGATAGCGGCGCAACCCCAACGCCGGCCGATCTCGAAGTGCTGGGCACCGAAGGCACCGGTCCAGTAGATCTCTTCATTGCCGGTCGCCTGGGCATGGCTACGCTCAACCCCGGCAGCATGGTCTCGACTTTGGAAGCGGGTGTGAATTTCGGCGTCGTGCCCGAACCGCGCGTCCCGGGCAATGAGAACTGGGTCCACGGCTGGGCGCTGCGCGCCGGCATCTGGAAAAACAGCGAGCACCCGGATGAAGCCTGGGAATTCCTGAAATTCTGGAACGGCCCCCCGGGCCAGCGCATCCTGATGGAACAAGGTCTTGGTCACTTTCCGCCGATACCATCTTTGCTTGCGGAATACGAGGACGCCGATACCGACTGGTTCCAAGGCTTCCTAAACGTGCTTGACGCCACGCAAACCGCCTCCTGGCGCAAAGACCATCCTTGCTGGCGCGGCGCCGTCATTCGCGGCGTGCGCGATGCCTGGGATCTGATCATGCTAGGCGAAATTGAGCGCGACGAAGTGCAGGCCACCCTGGATGCCATGGTCGAACCGGGCCAAGCCGCGCTCGACGAATGTGTGCCGCGTCTGGGCGGCTGATATTTCCCCCACCCCAACCCCTCCCCCAAAATGAGGGAGGGGCTATTGTGCAGTTGCTGCGCTATCCTTAGCTCCCCTTCCCTCTTGATGGGATACCTCCCCCATGAGGCGGGGGACCGAGGGGGCGCAGGGGCCGGGGGATGGGGGTGGAAATCTCATGCTCTCCGCATGGCGAAATTTGACCGCGCAGCAGCGCCGGGACGCCAAGACGGGCTACCTGGCGCTCTCTCCCTGGATGGTGGGCTTCGTCGTCTTCTACGCCTTCCCCATAATCGCCACCATCTACTTCAGCTTTAACGAGTGGACACTGGCTGAACCGCCGACTTGGGTCGGCCTGGACAACTACGTGCGCATGTTCACGCGCGATCCGCTATTCGTCAGCTCACTAAAGGCGACGACGCTATTCGTCATCATTTCACTGCCCACGAAACTCGTCCTCGGTCTGATGCTGGCGCTGCTGCTCAATCTCAAGATACCGGGTATGAACGCATTTCGCACGATATTCTTTATTCCCGCCGTCATATCCGGCGTCGCCGTCTCGTTGATGTGGATTTGGTTCTTGAATCCGGATACCGGTGTCGTCAATACCTTGCTCAGCTATTTCGGCATTCGCGGACCGCTCTGGTTCTGGGATTTGCACTGGGCGCTGCCCTCGGTCGCCATCATGAGCATCTGGAAAGTCGGCGGCGCGGCCATCATCTATCTCGCCGGCTTGCAGAATATCCCAGCGCATCTTTATGAAGCCGCCGAGATTGACGGCGCCAGCAAATGGAGCCGATTCTGGCGCATCACCCTGCCCCTTTTGACGCCGACGCTCTTCTTCCAATTAATCATAGAGCTCATTGATGCCTTCAAGATCTTCACCGAAGCCTACGTCATCACGCATGGTGGTCCCCTCAAGGCAACCTATTTCTTTCTCTACTACTTCTACGAAGAAGCCTTTCGCAACGCAAATATGGGTTACGCCTCGGCTTTGGCGCTGTTCTTGCTGGTAGTCATCATGGGCTGCACCGTTTTCGTGGTTCGTACCTCGAAGGGATGGGTCTACTATGAGAATTGATCCAGCGCGGCTGAGCGCGTCCGAACAGCTGCGCAGGAGCGCAAGGCAGCGCCGCGCCAGGAAGCTGGTAGGGCACGCAATCATTTATGCCGTCATGATTACTCTGGCTTGCGTCTTTATGCTGCCAATCTTTTGGATGGCATCCACATCGCTCAAGTTGCCGCGCGAACTCATGGCTTGGCCGCCGGAGTGGATCCCATCCAATCCACAGTGGGGCAACTACGCCGAGGCTTTCGGCAAGTACCCGCTTGCGCGCTATATGTTAAACAGCGCCATTCTGGTCATCGCCAATATCATCGGGGCGCTCCTGTCGGTGCCGGTTATCGCCTATGGCTTCGCCCGCTTCAACTTTCCCTTCAAAAACGTCCTTTTCATCTTGATGTTGAGCATGATGATGGTGCCCGGGCATATCAAACTAATCCCCCTGTACGTACTCTATCTGCGTCTGGGTTTGATCGACACCTATTGGCCGCTGATTTTGCCGGCCTATTTTGGCAGTCCCTTCTTCATCTTTTTGATGACCCAATTCATGCGCACGATTCCTCGCGAACTGGACGATGCCGCGCGCATTGACGGCGCCGGCGCCTGGGGCATCCTCTATCGCATCATCATCCCTCTCTGCCGCCCCGCCTTGACCGTCGTGGTTGTATTCACTTTTTTGTGGACCTGGAACGACTTCCTCGAGCCGATCATCTTTTTGCGCGATTACGAATCGTTTCCGATATCAGTAGGGCTGGCCTTCTTCCAGGGGCGCTACAGCATCGAGTGGCACCTGTTCATGGGCGCGACGCTCGTATCCATCATCCCGATTCTGGTCGTCTATTTCTTCGCCCAGCGCCATCTCATCGGCGGGCTGGCGGCCATCGGCATCAAGGGCTGAGGCGCGGCCCTCACTTCGCTTTGCGTCTGTGGTAGCTAAGCAGGACGAGCGTGGCGAAGATGCCCGAAGCCGCCCAGAGCAGAAAGGGCGCATTTAGCGCGATCGCGGACAAGGCATTGCCGATTGGCGGCATAATGGACCCGCCCAGGTTTTGGAGCACGCCGCCGAAGCCCAAGGCGCTGCCCATAAAAGCAACTTCCAGGCCCTCCACCTCGGTGATCGAGGCGCCCATCAAAGCCATGAAACTGTCGAAGCAGCAGCCGGCCATCACCATCGCAAATATCACGAGCCCATAGTCATCGCCGGCGAAGAACATCAGCAGCGCGCCCAGCGCCATCATCGCCGTGCCGCATGCCATCACCAGTCGCCGGTTGCCCAATCGATCCGATAAATGCGAGATGGGCACCACGCCCAGCAAACTAGCCAGGAAGAAAACCGGAATCGCGCTGTCGGCATGGGCTGCCTCCCAACCAATTTCGCGCAGATAGGTCGGCACATAGCCCACCAAACTGTTCATCAGCCCCACCACGCCAAAGACCGCCAGCGCGATCGTCCACAGTTCGCGAAAGCGCGTGACATAATGCAAGTTAGAGATGACCTGCCGCATATTTAGACCTTTGGTTCTGCGTTTCACGTCGACGGGCGGATGCGCGACCGCCCAAATGAGCGCCAGGACGACCGAACAAAGGCCGAGAAAAATCAGCACCGCCCGCCACCCGCCGAATAGCGGTGACAGCACCGTCGCGCTAAAACGCGAGCCGAGCATCGCGCCAGTAGCGAAACCCGCGGACATAACGCCCGCGGCGAAACCCAACTGCCGCGAAGAAAACCATTCACGATTCAGCTTGATAAAATTCATCGGCAGGATCGGCTGCACCACGCCAAACAAAAACGAAAACAGAAAAAGTGACCAAAAATCAACAGCTAAACCGCGCAATGCGCCCGTGATGCCCGTCGCCAGACACAGTGACACCAGCATGCGGCGCGTACCGAAATAGTCGACGAAACTGCCGCCTAATAAGGACATGAAGATGCCCATCACCGTGCCCACACCCCAAATGGCGCCGATCTGTAGCAGATCCAGATCAAGCGACTCGGCGATCTCGCTGAACATCGCCGACAAACCGGCTGTGGGGAAACCCATGGCGGTAAAGCCCGAGAGGGTTACCATCACCAGAATCACCCAGCGATAGGACGAATGCTGACGGTCATTTTGATCTATGAGAGGGGGCATCTGCGGCATTAAGCCTGATGTGCTCGGTCGCAACTGTCTCATGGTATCGCAAAGCGAGGCGATGGCAAGGGACGGGATGGACTATTGAAATCCCTGCTCGAATTATGGCTGCCGTGGCTTGCGCTTGCGATAGCTGAGCAGGACGAGCGTGGCGAAAAGGCCCGACCCCGCCCAAAGTAGAAAAGGCGCGTTCAAGCTGATCGTGCTCAGCGTATTGCCCAGCGGCGGCACAAAGGACGAGCCGATATTCTGCAGCATGCCAACGAAACCCAGCGCACTGCCCATCAACGCCAACTCCAGGCCCTCTACCTCAGTGGTGGACGCTCCCTTCAAGGCCATGAAACTGTCGAAGCAGAAGCCGCCGATCGCCATCGCCAGCATCACGCCCCAGAAACTGTCGCCGACGAAGTACATCAGCGCGCAGCCAACCGTCATCATCGAGGTGCCAAAAGCCATGACCAACCGCCGATTACCCAGCCTATCGGATAGGTGCGATATGGGTACGACGCCGATCAAGCTGCAGAAGAAGAATACGGTCATTGCGGTGTCGGCATTGACCGGATGCCAGCCAATTTCACGCAGGTAAGTGGGCACATAGCCCCCCAAGCCCCGCATTACACCGAGCACGCCAAAGACCGCCATGGCGATCACCCATAATTCGCGGAAGCGGGCAACATAGCGATAATTGCTGATGATCCTCCGAATGTCCGGCCGCTCCCCGCGCCGCCGCTCGACCGGCGGATGCACAATCGCCCAGAGCAACGCGAGCGCTATGGCGCAGACTCCCAGGAAGATCAGCACCGCCCGCCAGCCGCCAAGCAGCGGCGAAAGCTGGGTCGCGCTCAAACGCGAACCGAGCATCAAGCCGGTGGCGAAACCGGCCGACATCACACCCGACGCAAATCCCAATTGACCCGAGGGAAACCACTCCCGATTGAGCTTGACGAAATTCATCGGCAATATCGGCTGGACCATGCCGAAAAGAAACGAAGAAAAGAAAAGCGACCAAAAATCAAAGGCGAAACCGCGCAGGGCCCCACTGATGCCCGTCGCCAGGCAGAGGAAAACCAGCGTTCGCCGCGTGCCAAATTGATCGATCAAGGTGCCACCCACCAGGGCCGTGAATATGCCCATCAAGCTGCCGACGCCCCAAATCACGCCAATCTCGACAAGGTCGAGGTCGAGCGAATCGGCGATCTCGCTAAACAGGGCGGAGATCCCGGTCGTTGGGAAGCCCATGGCAATAAAGCCGGATAGAGTTACCATAACCAGGATCACCCAGCGATAGGGCGAATCCTGGCGCTGGCTTTGATCGAGAGGCGTTTTAATCACGACGGCTCCGCGGCGGCGGTCAGTGGATATTGCAAGAATGGTAATGGATAGCTGGCTGATAACAAGGGACAGGCGCTCGCCAAGCGCCGCCCTGCACGACAATAAGATCGGCCGCTCCCGCTCCGGCTTATGTGCCTTGAAATAGCGCTGTCTATGCAAACCGCGTCGCTCATGCGACGAGAAGGCATATTATTTTGCGTGAGCGCGACAGTACGATCCGCCGGTTACGCGCCGGGCAGCTGTTAGGATTCCGAAACATAAATGACAATTGGTTGTAGGAAAAGCTTTTGGCTCTATAATTCAGGTTACTTAACTGACGCTTGTGAATGGCATGATTTGTGGTTTTTGGCTGGTTGAATCTAAAAGTCAACAGTGAGCGGCTGCAAGCGGATTTCGATGCCTTGGCAGAGATCGGCGTGACAATGGGTGGTGGCGTGTCTCGCCTGGCGCTCTCGAACGAAGACCTGGCAGCGCGTTCATGGTACGCCGACCGGATTGAAGAAGCGGGACTGCAAATCCGCGACGATGAGGCCGGTAATCTGAGCGGCCTGCTCTGCAGCGAAGATCCGAACGCCAAGACCCTGATGCTCGGCTCGCATTTGGATACCGTGCCTAATGGCGGGCGCTACGACGGCGCGATTGGCGTATTGATCGCCCTGGAATGTCTGCGGCGCATCAGAGAATCCGGCATCAAGCCCAAATATCACCTGGAAGCGATCAACTTCACCGATGAAGAAGGCACCTGGCATTCGCTCTTCGGCAGCAATGCCATCATCGGCAATCTGTCGGCCGATGATCTCAACGACTCATTGCAAGCCAACGGCGCCTTCCGGGCGGCGCTCTATCGCGCGGGCATCCGCCCGGACGAGATCCAACGCGCCCAGCGCAATCCGGACGATATCCTGGGCTACCTCGAAGTGCATATCGAGCAGAGCAACAGCCTGCACGAACAGGGCGCCGAACTAGGGATTGTGGACAGGATCGTCGGGCGCAGCACCTATAACGTGACCTTCTACGGTGAGGCGGCCCATGCCGGCACCACCACAGCGGAAGAACGCCGCGATGCCTTGCAAGGGGCAGCGGCGTTCATTATTTTGGCGCATAAGTTGATCACCGAGGAGTATCCCGAAGGCGTGATCAATTGCGGGCATGTCAGTGTCAAGCCGGATACTTTTAACGTAGTGCCGGCGGAAGCCTCCTTGCGCGTCGAGTTCCGCCACCCTGATACGACCATGTTGACCGAGATGGAAGCGCGCTTGATCCGCCTGACGCAGGACTGCGCCAAGAGTTATCGTTTGTCGGTGGGGGTCGACCGGGTCCTGCGCCGCGAAGCCGAGCAGATGTCAACGAATCTGGTACATCATTTCGAGCAAGCCTGCCGCCTGGAAAAAGTTAGTTACATGACCATCGCCAGTTATAGCGGGCACAATGCGCAGATCATGAACCAGATGGTTCCGGCCGGCATGATCTTCTTGCCCTCGGTCGATGGCATCAGTCATAATCCCAAAGAATTCACTGAGTGGCGCCATGTCGAGGTCGGCGCCAATGTGCTCTTGCGCACCATCTTGCAATTGGCAGTATGACCCCAACGCCCTGACCCTACAAGGTCCATCGCGAAAATTGCAGGGCTTCTCCGGTACTTCAAATCATATGTAGAGATGACTGGAAGAGTACTGAAACAATACAAGACAAGGGGCAATCCTTGCGAAATTCAACAGATTACTAGGAATTCCACCAACTCTAGCTCCCCCTCTCCCCTTGTGGGATTTCCGCCCCCCGCTTAGCGGGGGGACCGAGGGGGGCAAGGGGTCGGGGGATGAGGGGTTAGAAGTGAACGCCAAGCCACAATTGCCGAACAAGACTTGTAGGGGCGACTTATCAAGTCGTCCGCAAACACGATCAAACGGATATTAGGTGAACATGAAACACCTCACACGGCGCGAAAAAGAAAGAGACATGCGGGCCGCGGGACGGCTGCCCAACGGGCAATCGCTGACGGAGAAGTTCCCGGTGCTGACCTACGGACCGACGCCCAAATTCGATCCCGAAAGCTGGGACTTGCGCGTCTTCGGTGAGGTCGCAGCGGAAAAACGCTGGACCTGGGAGGAATTCCTGCAACTGCCGACCGGCCAGATGACCGTGGACATCCACTGCGTCACCCGCTGGAGCAAGTTCGATACCAGCTGGGAAGGCGTGATGTTCAAAGACTTCCTGCGCCAACTGGACTTGAAGCCGACGGCGCGCTTCGTCATCGCCCACTGCGAATACGGCTATACCACCAATCTGCCGCTCGACATCATGGACGATGACGATGTCATGCTGGCTTACAAGTACGAGGGACGCTTTCTGCACGAACCCGAGCTGATGGAACACGGCGGTCCCTTGCGCACAGTAGTGCCCAAGCGCTATTTCTGGAAGAGCGCCAAGTTCCTGCGCGCCCTCGAATTCAGCCCCGTTGACAAACCCGGCTTCTGGGAGCAGGGTGGGTATCACAACGACGGCGACTTCTGGAAAGAAGAGCGCTTCCAGCGGCGTGGCTTCTTCTAAAGCTGAAAACAACCCCGCGACCAAATTCCGCCCGGTCGACTAGCCCGGGTTTTGGGATTTCCGCCCCCCGTTTAGCGGGGGGACCGAGGGGGGACCAGGTGGGTATCACAACGACGGCGACTTCTGGAAAGAAGAACGCTTCCAGCGCCGTGGCTTCTTCTAAACAGGTAAGTCATGCAAATTCCGGCGTCGAACTGTAGGGGCGAGCCTTGGCTCGCCCACTGTTCTGGTTAGGTTTTGCGGGCGACCCGGCGGGTCGCCCCTACCGCCGACTATTATTTTGGAGTTGCATGACTCTGCTAGTCCTACTCAGAACACCAAGAACTTCGAAATCGCAACCTATGCATTCGCGTAGATCGGGCGACCCGAATCGCTATGCCATTTTCGCCACCGTCGATTCCATGTAGGGGCGACCGGCGGTCTGTGTCGAAGGGCTGTGTCCACGCGCCCTACGCGACCTATCAGGTCGCCCGCTCTGCAAAATCCCAACCCGGTAGGGGCGACCGGCGGTCTGTGTCTACGCGACCCGGCGGGTCGCCCAAAATCGCCGCAACATGTATAGGTGTTGTGGCGATTTTACGCCCAAACGGTATTCCCACGTCTTCTACGTCAATATCTTCGCGCCTTTGTGGTGAAAACACCCTCGGTGTACTCGGTGGTAAAATCAGTTTTTCCACTACAGCGGCTGATTCCATCCGCGCCCTCCACGCCTCTATTCTCAGATTCCCTCTATGTCTCCGTACTTCAGTAGGACCAACTAAGTTATGAAACTTCAAAATAATAGTCGTCGGTAGGGGCGTTTCGCTGAAACGCCCGCAAAACATGCTCCTCCCTTGGTTTTTCTCTGCGAGCTCTGTGTCCTCTGTGTTCAGGTTTTCTTGCATGACCTACTTGCACTGACTTCTGCGATCAAAGGAACACCTTCGATCCCCCAACAATTTTCCCAAAACGCGACTATTTAGTCGCCACTTCATATCCCGACTCTGCTACACTGCCTTCACTGAATACCTATCACTGGAAGACGCATGCCATCTAAATACACCGACGCGCAAAAACAAGAAGCCCTGGGAATGATCAAACTCGGGGACAGTATCAGCTTTGTTCACTTCAGCACAGGCATTCCCGAACGTACACTGAGAAGCTGGCGCAATGAACTGCGCCAGCAGGCAAATTGCCAAACTGCCGAAAAAACATTTTCCGCGGCGGCATGCCGGCAATCTGGCGCGGGCGCGCCCACGCAAGACCAGCCCGGCAACCAGGACGAGCATGAAGAAAACGACGACTACGACGACTTCGTTTACATCCGCGAACAACTCATGAAACACGCCCGACAAATAGCTGCCGACCTCCAACCGGACGAACTGGATAGCAGCCGCCGCATCCTGGCGCTTAGTCGTATCCTGGACCGTATCCAATGGCTCGACGAAGTCCTGCCCGGCCGGATACCCCAACAGACGATCCGCGTCGAACACTACTACGACGGTGAAGTCCAGGAACACCCGCCTTGGCACGGCATCTCCCAAACCGAAGTGGGGAAATACCTTACATCCCCCGAATATCTCTTGGCTGCGGCGGGCGAAAATACCCTGCTTCCATCAACGAATGATGACATCCCCAACGCGCCTGCAATCATCCGGGATAAGGAATCCCCATGAATGCTATAACAAATCGCTCGCTGCCCTCGGTGCTTAATATCCCTGTGGTAAAATCCCAGGCCAACGAAAGGAGCCACCCATGAACAACAAGCCCAACTGGCGCGACGACGGCGTCCGCATCGTCCGGGGCGACGAACTCGATACCAATACGCCGCAGAGCCCCGGCATGACACGCGCCGCCGCAATCAACCAAGCCAAAGCCGGCGCCGAGAAACTCTGGGCCGGTACCGTCCATATCGAACCCGACGCCAAAACCGGCGCCCACCACCATGGCGAATTGGAAAGCGTTATCTACGTCGTCAGCGGACGCGCGCGCATGCGCTGGGGAGACAAGCTCGAATACGTCGCCGAAGCCGACGCCGGCGATTTCATCTACGTGCCGCCTTATGTGCCCCACCAGGAAATCAACGCGGATCCGAACGAGCCGCTTATGTGCGTCCTCGTCCGCAGCGATCAGGAAGCCATCGTCGTCAACCTGGATATCGAAGCGACCGAGACCTCGGAAACCACCTGGATCGGTCCCAATCATCCGAATCCATAGACCAGTAACCGACAACAATCAATGCGTCAAAAGAAATGCCGAGACAGGCATTCGCTCGCCATGTCGAGATCTACAGTTTTCTTGGGATTGGCGAATACGAGTCACCCCTCCCCAAAGCATTGGGGTGGGGGTGGCTTGCCCCTACGGGAGCAAGCGCCGCGCCGCGTCCAGGCTCCGCGGCACGCCAACCCTCACCGGATCATCCGCGCCTTCGTATTCCAACGACAGCCAACCGCTGTAGCCAATCTCGTCCAGCAGCGCGATCATCGCGGGCAAGTCCACCAAGCCCTCGCCGATCACAGAACCGGTCAGCAGTCCTCCATCGAGATCGGCGACGACGTGACCCGGCTCGTCAGCAGCGGCGCGCCGCATGTCCTTCAAATGCACAAGCGCGATCAGGTCGGCCAGGTCCCGCGCCGCCTCGAGCGGATCTTGACCCACAGGCAGGAAGTTCCCCGTATCCAGGTTGACGCGCAGCGCCGGCGAGCCCACTCCCTCGATGATGTCGTACAGCTGATCGCTGCGCCCGGCAAAGCGCCCGTGATTCTCCAGGGCCAGCGTGACGCCTAGACCTTTGGCATAGGCGGCGCCCGCCGACAAACCCTCGAGGATCCAGGACATGCCTTCATCTTGGCTCAGTCCCTCCAGGTAACTCCCGCTAAACACGCGCATCAGGTTCACATCCAGGGCCAGCGCAATGTCCACGCCGCGCTTGAGCTCATCCAGTTCGCGCCGTCGGTCAGCCTCGTCGGGACGGATGAAGTTATTGCTGATCGAGTAGACCGCCAGTTCCAGACCGGCATCGGCTATCCGTTCCTTGGCCAGCGGTATCTCTCGCTCGGCATCGTCCCAAAAGACATCGAGAAGCTCGACGCCTGTCACCGCTTGCGACGCGGCGAAATCGATGAAGCCCATCAGGTCTATCCGACCGGCTTTCACCGCCGACACCACGCTCCACATGCTCAAGCTCAGTTTCATGATCCGTTCCCCGCAGATTCATATGCGCTTTCGATCACCCGCATCACCGCCAGCCCGTCCGCGCCGGAAACAAGCGGCTCCTCCCCGCTTTCGACGCAGCTCAAGAAATGATCGGCCTGCGCCTCAAAACGATCGGGCGCGTCAAAGCGCTGCATCGTCCAGTCTTCGTCATCCGCCAGCCGATAGCGCAATCCGGCGTCGGCGTCATAGTCGATCACCGCCTGCCCTTCCGTCCCGTGAATCTTGACGATGGCCTCTGCGACCGGCGTCACCCAACTGCAGTTCAAGGAGCCGATGACGCCGCCTGCGCTTTTCACGAGCAAGGAGGCGCTGTCTTCCACCTCGATCGGCAGCGTCGTAGACACAGCAGCCTCGGTCCGCTCTATTTCGTCGCCGGTCAAGGCCCGGAAGATGTCAATGCTATGCACCAGCGTGTCGATTAAGACGCCGCCGCCTGCGACATCCGCCTCGGTGAACCAGGATTTACCGGCGCGAGCAAAGCGAAAGGCGAAGCGATTCTCGATCTGCACCAGCTCGCCCAGCTTACCGCCCCGAATGAGTTCTTGCGCCGCCTGCAAGGGCCGGTGAAAGCGATGACAGAAAGCGAACTGCAGCAGCGTGCCGCTCATGGCATCGACGATGGCCCCCGTCTCGGCCAGGGTCCGCGCCGGCGGTTTCTCGCAGAGTACGGCGATGTCGCGCGCTGCCCCCGCCCGAACCGCGGGCAAATGATATTTCGGCGGGGTACAGATGCTGACGGCATCGGGCTTCACAGCGTCCAGCATGGCTTCGGCGTCGGTGAAGACCTCTCCGCCATAGGTCGCCGCCTTTTCCCGCGCCGCGCTTTCAACAACATCGGCGATGCCTACAATTTCGCAACGTTGGGCATGGGCCGCATAGGCCCGCAAATGTATTCCAGCAATACCACCCGCGCCGATCACCGCTATTCGTATTTTTGCCATTCGCTACCCTTTCAAGCCGGTCAGCGCGATACCGCGCACGAATGTCTTCTGCGTGAAGAAGAAGAGCACGATCGTCGGCAGCATCGCCAGGGTCGAGGCCGCCATCATCAATTGCCACTGCGCGCCGTACATGTTCTGGAACAATTTCAAGCCCAGTGAGATCGTCCAGTCCTGCTGATTCTGCAAATAAATCAAGGGTCCCAGGAAGTCGCGGTAGGTCTGCACGAAGGTGAAAAGCGCCACCACCGCCAGCGCCGGGCGCATCAGCGGAATCATCACATGCCACAAAATGCTCAACTCGCTCGCCCCGTCAATCCGCGCTGCATCGCTCAACTCCTGCGGGATCGTCAGCAAGAACTGACGCAGAAGAAAAACATAAAGCGCGCTGCCGAAGAAATGTGGCACCACCAGCGGCAAAAATGTGCCCACCCAGCCCAAATCTTTGAAGATCAAATAGAGCGGGATCAAGGTCACCTGGGACGGCAGCATGATCGTGCTCAGGTAAATGAGAAAGACGATATTGCGACCGGGCCATTGAATCCGCGCGAAGCCATAAGCGATGAAAGTGCAAGACAGCACCGTGCCCAGCACCGTCAAGCCGGAGATGGCAATCGTATTCCACATATAACGCCAGAAGGGAATGTAGGTGGTCGAATCGGCGAAATTATGCCATTGCGGGTTCGGCGGGATGATCGGCGGGGGCTGCGCGAAAATCTCCACATCCGTTTTCAGCGCCGTCACCAGCAGCCAATAGAGCGGGAAGATATAAGCGACCGCCATGATGATAACAATCGTATAAGCGATCGTGCGCTTGATCCGATCCTGAATGATGCGGTTTTCCTGCCAGCGGATGGCTGTCGTCACCTGCTTTGCCAAACCTCCATTTTGCGCTAGCCGAGCGGGTTTACGGGATTCGCCTTCGCTCCGCGCAGTCCATATCGTCGGTTACGCGCCGAGCGGCTAATTCTCCGCGTGATAATAGACCCAGCGCGCCGTCTTGAACAAGAATAGCGTGGCTACAAGCACAATCATGAACAAAATCCAGGCTTGCGCGCTGGCATAGCCCATCTTGAACTGCTGAAAGGCGGTTTGATACAAGTACATCGAATAGAACATCGCCGAGTTGGCGACGCCGCCCGCCGACCCGTCGCGCGTCGCCGTCATCACCCAGGCTTCTGTGAAGTATTGGAAATAACCGATCACGTTGACAATGATCGTGTAAAAGATCACCGGGCTGATCATCGGCAGCGTGATTCTAAACGTCTTCTGAACTGCGTTCGCCCCGTCAAGCTCAGCCGATTCCAAGAGGTCATAAGGCACATCCTGCAAGCTGGCCAGATAGATCAGGATCGTATTGCCGCCGAACCAGGCGCCCATGAAGATCAGCGACGGCTTGACCCAGTTAGGGTCGGTCAACCAGCCGATAGGCGACAAACCGATAAACCGCAAGAACTCGTTCAAGATGCCGAACTGACCGTTGAAGATCCACAGCCAAACAATGGTCGAGGCGACCACGGGCGTGATCGACGGGACATAGAAGATGCTGCGATAGATTGACAGTCCCTTGATCTTGGTATTGAGCAGCAGCGCCATCAACATGTTGAAGACCAGGTGAATCGGCAAACCGATCAAGACCATGTACAGCGTATTCTGAATGCCGATTTTGAAGACGCGGTCTTCCATAAGGAACAAATAATTGTTCAAGCCGACGTAACGAGGCGGCTGCAAAATGTTGTAGCGCGTGAAGCTGTATTGCAGCGACTGAATGATCGGACCGATATTGAAGACGAAAAAACCGATGATCGCCGGGGAGATGAAGAGCAAGCCGACGACGAGAGACCGCCTCTGCCGCTTGGTGAGCCTGGGAATTCTAAGTGAGATGGTCATGGGGAGATGTTACCCCCATCCCCCAGCCCCTTCCCCCATCAAAGGGGAAGGGGAGCTATTCGAGCGCTGTGCAGCATTTCGCTGGGCGGGCGATCACAAAGACGAAGTGAACCGATCGCCGCCGCAAAAGTCCCTCCCCCTTTGTGCGCCGCGCAGACACAGGCGGTCGGGGAGGGAGCGTAGGGTGGGGGCGAAGGCCTACATCATCGCCATGTCCAGCTCGCGCTGAACTTCCTCGGTGACGCGGTCCAGCGCTTCCTGTGCCGTCAGTTGACCGGCTTTCACCGCTGTCTCGGCTTCGCCCAGGCGCGAATTGTAGAAGTCGTTCACCGGGATCTTGGGCGGACCAAAGGCATTCGGCCCGTTCAGCAAGTCCAGCGCCAGTTGGAAGCGATGATCGCTGACGAAGCGCTCCGCCGTCGCCGCCGCCACCTTGGGCGGGATATTCTGAATATTGAAGCAGAACTCGCCCATATGCTCGTCTTCGCTCAGCCAACGGATGAACTCCCAAGCCGCGTCCGGATTGATCACGCCGGTAGGAATCGTGAAGACGCTGCCGCCGAAGGTGGTGGCGTTGGGACGACCGCCATCCGGATAGGGCGCCGCGATCATGTCCATCTCGAGATCGGGCGCGAACTTCTTCTGGAACTGGATGAACCATTCGCCGACTTGCTTGAAGCCTTCCTTGCCGACGAAGAAGGGATTCTGCGTGCTGAGGTAATCACCGAAACCGCTGGTGAAAGCCGCCACTTTTTCCGGCCCCAGCCGCGACCAATAACCGGCCATCCACTCCAAGGCCGCAACATTGGCCGGATCATTGGCCGTGATGGTCCCGCTGTCTTCGTCATATAAGCTGCCGCCGAAGACATGCGCCCACCAGGTGAGATTGGCCGGCAGCAGGCCGACGCGCTCGATGTTGCCATCGCTGTCGATGACCTCATAGGCTTGCGCAACTTCGTCAAGCTCGTCGATGCTGGTCGGTGGTTCGCTGAATCCCAGTTCCGCCATAGCCGGCGGCGAGAAAGCCAAGACGCGAGCGTTAGAAGTACACATCAAACCCCAAAGCTCGCCGTTATACCACCAGTTGTTCCACAGTTGCGGGAAATACTCCGAACCGTCTATGCCAGCCGCTTCCGCATAAGCGGTCAAGGGCGTCAAGGCGCCTTGCGAAGCGATCTGCACCAATTGGTGAAGCCAGACTGCCGAGACCACATCGGGCGGATTCCCGCCAGCGATAGCCGTCAGCACCTTCTCGTATTGGCCGAACACAGTCGTCATATTGACGTAGATATTCCCGTGCTCTTCGTTGAACTGATCGACCAGGCCCTGCAAAACATCAAACTCGAAGCCGCTCCAGCCCGTCCAATAATTGAGAAAAGCCTGCTCTTGCGCGTAGGTCAAACCGGCCGGCATGGCGGATATGCTCGCTGCCGTGCCCGCCGCCAAACTCGCCCGCAGGAAGTCCCGCCGCGAAATTCCTTTGTTAGTCATAGTTCACTCCTTCATTTAATGTTTTACGTTATCCGTGAGCCCTGCCGGGCAATCACTGCCCGAATTGAGCGAATTGCAGCCTTTCGCATCCTATCTGTACTAGAATAAGAAGCATAGCCGCAACTATGGATGATTTTGACCCGCAACGGCGATTCTGTCAAATTCTCTTGGCGTTAGCAAAGTCGGGAGTCTGGCGATCCCTGGCGCCTGCCGCGTGGTCAGTTGCAGCCGCGCGGTCTTCTTATTTCCGCTGAAGCCAAAGACAGGACCTTACGCTTTGCGCAATAACGATGACGAACTCAAAAAATTGCAACGACGTACTCTATTTGCCAAGTCGCAATATAGTGCAATGAAATCTATTTAGTTATTGGCGCAGGCTATCTGGATAGAAGCCCGTCGTCTCGTGTTTGGTGTAAAGCACAGGCGATACTTTGCGCGGTTCTGTGACTGCAACTATGAGTTTAACAGTTGCGATATGAGCAAGTAAAACTTTATCGTGGGCACAGCGCTCCAACGTATGGATACTTCGATCCGTCACGCACCCCTTCGCCCCGTTTATTCCGCTTCATCCTCACTTGATGGCTCGTTCACCTCGTCAGATAGGCGTTCTAAGGTTTCTAATTGGCGCTGACTTTTAAGGAGCCGTGCACTGTCTAATTCAAGCAAGGACTTGTAAATCTCCGCGCGGACTTCGTTGCCGATGTCTCGACGAAGCTGTTCGTTGCTTGGCATTTTCCTGATCTTCGGCCCACTTGAATAAGACAAACAATGCCGAAATAATTGCGGCAATGGACCCAAGGAATGCCGCAATCGTCGTCAGGTCAATATTCATCTAACCCGTCAGTCGGACTACTACTATGCTCATCAGGAACAGCGAGATGACAAGCATTGTACTTACCCAAACCAAAACGAATGCGGTTGACAAGAACCGACGACGTCCCAGTGAAGTTCTTCCAGAGTTCTTCATTGTACGACTTCCTTTCTCGGTTCAGAACTGACAAAGACTTGGCATTGCGTCGGCGCCGCATGGCACAAGAACCTGCAGTTGTGACCCCAATGTTGCCGGAATCAAGGTCGTAAAACTACAATATCATAATGGTATTATATGTTCAAGAACTTGCCGCCAATGGGTGTCTTTCAGATTATTGGCACATCAAGCTCAATCCTTCAAAAAGCGACAACTCTGTAGGGGCGAGCCGGTGGCTCGCCCAAATGTGAGATGTTGATTTCGGGCGACTCACAGAGTCGCCCCTACAGATCGTCATTTTATTCGTGATTTTTGCTGTCAGAATGGGTGGATAATGACGAAATTTGATACAGTGCCAATTATGCCAAAATATTGAAATACACCCGCGCCAATTCGCCACTGATAAGCTAGCAGTCCAGCAACTAAAGTATGCAGTCATCCAAAGACAAATCCAGGGAACTGGAAAACCGCATGAACCTTGAGAGCAAGTCCCAAGAAAATCAGATGAAGCAAGAGTTCATGAATATCGCGCTGGCACTGGTGAGCCTGGCGCTTTGGGCTTTCATCGCGCTGGGCGACCTGTTGCCCGGCAGCTTGCCCAATATCATCATGTTTGACGCCGTCATCATGATCACGATCTGCGGCATCTGCTTTTTCATCAAATCACGCAGCTTCAACTTCGCCTGTACCTTCTTCGTCTTCTGCATCGCGCTTATCGCCGCGCAGATCTATATCGCCAGCAGTTACACGCCCGTCCTGTATCTGATCCCGGCCAGCCTGATCATTGCCGTTATCTTGCTGCCTCTGCCCTGGATCGCGCTATCGGCGGTCATCAACGCGCTCTTTATCCTGGCCTTCGCGCCAAGCCAGCACGCCTTTTTCCTTCTGGTCTTGATGACACTGCAACTGGCGATCGTCGGCACTCTCAAGCGCTACTTCGTCAAAGAGTTGGAAATCAGCCAAGGCTTTCAGGACTACGCGGCCGATCAAATGCGCGCCGCCCGCGAAAGCCGCGCCGAACTGGTGCTGATTTCCAAGCAGTTGCAGGAGACGCAAGAACGCCTGCGCGTCACTAACAAGAAGTTGGAAATCGCTTTTGAACAAGCTGAGGAATCCCGCCAACTCAAGGCGCGTTTCGCGGCGAACGTCAGCCATGAGTTGCGCACGCCCATCAATCTTATCGTCGGTTTCAGCGAAGTGATGATCCTGGCCCCGGAACTTTACGATCAGCCGCTGCCATCCAGTTATCGCGCCGATGTCCACGCTGTCTATCGCAACGCCAAACACCTGCAAAACCTGATCGACGATGTGCTCGATATCTCCCAACTGGAAGCGCGGCACCTGGCCATCGTCAAACAGAAAGCCAGCCTGAGCGACTGCCTGCGCGAATCCGCCAATATGGTCGCGGACTTGATCGGTAAAAAGGGGCTGGATTTTCAACTGGATATCCCTGACGACCTGCCGGACCTGTGGTTCGACCCCGTGCGCATCCGGCAGATACTGCTGAATCTGCTCGTCAACGCCACGCGCTTCACCAGCCAGGGCGGCATCACAATTGCCGTAGCGGTCGAAGATGATCAAGTGGTCACCAGCGTCATCGATACCGGCATCGGTTTGAGCCAAGACGATATCAAGCGCGTCTTTGAGGAGTTCTATCAAGTCGAGGGCGGCGCGCCTTTCGTCGACAAGGGCTCCGGCCTTGGGCTGACGCTCAGCCGCGAGCTGATTCGCCTGCACGGCGGCGAGATGAGCGCGAGCAGCGCTGGCGTCGCTGGCGGGGGCAGCCGCTTTTCCTTCTCGCTGCCGACCACCAGCAACCTGGTCTCTCAGATGCCGATCTGGGACCAGCCGAGCAAGACAGCCAGCGCTGAAAAGCGCGTCCTGGTCGTCGACGACGACGAAGCGATCACGACCTTTTTTGCGCGCTATCTGAAGGCGCATAATGTCGTCGCCTGCAATAGCGAAGTCCAGGCGCTGCGCAACATCGACGAGTTCGAACCGGACGTGCTGCTGCTGGCGCAGAATCACCAATATCAGCGCCTCAAAGAGCGAATCGACGCCCTCGATCTTGCGCTGAACGTCATCACCTTGCCCATGCCCAGCGGCCGCGCGGCCATCCGACAGCGCGGCATCAGCGATTACCTGGTCAAGCCGGTTTCCCGCGAAATGCTGCAGAAAGCGCTCGCTCGCTACGGCGAGGCAGCGACTTCGATCATGATCATCGACGATAACCGAGACATCGTCCGCCTCTTCACGCGGACGCTGCGCAGCCTCGATGAGCGCTACCGCGTCCGCGCGGCTTATGGCGGCGCAGACGGCATCGCCATGATGGAACGCGAGCCACCCGAACTATTGATCCTCGATGTGCTGATGCCCGGTATGGACGGATTCGCTGTGATCGAAGCCATGCGCGGTGTGCCCAAGCTGCGCGATATCCCGATCATTCTGGTATCGGCCAAGGGCGCCAGCGAATCAATCACGCCCAATATCTACGGGGATATTACGCTGGCGCGCAAAGGCGGCTATTCACCGATAGAGTTGGTCAGCAGCGTCCAGGCGCTTATCGACGGCATCCGACATCCGGCGAATCCGGATTTGACGCGGACGCGCGGCGCGGCCACGGGCGCCTTAAATGGAGGAGGTGACGCTCGATGAGCATTCGATTGGGATTGGAAGTCTTTCTGGACGAGAGAGCCGAAGGGGTGGCCGGCAAGCGGCTGGGGCTTGTGGCTTGCCCCAGCAGCGTCGACCGCGACTTGCGGAGCAGCGTCGAGCGCCTGCATCGCCATCCCGCCATTGAGCTTGTCGCGCTATTTGGTCCGGAACACGGGCTGCGCGGCGAGGCGCAAGCCGGCGTGCCCGTCGCGACCTATAAGGATGCATTGACCGGCCTGCCCGTCCACAGCCTGTATGGCGACAGGCGCCAGCCCAGTCCCGACATGCTGCGCGGCATTGACGCCATCATCATCGACTTGCAGGACGGCGGCGTACGCTTTTATACATTTTTGGCGACCGCGCTTTATGTCATGGAGGCCGCGGCGGCGGCGGGCTGCGAGGTCATCTTGCTCGATCGGCCGGCGCCCATATCCGGCGCACGCATTGAAGGGCCGATGCTGGACGCGGATTTCGCCTCCTTTGTGGGACCCTACCCCATGCCCATCCGCTATGGCATGAGCATCGGCGAAATGGCGCAACTGGCCAATGCGGAATACGGTATCAACTGCGAATTGACGGTGATCCCGATGGATGGCTGGAGGCGCGACATGTGGTTCGATGATACCGGTTTGCCCTTCGTTCCATCCTCGCCTAATCTGCCCACGCTGGATGCCATGACTCTTTATCCCGGCACCTGCTTGATCGAAGGCAGCAATTTATCCGAGGGGCGCGGCACGACAAAGCCCTTCGAATACATCGGCGCGCCCTGGATTGATGCCCTGCAGCTTGCCGACCAACTGAAGGACCTGGACCTGGAGGGCGCGCGCTTTCGTCCGGTTTACTTCGTGCCGACCTTTAGCAAATATCACGGCGAGTTATGCGCTGGCGTACACATTTGCGTGACAGATCGAGAGAACTTCGAGCCGGTCACGATGATCCTGCATCTGCTGCAAGCGGTAATCGCCGGGTACCCGGACAACTTCGCCTGGCGCGCGCCTTGGGCGGCCGGGTCAAAAGCGCCGATTGATTTACTCTCCGGCGGCACAGCGATCCGCGAAGGCCTGGACGAGCGCCGTCCGATTGAGGAACTGATCGCGTCCTGGGGACCGGGAACCGAGGCATTTCTGGGAGCGCGACAGGGATACCTGCTATACTAGATGCTGTGACGGATGCTCAACTGTCAGGACCAATATTCTTTAATAGGGAGGAAAAGATGTCGTTTAATCGTTCTATTCTTGTATTGCTGAGTCTTGCGCTGATACTGATTTTCGGCGCTGCCACACTTGCGCAGGACACCACGCTGACCATGCTGACGCACTGGGGCACCGAGGACCAACTGGCGGCGCAGCAAGCCATTATCGACGCCTACATGGAAAGTAACCCCGGCGTCAATATCGAACTGGTCACCGTCGATTTTGGCGAGTTGCGTACCAAGATCATCACCGGCCGCACTGCCGGCATCAGCGCCGATGTTTATCACTTCTACCATCTCTGGCTGCCCGACTTCGTCAACGCCGGCGTCCTTGACCAGCCGCCGGAAGACGCGCTGGCGTACATCAACGAGAATGTGGCCCAGGGCACCATCGACGCGGTCAGCACCTCCGATGGCCAGACCTGGGGTTATCCCACCGAGGTCAATCCTTATTTGCTGGTCTATAACAAGCGCCTACTGGCCGAAGCCGGTTATGACACGCCGCCTGCCAATTGGAACGAGCTCAAAGAAATCGCCGCCGCCATCACCCAGGTTGACGACACCGGCGCCATCAGCCAGGTTGGCTTGGGCGTCATGCCCGGTTGGGATTCCGGCATCGTGCATCCCTTCAGCGCCTTGCTCTTTTCCAACGGCGGCAATTACCTGAGCGCAGATCGCACGGTCGCCGAGTTCAACAGCGCGCAGGGCATCGAGACCTTGCAACTTTATGCTGATTTGGTGGCCAGCGGCGGTACCGATCCCAGCATCAACGGCTTGGGAAATTTCCCCAGCGGCACGGTCGGCATGGTTATCATGGCGCCCTGGTGGCGGGCGACATTGCGGGCTGCTGAAGGCGTCGACTTCGAAACAGAAGTCCGCGTTGCCGAGATTCCCGTCGGTCCCAGCGGCGATGCGCCTTCCAGTATCGCTTACACCTGGCTCTTCGCCGTCGATTCCAGTTCGCCCAACAAAGAAGCGGCCTGGGACTTCATTCACTGGATGAACGCCGAACACGATGAAGGCGCGGGATCGGCCATCGGCGACTTCCTCGTCAACGCCTTGGGGGCAATCCCCAGCTTCGATCACGATCAAGCCGCCTTCGCCGAGTCCATGAGCGATCACTATGTTTCGGCCTTCGTCGCGGCCTCCGCTTATGCCCGGCCCGAGCAAATCGTCGCCGGCGGTCAAGAGATTAAGACCCTGCTGCAAGTCGAGATCGAAGCGGTTCTTGCTGGCATGACAACGCCCGAAGATGCCCTGGCATCAGTAGAACAGCAAGCCAACGCCATCCTGGAAGAGCAGCGCATGATGGCTGAGGAATAACCTGTCGCCTTACTCTGAGCCCGGAAATCGAGCGCTTGGGAACACCATCTTGCAGCGGATCCCTGGCGCTCTCATTAACATATCGACACGTGGCAACCTTGTAGTCCCCTCTTCGTCGTCTTGAAGCGGGGACTAGGCAAACCATCTGATGTCATCCCCTGCAATTAAGTCTTCCTGGTGGATGCCGGACATCCCCAAGAGCGCGGTCTTGCGCCGGCGCATGCTCTGGGCCTATGTCTTCGTCGCGGCGCCCATCATTGCCTTGCTGGTATTTCTTGCTGGTCCCATTCTGTTCTCCGGCTGGGTCAGCCTGCACCGCTGGGACATGCTCTCGCCCGTCGGCGATATGCCCTGGCGCGGCTTGCAGAATTACGTTTTTCTACTGACCCGGGACAGCATCTTCATCAAGGCTTTGGGCAATACCTTCCTCTTTGCCATCGGCGGCGTTGGCGCCAATACCATACTGGGATTGGGTTTCGCCCTGCTGCTTAACAGCCGCATCCGCGGGCGGACCGTCTGGCGCGTCCTCTACTTCATGCCCGTCATCACCGCGCCCCTGGCGCTGGCCGTCATGTTCTCATTCATTTTCGATCGCAACTACGGTATCGTGAACAGCGTCATCACTGCTTTGGGCTTGCCCCGTCAGCCCTTTCTCAGCGGGCCCAATCAAGCGCTGATGACGCTCATATTTATCGCCATCTATCAATATGTGGGATACTACATCGTCATTTTTCTGGCGGGCTTGCAGGGTATCCCGCAGGACTATTACGATGCCGCCCAAGTCGACGGCGCCGGCAACTGGCAGGAGTTCCGTTTCATCACCCTGCCCTTACTGCGCCCGGTGATGCTCTTCGTTGTCGTGACAAATACCATCGGCGCGCTGCAGGTCTTCGACCTGGTTTTTGCCACCACCGGCGGCGCGCCCGCCAACAGTTCCATGACCGTAGTCCTGCACATGTACAACACCGCCTTCAAATTCTCGCGCATGGGAAGGGCCTCCGCCATGGCCTTCATCCTTTTCGCCATCATCATGCTCATCACTGTGATGCAGGTCCGGCTCTTGCGCGATCGCAGCTATCAGGACTAGCCGCTCGGCGGCGGCGAATTTGGGCAACCGCGCTCACACAAAATATTGAACCTGCTCGGCTACCGCAACATCGCGGTTAAAAAATAAGAGGGGCGCATGACTAAGGACGAAAAGAGCTTGCTAGAAAGCGCCGGCAGCGCGCTCAAGTATCTTGTGCTGGTCGGCGGCGCTTTTCTAATGGTCTTCCCCTTTGTCTGGATGATGATCGCCTCGTTGATGACCGCCGGCGAAATCCAGATGCGCCCGCCGGTCTGGCTGCCAGCAGCGCCGCAATTCAGCAACTATAGCGAGCTTGCGCGATCAATTCCCATCGGTCGGCTCTATTTCAACAGTCTTTTCACCTCGGGCGTCATCGTTCTCGGCGTCTTGCTCAGCAGTTCGCTGGCTGGCTTCGCCTTCGCCAAATATCGCTTCCCCGGGCGCGAACTGCTCTTTTATTTGATCCTGGCGACCATGATGATCCCCTTCTTCGTCACGCTGATACCGGTCTTTTTCATCGTGCGCCAACTGGGTTGGATCAACACCTACCAGGGGCTGGTCGTGCCAGGGCTCACCTCGGCTTATGGCATCTTCCTCATGCGCCAATTCATGGTCACCGTCCCGGATGAATTGATCGACGCGGCGCGCATCGACGGCGCCTCGGAACCAATGATCTACTGGCGCATCGTCATCCCGCTGGTCAAGCCCGCCCTGGCCACCCTGGGTACCTTCGCCTTCATAGGCGCTTGGAACAACTTCCTGTGGCCCCTTCTGGTGCTCAACAGCCGCGAACTGTTCACCCTGCCCCTGGGCATCAACTCCCTGCGCAGCCTTTATGCCGATAACACCAACCTGCTGATGGCGGGAACTGCCGTCGCCGTACTGCCTATGCTGCTCCTCTTTGTCCTTTTGCAGCGCTATTTCATCCAGGGCATCGCGCTCACCGGATTGAAAGGATAAACTTCAGCCATGCAAATTCGACCCTATCAAGGGCGTGACGAAGCCGAACTGCTCGATGTCTGGAACCGGGCCATGCCCAGCGACCGCATCAGCGAAGCGCTGTTTCGCACGCAGGTCCTGCTTGATCCCAATTTTCATCCCGGCAACTTGCCTGTCGCTCTGGTCGACGGGCGCGTGGTGGGATTTGTCCTGTGCCTGACCCGTCAGGTTCCGTATTTTCTGCAAGGTATGGACGAAGCCGAAGCCTGGATCACCGCCTTCGGCGTGCATCCCGACTTTCGCCGACAAGGGATCGGCAGCGCCCTCTTCGACGCCGTGATCAACAAATTGCGCGCCGAGCGGCGCAAAACCGTCGATATTTCGCCTTACGTGCCGAATTACTTCGTCCCCGGCATCGACACCCGCGCCTATCCGGAAACGATCCGTTTCTTGCAAGATCGCCTGGGATTCGAAACGCTCTATCATGCCATCAGCATGGGCGCTAACCTGACTGATTTTCATATTCCGCCGGAGATTCAAGCGCGGATCGAACGTGCCGAAGCCGAAGACGACCTGATCATCCGGCCGATCGAGCCGGCTGATATTCCCGATCTGATGCCATTTCTCGTCGAACACTTCGGCTGGGACTGGTTCCGCTTCGCGCAGAGCTACCTGCTGGAATACTTTGGCGATAGCCCGCATCGCATCTGCTTTCTCATCGCGCACGAAAAAGGCGAGGTCGTGGGCTTCTGCCAGCAGCGCAACGAACGTTATGGACCCTTCGGCGTCCGTCCCGATTGTCGCAACCGCGGCATTGGTCGTATGCTGCTTTTCAAATGTCTGGAGATGATGAGCGCCAAGCACGTCTTTTTCGCCTACTTCCTCTGGACGGACGAAGAGGCCGCCCGTTTGTATTCGCTGGCCGGTTTCAAGCGCCGCCGCGAATTCGCCGTGATGCGCAAAACACTTTAACCTTGGCAAAAGGAGAAGAGAAAATGGCAGGACACTTGATGGTCGTTGGCGGGCATATTTCCGATGCCGAAAATATGGCGGGCGCCGTCATGCTCAAGCATAAAAGAGCCGGCTGGGACATCACCATCGTGCATGCGACCACGGGCGAAAAAGGTCATCCCACGCTCAGCGCCCAAGACTATCTCAAAATGCGCCTGGCCGACGCCCATGCCTCGGCCGAGTTCATCGGCGCCAATATGGAGCTGATGCCTTACGGCGATGGCGAACTGCCAGTCAACGACGAATCGATCTGGATCATGGCCGATCTGATTCGCAGATATCAGCCGACGCTCATCATCACGCATTGGAAAGGCAGCTTCCATGTCGATCACAACAATACCCACGATGTCGTCATGCAGGCGCTATTCCGCGCCGGCCTGCCCGCCTTCGAGCGCGAACATGCCGCCCACTCGCCGGGTGCACTGCTCTTCTCAGAAAACTGGGAAGATATGGAAGGTTACAATGCCGATATCTACCTGGACGTCAGCGATGTCTTTGACGATTATCTCGCCCTCTTGAAGACCCACGCGCTCATGCGCGAGAGTTATGCCAGCTTCCGCTATTGGGATTATTACAAGGCCCTGGGCGAAGCGCGCGGCGCCCTGGGCGGTTACGACCGCGCAGTCACCTTGATGCGTCCGCGCAGTCTCTACTCCTTCGAGCGGCGGGGAGGCTTGCTTATCGACAGCTAAGGCGCTAGCGCCGACCGGCCTACCCCGTCCACTGCCGCAAGACCGCCAGGAACTCATCGCGTGATGGTGGCTTTTTGATATAACCATCCGCGCCCAGGGATGCCGCCAGGTCTTTCATCTCCAGCACCGAGCAAATCAGCACAGGAATATCCTCGGTCATGGGATGGCTCTTGTAGGTTTGCAAGATCTGCCAGCCGTCCTTTTCGGGCAGCATGATATCAAGGATGATGCAGGCGAGCGGCGTCTGCCGCGCGATGGCAATGGCATCTTTCTCGTTTTGCGCGGACAAGAGTTGACAGGGCAAGTTCGCCAGGTAGCGCTTGAAGAGACTGATGGTATCAGGATTGTCATCCACGATCAGGATTTTGTGAATTTCCTGGTCGAAGCGCAAGGTTATTCCCGCGGGACCATTCTCGACCCCGCTCGCGCGTAGGTCGACATTCAGGCGTTTTTTCAACTCGCGGAATGCAGCGTCAGTTTGCAAGGCGTCCAGAAAACCCGCATAACTTGGAATCAACTTGTTGCCCCTGACCTCTATGATCGGCGAGCGTCCGCGGGCGCGCAATGCGACTTCGATCATCCCGCCCCTATTCGTCGATTTGATCAACCGATTCAGGATCAAGATGAAGAATTGTCGGAAAACCGGTAGCGCGACATGAAGCGCAATCTCCTCTCGGGACTCCTCCAGGCTCAATGACAGACCCTTTTGCTCCGCAATCACTCGGGTCGCCTGGATCGCTGACAAGATCACTTCCGTCGGATCAAATGCCTTGTTCCGGGCGACGACCTGCAGATAATCCAGTTCCTGGATCAAGGTCGACGGCGCGTCCGGCTCCGAGGCGGCGTCGGCATAATGCCTGTCCCATAGGATCCGGCTGATCGTCTGGATCGCCCGCTGATGCTCCCGATAGTACTGCCGCTCGCTCAAGGCCAATTGACCCAGTATTTCGTTGGTCGGCTGTTCCTCTACATAGCGCAAGAGCAGGATATTGTAGAGTCGGTTCTGCCGTGATGTCAGCTGAGCGTCCTTCTCCGACTTCATATCTTCAATCGCGCCCAAGACCATTTGCCGCGCCGTCTGCGCGCGATCGCCGCCCGGCGAGCCCGCAGCCAGTCGCTGCGCCACCGGGTTATCGATCAACTTCAGATAGTCGTACAAGTTGACCAGCAGATCGCGCATATTTTCTTCAAAGTCTTCTGGATAGGTCGTCATCGCCGCTATGCCGTCTGTTATGGCAGTGTTTTGGCAGAAATCCGCCAGTCCTTTCCCGTTAGACTGGGAAAGGGCAAATTCAAATATATCAGACGATGACCGTTCCTTTCAACAAAGCGCTCATTCGGGATTCACCCCAGGCGCATGTCCCGCGTTTATCCTGAGCAAAGGAACCGGAATTGCGTCATCACAGAAATGGTGGCTTATTCACCTGCCCTAAGTAAGGACGAGTTAAGGAATGGAGGCGCCGATAAGCAATGGATGGTTCCCAATTCCGTAAACCTATTGGTTGATACGAGGTGCAAAAATGCTACGCTCATGCAAGTTTTTCGCGTTCCTTTCCGTTTGCATCCTGCTGCTGACGACTACCGCCCTGGCGCAGGATGAAGGCCTCAAGCTTACCGGCTGGCCCTACGAAGTTGATGTCGTCACCGAAAACCTGGGCCGATTCACCGATCAGACCGGCCACGATGCCGTCTTTTTGCCTTTCCCCAGCAACGAATACCACGACAAGATGGTGGCCAGCTTTGTCGCCGGCACCGAATTTGATGTCGCCTACGTAAGGGACAGTTACCTGGCGGAATGGGCATCGGCCGGCTGGATCCTGCCCATAACCGGATTGCCCAATTCCGAAGAGTTGCTGGCGGATCTGCCCCAGGGCATCATCGAGCAGATGTCCTACGATGGCGAGGTCTATGGCTTGCCCTACTACTCGGGCGTACAGACGATGGCATACAACGCGGCGCATCTCGAAGCCGCTGGCATTGACGCGCCCCCGGAAACCTGGGATGAAATGCTGGAACAAGCCCAGGCGATCAAGGACGCCGATGTGGTCGATTATCCCATTCTGATGCAGTTGCGCAGTGGCGAAAACTACCTGCTGCGCGAGTGGGAGACGCTGACGGCCTCGCGAGGCGGCCGACTATTCGACGATGATTTCAACCCGCTGTTCCACCTGGAGGGAAGCGCGGCCTGGCAGGCTTTGGATTGGCTGACCGAAGGGCTCGATGCGGGCTTGATCGATCCGGCCTCGCTGACAGACGATGACGGCACCTTGCTGATGGCGGCCGGCACGACCTCCTTCATGACGACAACCGACTATACGCTGAAGGCGATGAATGATCCCGAACAATCGAATGTCGCCGGCGACATCAAGAACGCGCTGGTGCCCGGCACCGACGAAGTCAGAAGCGGCACCTGGGGTTATGTCCGCCTCTACGCGATTACCGCCAATGCCGAGGACAAGGATGCCGCCTGGCAGTTGGTGCAATTCCTCGGCGGCAAGGACGCCACCGGCGTGTATTATGTGCCCAAACGCTGGGCGCTGGAATTCGGCCTGGGCTTCTCGCCTGCGCCGCTCTACGAAGATGAAGAGGTTCGCAACTCCATCTCCGGCTGGATTGATCCTGATCTGCTCAGCGAGCAATCCGAGTACGCCATTTCCCGTCCCTATCGCTTCGTGCCCTTCTTCTCCGATTGGGAGATCGGCAGTTGGGGTCCGCTGCAAGCGGCTATCCTGGGCGACGCCGACAAGGGCCAGGTCCTCAGCGACCTGGCTGATGAATGGAACGAACTGAAGGAAGATTGGGGCTACTAGCCTCCTCGTAGCTTCATAGCGGCAGTCTCGGTATCATCATGATTCTCGCCGATCCTGCCGCATTGCCTTGTAAGTCTCCCCCCATTGCAGTGGGGGGAGATTTTGAGGGGGGTTGAAGACTGTACACATGCAATCCAGAATCGCCACAGCACGCAAGGAAATGTCGCAGGGCGCGCTGGCTTTGATCTTCAGCGCCCCGGCTGTGCTGATAATCGCCGCCACCATCCTCGTACCCTTCGGCATGGCGGTATTTCTCAGCCTGCACAACTGGAACCTCAAGCGCCCGGGCCGCGAGCGATTCGTCGGCCTGGAAAACTACAGCGACTGGCTGAGCGATCGTGATTTTTGGGTGCCGCTGCAGACCACCTTCACCTTCGCCATTTTGGCGGTGGCAGTCATCATCATCATCTCCCTGCTGATCTCTCTCCTGCTGAATGAAAGATTCCCCGGGCGCGGTGTTCTGCGGGCGCTGCTGCTCGTCCCCTGGGCGATTCCCTCGGTCGTCAACGCCCTGCTCTGGAAGTGGCTGCTCAATCCCCAATATGGTTTGGTCAACGCGATCTTTTTCGAATTCGGCATAATTACCGAATACCAGAATATGCTCGGCAGCATGCCCAGCGTCATGATCTGGCTTGTCATCGCCTATTCCTGGATTCATATTCCGCTCGCCACCCTGCTCCTGCTTTCCGGCTTGCAGACCATACCCGGCGATATTTACGAATCGGCCATCGTTGACGGCGCGGGCATCTGGCAGCGCTTTCTCACTATCACCTTGCCATTGCTGCGGCCGATGCTCTCCATCGTCATCATCTTCGAGATGATCTTCGCTTTCAAGGTCTTCGATATTATTTTCGTGCTCACCGCGGGGGGCCCCGCCGACGCCACCAATGTGCTCGGCTGGCAGATTTACACCGAGACCTTCCGCAAGCTCGATTTCGGCGCCGGCAGTTCAATTGCCATGCTGCTGGGCGGCATCACCCTGGCGCTGGCCATTCTTTTCTACGTGTTTTTGGACAAAGGCGTCGAACAATAATGAAACAGCGCGCGCGCATTCGCCTCGTCGTCATATATATCGCCGCCGCTATCGTGCTGGCCGGCACTGTCGGTCCCTTCCTTTGGCTGGTCAGCTCCAGCTTTCAATACGAACGCCAGTTGCTCAACAGGCCGCCGCAATGGCTGCCCAACCCGATCGTGCTCGACAGCTATCGTGAAATCTTTGAAGGCGCCGTCATGGGCGAAGATTCCGGCGTGCCTTATCAATCGCGCATCTTCCTGCGCTCATTCGCCAACAGCTTTTTCGTCGCCGGCAGCGTCGCCGTGATCGCCGTCATGGCGGGGGCCTATGCCGCCTATCCATTGGCGCGCCTGCGCTTCCGCGGCAGGCAAGTGCTGCTCTTCGCTATCCTCGCCAGTCGCTTGATCCCCGCCCTCTCGCTGGCAATCCCTATCGTGCTGGTCGCCAAACGGATCGGCATGAGCGACAAAATCGTCTCCCTGGTCTTCATCAACTTGTCATTCATCCTGCCCTACGTCATCTGGCTGCTGCAATCCTATTTCAAAACGATCCCTATGGAGCTGGAAGACGCCGGCCGCATCGATGGCTGCAGCCGCTTGCAGGTCGTTCACAAGATCATTTTGCCGCTCTCCCTGCCCGGCTTGACCTCCGCCGCCATCCTGGCGTTTCTGCTGACCTGGGGCGAGTTCCTCTTCGCCTTGCTCTTGTCGGAATCGCCCAGTTCCTATACCAGCACGGTCGTCGTCTCCCTCTTCGCCACCGATGTCGACGTCAGCTTCGTCAGCATCATCACAGCCGGCGTGCTCTCGGTCATCCCCCCCATCTGCTTCGCGCTCATCTTCCAGCGCTACATCATCAGCGGCTTACTGTCGGGCTCGCTCAAGGGCTAGGCGCGTCCGCGATCGATTGCATATAAGAGCGACCCGGCAGACCGCCCGGGGTCGCTTCAATGAAGAAACCCGCGGCCATACAGTCGCCACCCGAAAGCCTCAGATCTCTACCCTAACCTCAAACCGATCCTGAACAACCGCATATCGGCTATGCAACCCATTACTCTGCGCCCTCTGCGTTCTCAGTAGCTCCAAGAAAGTAACGAGAATCCGAAAAAGGGACGAGTAGTAGGGGCGTTTCGCTGAAACGCCAGAAAACAGTTAGTGAAGAAACGGGCGGCACATCGTGCCGCCCCTACAGCACACATATTTTACGCACGACTAACTTGGAACTTCTTCGGTGGTAGTAAACTCTTCGTGTCCTTTGTGTCTTTGAGGTTGAGTCTTCTTCAACCAGCGCAATTGGCAAATTCATCGGCGCAGGTCTATCATTACGCTAACCGAGAGATTCAGGAGACAGACCCATGATCCCGCTGGCCCAACCCGGACCCATGACCGAAGACGAACGCTTCATGTTCGAATGCTACGGCTACCTCATCATCGAAGACGTGCTCACGCAGACTGAAATCGATGAAGCGCTGGCCGCTTCTCAACGCGTCCACGCTGAGACAACCGAGGTCTTCAGCCCGCTCGGCAACACCTATGAAAAGGAACCCGCCCTGGCCCGGCTGATCGATCATCCGTCCGTCATACCCAAGGTGCGCGGGCTCTACGGCGATAAATTCGTCATGCAATCGGGCTGGTGCGCTCGGCTGGCGGCAAACGGCAGCATCGTCGGCTGGCACCAGGACGGCTCCGGCGCCTACGGTTTCGAGAAAGTCGCCCATCCCGTGCCGCTGCTGCAACTGCGGGCCAGCTTCAGCTTGACCGATCAATCGCGCGAGAACATGGGCAATATGATGTTGATCCCCGGCAGCCACCGCTGCCCCTACCCGCTGCCGCAGGACAAGCGCAGAGAGGTGGAGGTCTCGCCCATCCAGCACAATGTCCTCTGCAAGGCGGGCACGATGCTGCTCTTCCATAACGGCGTCTGGCACTCGCCCATGCCCAATGACGAGGACTTCGATCGCTACAACATGCACTATATCTATAGCCCGCCCTGGATGCGCCGCGCCGATCGCTTCGTCTCCGATACGGCATTTATGGCGGAGCAGAGTCCGCAGCGACGCGCCGTCATGGGCGACTACGAACGGCCCGACGCGCCCTTCGCCGGCGGCGTCCCGGAGATCCCCTTCGAGGATTGAGGCGTGGCCGTCGATATTCTCACCATCGGCGAAGCCCTGGTCGAAGTCATGCGGACGGACATCGACCAACCGCTCGACCGGCCCGGTCCCTTCACCGGACCCTATCCCAGCGGCGCGCCCTTCATCTTCGCGGTCCAGGCGGCCCGCCTGGGCATGAAGACCGCCGCCATCGGCGCGGTCGGTGAGGATGCCTTTGGCGATTGCCTGCGCGATCAATTGGTTGCCGATGGCGTTTCTGTCAAAGGTTTGAAGCGAATCGCCAATCAACCAACCGGCATCGCCTTCGTCGCCTATAAGGCCGCTGGCTCGCGCGATTTCGTTTTCAGCTTGGGCGCCGGCGGGCAGCTCTCGGCTGACATGCTCGATCCAGAGCTTTTCCAGGGTCTCCGCTGCTTCCACCTCATGGGCTCGACCGTCTCGATGAGCGGGGACGCGCTTGCGGTCTGCCGGGGGGCGCTCGATATGGCGCGGGGAGCGGGCGCGCTGATCAGCTTCGATCCCAACCTGCGCCCGGAAATGCTGTCCCCCGATCAGGCGCGAGTCGCTTTCGCGCCTTTCATCGCCGCCGCCGATATCCTCATCCCGACGGAAGACGAATTGCTCCAGCTCACTGCAGCCGGCACGCTTGATGAAGCTATCGACCACTTGCTGGCGGGACGACCGAAGCGCGTCATCGCCGTCACGCGCGGCGCGGCGGGCTGCAGCGTCCACACCGCCGACGGTCGCATCGACGTCGCCGGATTCCCGGCCCAGGAGATCGATCCCACCGGCGCAGGCGACTGCTTCGATGCCGGCTTCATCGTTGCGCTATTGGAGGGGAAGACCCCGACCGAAGCCGCAGGTCTTGGCAATGCCTGCGGCGCGCTGGCCGTCAGCGCCAAGGGTCCCATGGCCGGCGCCCGAAAGCGCGCCGAGGTGGCGCGTTTCATGCGAGGCGGCTGATTTCTTGCAGGCGCGATCACATGCCCTAGCTTGCGATCTGGGGAGGGGGTACCCCCTGAGGAGCGGACACCTTTTCATCAAGCCCTATATCGCCAATAGATCTTTATTTTTTGGCGATTTTCGGGCGACCTGATAGGTCGCCGTTGAAATACACCACTCATCCCCCGGCCCCTTGCCCCCTCGGTCCCCCCGCTAAGCGGGGGGCGGAAATCCCACAAGGGGAGAAGGGGAGCTAAACTTTGCGGACTTCGTAATAATTTGTTGATTTTCGAAATGATCGGCTACCTTTTTGTATTGTTTCAGTACTGTTTCCGTTATCTATGTGTATGATTATCAGTAGCGGACAAGCCTTACAATTTTCGCCATAAATGTAGCTTGTCGGGGTCAGCTATTGGCTGGCCCGTCGCTATCGCACCGTGTTACTTCAACCATGTCCCCTCCTCCGCCCTTTGTGGGGGCCAGGGGCCGGCGTCAGCGATGCTCCTGAAACAGATCCCGCGTCTTCAGGCCGCTTTCGATCCGCCAGTTGAGCATCCTTTCCAGCAGCGAACGCTTGACATCGGCCAGCGCCGCGTCATCCCAAAGGTTGTCCACCTCGCCGGGATCCGCAGCCAGGTCAAAGAGTTGCCCGTAGTCCTGATCCAGAAAATGCACCAGCTTCCAGCGCTCGCTCCGGATCATCGTCATATAGGGCCCGTGGTAGACGCCGTCGGGTGGATGCTCGGCATAGACAACATCCCGCCCCGGCCAAGCCTCGCCGCGCAGCGCCGGCAGCAGCGAGATGGTCTGCATATCCTCACGCGGACTCAGGCCGGCCAACTCCAGCACCGTCCCCCCGATGTCCATCCATTGGCAAAGCGCACTCACCCGCGCCCCGCCCGGGAAGCGCCCAGGCGACCAGAAGATCGCCGGCACGCGCGTGATGATGTCGTACATCGTCCACTTCTGGATATGCCCGTGATCGCCCAGGCAATCGCCGTGATCGCT
>JAPOWG010000037.1:0-164131 GCA_026707745.1 Chloroflexota bacterium
GTTCTTCCCAAATCTCATGCGTGACGCCGATGATATAATCGACGATGTTCTTGTATCGCGGGTTGTAGCCCTCCATTGGCTGCGCCGGCTTGCCGTCCGGATTGTCCATAAGCTGAATGTCAACCAGCTTTGGCAAGGTAATCCGCGCTTTCTCCTCATCGCAAGCGTTCTTGACATCCAAACTTTTTGAAGCCTTCTTGTCTTCTGCCATCTGCTCACCTAAACTATCTTTTGCATCTGTTCTTTCGATATTGCCGCTATATTGAGAGTCTGACGGTTTTGCGCTGCGCTCTTGGCCTGAACGATTCCGAAGGCTCGATACGGACGCAGCGCCTGCCAAAAACGGTCCGACTCGAAAACGTTTTCGACAAGAGCAATACCTTAACATGTTGTGGCGGCAATTGCAAATTCCGCGATTCATTGGCGGAAGTCGTCGCGAACGCAATTGCAGGTGCGCACGATTCCAGATGGAGGGCGTCTTGATATGGGGGAACAAAGCTTGGCGAATAAAAGACTTGTTTATGAATTCTTATCGCAGGTCGAGCGCTTCCGCCATTCGCCCGCAGCGCTGAGCGAATATTTCGCGGACGATGTGCTCTGGCACGGCTGCGCGCCCTTCGATACTCTGGCAGGCGTCGACGCGCTGTGGCGGGCGCTTTGGGTACCCTTGTTCGCGAGCTTTTCCGGCCTCCGGCGTCGCATCGACATCTTGCTGGGGGGCAGATGCGAAGCCGAGAACTGGGTCGCCAGCAGCGGCTATTTGTTCGGCAGATTCGAGCGAGAATGGCTGGGCATAGCCCCAAACGACCGGCAAACTTACCTCCGCTTTGGCGAATTCTACCGGATCGAAGCTGGCAAGATCGATAAGGTTTACGCGCTTTACGACCTGATTGAAGTGATGCAGCAGGCGGGCTGCGATCCACTACCGGCGAGTCTGGGCCTGTCTGGATTCGTGCCGCCGCCACGCGCCGCCGATGGCGTCCTGCTCGCTGACCAAGCGCCCGCCGAATCGGCCAAGACCTTCCAGATCGCCTACGATATGCTCTTCCAGGGAATGAACAGTTTTGATCAAGAGAACAAGAAGAGCATGCAGTTTGTGCGCTACTGGCACGATAACATGCACTGGTATGGTCCCGCCGGCATCGGCGCCACGCGCGACCTGAAGGAATTCGAAGAAAGTCATCAGTTGCCCTGGCTGCGCGCTTTTCCCGATCGTCGAGTCGTCTGGGAATCGCCCATGTTCGCCGACGGCCTTTACGCCGCCACCGCCGGCTGGCGCGAGGTCATCGCCACGCACGCTGGCGAATACCTTGGACATCCGCCCACGGGCAAACACATTGAGTTCCGCGTTATGGACTTCTGGCGCCGCGAGGGAGATTTGCTCAGCGAGAATTGGGTGCTGATCGACCTGATCGATACCTTTCGCCAATTTGGCGTCGATCTCTTCGCCAAACTGCCGGGGGAGACGGACAGCTTATGAAGCATTTTGACGCCATCGTCATCGGCATCGGCGGGATGGGCAGCGCGGCGCTCTATCACCTGGCCAGGCGCGGTTGGAAGGCGCTGGGCATTGAGCAATTCGAGGTTCCGCACGAAATGGGCTCGTCTCACGGTCTGACGCGCATCATTCGATTGGCGTACTACGAGGACCCGTCCTATGTGCCGATGTTAAGACGCGCGTATGAACTCTGGGAGCAACTGGAAGTCGAATCGGGCCAGAAACTCTTTTATCAAACCGGCAGCATCGATATGGGACCTGAGGACAGCGATGTCTTCGCCGGCAGCCTGCAAAGCTGCCTGGAACACGATCTCGAATACGAGGTCCTTAACAGCCGGCAACTGAACGAGCGCTTTCCAGGATACCGGCTGCCCGGCGAAACGATGGCGGTCTATCAGCCCCAAGGCGGCTTGCTCGTTCCCGAGCGCTGTATTTCCGCCTACGCTCGACTGGCGCAAAGGCATGGCGCTTCCTTGCGCAGCGGCGAACGGGTCACTGGCTGGGAAGTCCTCAATGATGGACGTCTCAGCGTGCGGACTGACCGCGGGGAATACAGCGCCGACAAGCTCGTCGTCTGCGGCGGCGCCTGGGCATACAAGCTGATCCCGGAGTTGAGGGGCAAAGCCGTCCCGGAACGCCAGGTGCTGATCTGGCTGCGCCCGAACGAGCCGGAACTGTTCAGGCCGGAGCGCTTCCCGGTGTGGAACGCGCTGGTCGACGAAGGGCGCTACTACGGCTTCCCGGAATTCAATCCAACCGGCGCTACGCCGGGCATGAAATTCGGACGCTGGCATCATCGCGAAGAAACTTGTGATCCCGACACCGTCGACCGCGACACTTATCCTGAAGATGAAGCCTTGCTGCGCCAATTCGCCGAGCGCTACTTCCCCGCCGGCGCCGGCGAAACCTTGCGCATGTCTACTTGCATGTTCACCAATACGCTCGATGAACATTGGGTCCTGGATACGCTACCCGATGTTCCGCAGGTGTCGATCGCCGCCGGCTTCAGCGGGCACGGCTTCAAAATGGCGAGTGTCATCGGCGAAATCATGGCCGATCTGGCGCAGATGGGCTCTACGCGGCATGATATCAGTCTGCATCAGCTAGGACGCCTTTAGCGCGAAACGAAAAATTGTGTAACTTGTCGGTAGGGGTGACTTGATGAGTCGTCCGCTGTCGCGACTGAAGAGAAGCTGCTATGAAAACAATCGGACTAATCGGCGGACTCAGCTGGGAATCCAGCATCGAATACTATCGCATCATCAACCAGGAGACGCAGAAGCGCCTCGGCGGCATCCATTCCGCCAAGTGCCTGATGCACTCATTCGACTTCGCCGAAATCGAATCCCTGCAAGAATCGGGCGATTGGGACGCGGCCAGGGAGCGGATGATCGCCGCAGCCCAAAACCTTGAAGGCGCAGGCGCGAACTGCATCGTCATCTGCAGCAATACCATGCACCGCATGGCGGGCGATGTCGCGGCCGCCGTCGATTTGCCGCTGGTTCACATCGCCGACGCCACCGCCGAGGTCATCCTGGGCGACGGGCTGCGAAGCGTCGGCTTGCTCGGCACGCGCTACACCATGGAGCAGGACTTTTACAAAGGGCGCATGACGGAGCGCTTCGGCTTGCATGTGCGGATACCCGACGCGGCGGGCCGCGACATTGTGCACGGCATCATCTACGAAGAACTCGTGCGCGGCCTGATCAAGCCGGAGTCGCGCGCTTTATATCAGGCGGTGATCGAGCAGCTGCGCAGAGATGGCGCAGAAGCGGTCATTCTCGGCTGCACGGAGATCGGCTTGCTGATCAAACCGCAGGATTGTCCCATCCCGAGTTACGATACGACTTACTTGCATGCGCTGGCTGCTGTGGAGTGGGCTTTGGGCGCTTGAACTACCCACATCCCCAGCCAAACTCACCTTGCGTTCGTCGCTGGCGTTGCTGGGCGCTCGCGTTCACAGTCTCGACCGTCTAGAACGGGCAGGGCGACGCGCAAAGGCATGACTCGCTTGTCGTCCCAGATGAACTCGGCCATTGTAACGCCCTATTCTCTGTGTTCTCAGTAGTTGCAAGTAAGTTATGCAACAGATCGCAGGGTGAATGTAGGGGCGACTCTGTGAGTCGCCCACCGCTACTGCTAGAGATTTCGGGCGAGCCAAGGCTCGCCCCTACGACTCGACGATGATGCGGAATTTGCATGACTTACCTGGTCATACTTCTGTGTCTCCGTGGTGAAATCCTACCCGCAGCCCCCAGCCACGTCCACCCACCAGACGCCGCCATCCGTCCCGTTGGCCGCCAGCGCCAGCACCCTCCCGTCCGGCGACAGCGCCGACCAGGCCCGCGACTCCCGCGTCAAGCGCAGGGGCAAGGGCGTCACGGTCCGCAATTCCTTTGTCCCGCGGTCGAAGCATTGCAAGCTCGGCGCGCCCTCGACATCGCGAATGACATAGATCAGTCGCCGCTCGCCGGAACGCGCCATAATCGGCGCCGGATAGTTGTTGCCCGGCAGTGCCGCCTCAAAGAGCAATTGCCTGCTCCCATAGGCGTAGCGCAGGTAGTATCCTTCTCGATCGTCGATCCGCCAGCCGACCACCGCGGACAAGCCATCCGCCGCCGGACCCGGCACGGTCAGGGACGGTTCCAAATCTTCCAGACGCCCCATCAAGATCTTCCCCTCGACATCGCCGGTGAAATAATGCACCGGCTCGCCGTAGGCGCCGAAGTAATAGGCCAAAAAGACACCCGGCTGATCCGCCCAAATGAAGCCGCGCAGGCTGTGCTTGTGCAGGGCGTCGTGGATCAGCCGCTTGAAACTGCCGTCCGGCTCGGCCGAGAGGATGGTATGCAGATCGTTCTGGTAGACGATGCGCCGCGCCTTCGGCGGAAAAGTCATTTGCGAGCCGTAAAATAGATCGGGATTCTGGTCGCCCGATTGCGTGATCATCGCCGCGCCGCTGCGCTCGATCATCCCAGCGTTGATATGTCCCGCGGCCGGATGTTCTGTGGGCGAGAGCGCGTGGTCCGGCACGCTGTAGCGCCACCACTCCAATTCTGTGAAGACCGCGCCCGCGCAGCCCACCCCGTAAAGCAGCGTCTCGTCATCCAGCCATTGGAGCTGGACCGCTTCGGCACGCGCTATCAAGCGCGTCGCCGGGGACGTCGCTATCGGTTCCGGCCTGTAATCAACAGCATCGGCGTTGAGCCGCACTCGCACGTTGGCCACGTTGCCATCTTCAAATAGCTCAAATGGCGCGCTGAAAGCCTGTAGACCTTCCGGAGGCAAGGCATAGTCCAGCAATGCCGTTCCACAGGCATCCACCAGGAAACCAAATCCCTCGCCAATCTGTTCGCCGTCGGCGTCATAGGCATCAACCAGGATATTGATATTGTCATAGGCTTGGCTGCCGTAGTTGTGAATGTCGCCAGAGACCACGGGCCTTTCCCCGCCGAATCCGTCGGCTTGGGTCCCCACCCGCGTGTTCGAGAGCAATAGCTCCGGCTCTTCCTGCGCGACAGCGGGCGCCGCCAGCGCGCTCAGCAGCGCCAAAATCAATAGCGGAAACCACATCACTTGTCTCATTGTCCGTCGTTCGGTTCTTCTAATAATAGGATATAGGAAGCCGCGAACAAGTGGCGAAAAAACACCCCTCCCCGATGCTTCGGGGAGGGGCTGCGGGAGGGCTAAAACCTACAGTCCGCCCTCAAGATTTTCAGCAAACCATGCGCTGGTGATAGCCTATTCGCTCGCGCCGATCATGCCTTCCAGCAATTGCGGGAGGAACCAAATATCCAGCAAGGTCACCGGCTCCATGTCTCCCGCCAACTGCGTGCCGTCTTGCAAGTTCAGCGGTCCGCTCCACAAGAACATCTCGCCGGCATGCATGGGGTCGGTCTGGAAGTCATGGATCTCCTGCGCGAATGCGGTGAGTGTTTCGCGGTGCTCCATGCCCAGGCCATCGCCGAAGACATAGCCGCTGACGCTGTAATCGGTGTCGGTATAGAAACCGTCAGCGCCGATCTCATCCCATTTTGGCTCCCACCACAGCCATTCCTGCGACCAACTGCCATCCAGCACGCGCTCTACCACACTGAGATAGGCGGGACCCCAATTGTAGTAGGCAGAACCCAGGCAGGCGTCCGGCGCTTCGGAACAGCCGTTGACATTGCCGTAGGGCACGCCGTAGCTGGTATCGCCCTCTGCCATGTAGCGGCCCGCAACGGTGATTGCCTCGGTGGTGTCAATGCCGGAGATGATGACATCGGCGCCGCCATCGAGCATTTGCTGCGCCACCTCGACTGGGTCCAGCGTCACGCCCGGGATATGGAACCAGAAGCCAATCCACTTCACCTCGAAGGTGATGTCGTCCGCCGACATATCATCGCGGTAGTTGTCGGCACAGTAACGCGCGCCCAGGTAGCTGGATGCGACCAAACGGCGCGTCTCGGGATTGATCAGCGCGCCAAGATAGCCGATGTGCCCCGATTCGCTCGCCAGCGCAGCGGCGCAGCCGGCGATCATACGCGGCAATTCCATATAGGTATTGAAGTTGCCCACATTCGCCGGCGGCAACTCGGGCAAATCATGCATCATCGCATGGTCGCCCATGACTATATCACTGGCTTGAATGGCGTTGCTGCCAGTGATATTGATGAAAGTGACATCGGGGAAGGCCGCCGCCACCACATTTGTGTCTTCTTCAAAACTGTCGGACGTAGTGAAGATGACGGAGGCGCCTTCGTCGACCATCAATTCGACAACATCCATCAACGTGGTCTCGGGCGAATCAGCCGGGTTGAGGCTCTCAAATTCAAGTATCGTCGCACCGGTTTTGGCGGCGACATACTCGCCCGCTTCATGGTGCGAAGTACTCCAGCCCCGATCGTCATTCGGACCTACCAAAACAACCCCAACTACAACTTCGTCCTGCGCCGCGGCCGGCGCGATCAGAACCCCAACAAGTGCAAAAGCCAGCAACAATAGAGCCAATTTGCGGAACATATGGTCCTCCAACAACTGAATCTTCAACAAGTCAATTCACGACAGGACGCCGTAGCTTTGAGTTTAACAAATTCTTTTCGCTGGGCAAGTCGAATTATCTAGGCAGACCCTCGTCGATTGCCAGCAACATGATTCGCCTCGCGTCTCAATTGATACCGCTTTGCAAACCGGCCCGCGCAATCGAATAATCCACGTCCCGCAGATTTCATACCAAGTCCCAGTAGTTCCAAGATATGGATGTGGAGACAAACCCGTTTGTGGCGAGGGTTCTGGACTTTATTCGAGTTTTGGGAAGGGGCTGGCTGAGGATGGGTTAGACGGGCATAGGAAACCTGTCATGTTCTCAGCTGTGAGGCGGGGGGCCAGGCCGGGGGAATGAGGTAGAATCACGGCGAGCTTCAAGGTTTGAGGCAGCGATACTTCCTGATAACCATCTCCCGCCGCGTATGGATTAGGATGTCTTGGGCTTCCCCGGCTAGCAGCGACTCGATCCGATCCGGCAACTCCTCCGCCATGACGCTCTGCCGCAAGGTCGCCGCATGGGCCCGCAAGTCCTCGACGCTGTCCAGGTCGGTAGTCACCAGGAATTGCGCATCGTGCATTGGCGCGATCAGACCTCGATCCCGCAATATATCCAGCGCCGCGTCCGCCGCCCAGTGATCGGCGAATGTAGCGGAGGAATCTATCTCGCCGATATGGAACCGCGCGCCAGATACTTCAAGTTCAACCCGCCGGTTTTTGGTGGCTGGGCGCAGGTCAAGAAAGCTGGCTCCTTCCCGCAGAACCCGGTGCGTCTCTTCCAGGGCATGAACCATGCCCTCCGGCTCAATTCATCAGAAGGACAAGGAAAAAAGCGCATAATCGAAACTGTCGGATTTGAAGGGCAGGTAAACGCCGCTCGCTTCCAAGATGCTTATCGTTTCGCAGAATCGCTCCGGCCTCTCCCGCAAAGCTTCAGCCAAGGTATCGGGCGTCACATCAATAGCGACAAGCGAATCAGCCAGGTCGGCATACTGCCAAGTCAGACGTCCGTCGCCGCAACCGATTTCCAGCATGCGATTGCTCTGCGCCGGCAGCATATCCAGCAAATACTTCTTCTCGAGCCCGGCGGTGTCGCTCCGTATCGCCATCGCACTCGGGCTCCAGTTTAGCCACAGTCACTGATTCGTGTGACATAACCGATATTGACCCAGCCCGTCTGGCCCTGATAGTCGACCTTGTACCAGGCTTCAAGTCGTTCCGTCGCCGTCATCTCCGCCAGATAAGGGATTTCGGCAAGGATCTCATAACCGAGGCCGGGTCCAGCCCGGAAGTTAATGATATCGCTCGCCCTCAGAGAACAGTTGCTCAGTGACGTTCCGGACAATTCAGCCTGTCCGGAATTCACTAGGCTCCCAGGGACAGCGCTCGCGGCGCTGGCGCCGCAGCCGGACCCCGGCTTTACATAGGCGCCATTGACCCAACCGGTCAACTCTTCATAGAAGACCCTGTACCATTCGCCATTTCTGACGGTCGCGTCCAGACGAGTCTCGCGAGGAATGATGGCTAAACGCGCGTGAAAAATGCTGGAACCGCTGCGGAGACTGAGATTCGAGAATGTGGTTAGTTGGCAGTTGCTAAGGATAGCGCTCTCGGCTTGTATGGCGGACGCAGCCGGAGAGCTGTCGCTCGCGTCGCTGACGGGTTCACTGGCGGGTTCACTGGCGGGTTCGCTGACGGGTTCACTGACGGGTTCGCTGACAGGTTCACTGACGGGTTCGCTGGTTTGGAGCAGCACCACCGTGCCCGCGCGATCAATGATACCGCAGGTCATGCCGTCGACAGTTTGCGAGGCTAAATCCGATATGGCGCGCGGCGAGGTAGCGGCATCCAGAAACTTCAGCGTACCGCGGTTGCGGAAGCAGACCTGAATGCCGGCTTCGACAATGTGCCAGATATCAACAGCATCAAGGACACCCTGCTCGATCAAATCGGCGATGCCAACGCCGGCCGGGCCAACCCGCTTGCACTGGGCATTATAGGGGCTGTTGCTGCTGACCAGGATATCCGCTGGCAGGTAGGAGCAAGTATCAACCGAAGGACGCGGTGTCACGGTTTTACGCGGGGCGCCTTCCGGGCAAAGATCCGACTGTTTCACTCTTAAGCTGATTTTCTCGGTGCCATAGACTGCACTATTGTTGATGTACGCGTCCACAAGGAAAGTATATTTTTTACCGGTCTTTAGTTCATCGATTTCGCAGGAACTGTCGGAGGATCGGCAGATGACCTTATAACCATCCGAAGGATCGACAATCTCATAAAGAGATGCCCCGCGCGCGGCTTTCCAGCTTATGCGAACAGTGTTGTCGCAAATTGGACCTATTTCTATGTCATCGGGCCGAAATTCCTGCGCCAGCGTACCTGTGGCGCTCAGCAACAAGATAACAGCCAGCCAGTAATGTAGGCGCTTTCCCAAAAATCTAATGTCGTTTCCCATCATGATTATTTTCCCTAATTATCTCTTTTTTAACAAATCACCTTGTTCTTGCAAGGAGAAAGCTCGTTATTTTCTGCGAGCGCGACATTCTTGTGGACGATTCGCCGGTTACGCGCCGAGCGGCTTATCTCCCCGGCGGATATCCGCCAAACCGCTGACTGCGACCAAGAAACCGCAAATCCGCGCTCACAAATTACTTGGCTTTGTCGAAGCGTTTGGAATCCCTAAACGCAAACTGACATAAGCAGCCTACGCGCCATTCGCAGACCAAGTATAAACAAATCATACAACAGGTTTGCTAAAATGTCTACAATGCGCCATTGTCGGGGATGGTGAAGACTCAGGATAGCGCCTTGGCGGGCGCTTGTGAAAGTATCTCTGCGACCGCCCTGTCCTTGGCGTTTATTGAGAGCCTGCACCGCACGCGCTCTGTGCGTATCCCTTGAAATCCACCGCTCTCCCATTGTCGGGAGCAGTGAAAATCGTGAATATCACACTGTTTAAGATTCCGCGCGCAAGATTCGCCATTGCCATTGGCGACAGCGAAAGAGCCCCAGGCATGTCCCGCTCACACAAAATAATAAGACCTTCAGTTCAGCCCTCGGGCAGCATCTTATCAAGAAAAAGACACAAAGCGGCTGTGGCGGAATAGCTATGACATCCAGAAGATTCACCACTCCGAATTGTAATACAAGTTCCTGCTGCCAAATCTCGATTGGACTTGACAGATGGACATAGATGGTCCTGTAATTGGTCCGATCATCTTGCTATCATAAGGCGTGATGAAAACTGCGGACATAGTGGCTTGGCGGGTTCTTGTGAAGACATCCCAGCAATTCCAAGTATGTAATGAGGATGATTGCAGAATGAATGAAATTACCCAAACAACCGAAGAGTTGTACGTGCGAGAAGGCGGCTCGCCCACCCGTTGCTGTAGATTTTCGATCAGTCTTCGCATGACTAACTTGGCACTACTTCTGTAGGTCAATGAAAGTAATGAGAATGTGAAAATGCTTTTGTTCAACCCCACCCGCCGGCCTGTTCCTCCCGAGATCCTCCCGTTCAACGAGGGGCGGAAATCCCGAATCATCAAGGAGGGGAAGCGCTAATAGCGGGATTTGGAAAGAATTCAGAACTTTCACTAGAAATGAAGTTTCTTCGCATTATTTCATTAGAACTGCTTCTGTCCCTGGTGTTGATAAGAACCTGTGCCAGGCGCGGCAAGCGCGCGGACTTTTTCACCACTCCCGCTATCACCCAGCGCTAGATCTGGAACGGAGCCAAACCATTGTTTGAACTAGCCAGCAACCTCACGCTCGATCGCGAGAGCGAAGAGCCGATTTATCGTCAACTCATTCGACAGATTCGAGCGCATATCGACAGGGGGCTTTTGCCAGCGGGGGCGCGCCTGCCCGCCAGCCGAGATCTCGCCCGTCAACTCAGCATCAGCCGCATCAGCGTGGTCAACGCCTATGCTGATCTGCGCGGGTCCGGTCTCCTCAGCGCACATGCCGGGCGTGGCACCTTCGTCGCTAGAGAACGTGAAACATCCCAGCATGTCGATGGCGCGCCACCTCCGCGCCAGACGACATCAGGCCGCGCTTCGTCCGTCCGCGAGATGATGCGCCTCGCCCGCAAGCCGGGCGTTATCAACTTCGGCCACGGCGCGCCGCCCAAGGAATTCTTCCCCATCCGTCACATGCAAGAAGCCATCAACCACGTCATCGAGCGCGATGGCGCCGACGCCCTCTCGTATGAAGTGCCGGAAGGCTATCTGCCGCTGCGGGTCGCCGTGCGCGACTATGTGCGCGCCATCGGCATCGAGTGCCGTCACGACGATGTGCTGATAACGGGCGGCGCCCAGCAAGCTATCGACCTGGTCCTGCAATCGCTGATGAGCGAGGGCGAAACGCTCGTCACCGCCAGCCCCACCTATCTTGGCATCATGGATATTGCCGGAGCCCGCCGCGCGCACATCCAGGGTATCCCCATCGACGAAGAGGGTATTCGCATCGATGTTTTGGCCCAGGTGCTGGAAAACCATCGTCCGCGCCTGATTTATGTCATGCCCAGTTTCCAGAATCCCACCGGACATTTGATGCCGATGTACCGCCGTCGTCAACTCATCCGCCTGGCCGAACGACATGGCATTCCCATCCTGGAAGATGAAGTCTATCGCGAATTCCGCTTTGATGGCGAATCCCTGCCGCCATTAAAGGCCCTGGACGAAAGCGGAGTTGTCATCCACGCCAACGCCTTTACCAAAATGCTGCTGCCGGGCATGCGCATCGGCTACTTGATCGCCGCCGGACCTTACTACGAGCGACTTGTGCGCGTCAAGCAGGCGGCCGATATCTCCACCTCGGGCTTGAACCAGCGCACCATCCACCTGCTGTTGGAACGGGGCGTCCTCGCCAAGCAGTTGGAACATAACCGCCTGGAGCTGCGCCGCCGCCGCGATGCGGCGCTGGCCGCCGCCGAAGGGCACTTGCCGCCCGGCAGCGCCTGGTATTCGCCGCAAGGGGGCTTGTACCTGTGGGTAGAACTGCCCGCCGATGGTCCCAGCGCAGCCGAAACCTTCATCAGCGCCATCCAGCACGATGTCGCCTTCGCCATCGGCAGCATGTTTTACACCGGCGACGGCGGCTCGCACGCCATGCGCTTGAATTACGGGATTCACAAGCCGCATGTGATCACCGAGGGCTTCCGCAGGATCGGCGCGGCTTGGGATGCGCTGGTGGCAGAGTATGGCGGCGTCGAGCGCTCTGCGGTGTTGTAAACCACACGCAACAAGGAGCCGGTAGGGGCGAGCCTTGGCTCGTCCGTGTTCTGTCACTCTTTCGTCCATCATCACCTTTAACAAACGCAACGTTCGATATATACTCGACTCATACCAACCAACATCAAAGAGAGACGCGACATGGCTACCACCGATATACGTTTCAAACGCATGAATGATGAATACCAGAGCGTCCGAAACGCTCAGGACAACTTGTTTGATAAAGTAGACACACTTGAGGCCGCCATTCTGGGATTGACAGAAGCGGTTGCAGAAAACTCGCGCAAGCTGGACGCTCTCCTAGAGCACCTCGACGTGCCCTACAAACCGCCCGCTGGCTTCATCAAAGAATGAGTGGCAGGCAGTAAGAAGCCTGCGACAACCTCAGGTAGAAGGTCAATAACTTCGAAACCGCGCTCTCGTTGTATTGCGCACTCTTGAAACGCCTGCCAATGCCGAATTTCTCGACGTGTTGGCACACGCTATCAGGAACGCCCATGCCTGTATCGGAGCCCTCGGTGGTGCAAATCCTACCGCCGGAACAACAAATTCACCACGCTCATGTCGCCCAGCATGCGCGCCGTCTCCCGCGCCACCAACGCCTCATCGCCCCAATCTCGCAGCGAGCCGTCCGCCTCTATCGCTTCGACGTGGCTGAAACCCATGCCCAGCGTCTCGTCCAGCGCCGCCCCCGGATCGAAACCGAAGGCCTTCAGCGCGCTGGGATTGTACTCCATCACCAGCGTCATCCTCGGTGAAGCGGCGATAGTATCTCGCATACCGCGCAGCGCGCCCAGTTCCGCGCCTTCGATATCCATCTTGACCATATCCACCCGTTCAATGCCCAGCTCCGCCAGGCAGGTGTCGATGGTGGCGGTCTCGACTCGGAAGCGCTGCATCTCGAAGGCTTCTTGCCCGCGCGGCGCGATATCCTCCGCGCCCATCCGCGCGCGCTGCAAATGCGCCAGTGATTCGTCGTAATGCAGCGAACCGCTGGCGGACATCATCAGATAGTCGTAAAGCTCGGCGCTGCCTGCGGCTTCCGCAACCGCCACTTGCAGCGGGGTCGCATTGGCCAGCGCGCGCGTATTGTGCCGTAGCACCTGGTGCGTTCGTGGATGTGGCTCGAAGGCGATGACGCGTCCCCCCCTCCCGGTCAAGCGCGAAAGCAAGCGCGTGTAATAGCCGACGTGAGCGCCGACGTCCAGCGCGATCATGCCGGGCTTGACCAACTGCCGCAGCAGTTGAGCCGTCTCGATCTCGTGTTGGCCTGTAAGCAGTTCCAGCCGGAACCAAAAGGGATCTTCGGGAATGGTTTTGAAGTCGTAACGGCGTTCGAGCGCGGGCATGAGCAGCCGATCCATCAGTCGGTGCATAGCGATATGCGCAGGACGAACACGTTTAACGGTCTTGCGGTACAGGCTTAGGCTGGAATCGAAAAGGCGCATCATAATCGGGCAAGCAGCTGAGTCCAAAAAACAGCCTAGCCGAGCGCCCCGCGCTGGTCAATCCTGAAACGACACCGGCGCGGACGCAGTCTCGATGCACGTTATATCGCTGTTGATCGCTTCCAGGCCTTGCTGTATCCGATCAATCGTGTCGCTGTAACCGGTTGCCGCCTCGGCCAGCGCCAACGATTCCTGAAGCAGCGTCCAGCCGGTTGTGCAGTCGCCGGTGTAATAATGTGACAAACCCAGTCGATAGCGGCAGGACAAATCGTAGGCGCCGTCATCATGATCCAGGCATTGTTGGAAAGTATCGCGCGAATCAACAAAGCGGCGCTCGCGGTAGTAGAGCAGCCCAAGGTGAAAGAGCGCTTCGGCATCGCTGCTGTCGTTGGCTACGGAGTCCTCGCAGAAGCCGAGCGCGCGCGCGAATTGCCCGACTTTGCGATAGGCCAGGCAGAGCCGCAGCATGGCGCGGGCATTGCGCGAGTCAATCGCCAGAATGCGGTCGTAGAGATCAATCGCTTGCTGGTCTTGATCGCGCGCCAGATAAAGCGCCGCCAGCTCGAAGTGTACGGGCAAGTAGGCGGGACGCAATTCGATGGCGCGTTCGAGGTGCTCCGCCGCTTCGTCATAAGCGCCGACGGACTGCAGGGCGTAGGCATAGGCGCGGACAAGCTCGGCATCGCCGGGATTGATCGACAAGCCGCGTTCGCCCGCTTCCAGCCCATCGGGCCAGCGTTGCGTGTCAATGTAGGCGCGGCTCAGCGTCCCGTAGAGCGGCGTGAATCCGGGATTAAAATCAAGTCCCGAAAGCGCGACCGGGATAGCGACGGCGGGTTGACCCTGCGCCACCAGCGCGGCGGACTTCAGCGCAAATCCGTACGCGTCGCTGGCGTCAAGGTCGATGATGCGCTCGGCATATGCCAACGCTTCTTCGTATCGTCCCAATTCAATCAGGACCTTGCCGTATTCGTAGAGGTAGGCGATGTTGTGCGGACGCTCCAAAACGGCGGTTGCCATCAGGGCTTCCGCAGCGGAGAAGTCCCCCGCTTGGGCTTGCAAACCAGCGTGCATCGCCAACTCGCTGGGCAATGGCGTCGGCGTCGCGGGATCGCCAACCAGCGACTCGATGACAAGCTCGACCGCCGTCCGTTGCGACACGACGCTCAAGCCAAGCAACAGACCTAGGATGACAGCGATCAATGTATTGCGGGTACGGTGACGCTTCGGTTCGCGAAAAAACGGTTGCGAATAATCGCGCCGGATTCTCATCGCCTAGATGCCTCCGATGGGCGTCGGCGGAATGGCTGTCGGGGGAATAGGCGTCGGCAGTGTTACATTCTCGTAGCCCGCGCAATTCACACGGATGTTGGAAAGTCCGATGTTGATCGTGTCGATGATCTGATCCGCAACAGCATATTGGAGCGCCTCTTGCAGTACCCCCCAGGCATCGTCGCATTGAGCAAGAAAATAATGCGCCCAACCGCGCAGGTAATAGCATTCGACTTCTATCGAGCCGAATTCGACGCAGTTTTCGAAGGACTCGATCGCGCCCTCGTAGTTGCGTCGACTGTATTGCGTCTGTCCCAGCATGCGCCAGGCCGAGGCGTATTGACTGTTGATCGCAAGCGCCTGTTCACAGTAGCGGCTGCCCTCCTGGAATTCACCCACGGCAGCGAAGGTCTCGCAGAGCCGCAGGTAGGCTTTCGCATTGTCCGGTTCCAACTCAAGTACACGCCGGTAGATGCCAACGGCCATTTCCGGGACGTCGATGGCGCGGTATTGGGCAGCCAGTTCAAAATAAGGACCGGGCAAGTTGGGATTGATAGCCACCGCTTGTTCCAGCGTTTCAATCGCCTGGGAATTGCGACCAGTGAATATCAGCGGGATGGAGTAGGCGCGGTGGGCGAAGGAATCCAGCGGATCGAGTTGGATCGCGCGGTTGCCTCGGCTCAGTCCCTCGTCATATCGACCGATATTGGTGTAGGCAATGGCAAGGGCGGCGTGCAAGGGAGCAAAGGCCGGGTCGATATCCAGGCCCGATACCGCCAGCGGGATCGCGTTGCCGGGGTCGCTCCACATCAGCGCGCGCGCTTTCAGGGCGTATCCGCGGACATCGTCCGGCGCGGCGGCGATGGCGCGGTCTCCAATCGGCGCAGCCAGGTCGTACTCGTCCAGTTCGATGAGGATTCTGCCGTATTCGTAGAGGTAATTGATATCCGCCGGCTGCTGTTCCAGCGCAAGTTCAAATTCCCCCAGCGCATCGCGGACCTTACCCTTGTTATACAGTTCGATGCCTACTTGCGCATGCTGGCTGGCGAAGGGCGTGGGGGTGGGCGCGATGCCCAGCAGATCGAGAGCCGCGAATTGCATGCGGTCGTAATTGGTCAGTGTCACCAGGATCAAGCCGAAACTGCTGCCTATTGTCAGCAGGACCAGCAACAAGAGCGGTATCCCGCTCAAGCCGCGCCGGCGGCTGCTGAAAAAGGGCTTGCTGTGGTCGCGCTTGATCCTGCGATTGGGTCTCATTAGGCTCCGTCGCCCAGTAAACAAGATGTCTGTCTCATTATGCCATTATACGGGAATCAGCCTCAAGTGGCGCGGCATGCGGCTGCTCGCAAGAGCGAGATCATCGGATATCATACGAATTTGAACAATAGACGGGACGGTAGGAGCGGCTCTGTGGGTGGCGTAGGTTACGTCCATTTATATTGTGTGAGCGCGGGAGTCCTTTTCGCCGCTTACGCGTCGAGCGGCTGTGGTCAGTTGTCATAGCCGTGCTCGTGTATAATCGCGCATCAAGCCGAGCAACGAGGAAACAAACATGAGGGTGAACACCGAATGGGCGCAGCGCATCGCCGCCATCGCCAACACCGGCCTTTATTACGCGAAGGACCACTACGACCGCGAGCGCTACCAACAGCTTCTCGATATCGCCGCCGAGATGCTGGGGGGCGCAAACGACACCGCGCCGGAGACCGTCCGCGCCCTGCTGGACCATGATGATGGCTATATCACACCCAAGGTCGACGTGCGCGGCGCGGTCTTCAATGACGGGAAAGTCTTACTGGTGCAGGAAGCGGGAGACGGCTTATGGTCATTGCCGGGCGGCTGGGCCGATGTCGGCGACAGTCCCGCGGGCGCCATCGAGCGCGAGATCCGCGAAGAAAGCGGCTACCAAGCGCGCGCGGTCAAGCTCATGGCGGTTGATGACCGCAACCGGCGCAATCGCCGATCCATCTTCGCTGTTTACAAGCTCTTCTTCCTCTGCGATCTGATCGGTGGCGAAGCGACAACCAGCGAAGAAAGTCTGGCGGTGGACTGGTTCGCGCCAGACAAGCTGCCGCCGCTATCGCAAGGGCGGGTCACCGAGGCGCAGATCGGGCGCTGGTTCCGTCACTGGCGGCGGCCCGATTTGCCGACCGAGTTCGACTAGCGACATTGTTTTGAAGTAGATGACGAGGGGTCGGGAGCGACGATGATCAGCCAGTTCATATTGCCGGCATTCAGCTTTGGCTTGAGCGCCGCGGTCATTCCCGGCCCGTTGATCGCCTACCTCGTTAACACGACGCTAACGCAAGGCTGGCGGGCGGCATTATTGGTCGTCCTGGCGCCTTTGATCACCGATGCCCCTATCATCCTTTTGATGACCTTCTTGCTGGGTCAGATGCCTGATGAGGCCCTGAAGTTGATTCAGATCGGCGGTGGAGGTCTGTTGCTGGCGATCGCCTGGCGCGCGCGAGATCAGTATCAATCGGGCGCGGCAATGAATCTGGCAGCGGATACCGCTTCCAGGCGGGCGCGTAGCAGGCGCCGCGTGCTTATGACCGGGATCGCGATGAATTTCCTAAGCCCCGGACCATATCTCTTCTGGGGGAGCGTCAATGGGCCGTTGCTGGTCCGGGCGATAGACGTTTCCGCCTGGCATGCGCTGGCCTTCTTGCTCGTGTTCTACGCGACCTTCTTGTGCGGCTTGTGCGTGTGGGTGCTGCTTTTTCACCACGTTGGCCGGGTCAAAGTCGCTTCCCTGCGGCTGGTTATTCTGGCGACTATACTACTCTTGCTCTGGTTCGGCATCGGCCTTATCACGGAAGCGCTTGCTTTGACAGCCTATCATCTGCCGGTGTTCCTTGCCGGCTTCCTTGTCTTGGTCTCGCGAGAGGTCTGGAATCGCCGCTGAGGTCGAACCCGGGCCAGTGCCTTGCCATAGACAGATAGAAAGACATTATGATGTTTAGTCCCGGACCTGGAGAAAATGGAACATTTCATCCAATAGCGGATTCGGTCGCTCTGAGGATACTCACCGGCAAACACGAATGGGACTGTTGCGCAGCTTTCCTGACATGTTACGATTGTAGAGTAACGAAAGTCTCTCATTTTAACAAACCATCTTCTGCGCGAGCGGAACGAGTTTCTTATTTTGCGTGAGCGCGGCAGGAAAATCCGCTGACGCCGAACGGCTTTTCAATGTCCGAATATTACGATCTTGGAACGTATTCACGACGTATAACAACCGACGCTCTCGAGGCGCAGCGCTGGTTTGACAGCGGCTTGACTTGGCTCTACGGCTACAACCATGACGAAGCGGTGAAATGCTTTCGCAAAGCGCTGGATCACGACCCGCATTGTGTGATGGCTCAATGGGGAGTCGCCTACGGACTCGGATGCAACTACAACAAGCAATGGGAAGCCTTTGCGCCCAAGGCGCTTGCGATAGCCTTGCGCCAGGGACGCGCGGCGATCCTGGAAGCTTACGCGCACTTGGACCGCGCCACCGCTGTTGAAACCGCGCTCTTGAAAGCCCTGGAGAAGCGCTTTCAGCGAGACGATGAAACCGATGTGGAAGTTCTGGAAACGTGGAACGACGAATTCGCGGCCGCCATGCGAGACGTTTATCGCGCTTTTCCGGACGATTGGGATGTTGCTGCGCTATTTGCGGAAGCCCTTATGAATCGCACACCCTGGCAATTGTGGGATTTGGAAACCGGCGAACCGGCGGAAGACGCCGATACGCCCGAAGCAATTGAGGTAGTCGAACGAGCACTAGGCCAAATTGAAGCGTCCGGGGCGCAACCTCATCCGGGCTTGCTGCATCTGTACATCCATTTGGTGGAAATGTCCCCCCAGCCGGAACGAGCTATGCAGGCCGCAGATCAGTTGCGAGAGTTGGCGCCTGATGCCGGACATCTGCTGCATATGCCGTCGCATATTGATGTCCTCTGCGGACAATATTACAACGCCATAGTCGCCAATCGCCGCGCCATTGCTGTTGACAAAGTGTTTGCAGCGCGCGACGGTGTTCTCACTGATTATACCTTTTACCGCGCGCACAATATCCACTTCAAGGTCTACGCTGCCATGCTGCTGGGGCAGTTCAAAGCGGCGCTGGAAGCCGAAGATGAAATCGCTGATTTGGCAAATGAAGATCTGCTGCGAATCGACGATCCGCCAATGGCCGACCACCTTGAAGGCATCTTGTCGATGCGGCTGCACGTCCTGGTCCGCTTTGGCAGATGGCGAGAGATACTGTCGGAGCCGGCCCCGGTCGATGAGGATCTCTATTGCAATTCGCTTGCGATGCTCCACTACGCGCGGGCGATCGCCTTGGCGACGCTGCACGAACATGAAGCGGCCGCCGTCGAAGTCGCGGCATTTAAAGTGGCGCAAGCCAAAGTGCCGGATACGCGCTTCATCTTCAACAACAACTGCATTGATGTGTTGGAAGTCGCCGCCGCCATGATGCAGGGAGAAGTGGCGTATCATCGCGGAGACACCGAGCGCGCGTTCCAGCACCTCCGGCAAGCAGTCCACCTGGATGATCATCTGGAATTTGCCGAGCCTTGGGGCTGGGCGATGCCGACTCGTCATGCGCTGGGCGCTCTATTGTTGGACTGCGGACAAGTCGAAGAAGCGCTAGCCGTTTATCGCGCGGATTTGGGGCTTGATCAATCCCTTTGTCGGGCCATGCAGCGCCCAAACAACGTCTGGAGCTTGCGGGGCTTTGTCACATGTCTGGATCGCCTCGGTAGAATTGCCGAAGCGGACCTTGTGCGACCTCAGCTTCGACTGGCGCTGGCGCGCGCCGATGTCGAGATTGAGTCATCTTGTTTTTGCGCGACTGGAAATAGCCACCATGGCAGCGCCTGCTGTCATGAACATTAGACAAATCCGCATCTCGAGGACTTTGACGGCTTGCTGGCGGCATCGGGCAAGTTATGCCTTTCGAGGTATGCTGCATACGTTGACAAATACGTAGCTCTTGAGTATGATGATCCATGGTATGTAAGATGCGCCTTAATGATACACGGTCTCATAAGTGAGCGACGACAATGTCACAGCAGCGCTATCGCTTGGGCAATATGGACTGCGCAAACTGCGCGCGCGAAGTGCAATCCGCCCTTAAGCGCCTGCCCGGCGTGGAATCGGCAGTAGTAGACTTTGCTAGTAGCGAGTTACAGATTGAAGGAGACGTAGCATTCGATATGCTTAAGGCACGCGTCGAAGCCTTGGGCAAGACGATTGAAGCCCCCGATCTTTTGCAAACCTATGTGATCGGCGACATGGATTGCGCTGGTTGCGCGCATGAAGTGGAAGCAGCTGTCTCCAAACTGACGGGCGTGCATTTCGCCGAGGTCAACTTTCTCAACAACAAACTACAGCTAATCGGCGATGTCGATTACGCGCGACTCAAGGATCGGGTCGAATCGCTGGGCAAGACCATTTCCATAGATGCGCCTGCCCAATCACAAGACGTCGGCTCGACGCGGCGCGCGGGGGTTTTCGGTTTCTGGGACTTCCTGCTGGAACGTCCCGCAAGCCGCATGGCGGTTTATGGCGGCGCTCTCCTTTTGCTCGCAATCGGGATAGATTTGTCCGCGACAGTCCCCCCGGATCTCAGCGATCTGGTTTATGTTTTGGCGATGGCGGTGGCGATGAGACCGATTGCCTTAAGCGGCTTTAACTCATTGCGTATCAGCCGCGAGTTCAACATCAATCTGTTGATGACGGTCGCAGCGCTCGGCGCCTTGGTTTTGGGCGAATTTCTGGAGGCGGCTACGGTAATTTTCCTGTTCGCCATAGGGGAAGCGCTCGAAGGTTATACGGCGGATCGGGCGCGCGATAGCTTGCGCGGCCTGGTGGCGCTCAAACCGCCCACGGCCAACAAGATCGCGGGCAACCGTACGGAAGAGGTCCCGGTAGAGGCGCTGCGCATTTCGGATCGGATTCGCGTATTGCCCGGCGAACGTATTCCAATGGACGGTACCGTGTTGGCGGGTAACAGCGCTGTTGATCAAGCGCACATCACTGGCGAGAGCCTGCCGGTGGAACGGTCACCGGGCGATGAAGTTTACGCCGGCTCTATCAACGGCGCGGCGACGCTGGACCTGCGCGTCGATCGCCTCGCCCACGACAACACGCTAAGTCGCATCATTGAATTGCTGCAAGAGTCCCAATCTCGCCGGGCGCCCAGTCAGCGGCTGATTGATCGCTTCGCACACGTTTATACGCCGTTGGTGGCGATCAGCGCGCTAGGCGTGGCGTTTATTCCGCCGCTGCTTTTCGGCCAGCCTTTCTGGGACAGCGGGACGGGAACGGGTTGGTTGTATCGCGCGCTGTCGATGTTGGTGATCGCATGTCCCTGCGCGCTGGTCATCAGCACGCCTGTGACCGTGATCAGCGCCATCACATCCGCGGCGCGGCGCGGCGTGCTGATCAAAGGCGGGGTTCATTTGGAAGCCTTGGCCGGCGTGAAGGCAATCGCCTTCGACAAGACCGGCACCTTGACGCGCGGCAAGCTGGACGTTGTGGCGACAAGTACCGGCGATTGCGATCACGCTGGGGACTGCCAACCTTGTGACGATTTGATATCTTTGGCGGCAGCGGTGGAAGCGCAGAGCACGCATCCCTTTGCGCAGGCCATCCAGACGGTGGCCAGTGCGAACGGTATCGAGTACAGCGCCGCGGCCGAAGTGGAAACGCTCACGGGCTTTGGCGTGCGGGGAAAGGTCAACGGACAGCGCGTGACGATCGGCAGCCATAGTTTATTTGATAATGCCTTCAACCATACATCACAGTTATGCGCGATCGCGCGGGACTTCGAGTCGGCGGGCCAAAGTGCCGTTATGGTGCATGATGGCGACCAGGTGCGGGGAGTGATCGCCCTTAGCGATGTGCCCCGCGAGGAAAGCAAGCGCGTGGTCGGCGAGTTGCGCGATATGAGCGTGGCATCAGTGATGCTGACCGGCGACAACGAAACCGTTGCCGGATCGATCGCCGGGAAAGTCGGCGTTGATCGCTTTCGAGCCGGGCTATTGCCGCAGGATAAGGTGAACGCCGTCGAGAACCTGGAAACTGAATATCAACGGGTCGCCATGGTCGGGGATGGCATCAACGATACCCCGGCGCTGGCGGCAGCTACGGTTGGGGTGGCCATGGGAGCGGCGGGCAGCGCCCAGGCGATGGAGACAGCCGATATCGTCTTGATGGCGGACAAGCTGGATCTGCTGCCTGCGACGATCCGCCGCGCGCGTTTTGCCCGGCGCCTGATACGCGAGAATATCGTGCTGTCTATCGGCTTGAAGGCGGTCTTCCTGCTGCTGGCTTTAACCGGCAATGTGACCATGCTGGCGGCGGTCTTCGCCGATATGGGCATGTCGCTGGCCGTGACCTTGAACGGGATGCGCGCTCTGCGGGAGTGAGAACTGTTGAACTCCCGTCACCAGCGCGGGTGCGTCACTAGACTGTAGGCGTCGTGAAAACTGTGCGAATGCTGAAGTTGCTGATAAAGCTGCCCGAAGCGCTGTCTAACGCGTGAATCGAGACTGACGCGCATATCGTAGGCATCTTCGTTGTTGCTGCGGTAGTAATTGCGCTTGCGGCCATGACGACTGAAGCCATATTTTTGATAGAGATTCTGCGCCACGGCGTTGCTCACGCGCACCTCCAGCACCAGGTACTCCGCTTTCAATCGCAGCGCCTTGCGAAACATGCCCGCCAGCAGAATTTCCCCGTAACCGCGACCGCGATGGTCGGGATGGGTGGCGATGGTGCTGACATGCGCTTCGCCATCAATCTTCCACAAGCCGCCATAACCGACGATGAGGCCCGATTTGGCGATTGCCGGTGATTCCTGCCGGATCCATCCGCTAAGTCGTTGGATCCAGCCATCATCGTTCGGCAGCACAGCCGGTATCAGGGTCGCTTGTTCTTCCAATACGACCATGTGGCTAATCTTCGATTCTTTGATCTCGAAGGCGTATGAATCTCTGGACCAGGGCGGCTCAAAGCAGAGGCGGTCTATCCTGGAGACTTCGCGGATATCGTCGGCGCGCATATAACGCAGGATCAGGCTCATGACAAATTGATCCATTTGATCGATATTGCCGAAAAGTGTAACTGTGAATTGCCCGAGCCACAAGTCAGGTTTCGTAACAATTGTTTAGAAACTGAGCTTTGGCGCGCGCTTATGTGGAATCTGCGCTTGTTTGAAGGGTAGAAATCAAGAGCTGAGATCGGGACCGAGAAGATTCCCGGCCCGTGTTGTGCGCTATCCCATCTGAAAGATCTGTACCACGTCCACTGCGGCGACTTCCACGTAGGGGCTGCTCTTGGCCATTTCGACTGCCGCGTCCATGTCTTCCGCTTCGACAATAGTGATCCCGGTCAAGCGGTCCTCTGTGGGTCCGGGGGCGACGCCATCAGCGGTGATGCGGGTGGGGGGTCCCATGGGCATGCCCGGGTTGACGACGGCCTCGCCCAGGCTGCCAATCCAATCGAACCACTTCTTCTGATGCGCTTGCGCTTCGTTTGGGTCATCAAACTGCGGTTCACCGACGTATAAGAGTCCGAATTGTGCCACCTTGTTCTCTCCTGTCTTTGAAATATGTTGTAATGCCTTCTTAAGTCGCGCTGCGGGCTGCGTCGGCAGTCGCAATAGCGGCGTCATTGTAACGACTCAATTGGCGGAAGTCTATCAGCAAGTGTGGAGGTAACTAGAGACGGATATCATAGACAAAGCGGTCGATGCCCTGTTGAGCTGTTCGCACGCGCCAGTTGCCTTGCGGATCAATTACGCCGGAAGGTGCCGAGCAACGTATGTCGACTGGTTCGCAACTGTCGACTGTCACGATCCAGAGCTGGCTGGCGCGGGCGCGCATACGCAGGTTGCTGCTATGGAAATCCCAATTGACATCCGACCATTCCGACGAATTGCGGCCGCCGTTGACGGCGTGGAATATGACGCGGGCGCCCAGCTCGGCAAGCTTGTGGCTGAGATGTGTGTCGGGCTGCGGCGTACAGGTCGGGTTGGCCCACATGTCGTTGCATATCAGCCCGCCGACTTTCATTTGATCGAGCCTGAAAATTTGTAGAGGGCGAATTGCATAGTGATTGATCTCGCCGATAGGTGGTTTTGCCAGACTTCCAGTCGGCAATGTCTTGCTGTGAAAGCCCAAATAGCGCCCATTGGCATCGTAGAAACGGAGCTGATTATAGGTATCGCCGTCGTCTTCGACAAAACACGTGCCCAGCGCGAGTCCCAGGCCCGATGCGGTAGCCGTCCTTGTGACTCGCTGCAAAGCCTCCTCAACGCCGAGCGGGTCGAATTCGTGCGTATAACCGCTTAAAGAGCCTTCCGGTGTCAGCAGGATGTCGGCGTTGCGTGAGCTTGCCCATTGAATGCCGCTCTCGATATGTCGGACGTTGGAGTCAATACTGAGAGTGACGGGCATCTGTATGCCTGCTACACGTATATGCATGGCCGAAGTCCTTTGTCCGCGCTCTGCCGTCGGATGTGCAGTTTAAACCGTTAACTGAGCAAAGGCAAAGCGGTTCTCACGAAAGAACACTTGATGAAGCGCGATCAGATATGTTAGTTTTGCCTGTACGGCGGGGGATCATTGCTAAAGATTCTGAAATGTGCCGAGCTTATAACAGGCTGCCCGCCTCTGTTTTCTTATCACCGGTGCAATTGATGCTCACTATTCGCGACTGTGAAGTCCTCCGCGAAGCATATACTCCAAATTCTGGATTGGCTGTCGACGAGGCATTGCGACGCATTGGCAGTCCAACAGTCGATGCCTTGATCGCTTACGCCTGCGAGCAGATGAGCAATCCCGATCGCAACGTCCGTGTTCTGATGTTACGGCTTTTGGCGCGGCAAACAGGTGCGCGCGCGGCACAGGGTGTACTCTCCGGATTGCGCGACGCGCGGCGGCGCGTATGCGCGGTCGCGATTCAAGCATGTCCCAACTATCTGCACAGAGAGGACATCGTACGGCAACTGGTGTCGATAGCGACTGATCCGGGGCGAAAGCGCAAATTGCGCCGACGCGCGCTTAGTATGTTGTCCGGCGATGAAGGGCGCTGGCAGGGCGACCTCAGGAATCCGGTCTTCGCTGCGCTAGCTGACCTGGTTCAAGAAGAAGAGCTTCGCTTCCCCATTCTCTTCGGTTTGATTCGCCTGGAGATGGCTCCATGCATTGAGAGTTTGCTGGCAGATTTTGCCGAGTCGGGCGACGAAGCCGAGCGTATGCTCGCCAAACGAGCCCTTGACGGCGAACTTGTCGTTCATATCGACAATTTTGCCGATGATCCGGATCGACAGCGGGAGATCATGGCGCGCTGCGACATTGCATTTGGTCGCATGTATTATTGGATACCGCGCGAGTCCTCAGTTGCCGCTCAGTTGGTTTAATGGCGGATACAGCTAACAGCAATCAGAGCGCGAAACCCTTCGCTACCTCACTTACAAGAGCGGTGTTCCGGCGATGCCGGTGCGCACCCGATACAAGGTCGTAATTCCCGTCAGATAGATGCTTCGCATATCGTCGTCGCCCCAGGTGAAGTTTGTAACCTGCATCGGCGTTAGCAAGCGCCCGAGAAAGCTGCCGTCGCGCTTGTAAACGTGTAAACCGCCTTGAGCGCAGCAGTAGAGATTGCCTTCGCAATCAATCTTCATGCCATCTGGAACGCCCGGCCCATCGCCCCCTGTCTGGGCGAAAAGGCGCTGGTTGGCAATGCTGCCATCCGCTTCGACATCGAAAACATGAATCTTGTATTCCGGGCTGTCGTTGATGTAAAGAAGCGACTCGTCGCGGGAAAAGCACAGGCCGTTGGGTCGATTGAGCGCCGAAGTTAGCAGCGTCAACGCAGCGTTTGTCGGGTCCAATCGATAGACGCCGTTGAAGTCCAATTGGAATCGGCGGGGGATGCCCACCTTGGCTTCGCGGCCAAAAGGCGGATCAGTGAAGTAAATGCTGCCGTCGCTCTTGACAACGATGTCGTTGGGGCTGTTAAGTTCCTCCGCCTGAAAATGCGAGGCCAGCACCGTCATAGTTTCATCGTCATCCATGCGCGTGACGCAACTGCTGGCATGGTGACAGCTTAGCAGCCGTCCCTGGCGGTCATAGGTATTGCCGTTTGCCATGTGACTATTGCGCCGATAAATGCTCAGGCCGTCGCCGTCGCTCCATTGCAAGGTCGAGTTGCCCAAGATATCACTAAAGCGCAAGTGGCCTTCGTATGGATGCCAGGCGGGTCCCTCGAGGAATTTGAATCCGGCAACGACGGTTTCGAGCTCGCCGTTCGTTTCAAAGATTTCTGTCAGGCCTGGGTCATGGATATCGAGTTCGATTCGCGGCATCTGTCGCTCCTGAATTATTCTCTCAATTGTGAAGGTTGCTGAAGGTCTTGCGCTTTCAGCTTTTTCGTTTGCTCGGCTTTGGCTTAAGCGTCTTTGCGTAGGCGTAGCTCTGTTCAAGGTAAGGAAGCAACTTCCCGGCGTCGCGCAACAGATGATCGGGCACCGCGACATATTCTTTCATCACGGTCCCATAAGTTACAAGCAGTGCGCTGTCATATTCGGCGATGAAGGCCTCGCGTTCTGCTTTTCCCATCCTCAAACCGACCGTGCCGGCCTTGGTCAACTGGGAAAACATATGGCCTTGCCAGGAGGTGTAGGGCAGTTTCAACCCGCCTTTGAGTTCGATCTCCGGGTGCGCGTCGATCAGTCGTTCATAAAGTTCCAATTTGTCGGAGGGCACTTGGTCTGCTTTGTCGCTCATCTTTTGCCTCGTTGTTATCGTTTGCATCCGCCAACATCATGCTTTGAAAAGGACGTAGAGGCAATGGTATCCTTTGGCGAGTGTGATGATGGCGCGTGGCGAAGCGGTCAGCAGAGCAATCAGCGCTATGCCAGCGTACGATTTGGCAAATGCGATGGCGAGGATGGCATATGACGATTTACGACGTGGCGGTGATTGGCAAGGGCTTGATCGGCAGCGCAGCGACTCGTCATCTGGCTGGCAATTTCCCCGAACTTAAGATCTGTGTGATCGGACCGGACGAGCCGGAGAACCGACGGACGCATATGGGCGTATACGCCAGCCACTACGATCAGGGACGCATCACACGTGTCCTGGATCCCAGCCCCTTATGGGGGCATCTTGCGCGCGAGTCTATCGCGCAGTATCCAGTCATAGAGGCGGCCAGCGGCATACAGTTTCATCATCGCGTCGGCTGTCTGCGCGCCACCGACATTCCCGAGCATATCCAACAGGTTGACGATTGCGCGGGGAGCTTTCAGCCGCCGCATCGCCGTTTGGACGCTGCAAGTTGCCGGGAAGCATACCCATACTTGTCGTTTTCTGATGCATTCGTCGCCTGGGACGAGGGCGGGGAAGCGGGATACATCAACCCGCGTTCGCTGATTGCGGCGCAACTGAAGGTCGCTGAGGACAAAGGCGCCACTGTCTTTCGGGATATTGTGACAAAGATAAATCGTGTCGGCGACTGCCATGAGATACACAGTCGTGAAGGCAAGGCGCGTCGCGCGCGCAAGATTCTGTTGACAGCAGGGGGATACAGCAATACCTTGCTCGAAAAGAAGCTGCGTTTGCGGACCAAATCGCATACGATATTGCTTGCGGAGATACCGCCGGCGGAAGCCAATCGCTTGAAGACGATGCCATCAATTATCAGCGCATTTGACCATCCGCTTGTGGATTCGCTTTATATGCTGCCGCCGGTGCCGTACCCCGATGGCAAGACCTATATCAAGTTGGGCGGAAGCGGCTGGAATGAAATTCTGCTGGACGCAACGGAGAACGACCTTGAACTGCTGGACTGGTTCCACAGCGACGGAGGGCAAGATATCGCCGACGCCTTGAAGAGGGCCTTGCACAAGATGATCCCCGGCTTAAAAGCGCTGTCATATCATTCGACGCCTTGTCTGATCACATTCAGCGCGCATGGCAACCCCTATGTTGACATGTTGCAAGACGAAAGTGTTTATGTGGCGACCGCCGGCAATGGCATGGGCGCCAAGTCTTCCGATGAGATCGGGCGCATCGGCGCGATGTTATGTGCGACCGATAACTGGCATAGTGAATTGGATAGAAACGAATTCCGCGCTCGATATTACGAAGGTGGATTGAAATAGGTCTTGGGATGATCCTCCAGCGCTTTGCTGATGATCCACTTGTGACGCGCGAGCATGTTGTCTGGCAGATCACCAGGATGGAAATAGCGCATCTCCAGCGACTCGTCGTCATTGACGCGCGGCGTCGATCCTTCGCGCGGGCGGCAGCGAAAAACTGTGGAGACGACACCGATTTGGTCGCCGTTGGGATAGGTAACGGTGAAATCGTCCCCGGAAAGCACAGCGATAATCGATTCTGGGAACACCTCTATACCGGTTTCCTCACGTACTTCACGGATTACGCACTGCGCCAGATTCTCGCCCGGTTCCAGGCCGCCGCTCGGGGGCGCCCAGGTCTTGGTATCGCGACGCAATTGCAAAAGCATCTCGTTACGCTCATTGATGACGACAGCGGTCACGCCCGGGAGCAAGAGCAGATCGTTGCCGATCTTGGCGCGGATGTTCTTGATGTAGTCCGATATGGGCATTGGGCAGCACCTTCAAAGTCTTGCGGGCCCCGGCAGGTATACAGCTAACGCTTGTCTTTGCCTCCACCATAGTTCTGCTGGATACTATGCAGGTGATGCAATTCGTGACCCGCAATGATGTAAACGAGCGCTCGCAGGCTGGTCATCTCATCATTGCACCTGGTGGCAAATGTCAGGGCGGCTTCGTCGAAACTGTCAAGCAGGCTAAGGGTTGCCTGCCGCACCGCGCAGTACTCGGCGAGAATGTCGTCCAGAGGGCGTTGGTTCGCCCTTGCGGATGGCACATAATCTTCATGCGGGAAGGAAGGCAAGGCGGTGGTGTCGCCCCGGCCGATGCGCAGTGCTCTATAGGCGAAAACTCGCTCGGTATCGATAACGTGTACCAAGATATCCTGCACGGTCCACTCGCCGTCGGCATGTGGCTTGGTCAGTCTATCGGTCGGTAGCGAGCGGACAAGTCTCAGCATGCGCTCGCAGTTTATGGGCAAATGCTTTAGAACTTGTCCGTCGTCTGGCAAAAGCCCGATGTAGTCGATAGTGTAAGGCGCGTGCTCGCCCTTTTTCGGTTTCGGAATCAACATATCTAACCGACGGTAACCGAGAGCTCTACCGATTTTTTGAGCGTATTGGCGACAATGCAGGCGCGTTCCGACATCTTGACCAGTTTCTCGAAGGTTTCGCGATCGTCGAATCCGGACTTGACGACCATGTTGATCGCGGAGAAACGAGCGGGCGCCTCCGCAAGATCGCCACTGACTTCAATCGCGATATCGTTGATCTCGAGCTCGCGAGCGCGAATGGCAGCCAGCAGATTGCTGTTGAAGCATCCGCCCAGGGACGCCAGCAGCAATTCCCCGCCCATGGCGCCCTTGTCGCGGCCGCCCTTGGCTTCAGGCCGGTCGATATCGATGGCGTGTTGTCGGATCTGCGCTGCGGTGGTAGCGTCATCGACTTGATTGAGGTTTACTGTAATCGTAGGCATGATACCTTCTCTTGTATAATCTTGAACAATTTGCACCCTGAATCAGCCCTTTACAGCGCCCATCGTGAAACCTTGCACCAGGCTGTCGAGAAACAGATTATAGGCGAAACCGACCGGTATGGCGATGATCAGCGCGGCGGCAAGCAAAGGCTGCCAAAAGTAAACGTCTCCCAGGATCAGTTCGGTTGGTACGCCGACGCTGAGCGTGCGTCGAGAGGTATTCGTGATGAATACCAAGGCATAGATAAACTCGTGCAAGGTCAACGTGAACGTGAAGACGATTGTGGAGATGATGCCGGGCAATGACAGGGGTAGGACGACGCGCAAAAAAGCTTCAACGCGGTTATAGCCATCGACCAGCGCCGCCTCTTCCAGTTCGGGCGGCACCGCCTTGAAGAATCCCTGCAGCAGCCACATGCTGAAAGGCACGGTGAAGGAGGGATAAACCACGATCAGCGCCAGCGGCGAATCTTTGAGGCCTAACATGACCACGATGCGAAACATGGGGATGAAGAGCAGGGTGGGCGGCACCAGGTAAACGAGAAACATCAAGATGCCGGCGCGTTCGCCCCAGCGCCCGGTTAATCGCGCCAGCGCGTAAGCCGCCGGCAATGCCAAAATCAGCGTGATAATGACAACCGCTACACCGACTACCACTGAATTGCGGATAAAGTCGAGGTAAGCGGTGTTCGTGAAGAGCGATTCCAAATGCTCCAAGGTGGGATCTTGCCGATAGATAAAGGGTTGCGGTCTTCGATAGAGATCGCCATCGACCTTGAAGCTGTGCAGGAACATGATCATGAATGGCGCTGCGGCAAAGAAACAGAAGATCAGTACTACCAGATAAAAGGGCGAGCGTCGCAGAATATGCGACAGCTCGGCGCGTGTGGCGCCATATTTGCGAAACCGGTACGCGATGCGCAGCCCAACCAATGTGGCAAATGACAGGACCAGGAGCGACCAAAAGTTCTGCAGGATCCAGATCAGCAAAGCCATCAGCGCACCTCGGCTCGGCTTGCCGTGCGGAGCATGAGCAGCGCCAAAGCCAGCAGCAGCGGAAACGCGAAGAGCGCCATCGCCGCGCCTTGAGCCAGGTTGCCGCCTTCAATGCCGATCTGGAAGGAATACAGGCCAATGATGCGCGTGTAATCGACGGGACCGCCGCGCGTCAGCACATATACCACGGTCATGTCGCCGAACATGGTAATCATGCTGAAGAGCAGGGCGATGACCATGATGGGCAGGATCAAGGGCAACTTGATTTGCAGCAAGGTGCGCATAAATCGCGATCCATCGACCTCGGCCTGGTCCAGAATATCGGTCGGGATCGACGACAGACCCGCCATCAAGATCACTGTCGCCAGGGGCGTCATGCGCCAGACTTGTACGAAGATCACGCTGATCTGGGACAGGACCGGGTTCGCCAGCCAATACAGATTGCGACTGTTGGACAATATGCCCTTTGGCCCGAGGAAGCCGGTCTGCAAGAGCAGATAATCAATCGGGCTATACTTGGTATCAAACATCCATAGCCAGCCGATCGCTGCCAGGGACACCGGCGTCGCCCAAGGCAAAATGAAGATAAAGCGCGCGAACCATTTGCCCGTGAATTCCTGTGTAAAAATGATCGCCAGGATATTGGCGAAGATCAGAATGAAGACCTGTGATACCAGGGTGAACATGACTGTATTGCCGAAGACTTGGCGAAAAATATCGTTCTCCCAGACCGCGACAAAATTGTCGAATCCGATGAAATTGAGTTCGGTATTGCCGACGGTGACATCGGAGAAGCCGAATGCGATCGCCAGCAAAAAGGGCAATCCGACAAGCAGCAGGATATACAGCAACGCCGGCGCCAAGAACATGACGCCGACAAATCGACGGTCATCCATGAAATAGCGGCGCGGATTGAGTACGTCGCTGGCGCTGGCCATCAGACGACCCCTTGCAGGTTCTGCTCTTCGATGCGCTGGCCGCTTTGCTTGTCGAAGAACTTGATATCGCTGTTGTGCACGGCAAATTCGTAGTCGCAGTCCACGTCAAGCGAGACGCGCACGTTCGACGGCACTTTCGCCAGCGTCAATTCATTGTCGTGTCCATGGACATAGCCGTAGAGCAGCCGGTCGGATCCGAGATATTCGACGCGTTTGACATAGTAGTGGAAAATGCGCGAGTTTTCCGGATTGTCGGCGAGGGTCTTGGGCAGGAAGTTTTCCGGTCGAAAACCAAAGCTGAAAGCATCACTTCGCAGGATATTCATACTGGGAGAACCGAGGAAGGTAGCGACGAACTCGTTGGCCGGGTCATCGTAAATGAGTTGTGGCGTGCCGATCTGTTGGATTTTTCCATGCGACATGACCACGATCCGGTCGCCCAGTCCCATTGCCTCGATCTGGTCGTGGGTGACGAAGACAGCAGTGATGTTTGACGAGCGCTGGAATTCCTTGAGTTCGTCGCGGGCGTTGGCGCGTAGTTTGGCGTCGAGGTTGGAAAGGGGTTCGTCCAGCAGCAGCACGGCCGGCTGTGTGACCATGGCCCGCGCGATGGCGACGCGTTGTCGCTGACCGCCCGAAAGCTGGCGGGGCCGACGGTCAAGCAGCATATCGATCTCCAACAGTCGCGCCGTGTTTTCAACCTTGTCCCGGATGGCGCGCTTGTCGTATTTTTTCTCTCGGCTTTGCGCCTTCAAGGGGAAGGCGATGTTGTTGAAGACGTTCATATGCGGGTACAGCGCGTAACTCTGGAAGACCATGGATACGCCGCGCTTGCGTGGCGGCAGCGCGGTGACATCCTCGCCCCCGATGAAGATTTGCCCGGCGGTCGGTTTTTCCAGCCCGGCGATCATGCGCATCAGCGTGGTTTTGCCACAGCCCGAGGGACCCAAAATGACCAGGAACTCGCCATTTTCGATTTCTAATTCAATGCCGTCGACGGCGCGGACATCGTCGAAAAACTTTTTTATGCCCTGTAGTTCAACCAGGCTCATGGCAAACCCTATATTGAAGTAGTGGGCGGCTCAGCGAGCCGCCCCTACAGGTCTGTCAAGATATGGAGAGGGGGTAAGCCGCGACTAGCCGCCGCCGACCATGCCCCTGGCGCGCCAATCCGCAAAGATTTCTTCAATGCGCTCATGCGCTTGCGCAACGGCGTCTTCCGCGTTCATTTCACCCAGAGCGACCTGGGCCACCATATTGGGAATGATGCTTTCCGCGAAGACCTGGCTGATGGCGGGGTTCGTGACGCCCGGGAAGCCGAGATGCACGGACCAATCATTGACCGTCTTCAAAACTTCGAACTTGTTCGGTGGCTGCGAACCCCAGGGGTCCTCTTCCAGCCAGCCGTCAAGCTCTGGAACGGTGCTGGCGTGGCAGGGGAAGTTGTAAAGTTCGCTGTAGTAGGTCACCTCGCTGTAATTTGCGCTGTGGTCGAGGATAAATTGCTTTGCGGCTGCCAGTTCGTCGCCTTCAACATATTCGGGAATGACATAGATCTGCCAAACGTGTGAGGAAGCGTAGGCGCCGGCAGGTCCCGCGAGCGCGCTCGTGAAACCGATGTTGGCGGCCGCCGCCTCATCGATTTTCTGCAAGCTGCGATAGGCCGAGTTGGAATTGAGGATATAGCTGACTTCACCCGCGATCAAAGCCTGATTGTTGCTGGCGGCGGTCCAGCCGAAGACCTCATCGGTCATCGCTTCATTCTGCAACTGCGCCAGATATTTGACCGCCGTAATAGTTTCTTCGCTGTTGAGCACGACATTTTCATTCTCGTCCTGGACGCTGCCGCCGAAGCTCCAAATGGCAGCGCGATTCGCCATACGGCTATCGAGCTCGGGGCTCATGCCGATACCGACTGGTATGCCGGTGGCTTCGAAGATTGCGCGTCCGCCCTCGAGCAAGTCGTCGTAAGTCTTGGGACCGTCGGGGTAGCCGGCTTCGGTCCAGAGCGCGATGTCATAGTCGCCCGGGTCGGGCACGTAGCCGTGCGTATAAGCGTAATAGGTATCAACAACCGGCAAGTAGGATGCCGCCTGACAAGTGCTCGCGCGTTCGCCGAACATCTCCGACGCCTTGGCGTTGAGATCGCCCAGGTCATGCAATCCGTCAATGTAGCTGGCCGGCGAGAACAGGACCTCGACGATGGTATGACCATCTCCCGCATCGATTTCGGCGGCAAGCGTCGAAAATATTTCGGTGAAGTTGACGTGATCGACCGTCACGCCAACGCCATTGGCTTCGCCCCATTCCGCGGCGTAGGCGTCGAACCATTCGTCGTAGCGCGGCACGAAGTGGCTCCACTGCAGCAGGCTGATTTCAGTGCCCTCGGCGTACCCGCCTTGAGCGCCGGCGGAGAACGTTAGGGCAGCAAATATAACGAGTACCATTAGAGTTCTGGTCAGATGTTTCATCAAAATATCTCCTGATATTTGTAAGGGATTACGCGAAAGCCCGAAGGCTTCAAGACAGGCTCATTTTAGCCAACAGTTTTGCGCTTGGCAACAATTCTTGCGCTCCGCAACTCAAACAGCTAGTCATCGTCGCCCTGGTCGCCACCACCGATCAAACCTTGCGCGCGCCAAAAAGCGAAAATTTCTTCAACGCGTTCGCTGGCTTGCGCCACGGCATCCTCGGCACTTTTCTGCCCCAGCGCGACCTGGGCGATCATATTCGGGATGATGTGTTCAGCATAGACTTGTGCGACTGCCGGACTGCTGACACCCGGATAACCGAAATTCACTGAGCGGTTTATCGCTGTTTTTAAGATCGCGAACTTGTCCGCCGGGATAGAACCGAAGGGGTCTTTTTCCAGCCAGCTATCGAGTTCCTTGACGGTAGCGGGGAAACAGGGCAGATTGAACAATTCACTGTTGTACGTTACTTCGCTGTAGTCGGCAGTGAAGTCGAGGATGAATTGTTTGGCGGCTTGCAGTTGAATGCCCTGGACGTAAGTTGGTATGACGCTGATTAAAATATGAGTTCCGCCGAAGGCTCCAGCTGGCCCTAGGAGGGCCGGGCTAAAGCCGATATTTGCGGCCGCGGCTGGGTCAATCTTTTGCAGACTGCGATAGGCCGAATCTGGGTTTAGGATGAAGCTGGCTTCACCGGCGATGAGCGCCTGGTTATTGCTGGCGCCCGTCCAGCCGAAGACTTCGGCGGTCATGGCTTCATTTTGCAGTTGTGCCAGGTATTTGACTGCGGCAATAGTGGATGCGCTATTCAGTACCACATTCTCATTTTCGTCTTGAACGCTCCCGCCAAAGCTCCAGATCACCTCGCGATTCGCCATTTCGCTATCGATCTCCGAGCTGATGCCGATCCCGATGGGGATACCGGTCGATTGGAAGATCGCTCGTCCACCCTCGAGCAAGTCTTCATAAGACTTGGGCCCATGTGGATAGCCGGCCTCTGTCCACAGTTCAATGTCATAATTGCCGTGATTTAGGGAGTAACCGGAGGCAAATCCATAATAGACATCGATAAAAGAGAGGTAAGTTAACGCCTTGCAGTGATCGAGGCGCTCGCCAAACATCGCCAGCGCTTGCTCGTTGATGTCGCTTAAGTCCTGCAAGCCCTGGATATAAGAAGCGGGTGAAGAAGGCAGTTCGATAATCGTATGTCCCTGGCCCGCATCAATCTCGGCCGCCAGTGACGACGGCAATTCTGCAAAGTTGACGCGATCAATGCTGACTGTGACATTATTGGCTTCTCCCCAAGCTTGCGCCCAGGCGTCAAACCACTCATCGTAACGCGGCACAAAATGCTGCCATTGCAATAGACTGATTGCCGTTCCCTCCGGAAAAACATCTTGCGCGGTGATTGCGCCGCGCAGGGGAGCAAACAGACTCAATATGACCAGCAATTTGACTACCATTGTCATTCATAGTCTCCTTAGGGATTCATGAAAGAGAAATGGCTGGGGAGGCTATCTTAGCCGAGACGCGTATAGCTGACAATGATTCTGATATTGGCGGGAGATGGGCGGCAGGAAGCGATACGGCAAGCGCTGGGAACCCGGGCTTAAAAAAGCTTGAGTTGATGAACCGGCTGTCTGCCATCCAGCAAGACATACTTTGCCAGTTTGTCGGGCGCGCGAATGCCGATCCGCTTCAAATGGATGAGTTCGCTTAGTTTCCCGCGCCGGCGCGAGCGAATGATCGATTCCGCCCCGACCCTGCCGATGCCCGGCACGCGCATGAGTTGCTCGCGCTCGGCACGCATGATTTCGATGGGTTGATGCAGCAAGTGCTCATCAGCCCAGGCTTGCTTGGGATCGACATCTGTGCGCAGGTTGCCGTCGCGCAGGAAGGGCAGTTCTTCGACATCCCAGGTGTAGTCGCGCAATAGAAAACTGGACTGGTACAGGCGAAACTCTCGGATGGCTTCGGTCGCTGGCAGGTTTTCGAAAGGCGTCCCGGGTACTGGGCCAAAGGCGGAATAATAAACCCGCGCCAGTTTCGCTTGATCGTAAAGCTTGTCCGTCATGGAAAGCAGTTCCAAGTCGGTATCGCCGACAGCGCCCACCACAAACTGGGTTACGCTGCTAGCCAGCTTCTCATGCGGATTGTCTGCCCGGATCTGCTGTGCCCACTGCAGCATCTGTAGCAATTCCTCGATGAAGACCTTCTTGGGCGCCAAGTCCGCCAAGCGGGCGCTGGTCGGCGCTTCCAGATTGACCGAGACGCGGTCCGCCAATTGCATGGAACGATAAAGTTGATCGTATTCGATGCCCGGCATGATCTTGAGGTGGATGTATCCGCCGTAGCGTTGCTTGTTGCGAATGATGTCAGCCGTATCGATGATCTTGTCCTGCGTGGCGACGGAACCCTTGATGATGCCGGAAGAAAGAAACAAACCGTCGACCTTGCCAGCATGTTCCAAGTTCTCAAAGGCCGATGCCATTTCATCGGGCGAGAATGTGACTCGCTTTGTCTTTGCCCGTCCAGCGCGGAAAACGCAATAGTTGCAATTGCGCTCGCAAGCGGTCGTCATCATGCTTTTGAGCACGGGTTTCGGTCCTTTGGGCGTGCTGAGGTTGGCGATGCAGCCGCCCAGATTGAATTCCTGTTTGCGTGCTTTACGGATGCGCTCGGCATGGGGGCGATCACCCGCGGGTTCATGCAAGGTGACATCGCCCATTTGCGAGAGTTTGGTCAATGTTTCGGAAACAATTCTGCCAGCCATGATGCCAGTATACAGAACATTAGTTCTAATGTCAAGCGCAAATTCTGGGGAATTTATCGATTGGGGAAATTGCAACGGTCTTAAAGCGTTGCAGGTTAAGTCAAAGCTCGACTTATCAGCGATTGCGAAGCCAGTCAAGGAGGGTTTGCCGAGTGATGATTTGCACCTGTGGGGCCAAGCCCTTGTGAAGGCTGTTATCCCGGTCAAAGCGGACGAGTGGTTCAAACTGAGCTTTGTCCAGCAGGATGATGAAGTCATAGCCAGGGTAGGCGCTGTCTCTTCCGATCGCCCGGTCTCGTTGGTCCTGTACGAGTTTGGTCGCGATATCGGTCTGTTGTTTGCTGTTTGAAACCAATGCGATTCCGCGCTGTTCCAATCCGGTGGGCAACTGAAAGAACAGGATATGAGCCGGGGTCGGCGTCCAGGTTAGTCTTTCGCCCCAGGCAAAACCCAGATCCAACAGATATGCCTTGAAAAGCCAGTTCAGATGTTGAGGACCGGCTTCTTCTAGCTGCTCGTGGCTCAGGGCGTTGACCCAGGCGTAAAGCTCCGCTTCGCTGATATCGAAATCATCATCCGCGTTTGATTCTTCGACGTCAAGCAACAAAGGTTGCTGGATTCTCAGCCAGTCCGGAGCTTGATCTTGTATGGCGCTCAAGACGGCAGCGAATACATCGTTGAAACCGGGATTGGCATCAATCTCGACAATGTTTTCGCCTTTGTCGCGCAGCAATTGAACGGCGGTTTGATATTTGTCTGCGCGCTCGGCCAGGTTCTTCTCAAAGAGTTCGCGGTCCGCCGGACGATTGCGCAGCCGAGCGTAACACTGGCGCGGGCTGACGTTTAGGAACAAGGTCAGATCGGGCTGGCGCGCGCAGCGATTCAGACCTTCAATATCTTCCATACTCAGTCCGCCGGTCGATTGATAGACCAACGACGACATCACGTAGCGATCACAGATGACGGTGCGTGGCTCGCTACCGGCCGAGAAAAAAGGCTCAATCACCTGGTCAATATGGTCGGCGCGGTTAAGCGCGAATGCCAAAGCCAATGACAAGGGGCTGACTTTGATACGCTTGGTGAGGGCATTGCGAATGTACATTCCGGCGGCGGAGGGGTCATGCGGCTCGTAGGTCAGGGCCACATGATCCTGATGTGTCTGCGACAAAGTTGAGAACAGCTGCCGGGCGATGCCCGTCTTGCCGGCGCCGTCCAGCCCTTCGATTACGATGAAGAAATTGTCGCCCGCCATCCGCCGTCTCGGTCGCAACGCGTTAAATCGACTCCCTAGCATACCCGCCGCCAGCATGACTGACAAGCGGCGAGGCAATGCCGCGGAGAAAGCACTATAATTGCAAATGGTCTTCTTTGGGCGATGGAAAAAATCTGTGCGCAAAGTTCCGCATACGTCAAGTCGAAAACAGTCCCGGCGTCAATTCCTGAGTCGCATGGCGGCGATGGGTGCGGCAGGGGGCGCTATGGCAGCGGGCGCGTTGATCGCCGGGCTAGGGGCGTCGCGGCCGCAAATCGTTATTCTGCCCAACGGCGGGGATTCGCCTGAATTGCAGCCGGAGGATAACCGACCTAGGATCCTCAGTCGGGGTGAGTGGGGCGCCTTGCCTGTAGATCACACGGCACGCAACGAATATGGCTTGTACCGGGAGGGCAGCAACCCCTATGGCTGGTACGTTTATCCCGCCTCGCTGCGCGAGAGCTATCAGACCCTGATAATCCATCACAGCGCGGTTTATGAGGCTGACGGACCCGCGACACTGATGGAAATACAGCGCCTGCATCGCGATGATCGTGGCTGGGCGGATGTCGGTTACCACTTCATGGTGGACAAAGACGGCACAATCTACCAAGGGCGCGACTTGACCGTGCGCGGCGCGCATACCGCCGGATTCAACACGGGTAGCGCCGGCATCTGTCTCTTGGGCGATTTTCGCTTTGAGGCGCCCTCAAAAGACCAGTCGGATGCGGCGCTGGCTCTCATTCGCTGGCTGGTCGAACTGCTAGATCCGACGCATCTGGCCGGGCACCAGCAGTTCAATCCGGCGACGATATGCCCGGGTCCCCTCTTGGCGGCGCAAATGGAAGGACTGGCGCGCGCGGCCGGGTTGCGCTTCGGCATCGACGGCTATCGGCCGGCTGCAAACGCGGCTGACGGATGCGGATGCTGTACTTGCGTGTTGTAATTGAGGATATGTCCCGAAGTCACCGCGCGCGCAGCGGTAACGAGTTGAACTGACTTTTCGCGAGCATCTGTCTTATAATGTTTGCGATTGACTCCGATAAGAAACGAGCAAGGGGAAAATGACATGACAACTGCCTTGAGCGATGCCGAAATCGACAAGGGACTGGCAGGGTTGAACGACTGGTCCCGCGATGGCGATGTCTTGGTGAAGTCCTTCAAGTTTGACAGTTACCTGGCCGGGCTGGCATTCGCAACGACGGTGGGTGTGATCGCGGAGGGATTGAACCATCACCCCGACATGAGTATCGGCTGGCGGCGCGTGACGGTCTCCTTCACCACGCATGATGCGGGTAACAAGCTGTCGGCGAAGGATTTCGCTGCCGCGAAGGCCATAGACGCGGTGGGGTATCCAAAATAGCTTGTTACGCCATTTTCTGGTAATTTCACTGCATTTCTTCCTTGGCTGAACAGGTGGACGGGTATAGGTTTGCGGACGCCTCATTTTGCGCTTGCTCGCGTCGTTCAATCAGATTGCGATGGACTTCGTGCGGCTCAACCGCCTTCGCTATGCGCTCAATGTCCGGTTCTTTCTCGAAGATTCTGTTGCCCAGCGAGAGAAGGAATCTGAAGACGAGCGTGATGCCAATCCAGATCAGGGCCAACTGCCAGAAGACGATTGCACCGGTTACAAAGCTCAACAGGCTCGCGAAATAGAGCGCTAGCACATAGCGCGCAAATACGGAATCGAAGGGACCGGGAATACGGACATCGCACTCGATAACCGTGATCAGTTTGTCCAGCTCCCGGATAGTACCCGTGATGACTTTTTTTGATCGCCAAGTATAGGTCTTCACCAGGATCTCAAAATAAATCGTATCATGCAATTGCTCGCTGGAGATACGATAGCCATGACCCTGTCTAGAAAAGGACCAGTGATTCTTGAGGCTGTCTTTTATGAGTTCCATCGCCAGATCCATCGGCAGTTTGGTTTCGATGCGGTAAGCATGAGCGGGCTTTTGCTTTACCTTGCTTCCATCCTTCATGAGCTTTCCTTTGACCGTGTCAAGCCGCTACAATTGGCAATATACACCAGGTAGTCATTGACAGAAAGTGACCTGCGGAGACTCGGCTTGCGACTGCTGCTCTTTAATCTGGCGACTGATGCCAGCGATCCTGTTCTGGGATTCGGCAGCGTCTGGATACGCGAGTTGGCGGGGCATTGCGACGCGATCGACGTCATCACCATGTATCGCGGCGTCGTGGATCTGCCAAGCAACGTGCGCGTGTATTCGGCCGGCCGCGAACATGGCTGGAGCAAGGCGAGACGCCTGGCTACTTTCTATCAAGTTTTGACGAGACTCCTGTCGTCGCGCCGCTATGACGTTTGCTTCGCGCACATGATGCCGCTGTTCGCCGCGCTGGCGGGACCGTTCCTGAAGGCGCGGGGGGTTCCACTGGTCTTGTGGTACGCGCATCGTCAAGAGACGCGGCAGTTGCGGCTGGGCGCCGCGATGTCCTGGCGCGCGGTGACATCTGTCGCGACCAGCTTTCCCTTTCCGACGGATAAGTTGCGCGTGGTCGGGCAGGGGATCGATACGGACTTCTATTCGCCGGCGGACATCACCCCCACCCTAAATCCCTGCCCCCAGCAAGAGAGAGGGACTTTTGACCCGGCCAGAGATTTCGATACTCCCTTCCCTCCTGGTGGGAAACATCCCCCGACAGCGGGGGACCGAGGGGGCGGGGCTGGGGATGGCGGGAAGCCGCTTATCCTCCAGGTGGCGCGGCTGGCGGCGATCAAACATCAGGCGACGACGATAAGAGCCGCGGCGGGGAGCGAGGCGCAACTCGTATTCGTCGGGGGCGTGCAGCCCGGCTATCCCGAGGACTATCAGCGCGAACTCGAGGCGCTGTGCGCGGAGCTGGGCGGGCGCTGTCGCTTTACGGGCGATTTGCCAGCGGCGGGCGTGCGGGACTGGAACCGGCGAGCGACGGTCGCGGTTAATACCAGCCCGGTGGGCCTCTTCGACAAATCCGCGCTGGAGAGCATGGCCTGCGCGCTGCCGACTGTGGTCTGCAATCCAGCGTTCGCGCCGGTGCTGGGCGAGCAGCGCGATCTGCTGATGATCGACGGGCCGGAGGACATGACGGGCTTGCGCGAGCGCCTGGCGCATTTGCTGGCCTTGCCCGAGAGCGAAGTCGAGCGCATCGGTCGGACGCTGCGGGCGGGCGTCATGCGCGAGCATAGCCTCAAAGCTTTGATCGGGCGCCTGATCTCGGTCTTCGAAAGCGGCGAATTGCCAGCCGAATGACGGGCTACCCGGCGTAGCTCCAGCCCAGTTGCGTCAGCGAGAGTACATCGGGCGGATCGGCCGCTTTCAACACATCGGCGTTGATGGCTTCGCCGACAACGATGTTGTGGTCGCCGCCGACATCGACGATCTGCGTCACCTTGCATTCGATATAAGCCGCGGCGCCGGCCAAAACGGGAACGCCGGTCTGCGGCGCGGCGCTGAACTGCGCCTCTGCCATCTTTTCGGGCTTCTTGGCGCGTCCGCTGGTGACGCCCATGATGGCGTCTTTGTCGGCTTGCAGGAAGAGGTTCAGCCCGAAGACTTGGCCCGATTCCACCAGACCGTGCGAGTAACAGGATTTCTGAATGCCGACAGCGAGCAGGCGCGGTTCATAAGACATCTGCGACACCCAGTTGACAACCATGGCGTTGAGGTCGTCGCCGCTTTTGGTGGTGAAGGAATAAAAGCCGTAGGGCATCATCTTTAAGGCATCTTTGATCTTGTCGTCAGACATAAGGTTTATCTCCTGAGCGTTAGAAGTGCCTAGACTATAGCCGATGACGGCTGCCCTGTCATGCCTTGTCGAGCTGCGCCGATATTCTCTCCAGCACTGCCAGGATCTTTTCATCCGTGGTTGGCTCTGGTTCCGGTTCCGGCTCCGGCTCCGGCTCGGGTTCTGGCTCCGGTTCTGGTTCGGGTTCCGGCTCTGGCTCGGGCTCGTCGTCTTCCACGATATCTTCCACGACGTCTTGCATGTGATTGACGAATTTGACCAGGAAGAAAATGGCGGCGGCGGTGATGAGAAAGTCGATGACGACATTGACAAAGTTGCCGATATTGATGGTGGCGACGGTTTCCGCGGCGACTTCGCGGCCGAAGTTGAGAACGTCGAGCGGGATGACCCAGTGGGAAAAGTCGAGCCCGCCGGTGAGCTGGCCGATGGGCGGCGTGACGACGTCTTTAACGAGCGAGGTGGTGATGCTTTTGAAGGCGGCGCCGATGATGATGCCGACGGCGAGATCGACGACGTTGCCGCGCATGACGAAGGTCTTGAATTCGGCGCTGACGCTTTGCGCTTGGTTGCGGAGTCCTTGGAACATGATTTGCTCTCCTTGATTGGCGGATGGTTTCATTTTACCCTCTCTTTTTTGAACCAAGAGCGCGCAGAGAGCGGTTTTAACCACCGAGGGCACCGAGGACATCGAGGACACCGGGCATTGCTAGTCTGAATACGCAGTTTGTCCGTCTTCGGGGATCTTGAGGTCGGCGGATTTCGTGAAGGCGCGAGGCGCTTCCAAGATTTCCCCGCACGTCAAGCTCCGGAAGTCAAAGATTGCCGCCGCGGCAATTGCCGGGGAAAAAGTTTTTTCGGCAGTTTGGCAATCTGGCGACCGTCGTGCAGTTGAAGTGATTCGGTTGTTAAGGCGCGTTTTGTACAGGGTAGCGCAGATTGGGGCGCGGGTGGCGACTAAATAGTCGCGTTTTGGGGAATTTGCCACAGCCGCTCGGCGGCAGCGAATTTGGGCTACCGCGCTCACACAAAATAATAGACTTGCTCGGCTACCGCAGATCGCGGTTTACTAAAAAAGAGGCACAGAGGATTGCTATTCTGAATGCGGAGTTCGCCTGTATTCGGAGAGATTTGGCGCGGGTGGGGAAGCTTTGCCGGGCGCGGGTTACGGTGTAGAATATGATGTGAACGAGACGCGGCGCGCGGAAGCTAACGGAGAGACGGCATGGCGACGACAGATATTCGTTTGGAACGGATCAAGCAGGAGTACGTAGGTTTGCGGGACGCGCAAGACGCGTTGATGGACAGGATTGATACATACGAAGCGGCGCTGCTGGGATTGACGGAATCAGTCGCGGCAAACCATGACTTGATCATGGAGAACCGTGAGACAATCATGGCGAACCATGAGTGGACGCAGCGACAGTTCGCGGACTTGCATGAGAAAATGGACAGGCTCATGGCGCATCTGGATGTGCCGCCAAAGCTGCCTGCGGGTTTCGTCAATGAATGAGCGGCATGGCAACTGCAACGGACATTCATATTCAACTCATGAAGTGGGAAAACCGGAGTTATCAACAGGCGCTGATGGAGCGCGTCGTGAGCCAAGATGAGGCTTTGCGCCGCTTGACGGAGGCGGTCATTCGGAACGGCGAGCGGCTAGATGCGCTTGATGAGAAAATGGACAGGCTCATGGAGCACCTGAAAGTGCCGCCCAAGCTACCCGCGGGCTTCGTCAAGGAATGAGCGCAAGCCAATCAGCGGAAGACAAAGGAGAGCGTACATGGCAGCCACAACCGACATCCGTTTCAAGCGCATGCAGGGACAGTATCAGACTTTGCAAGACGCGCAGGATGAATTGTTTGACAAGGTAGATAGTTTCGAAGCGGCGCTGCTGGGATTGACGGAATCAGTCGCGGCAAACCGTGAACTGATCATGGCAAACCATGAGTGGACGCAGCGACAGTTCACGGACTTGCATGAGAAGATGGACAGGCTCATGACGCATCTGGATGTGCCGTCCAAGCCGCCGGCGGGATTCGTCAAGGAATGAGCGCATGGCAGCCGCTACCGACATTCGTTTCAAGCGCATGCAGGGACAATATCAGACCTTGCAGGAGGCGCAGGACGAGTTGTTTGACAAGGTAGATAGTTTCGAAGCGGCGCTGCTGGGATTGACGGAGGCGGTCGTTCGCAACAGCGAGCAAATCGAAGCGCTTACGGAACTTGTGAATGAAAACAGAGTGCGGATAGAAATCCTTGATGAGAAAATGGACAGGCTCATGGCGCATCTGAAAGTGCCGCCCAAGCCGCCGGCTGGTTTCGTGAAGGCATGAGGTTCAAACCGCGCCCGGCGACGAAAGCCGACCTGGAGAAGCAGACGCGCGTCGTGGTGATGTGGATCGTAGGTGTGAACGTGACGCTGGCCGGCGTGTTCGCAGCGGTTTTTTCATTATGATTGAGCGCTTGCCCTAAGGTCTCATCCTCTTTGTGCTAGGCACAGTTCAGTTGCAGTCAAGTTGTGCGGGTCAAGCGCCGGTGGATTCACCACAGAGGGGCGGAGGGTGTTGAGACATTAGCTAAAGAACTCGGTGATATATAATCTTTCGTTGGTATTCTTGCCAATCGATTGCTTTATTCATAATGTCTTCGGCTACGTTGTCCAAGAATGGCATTAAAGAGGATTTGAAAACGCCTTTCCTTAGAAGCAATTTAAGCAAGTCATCCTTTTTGGAGTAAGGCAACGTTAGTTTATAGACGCCACTATCGGGAATTTTGGCTAGTTCATTTTCAAATGGCTGATACGCTCCGAATTCATAATACTTGTCATCTGCTTTCCCATCATATAGCCATACGCCAGCTTGCGCGTAAGGAAACGCCATATTACCGTATAAATGGCGCACAAGGTCAAGACTTGTAGTTTTCAAATCATCCAGCTTAATCGCCCATACAACCACGCGATCGGGTTGCGCCCCGGCCGGTATTTTGGCATAGGCGGCGAAAAACGCAGCTACTAAGGGTTTGAAAGTCCAGTCAAGCAGTCTTGTAGGTATACCATGATGTTGTGCAAATCCATAAACTGTTTTACCTGGGTAATGAGAGATTCTTTCGGGGCTAAATGCGCCGCTATGAAAGTTTAGCAGGAACTTCATTGTGTCATGGGTAGACCACCCATACACGCCTTCCCAAGACGAGCTTCGGACCTCTGGGACTGGCAAGCCAACTTCGTCCGCAAGTGTTTCAAAGGTCCAGACAAGACAGACTTCGACTGTGACATGTAAGGCTATTTCAATATGCCGCTGAAACGCTTCGTCGGACTTGTTTTCCCAATTCGATCTGTTGGGATCGTCGAGGTGGTTTCGATCATACCAATATTCAAAATGTTCATTGACAAAATCTGTAATCATCGTGTTTCTCATTGCGCTAGGATGAAGCTTCCAATCTTCAGCGTCACTATTCTGTCCGCGGAAAATCCATTTGCTGTCGCCCCAGCGCGTATGAAGTTCATCTAACTCTCTGACAAATCGCTTAGCGGACTTGCAGTCCACCGTAATTGCTTTAAGCCAGTCATTATTCTCGCTCATTTACCCTCTTTTCTCTGTGCCCTCTGCGCCTCTGTGGTGAAATCAACCCGCCCGCGCCAAATTCAGCGCCAGAAGACGCCGCAGAATCTCTTCCTCGTCATCCAGCACAGCATAATCCCAGCCGTAGGCGTCGCAAACCGCCTCGTCCAGCGCCCGATGCAGTTCGTCCAGCCTGGGCGCGAATTTGCGGGCGTCTGGCTTGACCTTAATGTCGTCCCTTTTGCGGTGAACTTGCAGGGCGTTGTAGAGGTTGGTCAAGGTGCGGTCTTTGAGTTGTTTTTCGCTCATGCCTGCGGGATTGAGCCAAGCGTGGCGTTTCTCGTGCAGTTGCGCGGCGGCGCGGCTGATGGTGGCATGGGCGGGATGGGATGCGTCTTCGCGGCCGGGGGACCAGGGGAAGGGAAAGGTTTCGAATGTGGTGGTTGGCGTGTAGCGGGGGTCGTTGCCTTTTCCGAGCCAAGTGCCCATGCGAAGAGACCAGGTTTCGTGGAGCTTGGAGTGCAGGACGCCGAAGAAGTAGTCGTCGTCGCGGGCGATGGCGATAATCGCGTCATTTGACATAACACACGAGTTTACCCAAACAAAAACGCGATGCTTTGCTACTCTTGGTGTAGCAATGTAACGGTCTATTTCGTTAATTTTTTCCCTCATCGCAACGCGAGCTTCCGCGTAAATCCACCATTTTCTACGATATGCTTCACGATTGTTGTACTTTCTAACCGGATAAACGTTGTGCAAAACGTGTTTGAATGGCAATTCGTATAATTGTGCTTCATATTCTGGCATATATGGACCAAAATCTATTGTCCAATAGTCGCGTGGAATCCTAACAATATCCGCGGCATTAATGACTGGCTTGACAACATCCGAATTGCTTCTTCCGCTTATGTTTTCTTCCTTCAACATGCCAAGAGCATTCTCACTATCAATATCAAAACTGCCTTTGGGCGATGGGCCTTGGAAAGACATCAGTTCGTTCTCTTCAAGCATTTTAGCTATTGTTATGTCCACATTTGCCATCAAATCAGGGGTTATGTGATGTGCGGGCATTCCATCCAGTACCCGTTCGGTTTCCGTCCCCAAATCAAATCCAACCATCGATACGCGCACAGCCGCACCATCCAAAATCCAGGGACGGTCGGACCAAGCCATGAAAATGTCACCAGATTCTTTGATGCGCTTTAGAACTTCGCGATTCGCGCCCCCGCGAATTGAGTTAGTAGCCAGCAGTCCTGCGCGTTTTGCCTTTCCATTCTCTATTTGTTCACGCGCCATTTCGAACCAGTAGCAGACTAGATCGGCAAAGCCCGGCACGCGACCGGCGTAATGATCTGTCAGGCTTTCGTAGTATTCGTCGCCTAGTTCACCGCGAAGTTTGCTCCCGCCCAAGAAGGGCGGGTTGCCGACGATGACGTCGACGGCGGGCCAGTCGGGCTGGGTAGGATTCCCTGCATCATCATATGCGAGAATCGCGTCCTTGCAGACGATGTTGTCTTCCAGTTCTTCCAGGATCGGCTCTTTGAAAGATTGCCCGTAGCCGTTGTTTTGCCGCCACTGGATGTAGCCGATCCAGACGACGATGCTGGCCAGCGCGTGGGCGATGGGGTCGATTTCGATGCCGTACATCTGGCGCGGGTGGACTTCCGGCGTCGGCATTTGCAAGCCCGCCCAGAGCGAATGCTGGATGACCTCTTTTTCCAGATCCATCAACAGTTGCAGGGAGACGTAAAGGAAGTTGCCGCTGCCGCAGGCTGGGTCAAGCACGGTGGTCCCCCGGATACACTTCAAGATGCGCTCGCGCAAGTCCAGCAACTGGTTGCGGGCATTGGAACGGGCCCGTCCAGTTTTGGCGCTGTCGTAACGCTCGCGGACTTGCGCGGCTTGCAATTGGACGGTATCCCATTCGTAGCGCAGGGGCTGCATCAAGACGGGTTCGACGATGAGCAGGATGTCGTCGCGGGAGGTGTAGTGGGCGCCGAGTTGGGCGCGTTTGTCGGGATCCAGACTGCGCTCGAAGAGCGTGCCGAAGATAGAAGGCTCAATCGCTTCCCAATTCAGCTTCGCCGCTTTTTCCAGCTCGACCAAAGCCTCAACGGACAGCTCTTCCACCGTGACGACCTTGAAAAGCGTGCCGTTGAAGTAGGGAATATCGCGCATGAGGATATTGCCGCCTTCGTTCATGGCGACAAAGAGATTCCGGACGTATTGCATGAAAACGCCGGGCTTGCTGCGAGATTGCTCGATTATGTGGGTGAAGATGCCTTGCGGGCTATTGACAGCAGTCGGCAGCAATCCGATATCTTCGGCGAAAAGGCAGAAGACCAGCTTGGTCAAGAAATAGGCGATACGCTTGGAATCGGCTTCCCAATCGCGCATGTTGTCGGCGATCAGCCGAAAGACTTGCGCCGCTTCTTTGGTGACTTGCTCGGTATTGCGGCGCGGATGAAGGCGTTCCGGCGCGTGAAACAGTGCGCGCAGCCAGGCTTGTTTCTCCGGATCGTCGGCGATTTCGTCGTGCCTGAAGTCATAGACGCGCTTTTGGGTATTGGGGAAATTGGTATGGATTTCCCAGTGGTTGATGTCGGTCACGACCAGGAGCGGGGGATTATTCAAGTTTTCGCGGTATTGCAGCAGTTGTTGATAGGCGGCATTCAGGTCTTTGTATTTGTCCGGCGATTTGTACTCGATAGCGAAATGACCTTCGTAGTAGACATCAGCGAAACCGTGGCTGGCGGCTTTTTTCAGCGATTGCTCGAAGACAAAGATCTCGCCCGCGTCCGTTCGACCGTCGCCGCCGGGCATCTCCACGCCGACCAGCTTGCAGACATCGAGAAAATGCGCTTGGGCGATCTGCTTCTCGCCCAACTCGCTGTTCGCCCATTTTTTGACAAATTCTTGCGGCGTCATAATGACGCGCATTCTACCACCCTCAATAGTCCATCGGCAGCCCCGCAAATAGCGCCCCGCCCAAGTATCCCGAAATGCCGCCCCATGCTATACTGCCCTCTATGGAGAATCCCTACCGATTCCCGGCCTGGATTGACAAGCTAAAAGTCCGTGGAGGCGCGCCCCTCGCCTTGCTGGCGCTCGACGTGATCGAGCCGCTGGCGCCGGTTTTGGCGCAGGGCTTGTGGATGGCGCAGCCCCTGGCGGGCTTGTGGAACGGCCGGGACGATATCCGCGATTTGGCGACGCTGCTGGAAGCGCCCGAGGGCATCGAGGGGCTGCGGCGGCGGCTGGCGGAGGACTAGCCGCTTGCGGCGGCGAACAGCAATGTCGCGCCCGTGCAGAACAGGCGCCTTCTCGTCGTATGCGCGACGCGGTTTACATGACTGGGGGTTTGGCGGGTGGACGACAGCACACTGCAAGTGTATGTGATCCTGTTCGTGATGATCACGGTCGTGCTGGTCTATAGCGCGCGCTATTTTCTGGCGCGGCGGGCGCGCCGCTTGTCACAGGGGCGGGCGCCCGGCTTCAGGCGCTTGTCCGGGTGGCTGGGGGAAGCGATAGAAGCGGGCCGTCCCTTGCATTTGTCCTTTGGCAGCGCCGGCATCGACCGGGAAAACGCGGCTGTGGCGGCGGCCGAGGCGGAATTGTTTTATCACATCATCAAAGCGGCCGGCTCGGGCGATGTGGCGCCGGTCATCAGCACATCGTCGTCGGCGACCGTGCCCTTGTGCCAGGACACGATTCGCCGCGCCTGGGACGGCGAGGATCGCCGGGCGCGGGCGCAGTGGTTTCCGGGGGGGGCGCGCTCGATGGCTTTTGCCGCGGGCTTGACAGCGACCATGGGCGTCGAGGAGCCCTCCGCCCATATCCTGGCCGGCAGCTTCGGTCCGGAGTTGGCGCTGATACTGGATAGCGCCGACCGACAGGGGCAGGGCAGCTTCGCCGTCAGCGATCAACTGGAGGGTCAGGCGATCGCCTTTGCCATGGCGGACGAGGTCTTGATCGGCGAGCAGCTTTTCAGCGCGGCCGCCTGGCTGTCGCATGAATCGACGGCCCGCGCCGACGCTTCGGTGCAGGATATCTGGCGTGGCTTGTTGATCGCGCTGATGGCGGTCCTGGTATTGATTAACGTGGCCGGTCAATTGGGCATCGCCAGTTGGTCGCTGGTTGTCGTGGCTGCGCTGGCGCTGGCTTTCATCGGCGTTGTGATTGTCCGCAGGAGATAAGGCATGAGCCGCTCTCAGCGCCTGGGCATCGCGTTTTCGGCTTTTATCGCCTTTGCGGTTGGCGTGATCACCACCCTCAGCTTGCTGCTGGGCGGTCGCCCGGAATTGTATGCGGACTTCGCGGGCGCGCCGGTCTTCGCGCGTTTGATGAGCTTGCCGGCGGCGATCATGGTGCGCCTGGTCGCGATCACGGCCGCCGTCACCATCGTCATCGGCATCTCCAACCTGCTTTATGTGCATATGGGCCGCGTGGTTCGCGGCGCGTTTTTCAGTATTGTGATGATCGCCAGCTTTGCTCTGACGATTTGGTGGTATTGGAGCAAACAGGGCGATACGTCGCTGCTGGCGGCTGTTCAAGTACCGATTGAATCGGCGCTGGCGGCGCTGCTGTTTCTGTCCATGGTGCAGGGTGGCGCCCGCGTATTGGCCAAGCGCGCCGATATCTGGGGCGCGCTGTTTGTCACGGTTTTGGTCGTTGTGCTGCTGGGCAGCTTGCCGATTGAGTCGCTTGCCCCCGTGCGGGCCTGGAGCGACTGGCTGATGGAGATACCCGTGAGCGCGGGCGCGCGAGCGATCCTGCTCGGTATCGCCTTGGGCACGGTGGTTACGGGCGTTCGCGTCTTGCTCGGTCAAGACCGGTCTTACCGGGGTTAGGCCATGAACGACGAGCTCAACTGGCTGCCATCTGAAGAAGAAGAACAGGGGGAGGCGGCGCAGCAAAGTCGGCGCGGTCTTTTTCGCTTCTTGCCGCGCTTCCGGCGCGGTCGCGGCGGCGCATCGGCCAGCGCGCCCAGTGAGGAATCGACGGCGAGCCGCGGACGCGGTCTTTTCCGCTTGATTCCGCGCTTTCTGCGCCGGGCAAGGAACGCGCCGACCGAGGCGACAGCCGCGGATTTGGCGCTGCAAATGGGCGAAGTGCCGGTCGAGCAATTGGACGACCGTTTGCTGGCGCTGCGGGATCGAGCCCTGTCTCGACCGCAGCGGGAAACGGCCCCCCCGCGCGAGGCGCTCTACGATGTCGATGACGTGCTGGTTAGGCCCGAGATCATACATCGTCCGGGGGGCGTGATAAGTCCGCTGGCTTTGTCCAAGGCGCAGCAAGAACAGGTCGAGTTGCTGCGGGATATGGTCAGCGGGACGGCGCTACAAGACGATGGCGAATCCGAAGGCGGTCTTTTGTCTCGGGGCGGGCGCGCGTTCTCTCTGGGGGCTATTCCCCACTTGCTGGTTTCGATTCTGATGCTTCTGGCGCTGGCACTGCCTTTTGTTTCGAGCGGATTCAGCGAAGGCGAATTGCCGCCGCTTGATTTCCATGAAGATCGCCACGGCGTCACTACAGCGTTCAACATGCTGGATAATCTCACGCTTGATGACTACGTGCTGGTGGCATTTGAATATGGGCCTACCGCCGCCGGCGAGCTGGACGAATTGGCGGATGTGATCTTGCGTCATATCTTCGCCCAGGGCAGCAAGCCAATCATCGTCAGCAGCAATCCGATTGCGATCGTACACGCGCGTAACGTAATCGCCGCGATCGAGCGGTCGGTCGCGCCGGTGTCGACCCTTTTGCTAGAGAACCAGGACTATTATTTGCTGCGCTTCTTGAGTGGCGGCGCTCTGGGATTGCGCGATCTGAGTCGCAATTTTGGGAGCATTGTCAACACCTCGGCTCGCGGCCAGCCGACCGGGCTTGCATTCACGTCGCTGGACGAGATGACGCTGATGGTGCTGATCGCCGAACGCGCCGAGGATATCCGTCATTGGGCGGAGCAGGTCGCGCCGGAGACTAGCAGCGATTTCATTGCCGCGACCGGCTACGCAGCCCAGCCACTGGCGCTACCTTATGTCTACGCGCATGAAGACATCGTGGGCATGTTGGTTGGGGTTCGCGATGCCTATACCTACAACCAGAAACTGCAGGCGAATTACGCCGACTTTGAATTGCCGCCGCGGCGCGAGGATCCCGGCAGAGACGGCGAAGAGGCCGCTCCGACCCCGACGCCAACTGCAACCACAACAGCTACGGCGACTCCGACGGCGACGCCGACCGATACAGCAACGCCGGAGCCGCAAGCGACGCCAACACCGACGCCGACGGAGCCGGAACCGGAGCTTGTGCAGCTAGCGGTCGCGCCTGCGGCGACAGCGACGCAGACTCCAAGCCCGGTGGCGGAGGTGATAGCGCAGGGCCGGGTGAATATCCGCCGCCGACCGAACACCGCCTCGGACATATTGGCTTTGGCGGCCACAGGCGATACTTTCCCGGTGCTCGGCGAGAATGGCGATGGCAGTTGGATCAATATCCTCTTGCCGGACGGCATTGAAGCCTGGATCGCGTCGTTCCTGGTCGAACAGTATCTCGCGCCCGCAGACGGCGCCGGATCGTCCGATGATTCCGCCCGAGCGGGGGAGGGACGGACAGTCTTGCAGTTCGACTTCTCCTTGCGTCTGGGCAAAACCCGGCCGCGCTTTTATCAAGCGGATCCACCGGTGCCGGGCGATCGCGCGGAATTCGTTTTGCTGCGCGGTGGCCGAGCGGAAGAACAGCGCCTCGATGCCATGACCCTGGGCACGATCGCGGCTGTGCTGGTGATCGTGGCGGGCAACGTGTTTTATATGATGCGGGCGCTGACGCGGCGTAGACGCGCGTCCAACAGAAACTGACGGAGCCGCCTTGATGGCAGAAGGTACGATTGCGCTGCTGAGTTTTGTGCTGACCCTGATGGTGTTCAGCTATGTGCTGGGCGATTTGCCTTTGCTCGGCCATTTGTATCGAACGGCCGTTTATATCTTTGTGGGGATGAGCGCGGCATTCGCGACCATCGTTGCTTATGAGAGCGTGATCTTGCCCTACCTGCAAGATATTCAGAATCCCGAAACGAGCTGGACCGCACTGGGCAATAGCGCTGATGTAGCGATATTTGTCACGGCGCTGCTTTTTGGACTGCTGCTTCTGCTGAAACCGATCGCTTCATTGAGTTGGTTGACCAATAGCGCGCTAGCCGTTGTCATCGTTGTGAGCGCGGCAACCGCCGTAGTAGGCGGATTGAGCGGGACATTAATTCCACTGATTGTCGCGACGGCTGCCGTTCCCGATGGACTTGCGACTGACTTCCAGGCATTGACAGATACCTTACTGGTTTTTGTCGGCACTATGACTGCGCTGTTTTACTTCCAGTGGCAGGCGCGGCGAGATGATGACGGCGCGCCGGTACAAAGTCCTATTAGCCGCGGCATTCGCAACTCCGGCAAGATCTTCATTGTGACGGCGCTCGGCGCAATCTATGCGACAACCATGCTGACCGCGTTGACCATTCTGGCGGAACGAATTGGATTCGTCTTTCAGTTTGGGAGTTGACGATGACTGAAGGGCGCAAGGACTCCATATTGGCGGTCGATTTTGGCAGTGTGAATACACGCGTCTTGTTGTTTGATGTCGTCGATGGCGAGTATGCCTTGGTGGCGCAGCGTCAGGGCAAGACAAGTATTGACGCCCCCAGCGATGACGTGCGGGTTGGCATGACCAAGATCTTGCGCGACCTGTCGTCGGCAACGGATCGCCGCTTTCTTGATGAAGATGGAGAGTTGATCAAGCCGGAGCAATCGGAACGCATTGGAATTGACTACTGCATCACAACTGCCAGCGCGGGACAGCCCATCAGAGTGGTATTGATAGGATTATTGCCGGACAAAGGGATAGGGTCCGCCCGGCGCGCGATTGTTCCGTTTTATACCGACGCGGTGGCCGAGATTCATCTGGATGACGGCTTGAGCGACATGGCGCGGTTGAATCGCATCGTGGATAGCCGACCGGATCTGATCTTCGTCAGCGGCGGTACAGACGGCGGGGCGCGCGCCGCCATGGGTAACATGCTGGAACTGGCGCGTGAGGCGATAGCGGCTATTCAGCCCGGCAACAGACCCACGGTTCTTTATGCCGGGAACAAGGATTTGGCGGCTAGCGCGCGCGAAACACTCGGTCAACTGGTGGAAGTGATGACCGCGCCGAATATCCGACCGACGCCGCATCGCGAAGCTATTGAACCGACACAGGTGGTTCTCTCACGGTTCTATAACGAGTTTCGCAGGCGCGCGGGCAGCAGCTATCAGAACATCGCGGCGGTCAGCGACACGGGAATATTGCCCACGGCACGCGGTTTCGAGATGATGACGGCATTCTTCGCACGTATGCTGGACACCGGTGTGCTGTCCGTCGATATTGGAGGCGCCAAGAGCACCCTTAGCATCGCGCTCGGCGAGGGGCGCCGCTCCGCTCTGCGGACTGATATCGGCATGGGTCAGAGCGCGGCCAACACGCTGGAACTAGCCGGCGAAGAAGCCATCAAGGCCTGGCTGCCTTTTCATCCCCGCAAGGGTGAACTGGCGGGTTACGCGGTCAAGAAAGGCCTGCGCTCGGTCAATATGCCGCTGGACATGCGCGAGCGCTATATCGAATTTGCGCTGCTGCGGGCGTGCATCCAGTTGCTACTCGATGATGCAAACCGGTCAGGCGATGAAAGCGAGTCGCGTATTGCTCTTGCGCGTCTGGGTTTGATCGTGGCGGGCGGGGCTACGATGGCCGGCAGCGGGCAGGGCGCGCTGGATATGATGCTATTGTCTGACGCGCTGCCAATCAGAGGTGTGGCGCAGGTCATGTCCGATCGTCACGGCGCTTTACCCGCGCTGGGCGCGCTGGCGCCGACGAATCCGTCGGCGGTCGTGCAATTGCTTCAGAGCGGCGTCGTTGAACATGTGGGAAGCCTGATCAAAGCGACGGGTACGGCGGCCTTGGGCAAAGTCGCGATGAAAATCAGCATAAAAATGCCGAGCGGCGAAATCATCGGGCGCGAGATCCTTGTGGGCGATGTCTGGCATTTGCCGGTGCCAGCCGGCAGCAGCGCCGATATCAGCTTGCAGATGGGACGCGGCGTACGCGTCGGCGACAAGCGGCGGGTGCGACTGAGGCTGCGCGGCGGGCGCGGCGGCATACTCTTTGATGCGCGGCTCTCCGCAATGTCGGCTGCCGAGTCGATTACCGAGCGCGCGGTGAATATGCTGCGCTGGTTCGCTGCCGTGACGGGTGAGGATCAACCGGTTATGATTCCCGAGAGTTGGCTGGCGACGCCCGATGCGGATGACTCCTTTGAAGCGACTTAGGTTCGTGCGGCTCTGCCCTATTTGACCGCGCCCATGGTCAAGCCGTCGACCACGTTCTTGCGGATGAACATCGCCAGGAAAAAGATCGGTATCATCACGACCAGGCCAGCGGCCGCCATCTGTTCCCACATGATGCCGCGGGCGCCGCTGGTGGTCATCAGGGCGACCTGCATGGTGCGCATCTCGCGCCCGATGATCAGTGCGAAGAGAAATTCGTTCCAGGACATGATAAAGGCAAAAACCGAAGCGACCAGCACGCCCGGGCGGATCAAGGGCAACGAGATGAAGAACAGGATTTGAAAGTCGTTGCATCCATCGACGAAAGCGGCTTCTTCAATTTCGCCGGGCAGGGCGTCGACGAAACCCTTGATCATCCAGATGGCGTAGGGCAGGACGATGGACATGTTGACGATGATCAAGCCAAGCTGGGTGCCCAGCAGCGGTTTACCGAAGACTTCAATCGTGCGAAACAGCGTGAAGAAGGGGATGGCGACCACGATAGCGGGGATGAATTGGGTGGTCAAAATCCAGACAAGCAGGACGCCATTGCCCACGAAGCTGTAGCGACTGAAAGCGTAAGCGGCGAGGGTCGCCAGTGGAATGGCGATGAGTATGGTGGCGCCGGAGACGACGACGCTGTTCAAGACACTCGGGAACATATTGCGGCCGACTTCGCCGCGCTCGCGATCGGTGCCCTCGTTTATGATGACTGATGTATCGGAAAAGATGATTTCAAAATTTTCCAGCGTGGGAGAGAATATCAGCGTGGTTGAGTAGGCTTTTTCCTGCGGCTTGATGGCTGTGATCGCCAGCCAGAGAATCGGCAGCACAATGAAGGCGATGATTAGAAGCAGGGCCAGGGTCTCAAGGACTTTGAGGCTCTGTAGGCGGAGGCTGCTTTGGTTCTGGCCGATTGTGTTCGCTGTCATCAGATTTGCTCAGTCGCGATTCAGCACGAGCGATACATAGAGCGCCGCGCAAATCGTCAGCACGACGACGAGAATATAGGACATAGCGGAGGCGTAACCGATATCCAGGCTGCGCACGAATCCGATTTGATGGATGTAATAGTTGATGGTCTGGGTCGCGCGGACGGGACCGCCGCCGGTCATGGTTACCACCTGGTCGAACATCTTTAGCGAGAAGATGGTCTTGAGCATGGTTACGATGAGGATCACGGGCCGCAGCAGGGGCAGTGTCACTCGGAAGAAGATCTGCAGGCGATTGGCGCCGTCAATGCGCGCCGCTTCGAAGATCTGCTCGTCAATGGAACCGAGCGCGCCGACGAACATCAGCGCGATCAGCGGCGCCCAGCCCCAGGTCTCGCTCATAGCCAGCATGAAGAGCGCCCAAAATTTGTCGCCGAGCCAGACGATCGACTCGCTGATCAAGGGAATCTCGACGATGGGCAGGGCATTGATTATGGACAGTAGAGCATTGATCGGTCTCACGATCAACTGGTCGATGAGCAAGTCGTATATCCCGTAGTTTTCATTGAGCATGAAGCGCCAACTGTAGCCCTTGAGCGCGGGGCTGACGGCGAAGGGGAAGATCAGCAAAACTTTGGTCAGCGTATGGAGGCGCCCGCCTTTTTGGACGACGACGGCGATAAACAAGCCGATGATGACGGATAGGGCGACGCTGATGACGGTGAACCAGAAGGTTACCTGCAAGCTGTTGATAAAGCGCGAGTCGCTGAAAGCCAGGGTGTAGTTGTTGAGCGAGAGCAGGCTCCAGTCAATTTGGATACCGTTCTCGCCGAATTGGATTGCGAATTGGGGCGGGCGTCGCAGGTTGTATTTGTGGAAGCTGAAATAGAGGGCGGCCAGCAAGGGATAGATCGTCGTCAAGACGATGATCAAGAGGGCGGGTCCGACAAGTACCCAGGGGACCCAGCGTTTCTTGCGCATTGCTAATTCTGCCCCCTCATCCCCCGGCCCCTTCTCCCACCAGGGGAGAAGGGGAGCCAAGTTTGCGCGCAGTCGCTATGAATGCGTTGCTCGCACGCTCTCGAAACCACCTGCTGAAACCCCAACCCATCTTTGCGACGCATCCCCTCTCCTATTTTGGGGTCGCGTAGATACTGACCCGTCGGAGAGGGGTTTGGGGTGAGGGCAACTTAGCCGTCGTAGTAACCGGCCGCCTGCATGACAAAGCGGACGTCTTCCGCCGTCCGGTCGAGAACGGCTTGCGTATCCGCCATCGGATCGGTCGCCAACTCATTGATGGCTTCCGCCAGGAATGGGACGATCTCGGTGTATTCCGGGATCAAAGGAATGGTGCGCGCATCGGCCAATACGGCGGAGGCGACGCCCTGCAAACCGTTGTGGACTTCGTTCACTTCCGGGTCCGCCAGGACGGAAAGACGAACGGCCACGTTGGTATCCAGCGCCGGATCCGAGGCGTCAAGAACGATGCGGCGTTCGGTGATGGGGTGCGTCAGCCATTTCAGGTATTCGAGGGCGGCATCACGGTCGTCGGATTGATCGAGAATGCCGACGGCCCAGAGATAACCGTAGGACGTGGTTACGCCGCCTTCCCAGCCGGGCGCGGGGGCGAAGGAAGCGTTATCCGCCACTTCGGGAATCTCGGAATTGATCATGCGGCTGGCCATCCACCACCAGCCGATGAACATGGCGGCACGGCCTTGTACCAATTCCTGATTGGCTTCCTGCTCGTTCCAGGCGACCGAGGCTTCCGGACTGTAACCGTCGCGGACGTAGCTGATATATTGCTCAGTCGCGGCGACACCGGCTTCATTGTTGAAAATGGGTTCCCAGTTTTCGTCGAAGATGTCGGTGCCGGCGCCCCAAAGCTGGGCGAACCAATTAAACAGATTCTGGTCGACATTCAAGCCGTAATACATGGCGATGGGGGCGATGTCCATGCCGCTGGCTTGGATCGCTTCGCCGATGGCGGAGATATCCTGCCAGGTCGCGGGCGGATCCATGCCGACTGCTTCCAGGACGTCAGCGCGGTAATGGAGCAGCAGGGGATGACCGCGGAAGGGCATACCGTAGATGGTGTCGCTGAGCCCGGTGGCGGCGCCTTGATAGGCGGGCGAATAGTCATCCCAATCAAAGCCGGCTTCTTCGACAAAGTCGTTGAGCGGATGCAGGAAGTCATAGATGTTGGTGCCCCAGGCGTCAACAAAGGCGACGATGTCAAACTCGGTATTGGGATTGGTCGCTTCCAGATAGAGTTGTTCCTGGAAGGAGCCAAAGGGCAGATCGCCCCAACTGACGCTGATGCCGGTCATGGCGGTGAATTCGGCTTCGCCCTTCACGGCGGCGGAAGCGAATTGCGGCGCGGTGCTGCAGCAGATCAAGAACTTCAAGTGCGTGCCATCGTAGGGCTTGTCGGGGTTCAAGCCAAATGTGGCTGGATCCATGACGTCCATGTCATCGGCATAAACCGACGCAAATGGCAGGGCCACAAACAAGGCGGCCAATAACAGACAGATAATGCGACGCGAGTTGCGCATGGCAAATCCTCTCTTCAAGTTAGGTTTACAGAAATCGTTTTCGCTTGCCCCTGTCAACAGGTTCAATGCAAGACGAGCATACCGCAAGACAGCGCAGAATACAAACATGTGCAACAGGCGTTGCGCAGGGCGCAACCAAGGACTGTCGCGAGGAGGCATTTCTGTGTTGACGATCGCCCGACTTTGACGAGCAGTTCCGTCGTTATTGGTCTGACGAATCGCGTGTCCGCCCCTTCAACGGGCGTTATTCGATGGGATGCCAGGCAAAGGCATCGTCGGTTTTCCTTACCTTGCCCAAGCCCGGAAACCTTAAGTGATAGAAGAGCGTCAGCAACCCTTCATCGACGCAGCGCTGCAGGACCCGTCGACGCGCCTTTACGGCCATGTCGCCGTCCGAATCGAAGACGAAGTGCCATTCGGTCCGGGCGAACTGGAAGGACTGGTGCAATAGATCAACGACATGCAGAAGTCGTTCGCCCTGTGATTCGACGAGCAGCCCGGAATGGCCCAGGGTATGGCCAGCGAGGTCGACCACGGTCACGCCCGGCGCGACTGAATCTCCCGCAGCGACGAAGCTGAAGCGCTGGCGCAAGGCGGTGAATCGCGCGAACTGCTGGCGCTCCTGGGAGCTGTTTGAGTCTCCCCAGCGCTCCATCCACTCCTGCCATTCAGCGGCCATCGTAACAAAGCGCGCGTTTGGGAATTCCAGCCGGTCTTCGTCAGCCATCAAGCCAGCGATGTGATCGCCGTGGAAGTGGGTCAGGTAGACAATGTCGATATCAGCCAACGCCAAGTCCATGCTGTCAAGCGCCGCTACCAGCCCGCCGCTGTCCGGCGGACCCGCCGCGCCAAAACCGACATCGGCCAGGATGCGCGTCCCGCCGCTGTTGATATACAGGCAGTTGAGGCTGTCCTCTGCCATCGCTCCGCCGAGGGCGGCTTCGATCTCAACTCGGCTGACGCTTGGGTAGCGCGCCGCGATCGCCTCGCTTGTTTTGGTCGACTCGCCTTCTTGCAGCACGGCGCATTGGATATCGCCGACGGTGAATTGATAGGATTTTGACATGATTTCTCCTTGTGCGATTGATGCGGATCGAGCTATGGCGGCTTAAAAGCCAGTTACCGCCATACTTGTTAGTAGAAAGATTAGACCGGCGCTAATGCGCGCGACAAGCACGGATAAGCTGGAACCGGTGTGCACCTTGAGCAAGCTAAAGGCGAGACAGACGGAAAATGGATAGGCGAGCCCATGCCAAAGGGCGCTGTAAACGGTTTGCCAGGGCGCGAAAAACACGATCAGGTGGAGCAGCACGAATACGAGACAGGCCGCAACAAGTCCGCGCCAGGGACCCAGCGCCCAGCGCAGCGATGGCAAGAGCAGGGCTTGGAATACCAGTGTTTCCGCCAATGGCTGCAGGAATACCAAAAACGAGGCCGCGACGATGAGGCCAATTGGTCTTCCTGCGCCGATGCCATAAACCTCCGGCAGGGGCAGGAACTGGCCGCTGGGCAGGCTGATGATCAAATTGATGAAGAGCGAGATCGCCACGCCAAGCAGTGCCATGAGCGGCAGTGGAGGACCACGCCTGCTCAGGCGGAGGGACTGCCAACTGTCCGGGTTGCCGCGTCGGTTGATGAGGACAAAAAGGGCTGTGGCGCCCATGCCAAGCGCCCAACTCAGCATGAGCAGATCGGGGGTGGCTTGCTGGCTGCCCAGCAAGAGCGATGCCAGGGCGGGCCCGATCACGATCAGGCAGACTAGCATCGCCACAAGGATCAGCGTCGCGGTGAGGAGACTCCAGGGCGGGGCGGACTCCTCGGGCAATGAGAGCTTTTGCATCAAGCTCAATTCTCGTCTTTCGCGGTGATCGGATGTCATTGCCCGGTCCTGGAATGCGATTTTGCGCTCACTGAGATTAGGAACGCAAGACCTCTTCATAAACGGCTAGCGTCTCTTGGGCGGTCTTTCGCCAGGAATACTTGCTGGCCAGCGCCAAACCTTGATTAATCATGGTCTCGCGCAAGGGTTGCTGTATCAGCAAGGCGATGATTGCGCCCGCCATCTCCCGAGCATTATCTACCATATAAACGGCATCTTCCAGCACTTCTTCGAAGACGAGGGCGTTCGACGTGACGACCGGCGTACCGGAGGCAAGCGCTTCCAAAGCTGTCAGACCAAAGCCTTCGTACATGCTCGGGAAGGCGAAGACATCGGCCAGACGATAGAGCGACGGTTTGTCTTCTTCATCGACAAAGCCGATCCAACGCACATAGTCGTCTATGTTGAGTTTACTGCTGTATTTCCTCAAGTCAGGGAAAAGTTGATCGTCCCATGCGGGTTCGCGCCCGGCGATCACGAGCGGAAAGGCGTCGCCGTCGGCTTCTGCGACGTAGGTATAGGCCAGCAGAAGCATATTGACTTGCTTGCGCAAGTCGAAGCCGCCCAGATAGAGCACAAAGCGCTCGGGCAGATCGTATTTCTCGCGAACGGCGGCGTCGCGCTCGTTGCCCAAACGGGGATGAAAACCTGCGTCATGAGACAGGTACGTGACGCTGATCTTGCCTTCCGGAATGCCCAGGTATTCTTCAATATCGAGTTTGGCGGTTTCGCTGATGGTGATGATGTGATTGCTGCCGCGCGCCGCTACGCTGACCAGAGAGGTATACAGGCTGGTCAGGGGGCCGCGACTATAAACGGGAAATTGCAGGGGGATGACGTCGAGCACGGTCGTTACTAGCTTGGCCGGACAGCTGAGCGGCGGAGCCCAGTAGGGCACATGGGCGATATCGGCGCCGATATCGCGCGCCGCCCGTGGAAATGACCTTTGCTCGAAGAAGACTTTTGCCAACCCTCTCGAATTCCCCCCTCGGTCCCCGCGCCTCAGGGAGGGCGGGATTCCCAAAGCATTGGGGGGAAGGCCAAAGTCCCGTGTCTTGATGATGTTGACGGAAGCGGGCACATCGCCCGGCTCTTGGATATGCGGGGGCAGGATCAGTGAAAGTTGCAGATCCGGCGATACTTTTTTGAGATTGGCGACCAGGTGACGAAGATACTGTCCGCTGCCGGTTGATTGTTGGGCCCAAAACCAGCCGTTGATGGCGACGTGCATATTGCCTCTCGGGACTTGATTCCGCCCCTATTGTACTGGAGCGCCGCGGATTACATAAACGGGAAGGCGCGCTTAGGCCGGGAACATCTCGGCCTGATAATAGGCGATGATCTGGTCGATGGTCTCGTCCAGCGAGGTCGTGGGCTGCCAATCAATAGCCCCCCGGATTTTCTTGATGCAGGGCACGCGCCGGCGGAAGTCCTCGAAACCGGGCTGCTTATATGCCTGATCGTAGGGAACGAGCTTGATCTCCGAGGCGCTGTCGGCGCGGTCGCGAATGCGCTGCGCGAGTTCCAGGATGCTGATTTCTTCGTTGCTGCCGATATTGTAGAGTTGACCGATTGTCGCTTCGCTTTCCGCCAGGTTTTGAATCGCGCACACGATATCGTAGACATTGCCGAAGCAGCGTTGTTGCCGGCCATCCCCGTAGACCTGAATCGGTTCATTTGCCAGCGCCCAGCGCACAAAGCGCGGCACGACCATGCCGTATTGACCGACCTGACGCGGACCCACAGTATTAAAGAGGCGAAAGAGCGTGATGGGCAAGCCGACTTCGGCGTGATAGGCAAAGGCCAGGAATTCGTCAACGGCTTTGGAGGCGGCATAGCTCCAGCGGCTGCGCACGGTGGGTCCGGAAAGCGTGTCGTCGTCCTCGCGGAAAGGGAAGCTGACGCCTTTGCCATAAACCTCGGATGTGGATGCGATCATGATACGGCGGCGATAGCGGCTGGCGGTTTTAAGCATGGTTTCGGTTCCGCCGATGTTGACCTCGATGGTATTGATCGGGCGGTCGATGATGTTGCTGACGCCGACAGCGGCGGCAAGATGAAAGATGATATCACATTCGCTGACCAGGCGGTCGATCACGTGGATGTTGCGGATATCTTCAATGGCATAGCTGAAGTTGGGGTTGCTCGCGAGGTGTTCAATGTTACCCAGCCGTCCGGTAGAGAGATTGTCGATGACGGTCACCTTATAACCGCTTTTTAGCAGCCGCTCCGAGAGGTGGCTGCCGATGAAACCAGCGCCGCCGGTGATCAACGCGCGTATCATTCCTGGTCCTTTCCTGAGGGTCGAATGCCGCTGCCAACAGCGAATTATACACTTGAAAGGCGGGCTGTGCTTAGCCCGATCTGCGCCGCTTGGCCGGGCGTTACTGTCGGCGAGCCAAATACAGCAATGCGACGGTCTCCCGTATAATCTCCCCGCTGAATTCCCTGTTGATGACCGCCTCGATTCTCGCCAACAATCGTTCCCGTTTGCCAGCGTCCAGTGACCGATGGTCAGAGAAGGTGCCGAGCAAGTCCCTGTATGCCGCGGCGCTGTACTCTATGGTCACATAGTGCTTTCGCACAAGCAGGTCGCCAAATAATCCGCTGGCGGTGATGAGTTCGTGGTATTCGGTGCGTACCTCTTCGGGGCGGGGCGGCGGAGAAAAGTCCCGCGCCAGCTCCGGAGCGACGCGCTCATACACGCCTTGCAGCGGCTCGCGATAGGGACGACTGAGATCGGTCAGCGCGGGTCTATGCCAGAAAAGCGCCAGCGCAGCGCCCGGCTTGAGCAGGTCGCGCGCCTTTTGAAAGCGGATTGCCGGATCGATCCAGTGAAAAGCCGTCGCCGACAGCAGCAGGTCGTAAGTCTCGCGGGGCAGCGAGAGCGTCTCGAAGTCGGCGCATATGATGTTGGCTTTGGGGAAAGCCGACAGCTTCTGGCGGGCGATCGCCGCCATTTGCGCCCCAAGCTCGACGGCGTCAATGGCGTATCCGCGCCGGGCCATGGGGGTAGTGGCTTGGCCCGTGCCGCAGCCGACTTCGAGCAGGCGCGTGTTCTCATCAAGCCGCGCGTAAGACTCGATGTCGTCGAAGAGGGCTTCGGGGTAGGGCGGGCGGGCGCTGTCGTAAAGACTTGCGGCGCCGTCATAGCTGTTGCGGCGATGCCGGTTTTCGCTCATGTTAGGCCTCAGAAACGGTTTTGCATGGACTCTACATAGCCGGTGAGTTCGGCGTAGCCATTTCCGCTGACGTCGCCGCTGACCCGCACGGCGCCTTCCCAATACTGTATGCCCGCGCTATGCAGTTCCTGGTCGGCTAGCAAGGGCGCGACGCTGAATCGGAAGCCGTCATCGCCCAGGACTTGAACGTCCCAGCCGGCCGGATAGTCGGCGTCGGTATGTGGACTGCGCCAGGTGTCCGTGACAGATATGTTGAAATCGGCCGCGTCAAGGGCACGCGTGCCCCCGTCCGGATAAACCAGCAGCCCGCCAAAGGCGGGCTCTACGCCTCCATCAATCTGGCGGATCTGCCCGATCATGAGCTCGCTGTCATCCTCGAAGATCAAACCGAACCAATCCCAACCTTGCGCCCCGTCGCCCAGGGCGCTGGTGCTGAATTCATGGTCCATCCAGGTATTGCCGCTGACTGTGAAGGTCTCCGCGCCGACAGTTATGGCGCCGCTCGTGATCAGGCGCGTCAGACTATAATAGTAACTGGCATTACCAATCTCTTTGCTCTTGGGGCTGAGTCCCTTATCGCCTTGCAGCGCCGGCGGCTTGATCTGGGTTAGTGTCAGATCCAGCGCGAAGTCGTCGCTGGCAGCGAGGATGCGCTGGCGCGTGGCGTCATCGTTTTCGGCGACGACTTGCCAGTCTTCCAGCCAGACACGATAGCGCGCCATCTGTTCGCTGGGGGCCGCGCCGGCCAGGCCAGCGCCGCCGCGGCTAAAGCGTTGGTCATGATAAAAGCGTCCCGCGGCGATATCGCTGACGGTGAAATGCGCCATATAGATGTCCCTGGTGCGGAATTCTGAAGAGGAGTTCGCGTCCAATGGCGATATCGCGCGGCGAAAGATGGTGAACTGGAAGCCGAAGCGTCGACCGTCATCGGTCGCCAGAACCCCGGTGTAATACCACCATTCCGTTTGAAATTCGGGGTGCGGGCCGTGATCGCGCGGGAATTGCCAATCCCAGGGTTCAATGGCGCGGGCGAAGCCGCTGGGGTCTTGGGGCGGCGCTTCAAATTGCGTGCGCGCCTCTAGCGCGCTGCCGTTAAGGGGTTCGATCAAGCTGATGCCGAAAATGAGGACCAGCCCGATCAGGAACAGGGATAAGACGATGCGCCAGTTCACGATGCCGCCTTGCAAAGACTCGATCCTGATATCACTCGCCGATTATGCTTGAGATCCCGGCGGGCGGCAAGGTATGCCTGGTCATGGTAAACACCATGCCCGCGAAACGCTTGCCAGCAACGCCAAAGCAAGTTAATCTGTCCTCCCAATATGTCGAAGTGAGCCAAGATATTCGTATTACTCTCCTCGCTGCGAAAAACTTGCAATTACTAATTAAACCTGATACAGTTTTCTTTAGACAAGTTTTGGAAAATTGGTGAGCAGCAACTTCTTTACTTCACAAATCCTTACCCATCCGCACATTACTTTTGGAGTATGGGCAGACTCTTCCGAGTCCTCTTCTTCCTAGTTTATATGTGCTTTTTCTGTCGTTCGGGACAAGCGGCCCAAGCCTGCGGATATGCGGTTCAAGAGATTGATGGCGAAAATGTATCGCGCAATATCCGTCCCGAGCCTTGGCCGGACGGATTCCTCGAAAATGAAATTGTAGTTCAAAAGAGTTTCTCATGATTTCAATATTTTCTTTCAGTCCGCGGGCCATGAGCGCGTTTCGGTGGGGCAGGGGCGGTATCCGCCAGAAGCTGCTCCTGCTGACGATCCTCGTCGTCCTAATGAGCGCGCAATACGGCGCGGTGCAGGCGCAGTCCGGATGGTATCACTGCGATATACAGGACATCAATTATGACGGACCGGGTACGCGCTATTTCTGCCGGCCGGTCTCGTACGACTGGCTCTGCAATACTGCCCGTATCACCTTTTTTTGCAGTAACCGCTCCGCCCGGGGCGACGCAAGCGACGATAACGGCGATAGCGACGACAGCCGCCGTAGCAACGGCAACAGCAGCGGTGGCGGAAGCGGCTCTGTCCGGCAGGCTAGCGGCTCCGGCTCAAGCATCAATATCCGGCGAATTGACGCGGCGGGTATCGGCGTACGATGGATCATTGACGCCGGCTTCATCGCCGCGGTTGATATCTGGGGTGAAGATGTGCCGGAAGAGGTCTGCCTGGATGGCTTTGGCCGGCTGCTCTTCCTGGATGCCAGCACCTCGCCCCGCGCCGAATCCTGGCTGGATTCAGTCCAGCGAGATGGCCGGACTTGCGCCGAGATCGATGGCCCCGGAACGGTCGTACTCATGGCCGCAGGGCCAACGCCAGCCAGCGGAACTGCCCGGCAATCGCAGCAATGCCGCGTCATCACGGCGGGTCACCTCAAGGTGCGTGCTGGTCCATCCCTGGACGACGACGTAATCGGATACGTGAAGCGCGGTACCACGCTGCTTGTGCTATTGCGGAACAGGTATTGGATCGAGATTGAATATGAAGGAAAAGCGGGCTGGATCGGCGCGGCTTTTGTGAGGGTCAGCCATGATTGCTCAGAGGACGCGGCAGCGCCAGCCAGCGAAACTGATCGGCTATCGGAGCAATGCCGTCTAAGCACGACCGGCCATCTGAAGCTCCGGGCTGCGCCCGACATGGATAGCGAAGTAATCGCCTATGTGCCGCGCGGTACCAGGCTGCGCCTCATATCGTGGATCAGATATTGGTTCCAGGTTGAATATGACGGTAAAGAAGGCTGGATCGGCGCGGCTTATGTGAGGGTCAGCCACGATTGCGCCGAGCGCTCGCCAACTCCAGCCGGCGAAACTGTAATGCCTGCCGCCCGGCAATCGCAGCAGTGTGGCATCAGCACGACCGGCCATCTCAAACTCCGGACAGCGCCTGCGATAGATGGCGAGGTAATTGCGTATGTGCCGCGCGGTACCAGACTCCGCCTCATATCGTGGACCAGACATTGGTTCAATGTCGAATATGAGGGCAAAGAGGGCTGGATCGGCGGGGATTATGTAAACGTTAGCAATGAGTGTGGCTGAGAAACGGCAGTCTTCTAGTAGCAGGGTTTCACCGCAAAACCGGTAGCAATTGAGGTTTTTCAGGCGGCCTGCGCAGGCGTCCAGGCACTGCCCGCGGACGCTACCCTCCGGTCGCCTCCGCCAGGCTTGTCCGTCGTAGAATTCTATTTGTTCTGTTAGCTAACTTAATCTCATTATCTATGTCTACAGTTCTTTTCGTCTCGGGCAGATGACGCAAGAAATTGTTCTATTCGTTTTAAGTGTTACAATCGAGGCTGGATTGATTTCATTGAGGAGGTTGACATGTTGCGCTTAAGTACTTTCTACGACCGTCGTAGCGTTGCCGACTCGTGCGTTTTACTTTTCCCAAGATTCTTAGGGAGTTACCCCTACTGACTATCCTTTTAGTCTTGTTTGTCGCGCAGCACGGCGCGGTATCGGCTGGAGATATTTGTGATATACAAGATCACTCATACAAAGGCCCTGGGGTTCGTTTTCTCTGCAGGCAGGGCCCGGATTACTTCATAGACAACCAAAAAGCGCTTTACCGGGCCATTGAAGAGATCGGGAGGAGAAAAGCGAGGGGTGAAGATTGGACCAGCGCTTATGACTTCGCCCGATTTGGCTATAGGTGCCCGGATACCGAGGGCTATTGCGATACAGTATGGGTCCCCAGTCCCCGCGCCGATGAAGGCGGCACCAGCGGTTTGTCGACGCCGAATAAATATGGTGGGGCAAGCGGCTTCGCCGAGGGAAACACCTACTATCGGCGGGTCAACGGCGCCGGCATCGGCGTACAATCGATCCTCGACCAGAGACCGATTGACGCGGTTGATGTCTGGGGCCCGGGTGCCGAGAGCGGCGGGCAGATCTGCTTCCAGGGCAGCGGTCGACTGGTCTTCCTGGATGCCAGGACTAGCCCGCGCGCCCAATCTACGCTGACAACTATCATGCTGGGCGAGAAGACCTGCGCTCAGATTAATGGTCCCGGCACGGTCGTGTTTCTGCCGCCCGAGGGCTAGGCGCAGGGCTGGTCTCAGCTTGCCGTGCCGGCGACATCGAGCACGGCATGCAGCAGCACATTGCAGACCGCTTCGAGGTCCTCGGGTTCGGCGCTTTCGGATTCATGGTGGCTGATGCCGTCCTTGCAAGGCGCGAAGAGCATGGTCGTTGGCACGATGTTGGCGACGAAGCAAGCATCGTGACCCGCGCCCGATGTTATGTAGGTGTGCGACATGCCGAGGCGCTCGCAGGCGCCTTTGACCGCGGCGACGCAACGTTCGTCAAAGGCGACGGGTGCTGTGTAGGAAATCTGTTCCAGCGCCAGGCTCAAGCCGATGTCGGCAGCCACTTGGTCGCAGACTTCGCGTAAAGAAGCATCCATCGCCGCCAAGGTATCGGCGGAGGGATGGCGCATATCGACGGTGAAGTTGACCCGTCCCGGGATGATATTGCGCGAGCCGGGCGCGACCTCAACTTGCCCGCCGACGGTGCCGCGGGCCAGGGGCGCGTGTTCGTGGGCGATGTCGTCGACCGCTTGTACGATTTTCGCCATGCCAAGCAGGGCATTGCGCCGACCGACCATCGGCGTCGAACCGGTGTGCTGGGCAAAGCCTTCAAATGAAATGTCATACCAGCGAAAGCCCTGCGCCGCGTCCACCACGCCCACCGAAATGCCTTCGCTATCCAAGATAGGACCCTGCTCGATATGACACTCGAAGAAGGCGGAGAAATCGTGCTGGCGCGCCGATTGCTGCCCGTGATAGCCGATGCGCTTCAACTCGTCGAGTACCGTCGCGCCGGTGTCGACTGCCACGCGCGACTGCGCCCAATCGAGATCAAAGACCCCTCCATAAACGCCCGAGGCTAACATCGCGGGGGCGAAGCGCGCGCCTTCCTCATTGGTCCAGTTGACCACTTCCAGCGGAGTTGCCGTCGTGACAGCGTGATCGTTCAGCGTGCGGACAACTTCGAGACCAGCCAAGACGCCAAAGACGCCGTCGAATTTGCCGCCGAAGGGCTGTGTATCGAGGTGGCTGCCGATCCCGACAGGCGCTAGCGAATCGTCGCTGCCCCGGCGTCTGGCGAACATATCTCCCATTTCGTCGACGGACATCGACAACCCCGCGTCTGCGCACCACTTCGCAAAGAGGTCACGCCCGATCTTGTCTTCGTCGCTGAGCGTCAGGCGGTGGCTGCCGCCGTTTGCGGTTGCGCCGATCTCCGCCATTTCCATGATGCTATTCCAGAGACGCGCGCCGTCAATGCGAATGTTTTCTGTCATTTTTCAGTCTCCTGGCATAGATGCCGGACAGCGTGGATTGATACGGCGCAAGCGCCTATTGATCTCGCAGTACCGGATCCTGCACCCGCGCTTGGCGTTCTTTCAGACTTTTCATCAGCTTCAGAATCAGGCGTCCGTATTCCTCATCATTGATCAAGTTCTTCAACTCATACGGATCCGCCTGCAAATCGAATAATTGCCAGCTCGTGCGACCGTCAAGCACCGACTGAATCAGCTTGTAGCGGTCGTCCTTGATGCTTCGTTGGTAGGGTCTGCCGAGCGGGTGACCGAAGACGCCTTGATAAGCTGAGAAGATTGAGCGGCGATGCTTGTGCGTCACGCGACCCAGGACCGCGTTGAGACTGTAGCCGTCTTGCTCGGCGGGCACCTCGACATCGGCGCGCTCCAGCAATGTGGGAAAAAGATCGAGCAGATAGACCAACGCGTCGCACTTGTAACCGGCGGGGATGCTCGGTCCGCGCATGATGAGCGGAATGCGCATGCTGTGGTCGTACAGATTCTGCTTGCCCATCAGACCGTGCTGACCAACGCCGAGACCGTGATCGGAGGTGTAGATGACGATGGTGTTCTCGCTCAAGCCTTTGTCGTCGAGCGTCGACAAGACGCGGCCGATATCCATGTCCATGTGCGAGATCATCCCGTAGTAGTCCGCGATGTGCCGCTTGATTTCGGCTTCCGTCCGGGGATAGCCGGCCAGGACTTCGTCGCGGATATCGCGCACGCCGATATCGAATGGGTGCTCGGGCATGAAGTTCGGCGGCAGAGCGATGTCCTCCGGGTCGTACATCGTATCGTAAGGCGGCGGCGCGGTACGCGGATCGTGCGGCGAGGTAAAGGCGATGTAGGCAAAGAAGGGATTGTCATCCGGTTCTCGTGAATTCAAGAACTGAATCATTTCATCTGTGAAGACCGTAGTCGCGTGGCCATCGGCGATGTAGGTGTCTTCGGGGTCGTAAGCGCCGCTCGGGTCGAAGTCGTTCACGGGCATGGCGTATTGATCGTCCATGCCGCCAAAGAAGACTTTGCCGCTATTGCTGAAAGCGCGGGCATAGCTGCCGCGCCGATTGTGCCACTTGCCGGTCGCGTAGGTCGTGTAGCCGTTTTGCGCCAGCAATTCCGGCAGCAGGGGCGCGTCGTCGGGCAGGGGATCGGGCGTGGCGAAGAGATTGCGCCCGGTCATCAGCATGCCGCGGCTGGGCATGCAGACGGCGCCGGAAGTCGAGCCCATGATATGCGCTTGAGTGAAGCAGGTCCCGTCGGCGATCAGCCGGTCGAATGTGGGCGTGCTGACGGCTTCCGTTCCCAGCGCGCCGAGGGCGGAATGACGGTGATCGTCGGCGATCATGAACAAGATGTTTGGTCTGGTCATGGTTACTGCCCTAAAAGCATTGAGTCTTATTTCGATGATACTGTCAGAGGGCGTGGCTGGCAAGGTTATGCGGCTTGGCGCCTGAAGTTGGACCCCTACCCATTAAAGAGGGAGGGTTGTAGTGGTCCATGCGCGAATGCTGATGTTTAAAACTTGCTTTTTTTTATCGGCGCGATATGCTCCTAAGTTAAGGTGGGCTCGGAGTCGCGGAGGCGTCTATGCCGAATTCTTGAAGTGTAATGCGCATTGTCCGAATATTTCATTTTAGGAGATGGATGAAGATGAAAAAGTTCAGAATACTTTTCGTAATTGTGCTACTGCTGACGGCGATTGTCGGTGTTCAAGCCCAAGACGATTTGGTCAGCGAATTTGGCACAGGCGATATCGAGTTGCTGTTTTGGAACGGGCTGACCGGCCCCGATGGCGAGACCATGGTCGGCCTGGTTAAGGCCTTTGCGGAAGAGAATCCCGACGTGTCCGTTCGCATGGAGCGCCTGAATTGGACCCAGCAATACTTCCCGAAATTGCTGGCCGGTCTGGCGGCGGGCAATCCGCCTGATATCTTCCTGATGCATGAATACGAGATGACGCAATTCGCCACTATGGGCGTCCTGCGCGATCTGAGCGACTTGTATTCGAATAACGACGGTCCGATTCCGATTGACGATGTTTCGCCCGCCATCATCGACGCGTTGACCTTCGATGGCAAGATCATGGGCGTGCCGCTGGACTTCCATGGTTACGGTGAATGGCACAACTGCGACTTGTTCGATGCGGCTGGCGTACCCTGCGACACGTTGGCGACGACGCGCGAGGAGTATCTGGATTTGGCGCAGAGGCTGACTCTGGACGCGAATGGCAACAACGCACAGTCGGACGACTTTGACCCGGACAACATCGTCCAGTGGGGCACCTCGATCTTTTGGTATCGCCCCGGGTTCTTGACAGCTTTGGCGCAGAACAGCATGAGTTGGGCCGATGATATGGGCAACGCGCTGCTGGAAGATCAGGCCATCATCGACACCATGCAGTGGTTCCAGGATCTGGAATGCGTGCACCATGTAGCGCCGCCGCCGGCTGGCTTCGATCGTTACCGCGCCTTGTCGATCAATATGGCGATCTTCAACCATGGCAGCTGGGCTTGGAACTTCGTGAGCCAAAATGTGGAAAACTGGATGGCATTGCCTTACCCGGCATTAGGCGCAGAGGGCAATAACGCTGTCTGGGCGAGCGCGCACGTCTTTTACCTGCCGATCCAGGCAGAAGGCGAGCGGCTGGAAGCATCCAAGCGTTTTCTGGCATATATGTCCGATGCAGGTTTGGATTGGGCGCATTCGGGAATGCCACCGGCGCGCATTTCTCAGATTGAGAATATGGATCCGGAAGTGTATCCCTCTGCCTCGATCTTTGGCGCCAATCTGTTGGCGAACGGCGTGTTTGATCGGCAGCATCGCAACTGGCTGGAGATCGAAGCGCAATATGCCGATGCGATGGCGCGCGCTTTCGAGAGCGAATGCGAAGTCTCGATGGCGGATGTCTTCCCCGAGGCGAACGCGCGCATCCAGCGCATTTTGGATCGCTATAAGTAGGCAATTTACCCTCACCCCAAACCCCTCTCCCTTTATGGGAGAGGGGTTTTAACGGGTTGTAAGACTCCCTTCCCGCGTATTGGGATCGTGTAGACATAGACCTTCGGGAAGGGGATGTGGGAAATAGAACGTGAATATGATCAGTACGATAAGGCGATCGCTGCTGCCGGAGAAACATAGCGCTGCGGGAAGTTGGCGAACCTGGCGATGGTACCTCGGCAACTATGCCTTTATTCTTCCATTCCTAATTCTATTCGCCATTTTCATTTTGCGGCCGATCCTTGCCAGCTTGCAGATGAGTTTCTTCCGCTGGGAGATTTTCGGTCCCAAGCCCTTCATTGGTTTTGACAACTATGATGAACTTTTGAATGACGATCTGTGGTGGGTGGCGCTGCAGAATACGGTCTATTTCGCATTTCTGACCAGCGCCTTGCTGACGACAGTTCCGATTTTCATCGCCATCGCGCTGAATTTGCCCTTTCGCGGGCGGAACGTCTTTCGTACGCTGTTCTTTTTCCCCTATGTGCTGAGCGCATCGGTTGTCGGCCTGGTAATGCGATGGCTGCTGGGTCAGCAATTTGGCATCGTCAATTATTTGCTCGGCATTGTTGGAATCGGTCCCATCCCTTTCATTGCCGATTCGGATTTAGTCATTCCCTCATTGAGCGTGATAACGCTGTGGTGGGCCTTCGGCTTCCCGATGCTTATCTACCTGGCTGGGCTGAGCAACATTCCACAGGACATTTATGAAGCGGCCCGAATCGATGGCGCGCGCGGCTGGCAAATGACCCGCTACATCACCATTCCCTTGCTGCGGCCAATCATCCTCTTCGTCGCTGTTACGCAGCTCATCTCTCACTTCCAGGTTTTTGCACAGCCCTACGTGATCACCAACGGCGGTCCGGCTCAAGACTCCTTCACGGTGATCTTTTACATGTTCCGCGCCGCCTGGACCTATTTCCGCATGGGCTTTGGCACCGCCATGGCGGTGTTGCTGGCGGTAATCATCATGGCCTTCACCTTGCTGCAATTCCGCTTTGGCGGGCGCCGTCTGGAATACTAAGGAGCGAGTGTGCAGGGAGAAGCGCAACCTCCGCGATTGACGGACACCAGTGCGCAGATTTCGCGGATTGCGCTTTATGTCTTGCTCATCTTGCTTGCGATTGCCATCCTTTTTCCCTTTTACTGGATGGTCGCGACGTCTTTGAAAACAAATCCGGAAGCCTTCTATTATCCACCGGACTTCTACCCGCCTCAGCCGACGCTGGAACATTACGAAATTATCATGACGCGCGATGACATAAACGTGCCGCGTTGGGGCTGGAACAGCCTGGTCATCGCAGTCGCTACAACGGTTGTCACGCTCTTCGTGACCAGCCTGGCGGCTTATGGTTTCGCCCGGCTGGATTTTCCTTTCAAGAATCTGATATTTATCGTTGTTATCTTCACGCTGATGATTCCATCGCAGATCTACATGATCCCCAATTATCTGCTGGTGCGCGATCTGGGCTGGCTGGATACCTATCACGCGGTGATCTGGCCCGCCGCGCCAAATGTCTTCGGCTTGTTCTTGCTGCGCCAGTTTTTCTCCACCTTTCCGCGCGAGCTGGAGGAAGCCGCGACTGTCGACGGCGCGAGCCGAATCCGCATCTATTGGCAGTTGATGATTCCAGTTAATCGAAATGCGCTCATCGCTCTGGGCATTTTCGTCTTTTTGCACTCCTGGAACGATTTGTTCTGGCCCCTGATTGTGCTCAGCCGTGTCGAGAATCGAACGCTGCCGGTTGGCTTGGCGGTGCTGGCGGGGGCTTATGGTGCAGGCGATTCGTTCTCTGAACCGGCTCTGATCATGGCGGCCAGTTCCATGTCGAGCATTCCCGTGCTCATCGTTTATGTTATATTCCAGCGTCGGATCACACAGAGCTTCATGCTCACGGGCATGGGCGGGCGCTAAGCAAGGAAGACCTACAGGATGCTAAATCCAATTCCCGAAGTCATGACCGCCCCCAAATTCGAGGGTGGCGGGATCATCAGTTTTAACGCGAAGAAAATGGTGTAGGCTTATTGTTGTTTCCCACGCTGCGAGGAATTCTTTTTTATGATAATGTCAGTGGCGGACGAATGAGGTTCTACGCCCTGTTACTGGCGGCTATAGTGCGTTTCGGTTTCTTAAAGATGTGTGGCATCAATCCCTTGAGAGTATATTGCAATGCCAGAGGGCCAAAGCATGACAGATGTCCGACGCGGTATACTGCAAATCTTGGCGACTGCCATTGATCGGCACAATGCCCATTCAGAAGAACATGACATGGAAAAGCCACAAAAGCGAAAGAAGAGTGAACGATTCCGTCCGCTACAGATCGTCGATCTTGACCTTCGCAAGTCTAAATTGGCGAAAGGTGCCAAGAAAACATATCTATTCCACTTCAGAATCTCCGAGGCGCCGCCCGAAGAATGGATTACACTTTTTGACAATCACTACTCAAAAGACAAAGTAATGCTTGGCAATACCGCTGCCAGGTGTGTCGGGTCACACATTGTTGTCCGCGCTCACAAAGACCAGATATCCGCCATCAAGCATAATCTCGACGAGTATGTCGCGCACACAAATCGCCGCTACGCTAACTCACTAGATGCCTCATGGAAGGCGAATCTCGAAGCTCTTCGTCAGAAGGAAGATCTAGAGGAATTACGGGACGCTATGTTTCCAGGGCGCTCTAAGCGTTGACCACGGAAATCTTGACTTATCGGCGCTAGCGGAGGCTATACGAGGTATAATCACGGGATGCTAAATCCGATACCCGAAGTCATGACTGTGCCCAAGTTCGAGGGCGGCGGCATCATCAGTTTTCACGAGAAGGACGTGCCCGTGCCGGGAGCGGGTCAGTTGTTGCTGCAAGTTGGCGCGAATGCGCTTTGCGGCTCGGAGCGCGGTCAATTCTACGAGGGCAGCGATGTCACGCCCGGGCATGAAGGCGCCGGCCTTGTCGCTGCGGCGGGACCGGGAACGACGACGCCGGTGGGGACGCCGGGCGCGGTCTTCTTGATGGACTTCTGCGGCCAATGCCGCAGTTGCGCGCTGGGCTTCAGCAATCAGTGCCTGAACAAACGCGCCGACTACGGCTTTAACGTCGATGGCGGTTTCGGCGTTTACGAACTGGTCAATGAAAACGTCTTCTTCGCGGTCGACAGCGACATGAGTCCGACCGAGGCGACGCTGCTGCTGGATATTATGGGCACCAACGGGCACGGTGTGCGGCGGGCGCAATTGGTGCGGAAAGATATTGAGTCTGCAGTTGTGACCGGGGCCGGTCCCATCGGGCTGGGCATGTTGGCCATGCTCAAGGTCGTGCTGGGCTTTGAGTTGCCGGTGGTGATCACGGATGTCATCCCCTATCGGTTGGATTTGGCGGAGCGGATGGGTGGCGTCCCGATCAATGTGGCGGAAGAGTCTTTGACTGAGGGCTTGAAGCGCCACGGTCTGTCGGAGCTTGACGCCGGTTTCGATACTAGCGGGGTCGGCAGCGCGCGCCGCGCAGCCTTGGATAGTCTCTCGCAGCGGGGCGTTTTGGTCTGCATCGGTCATGGGCAGGGGCTGGACCTGACAATTTCGCCGGATCTGATTGGGCCGGAGCGGGCCGTGATCGGCAGCGAATACTTTTGCTATAACGAGTTGCCCGACAACCTGGCTTACTTGCGGGACCACAAAGATTATTTGATGCAGATCATCACCCATCGCCTGCCGGTCAGCGACATACAACATGCCTTTGAGCTTTTCTTTGAAGGCAACACCGGAAAGGTCATCATCGAACAGTGACAAAAGCTGAGCGTATCAAAGTCGCGCTGGTTGGAGCGGGCGGTTGGGGTTTTCAACATGCGCGCGTCTTCGCGGCGCGGGACGATGTGGATCTCTGCGCTGTCGCCGGGCGAACTGAAGAACGAACCAAAGCCCGCGCCGAGCAATTCGGCATGCGCTATTACCTCGATATTCAGCGGATGCTGGAGGCTGAAAAGCCCGATCTGGTCAGCTTGTCCTTGCCCAACATGGGGCACTACGAACCGACCCTGCAGGTGATACGCGCGGGTTATCCGCTCTTGGTTGAAAAACCGCTTGTCTTCGACATGAAAGAAGCGAAGACCTTGCTGCGCGAAGCGGAAAAGCGGGCTCTCTTTTTCGCCATCAACTTCAATCATCGCTATGCCAAGCCGGTGCAACTGGCGCGAGAAGCAATCGACAAGGGACGATTGGGCCAGTTGGTTTTCGCCACTTGGCGCTTTGGGGGCGAGGGCGAAGGCGGTCATCCTCACGCCAATCTGATCGAAACGCAGTGCCACGGATTCGACCTGCTGGAGTATCTCTGCGGTCCGATCGCGTCGCTGCAGGCGCAGATGACGGATATCACGGGGGTGGGTTTCAGTACGATGGCCTTGTCGTTGAAGTTCCTCAATGGCGCTGTCGGCAGCCTGCTCGGGTCCTACGATTCTTCCTACGCCTACCCGGGCACGCATCGGCTGGAGGTCAACGGTACCGAGGGACGCATTGTGATCGACGACACCGTGAAACGCTACGCTTTCCATCAAGTCGGCAGCGAAACTGGCGAAATCTGGGAAGCGGGCTATTTCAACGATCATCAGCGCGAATTCCACCGTACCTTTGACGACCATCTTGTGCACATGCTCGATTGCTTCATGAGGGGCGAAGAACCGCCGATACACGCCAGCGCCGGCTATCGCGCTTTGGCGCTGGCCTATGCGGCTATCAAATCCTATGAGACCGGTCGCCGCGTGGATGTCGGTGACGCGCTCTGACAAATCTACCTAGCTTCCAAAGGCGAGCTGGCGTCTCTTAGGCCGCCAGACGCAAAGTCAATCTGGGGGCTGATTGGTAGATTGGCGCTGGCTTGAACGGTGTCGCCATTAACGGCGCTCTGCCGCGATACAGCAAGATTCCGCGTCATCAGAATTTAAGATTTGTATGGTAAGCTGAAACAATATCGTCTCAATTAGAAATGGACGGGTAAGACCATGTTGAGAACCTTTTCGGCTTTGCTCGCGCTATGCCTCATCGCCTTACCCATTGCGGCGCAATCACAGGACGCTGACCTGGTCTTGGAGCACAGTGGCGGTGTGGTGACCGCGTCCTGGAATCCGGCGGAAACCCAAATCTTGACGGGGGCGCAGAACGGCCTGGCGCAGGTATGGTCGGCGGAAGATGGCGAATTGCTACAGTCGATTGACCATGAGGGCAATCCGCTGACTCAGGCCTTGTGGAGCGAAGATGGCCGGTCCATATTGTCCGCGGACGAAAGCGGAGTAGTCATTCAAAGCCGGGCGGAAGACGGCGAAGGAATCTACCAGTGGCAAGTGGACGGCATGCCGATTCAACTTGCCCTTGACGCCGATGGAACGCGTGCCTTTGTCTTTACAGCAGCCGGCAAGGGTTCGATTCTGTCTTTGATCGACGGCGGTATTATTGCGATGGTCGAACGATCCGGCGCGATCGTGGGCGCGGGTTGGAGCGCCGACGGATCGCAGGTGCGCGCCTGGTCGGAAGACGGTCGCATTGTGGCCTGGGACGCCACATCTGGAGAAAACATCGCGACGTATTCGCTGCCTCACCGCGCACTACTCCAGGGTTTGCAATGGAATCACGATGATTCAAGGTTGCTGGCCTGGTTCGCCGACGGGACAGTTGCCGCCTACGAAACCGACGGGGCGAACATCAATGGCCGTTCCTTAGCGGGTGTTCGTCACCGGAGTTTTGCGCAGCAGGCGATTTGGTCGGGCGACGAAACGCGGGTGATGTCCTGGGCGGCCGATGATACCGTGCACGTCTGGAGCGTCGCCGACTCGCGGTCACAATTGGTACTGCGTCATGAAGACTGGGTGGTCGGCGCCAGGTGGGACCCGGCAGAGGCGCGGGTGCTTTCCTGGTCGCATATCTATCTCTACTTGTGGGAAGGCGAAACGCTCCAAAATCGCTTCCGGCACGGGAACCTGGTGCGTGGAGCGGTCTGGAACGAGGCCGCTACGCAGATTCTATCCTGGTCTTGGGACGGGACCGCGCGCGTATGGTCACCCTGATTTTGCTTGTCGCGAGTTAAGGAATGGCCAAGGATAAACCGGCGATCACGATCAAGGGCGTACAGGTGCCGATCAAGGCGCCCAGGACGATCTGCCAGGCCGTATGACGCCTGAGCGCCAAACGCGCGAGTATCACCAGTAGCAAAACCGGAATGAAGATCAAACTCTCGTTGAAACCGTAGACGATCGTGGTGGCGGAAATGATGCTGGTCATCGCCATCGCGTGCAGGCTGATGTGACTGAAGAATGTGCCGATCAACATGATCGTCAACTCGACAATGGTTACAAGGGCTACCACGACCAAGACCGGATTGGCGCCGAAATGTAGGTAAACCAATTCGGTCAACAGGCATCCGACAATGGCGATCGAATAGGGGATATATCGCTCGTGGCTGTGGCGCATGTGCATATCGCTAATGCGACCGATTTTGACCATGTAGGCGACGAAAGCCATTGGCAGGATGCAGATTGTCAGCGCGAAGAGGCTCGCGAAGAACGTCCCCTCGAACGGGCTCCTGCTGAATTGCTGCGCGATCAACAAGATCCAAATCGCCCAGACGACCGGCGGGCTAATGAATAGCGAGATGAAGTGAGCCCACAGTTTGTCCCCGGCCTCGACCTGATGACGTAGGGCGGCGGGCATCGGTATGCGAATGTCTATCGCTTTTCCCCTTTAGCCATTGCGTAAAACGATTATAACAGGCAATTGACCTGTTGAACGGTCAATTCATTAAGATCGCTTTAGGGCAAAGTTGTAAGGGCAGAGCCCGCGCCTATCGTCGAGCGGTCCCCTCCAGCAGTTCAAGCAAGCCCGCGGGATACAGGGCTGTGGCAGTCTCGCCGCGAAACAGGTCCAGGGGCATCCAAGCAGCCTCGTAAAGGACTTTGCCCTTGTTTAGGCCTCGAACTGTAAAGTCGTCGTCAGCGAATCGTTCCTCGGCGAAGCGGCCCTTGTAGATGAGCGCGATTTCATGACCGGCAACGCCCTCGTACTCAAATATGTTCTCTAGCGCGCCGAGGTACTCCAGGTCGGTTACTTCGGCATCGATCTCTTCGCGGAGCTCGCGGACGACGGCTTGGCAGCCGCGTTCGCCGAATTCTATCCTGCCTCCGATAGGTCGATAAAAGGTCCTGCGTTCATGCGAATCGTAACCCTGCGCGAGGAAAATCTTGTCGTCGCGAAAGAAGACGCACAGCGCCAGGGGACGAATGCGGCGCTTTTTCTTCTTTTTCTTCGCCATGGTAAATGCCGAGATTCGGAAGCCGCCTCATTCCATCTCAAAGCGCGTGCCCAGCGCCTTTGGCGGGTCGGAGCGCAGGAAGGCGCGCATGCGATGTTGCACGGCGCGCGGCATATATTGGAGCAAGCGCTCGGTGAAGCCCCCGCTGACGATGAGCAAGGTGAGGATCATCAACAGCCAGGGCAGGGTGTTCAGCAACACAAAGGGGAAGTTGATCTCTTGACCGAAGATGAAGAGGCCGTTGGTCTGGATATTTGACGATACCGCGCGCAGCGCCGCGAAGAGCCATGCGCCCAGGACGACGCGGAAGGGATGCCAGCCGCCGAAGATCACGATGGCCAGGGCGATCCAGCCGTCGCCTTGCATGGCGGGCGGGCTGGACCAGCCGGGCTTGACGTTGAGCGAATAGGCTACACCGGCCAGACCAACCAGGGCGCCGCCCAGGAATGTATACCAATAACGCAACCATTGCACCTTGGCGCCGCGAGCATAGGCCGCTTCGGGACGTTCGCCGATGGCGCGCAATGCCAGACCGCCCTTGGTCCGGAAAAGCCAGAACCAGATGACGAGCATCAAGATATAGCTGAAATAGACCAGCACATTCTGTTGGAAGAAGATCGGTCCCAGTATGGGCAGATCACTTAAAACCGGCAGGGTCCATCGGGTGATCTGCGGACCCGGGATGCGGGTGAAATCCGCGCCTAGAAAGCGCGCTAGGTCGGCGGCCAGGAGTGTCAATACGAAGCCGACGGCGACCTGGTCGCGCCGCAACTTGATGCTGGAAAAACCGATGAGGGTGGCGATCAAGGCGCCGACGAGCATGGCGACGACGATGCCCAGCGCGATCTGCATGGGCACGTCGAGTACGCCGGCTTCCTGCGCGGTCCAGGCCGCCGCGAATCCGAGCACCGCCGCCAGCGTCAGGCTGCCATCCAGGGAGAGATTGACCACGCCGGCGCGTTCGGTGATGGTCTCGCCCAGACTGGCGATGACCAGCGGGGTCGCGGTGCCGATGATACTGCCGAGTGTGTTGAGTAATTCTTCGTTCATGCCCCCATCCCCCGACCCCTGGCACCCCCTCTGTCCCCCGCCTCACGGGGGATGTTCCCCAAAATGAGGGAAGGGGAGTGCGCAAAGTTCGGTATCCCTATTGCGCCTCCCAAGTCCGTTAAGCGAGGAGACCGTCTCGGCAAGCTACTCATTAGGGCGATTCTCATTCATCTCAATATCTTCTGCGTCAACCGTCAGTTGCGGGAAAAAGACCTCGCGCACGCCTTGGAACAGGATCACAAACAATACCAGCATGCCTTGCAGCACACCCGCCAATGACGAATCGAGCTTGAGCGAGGGCGCGATCTGCAAGCGCGTGCTGCCGGTCAAAATCGCCGCGAAGGCGAAGGTGATCAGCGGCACCCAGAGCAAGCGAATGCTCAATAGCAGGACCACCAGCAATCCGAGAAAACCGATGCCCCCTGAAGCTAGCGGTCGCAAATTGTCGAAGGTGAAGAGGACGCGATAGGAACCGGCGATGCCCGCCAGCGCCCCGCAAACTAAAAAGGCGCTCATCGATGTGCGTTCGGTGGCGACGCCGAGCAAGAGCGCCGAGCGCATGTTTTTGCCCACAGCTTTGAGGTTCAAGCCCCAGCGCGTGCCGTTGAGCATGATCATGACGATTACAAAGGCGGCGAAAACCAGCAAGATCATGAAGATGTTGACCGGGAAGGTCTTGGAGAATTCCGGCAGCAGCGCCGGCACGGGAAAGGGCTCCGTGCCCTGTGCCGAGCCGCCGATGCGCGGCTGCCAGGGACCGGAGATCATATAAATGGAAATCACGTTGACTAAGGCGTTCAGCGCTACCCCGCCGAAGATTTCATTGACGCCCAGGCGTATCTTGAGAGCGCCCACGATGAAAGCCCAAAACATGCCGCCCAGCGCCGAGAGCGCGATCAGGGCCAGGTTGAGCAGGGGGGACATGCCCGCGTCCCATAAGAGCGTTTGCGCGCCCCAACTGGCGAAGAGCGCGCCCATCATCATCTGGCCTTCGACGCCGATATTCCACAAGCCGGCGCGGAAGGTGACGACGAGTCCGATGCTGACCAGGGTCAGCGGAATCCAGAAGTTGACCACGCCGCCGACCTTGCGCGAGTCTTTGAAGGCGCCTTTCCAGAGCGCGTCGACGACTTCCAGCGGGTCGCGCCCAACGGCGGTGACGAGGATGGCGGCCACGGCCAGCGAGATGGCGACCGGGATGAGCAGGAAGGCGATTTGGATGGCGAGGGACTTGGTATCTTTCATGTGTATGCCTTGAATAGGCCGCAATTCCTCAGTTGGTTATTCGCGCTACAGGAACATTCACACTATCGTACCATCACTTCAACGTAATTCTGACCCGATGCCAGGCGTTGTTGACATAGCCCTTGAAATTCCAAGTGCTGGCGATGGTCTCCGGCTGACTGTTCGCCGCCGTGTCCCAGGCCCGCACCACCAGTTCATGCGTGCCCGAGGGCAAATCAAACTCGGTGCGCCAAAGCTGCCAGGTCCAGAGTTGCGGCTCGTTGAGGAACTCGGCGCGCTGCCAGGTCTCGCCGCCGTCAGCCGAGACGCTGACCCAGTGGATTTCGTGCTCGCCGTCGCTCATGGCGTAGCCTTCGACGGCGATCTTTCCGGCCGCCATCAAGCTGCGATCTTCCGGCTGTACGATCACGGAATTGACCGGCAGCTTGGTCAATTGCATGCCGTCATCATAGTTGACGTTGTAGATGTTGACGCTGGGCGGGAAGAGCTTGTATCCCACCTGCTGGAAATAATTGTCGGAGGGTTCTTCCAGAACGCTGATGCCGCAAAGCCATTTGACGCTGCGCGCGCCGATGTAGCCCGGCACGATCACGCGGAGGGGGCTGCCATGCGCCAGCGGCAGGTCTTGACCATTCATCTCGTAAGCGAGCAGGACTTCGCAAGCCAGCGCTTTGTCAAGCGGGATCGAACTGCCATAGGGCGAGCGTTCGCCGTCGCTCATGATGCCGTCCAAACCCAGGAAACCGATATGCGCCGCCTTGTCGCTAGCGATGCCGGCTGCCTTGAGAATGTCGCCCAGCCTGACGCCCGCCCAATTCGCCGTGCCAATCGCTTCAATGCCCCAGGCGAGTTGATCGTCGATGGGTTTGTAATCAACCAGTTCTTTGCGCCTGTTGCCGGCGCACTGCAAGGTCGCGGTCAGGGTCTGGCGCTCGAACTCGCTCTTGATTTCCTCCAGCGTCAGCGAAAGCTCGCGGGTGACCAGGCCATTAACACCCAGCCGATAGTTGCTCAGGTCGACGGCGGGAATGCTGGCGTGGTTGCGCACGAAGAAGAGCTCGGTTGGCGTGACAAATTCCTTCGCCAGTTGACTGAGCGGCGGACCGGCGTTGAGGATGTCATCATAGGTTTTGGTCTCGTCGTGTTTTTCGCTAAGTGGCATCGCGTATGATTCCCTTTTGCCGCTAGAAATATGCCGGCTTCCTTGGGCAAAACTCAAGCCTGTTGGAATTCGCCGCCGATCAGATGCCCGAGCTCGTCGATGCTGGTTTGGCCCACGTCCGGCACCTGATAGACGCGCCCGGCGTAAAAGACAAAGACGCGGTCGCTGTAGGTGACCAACTCTTCCAGGTCGGAAGAATTGAAGATAATCGCAGTTCCTTGCTGGCAGCGCTCCAATAGCTGGGTCCAGATCCAGCGCGCGGAATCGACATCAAGGCCGCGCGTGGGCTGTTCCAGGATCAGCAGTTGCGGCTCATCGGGAAGCAGTCCCATCAGCACGCGTTGCTGATTGCCGCCGGATAATTGCTCGACATTGTCGGCGGCGCGACCCTTGACGCGGTACTGGTCTATGCGGGAGGCCGTGCGCTTGCCCATGGATTTCCAGTCGATACGCATGTGCTCGTCCGCGACCAGCGCCGTGTGCTCGGTCAAGGTCAAACCGGCGATCAACCCCTCTTCCAGCCTGCCCGCCGCCCCAAAGACGCAGCCGCGGTGGAACAACTGACGATAGCTTGCGCCGACGATGTTATCGCCGTTCAGTCGCAGGTTGCCGCCGGTGATCCGTCCCAGGCGGGCGCAGGCGCGCATGAACAGTTCCTGGCCGCTGCCGTCAAGGCCGGCCAGGCCGATAACCTCGCCCGCGCGCAGGCTCATGCTAATCGGCTGCATATCCAGGCGAAGGTCGTATACAAGCAGTTGCTCTACTTCGAGAATGGGCATTCCCAGTCTATAGCGCTCGCGGCTCTGGGCTTCCAATTCCTCTCCGAACATCATCGTCACCAAATGCTGTTTGGTCTCGGCGATGACGGCGCTCGTCAAATTGTGATCGGCGATCGGCATTTCCATGTCGCCGACCAGGACGCCGGCGCGCAAGACCATGACCTCATCGCAGAGTTCAATGACGTCTTCCAGCTTGTGTGATACCAGCAAGATGATCATGCCTTCGTCGCGCGCAAGTTTTCTCAGCGCGTCAAAGAGAATGATCTTTTGCTCGGCCGAGATTCCAGTGGTTGGTTCGTCCAGGATCAGCGTTTGCACGCCCAGGGCCAGTAGCCGGACAATCTCCAATTGCTGCCTTTGGGCGATGAGCAGATTGTCGATCAATTGATGGGGATCGAGTTCAAAGCCGAAGCGAGCGGAAAGGTCATCCAGGGTTGCTTCGGCTTGGGCGCGCCCCAACGTGATGCCTTCCGCGCCGCCATAGATGTAGTTTTCCAAGACCGTGAACGCGCCTACATCCAGTGGATCCTGCTGCAGCATGCCGATGCCGTTGGCGATTGCGGCCGTGGGACCTGTGTAATCGATGACCCCGCCGTCAATCAGGATTTCGCCTTGGTCCGCTGGTTGAAAACCGGAAAGGATTTTCATCAGCGTTGATTTGCCGGCCCCGTTTTCACCCAGGATGCCGACAATCCTGCCTTCATGGAAGGTAACACTAATGTCCTGGTTGGCGTGAACCGGACCAAAGCGCTTGTGGATGTTTCGCAATTCGATTTGCATGGCGGATGCGATTAATGCGTCAGGTGTGGCGAACAGTAACTTATTGTAGCGCAGTCCACCATTTTCACCAATCAGGCCTGACGCCGATGTTTGTCAGCGCGGGATGACCTGCAAGGTGATCATGTGCTCGTCGCTTCGTGTGCCATCGTCGCGGTAGGCAATCGCCTTAACGGTGTGCCAGCCCAAGCCTTGGGCGAACCAATTCATGGTGACGCGGTATTCCCGCTTGACGTCATCTGTCGTTTCGCTGCTCTTGACAAAAAGCTCGTCCACGTAGAGTTCTATGCGGCGGATACCCAGCGACTGATCAACAGCCAAAATGTCTATATCAAACTCCGTGCCTTCAATGACCTTTTGTTGGTTTGGCGGCGCGAGGATTTCTACGCGCGGCAGATCGGGTGTGGGAAAAGGAGTTGGAGTCGGTCGGTCGAGGTTGCATGCCGGCAGGCAACCGAGGCAGAGCAGGAGCATAAGTCGGCTACATATCAGCGATTGAATTATTCGCATGTTTAGTAATAGACCATTGGCGAGGTATATGCCTGTCGAATTAATAGCGACGCGCATATGAAATCATGCATGGCAGGTATCGCGCGCGCCGTCGAAAACTTGCTGTTGCGCTCCGGTTCAATTATGGAGACTGCAAGGTTTCTTGGCAAGCGCATATGCCGTGACTAAGGGCTGTACCGCGGTCAGTGGCGCCGATACGATCACGCTCATTGTTTTAACTATGACGAGGAACATGCGCCAGTTGTCAAAGATGCCAAGCTCCGCGGCTTGACGGAAGCCGAAGCGCGGCTTAGGTATCCGGCGCGGATTTCGCTTTCGCCGCGTCTTCCTTTTGCGGCAGCATCGCCAACAACTCATTGACGAAAGCCCCTACGCTGGGTCGAAACTCGTCGACAGAGGGGCTGTCCGATTGCGGGTTGATGCGCCAACGCAAAGCCTGATTGATAAGCCGCGCCCATTTGGGAAAGGCCCGCGCCGCCCATGCGGCCGCTTTGACCTTTGATGTCGGCTGCCCGTGCAACACGGTGTACAGACCCCGGGCGGTGGTCAAAACGATGTAGGACAAGTTGGATTTGTTATTTGCGGACTCGACGCTATCTCTGTATGCCTCGATATGGGATTGCACCGCTTCGATGTAATGCGCTGGCTCAATTGGATCTATCAGGCTGGCGATGTCGGGACCTCTCAATGCGATACCCGTTTCTCTCAACATATACCAACTGATTAACCAGTCATATCCGGCATGAAGCTGGTGGAAGGGCTCGCCCGGGCTGATGATGGCGATAAGGCTCTGTCGCTCGCGAAACGTCCGCAGCGCGTCAAGCGAAACGTATGCCAGTTCGAGTCTGTCGTCCCAGGCGGGATAGCTGCCAATGACTTGCTGGTGCAATTCTTGAAGCGAAGCAAAAGCAGCGTCACCGAGACCTAGATTTGTGACCACGACCAAATCGAGATCGCTAATTCCCGCGTCAAAATCCTCGGTGACCAGTGAGCCGTAGAGATAGATGCCAACCAAGTTATTTTGCAGGACGCCGCTGACGCCAGTGACGAGGCTGTTCAGTACCTCGGCTACTTGTGAACTTTCCGCAATTTGGGCGGAGCCGGGTATCGACATTTCCCGATAGATCGCCTTTACATTGGCCGGTCGCGTGTCCCGGGTGCTTGCATTTGGCGGACGCATTAGGTTGACCATTGGTGCGCCAGGAGGCGCAGTTTCGGCTACACTATAGCCTATTGAAAAGCAAAACGAAAGCACATCAGGATGAAAATCGCACAAGTAGAAAGCCATGTCGTCGAACAATCCCTGGAGACGCCGTTTTTCTTCTCACAGTTTGGTTTCGACAGGCGTCAAATTTGCCTTGTCAAAGTGACCGCCGAGGATGGCAGTTATGGATGGGGCGAGGGGTATGGACCGGCTGGCGTCATTCAAGCGGGAGTGGAGTTCTTGGCGCCGCTCGTCATTGGCGAAGATCCATTGGGGGTCGAGGCGATATGGAACAAGATGCATTTGCGCTCGCTGGATTACGCGCGGCGGGGTGTGCTGGTGGCGTCGATGAGCGCCATCGACATCGCCATTTGGGATTTGCGCGGCAAGCTGCTTGGGCAGCCGGTTTCCGTTCTGTTGGGAGGCAGGCGTCGGGAAAAGGTTAAGGTCTATGCCACTGGTATGTATTTCGTCGAGAGCGATGACCTGGTCGGAAAGTTGGTGGATGAGGCGAAGAGCTATGTTGCGGGGGGATTCAAAGCGCTCAAGATGAAAGTCGGCCTGGGCGTCGAGACGGACCTGCGACATGTGCGCGCGGTACGCAAGGCCATTGGCGGGGAGGTCGAACTGATGGTGGACGCCAATCATGCCTATTCGCGGAGCGAGGCCCGGTCTTTTGCCGGGCAGATCGAAGAACTGGATATCAGCTTTTTCGAGGAGCCGGTTTCGCCAGAGGATTACGAGGGATATCGCGAGCTGCGAGGGCGTACGACGATTCCCATCGCGGGCGGCGAATGCGAGTATCTGCTGGCGGGGTTTCGTCATCTGTTGAGCAATCAATGTGTTGATATCGCGCAGCCTGATATCTGCGGGGCGGGCGGGCTGACCGAGACCAAGCGCATAGCAACCTTGGCCCGGGCTTTTCAAACCAACGTCTTGCCACATAGTTGGGGCACGGGCATCGCCTTTGCGGCCGGCTTGCACTTGGTCAGCACTCTGGATCCGGTGCCGGGTCGCTTGCGCATGCCGGATATGATGTTGGAGATGGATCGCTCGGAAAACGCGCTGCGCGACAATCTCACGGGTCCTCAATTCCAGGTGGAAGGCGGCTATGTTGCCGTGCCGAGCTCGCCGGGACTGGGCGTTGACGTGGATCCAGATCAATTGGCGCGCTTCACCGCTGGCGGTTAGCGCATGAATCCAATTACGCTGCGAGAGATTGAAGCTGCGGCTGAGCGCATAAGGGATTCCGCCCTGCGCAGTCCGCTGCTGCGCTTGCGCGTCGAGGATACGCCGGCGGAGATCTATTGCAAGCTGGAGAATCTGCAGCCGATCGGTTCATTTAAGTTGCGCGGCGCGGGCAACGCGATGGCATTGGCGTCTCCCGAGCAGTTGGCGCGGGGCGTCGTCACGGCGAGCGCGGGCAACATGGCACAGGGTGTGGCCTGGCATGCGCGGCGGCTGGGCATCCCTTGTCATGTGGTGGTGCCGGATCACGCGCCGGAAACCAAGCTTGACGCCATCCGGCGCTTGGGCGGCGAGATCGTCAAGACGCCCTTCGACGAATGGTGGGGCATCATCCTCAGCGGACGCTATGAGGCGCTGCCCGGGTTGTTCATTCATCCGGTGAGCGATCACGATGTCATCGCTGGCAATGGCACAATTGGCCTGGAGATCCTTGCGGATTTGCCCGAAGTTGATGCGGTGATCATCCCCTATGGGGGCGGCGGGCTGAGCAGCGGGATCGCCTCCGCGCTGCGCGCGCTCAAGCCGGACACGCGCATCTACGCTGTCGAAGTCGAGACGGCGGCGCCGCTGGCGGCATCGCTGGCGGCCGGACGACCAGTCGCGGTCGACTATCAGGCCAGCTTCGTCGATGGCATCGGCGGGGCGAGTGTGCTGCCCGAGATGTGGTCGCTGGTCAGTGGCTTGCTGGATGGCGCGCTGGTCGTGTCGCTGGACGAGGTGCGCGCGGCGATCCGACTGCTGGCAGAGCGTCAGCGGGTGATCGCCGAGGGGGCGGGCGCGGCGTCTGTGGCGGCTGCACTGGCGGGTCGGGCGGGAGGCGGCAAGGTCGTCTGCGTGGTATCGGGCGGGAATATCGATCGCAGGGTCTTGGCGGGGATATTGAGTGTGTAAACCCCCATCCCCCGGCCCCTTCCCCCATAAAGAGGGAAGGGGTGACTCGTGAACGGGATTGGCGGTCACTGATTTGTCTCGGCAAGATGAATCGACGCCTATATATTAGTTGCGGGTTTCATGGCGTGGTTTAGTCGCTGGGCGGGACGGAGGCGAGGACGGGCAAGCCGACGGCGATTTCGACGTCTTCGCGGCGGCGCACGATGGCGCTTTCCAGGTATTCGAGCACGAAGACGATGATGCCGCCGACGAAGACGCCGGCGATGAGACCGACCAGGGTGTTAATCAAGACGTTGGGGCGGGCGCGGAAGGGCACGGGGTTGTCTTGCAGGGTCGCGACGATGCGGTCTTCGCGGCGCGCCTGTTGATTGAGCCGGTCGCGGTATTCCACCAGCAGGACACCCCATTCGGCGGCGATGCGGCTGGCCTGGCCGGGGTCGGTGTGGTCGGCGTCGATCTGGATGAGCAAGCTGTTGATATCGGGGGCGATGCGCACGTTGGACCGCAGTTGCTGCGGGATCATGTCCATTTGCAGGCGGTCGATGACCTCGGCGGCGCGCTGCGAGCTATCGAGATAGGCGACATGGTTGTTGAGGGTCTGCTTGGCGGCCTGGGTCAAGCCGAAGTCGCTGCGGCTGGGTACGATCAGCACCTTTTGGGTGGCGCGGTAGACCGGCGTCATGCCCCGGCTGAAGAGAAAGGCGGCGCCGGCGGCGATGATGCCGAGCAGCAGCATGATCCAGCCGCGGCGGATGAGGATGCTTCCGTAGTCGATCAGGTTCATGCGGGTAGTTTACCATAGAGACGGATAAGCTGAGACGGCAGGATTGTCCGTCTTTGTCCGTTTTCCGGACAAAGAAAACATTTTTTCGGACAAAGCGGCGATTTTCGCCCTCAGAAATTCCCCTTGCGAGCCCCTTTGTATACCCGATGCGGCCCCGCTAATCCCCAGAAAACCGCTGTCTTTTGCCCCGCTGTCATGGGCGAATCCCTTGCTATCACTGGGTTTGCGAGTTGCGCTGTCGGATTTTTCGCGATGGCGCTTTTTTTTGGGTCGTCTGGCGGGACTGGTTATTAGGTTGTTAAGGCGCGATGAGTTTAGTTTAGCATGGGTCGGATGTGAGCGCTAGACCAAATGTTCGAGATGTTGGCCCTCACCCCAAACCCCTCTCCCATAAAGGGAGAGGGGCTTTTTAGCAGGCGTGATGCGGTTGTTAAGGCGCGATGGGATCAGGGTAGCATGGGTTGGGTGGGAATGGTAGACCAAATGTTCTCGTAATGGAGAATCAACGCAAAGGCACGAAGGGCGCGACGGGATAGGATTGAAGCACCGAGGACACCGAGATCACCGAGCGTTTTCAAGCCACCCTAAATCCCTCCCCGAAGTTTCGGGTCGCGTAGGGCGCGTAGACACTGCCCTTCGACACAGACCGACGGTAGCGGAGTTTGGCGGGGAAGGGGTGAATGGATGGTCGCGGTTTGGGATTGAACTCAGTTTCTAGGGAGCCATGCGTTGGGGATGGTAAACTGTCCCATTTCCTTGCGAACTGTGTTTATCTGCTCCAGCGTCTTGCCGAATTGCGGGTGGTTAGAATCGGTAAATTTGTCCATATTTACGTCATCTCTATATGTAGTTCCATCTGGTAGAAAGGCAGGAGGTATTTCATTAAGAAAACTGGGCGACTGTCCAGGTTCATACATGTTGGAATAGCGGAATCGTGTGTCTACAAGTTGTGCATCGATCAAGTATGCGCCGCGCAGATCAGCACCGCCCAATCTTACGTCATGTAGCTTTGCGTAAGTGAGGTTTGCGCAGCGTAAGTCTGCCCTATCCAACACTACGCCTCTCATTTCGGTCCACATGAGGTGAGCGCTTTTTAGCTTCGCAGAAGTCAAAATAGAATCTTCAAACCTTGAATGACCTAGATTAGCAGCCTCCAAGTTGATTTCATGCAGATTCAGTCGGCCGCGCAGATCAGCATGGCTTAAATCTTCGCCTTTAAGCCTACCATTCTCTCCTTTAAGTAGTTGTAGACGGTCTAGCTCCTCAAGAGCGCTCACGGCAGTTTGACTGACTCGACTTCCGGCGCGGCGCACGAGTTCGTTAATTCGTTCCTCATATCGTCTCTTCTCCTCCCTTTTTTCACTGAGTCGATCAAGAACTCCGACAGCAATTAGCGTGCTGACCAAAACGCCAAAGCCTTCGGTTACTAGATTCATAGCGTAGCCACTGGGATCGTCCGCAAAGACTGCCGCGCCAATATAAATGCCGACAGCAAGTACAACGGCAATGCCCATTACGACATAGAACCACTTATACGTTCGGTGAATGTCGCGTATCTCTTTCTGCCGCGAGCTGTCCGCCATCAAACGCCCTCCGTGTCCTCTGTGCCTCTGTGGCTGAATCAACCAACCCGCTCCAAATTCAACGCTAGCAGCCGCCTTAGAATCTCTTCCTCGTCATCCAGCACAGCATACTCCCAGCCGTAGGCGTCACAAACCGCCTTATCCAGCGCGCGGTGCAGTTCATCCAAGCGCGGCGCGAAATCGGCGGCGGCTTCTTTGGTTTTCATGCTGTCTTGCTTGCGCCAGACTTGCAGGGCGTTGTATAGATTCGTCAGCGTACGATCTTTGAGTTCTTTCGCGCTCGCGCCTTCGGGATTGAGCCAGGCATCGCGCTCTTCGTGCAGCTGGGCGGCGGCGGCGCTGATGGCGGCATGGGCGGGGTGGGACTCGTCTTCGCGGCCGGGCAACCAGGGGAAGGGGAAGGTTTCGAAGGTTTTTGTCGGTGTATAGCGAGGGCGACTGCCCTTTTTCCCGTCTCCATGAGGCGATACGCGGCGCAGTGACCACACTTCGTGAAATATGGAGTGGAGCACACCGAAGAAATAGTCATCGTCGCGAGCGAATACGGTGAGACGTTTGTCGGGCAACACGCTCATCGACATCCAAACAAAAAGTCTGTATTTGGACACTATCGGTGTCGCAACATACCGTCGCAGTGTAGTTAGGTTGGCGCGCATGGTTGGGCGGCTGTTCCAATGCAACCACCAGAACTCGCGGGACTCCTTTTGTCTCGTATTTTGCCGCTTGGGTCGAACGTTTGTCTCGACGTATTCGAAGGGCAGTTTGTATTGCTTTGCGGTCTCAATGGGCGTCGAAACGCCAAAGTCTATTATCCACTTGTTGCGTGAGCGTCTAGTGATATCAAATGCATTGAGAAGTGGCTTAAGTACTTCAGCGTTGCGTGGATTGGCTGCAATCATTGATTTTGCCTGAGATGCATCTATATCGAATGGTCCTCGCTTTACAATCCCTTGAAATGACAGCAACGCATTCTCGTCAAGAGAAGCTGCGACAGTCGTGTCTATGTCAGCAGTAAGATCCGGGTAAATGGTCTCCACTCGGCTCCCGTCAAGTACCATGCTACTTTCTTCACCGTCGTCAAAACAGATGATTGAGACTCGTACAGCCGCACCGTCAAGCAGCCAATCTCGGTCGGACCATGCGTTAAAGATGTGTCCATCGCGAAGTATATTCTCTAGGACAATGCGGTTTGTGCCAGTGCGGACAGAGTTTTTTGCAATCAGCCCAACGCGTCGCGCATTTCCATTGACGACTTGCAGAAGCGCCGTCTGATGCCAATAGCAGTACAAGTCTGGTGATAATCCACCAAAATCGTCAAAGAATACAGTCTTCAAGTTATCGACATATTCATCGCCTAGCTCGTTTCGCAACTTTCGATTGCCCAAAAAAGGCGGGTTGCCGACGATGACATCGACTTTGGGCCAGTCCGGCGCGGTGGGATTGCCGTCCTCGTCGAAAGCCAGGATGGCGTCTTTGCAGACGATTTTGTCGCTCAAATCTTGCAGCAGTGGTTTGGCGTCGTGGCGGTATCCGTAGTGTTCGCGCCATTGAATATAACCGATCCAGACCACGATACTGGCAAGCGCGTGGGCGATCTCGTCGATCTCGATGCCATAAAGTTGTGCCGGGCTGACTTCCAGATCGGCGCGGTCAATGTCGTGCCAGAGTACGTCGGTGACGATTTCCAGTTCGAGATTCATCAACTGCTGGAGCGAGATGTAAAGGAAGTTGCCGCTGCCACAGGCTGGGTCAAGCACTGTGGTCTCACGGACGCGCTTGAGCATTTGATCGCGCAATGCCAGCAATTCGGCTTTGGCAGTCTCTTGTGCACGGACGCTTGAGGTCTGATTGTATTCTTCACGCAACTGTTCTGCCTGCTCGCGGATTACTTCCCACTCGCGGCGTAACGGCTGCATAAGGACAGGCTCGATTATCAGAAGGATGTCGTCAGGCGACGTATAGTGCGCGCCGAGTTGGGCTCGCTTTGCCGGGTCAAGGCAACGCTCGAAAAGTGTTCCGAAAATGGCCGGCTCGACGTATTCCCAATTAAGCAGGCATGCGTCGTGCAGCCGCATGATGGCGGGTGGCGACAGTGGCTCAACGTCGACGTCTTGAAAGAGCGCGCCGTTAAACCAGCGAATTTCGCGCGAGTGCGTCCGCTTGCCGTGTTCCATGGCCTCGAAGAGCTGGCCGATATCGGCTTTGAAGTTATCCGTATTTCGCTCGCAATTCTCGATGAGATAGGTGAACAACCCTTTGCCCTGCGAGATTGAGGGCAGCAATTCGATATCTTCAGCGAATAGGCAGAAGACTATTCTTGTGAAGAATCGGGCGACGCGCGACGGCGAAACTTTCCAAACCGTTCGCATGTTGTCGACAACGGCCTTGAGTGAGTCAGAAGCATCTTCGGTCACGCTTTTAGTTTTAAGTTCCGGGTTAAAACGGTGAGGGTTCTCAAAGATGTATCTAAGCCACTGACGCACTTCCTGTCGTTCAGCGATATCGGTATGGGCGAACTCGTAAATTTCGGGGACGGTTCTAGGAAAGTTAGTGTGTATCCGCCAGTTTTCGATGTCAGTGACAATTAGCAGGGGTGGAATCTTTAGCTGTCGCTGGTAGCGCTGTAACTGTTTAAAGGCTTCGTCCAGATCTTTGTGTTGATTGGGCGCCTTATATTCAATAGCGAAATGGTCTTCAAAGTAGACATCGGCGAATCCGCGTTCGCCTGCCTGTTCCCGGACATATTTCTCAAATTGGAATATCTTGCCGTTGCTGTCTATTCCGCTGGCGCCCGGCGGTTCATGCCCCACCAAACGGCAGACATCGGAAAAGTGAGTTTGATAGGACTGGCGTTCTCCCAACGTTGAGTCTGCCCACTTGCAGACAAAATCTTTCGCCTGCATCACCCCTCCATATCAATCACGATCTTGACCGCGCCTTCGTCTTGCAGATGGTGTAACTCGTAAGCCTCCAGCACGTCCTGGAACTTGAAGGTATGCGTGATCATGCGGGCGGTGTCGACGGCGCCGCTGTTGATGTAATCCAGGGCCTGACGGGTGCAGGCGTGGCCGGGGTCGTTGATGGTGCCGACGCGGGATTTCACGGTGAGCGATTTCCAGAAGCACTCGAAGATGGGGAAGTCCATGGTCTCGAAGCGGGGCACGCCGAAGATGAGCAAGAAAGCGTCTTGGGGCGCGATGGCGACGGCCAGGCGGATGGCCGCTGCTTCGCCGGCGGCTTCGACTAGGACATCGGGCAGTTGACCGTCGTTGATGTCGCGCAGGGCGTCGCGCAGTGCGACTGGCGACATGTCGGCGTTGTGTATTGTGTGGGTAGCGCCGTAAGCCTTGCTGTAGCGCAGACGATAATCCTTGATGTCGAGGGCGATGATTTTGGCGGCGCCGCGCTGCTGCAGGGCGAAGTTGAACCACAAGCCGGCTGATCCCTGGCCGATGACGGCGACGGTCTTGCCCTGAAGATCGGGCAGGACTTGCGAAGCGTAGAGCACGGTGCCGAATTGCTGGGCTTGCACCGAGTGCTCCAGGGGCGTGGCGGGGTCGAGCGGCAGCAGGCGGTCGACGGGGGCGAGGTAATATTCGCACATGGCGCGGTGATCGGGGGCCAGGCAGAGCACGGGCTGGCCGACCTGGAAGCCGTTATGGGCGGGATCGATGGCTTCGATGCGGCCGACCATCTCGTGGCCGGTTTCGCCGATGGGGGAGGGATAGCGGTCGTCCGGCAGGTAATGGATATGGCGGACATCGCTGCCGCAGAGGGACAGGCGCAGGGTCTTGACGATGGCGTGGTCGGCGATAAGTTGGGGCTTGGGCGCATCGACAAAGGCGGGCTGGCCGCGGGCGATTATCTGGACGGCTTTCATGGGCTGGTTTCTCCGGGCGTGTCGGGCATAGTGGCAGAGTATAGCAGTATCGATGGAATTGGTCAGGCTGATTGTGTTGGGGGCAAAGTGGATTAGGGAGCGATTTAGGGGAAGTTTTTATTTACATCTTACGTAGCTGTGCTAAAACAGAGAGGTTACTTTTGGGCGGCCGCGGCTGCGGCGGTTGCATGAATTGAAGGAAGGAAAATGAGCGAGCAATACGTATTTCAAGCGGAGACGCAGGAACTGCTGAATATCCTGATTCATTCGCTGTACACGGAAAAGGAGATCTTCCTGCGCGAGTTGATCTCGAACGCGTCGGATGCCTTGAATCGGCTGCAATTCCAGATGTTGACGGACGACAACGTGCGGGATGCTGGGGCGGACCTGGAGATCCATATCGAGCTTGATGAAGAGCAGAAGACGCTGAAGATCAGCGACACCGGCATCGGCATGAATCGCGAGGAGATCATTGACGGCTTGGGCACGATCGCCAAGTCGGGCGCCAAGGCTTTCTTGCAAGCGATGAAGGAGAAACCCGACGGCGGTTCGGCTGCGGATATCATCGGGCAATTCGGCGTGGGTTTTTATTCGGCATTTATGGTGGCGAAGCAGGTGGACGTGGTTTCGCGCTCCTATCGCCCGGAGGACGAGGCGGTCAAATGGTCGGCGACCGGCGGCACCAATTACACGCTGGAAACGGCGGAAAAGGATGTGCGCGGCACCGAGATCACGATTCATCTCAAGGATGACGAAGAGGAATTCACGCGCGCCTTCCGCATCAAGGATATTGTTCGGCGACATTCCGATTATGTGGCTTTTCCCATTTTTGTCGGGGATGACGAAGAGCCGACGAATAAGCAGCAGGCGATCTGGCGGCGCAATCCGTCTGAGGTGGAAGACGAGGAATACGACAGCTTTTACAAGATGCTGACGATGGATTTCGCCGGGGCCAATCATCATATTCACATGCGCGCCGATGTGCCGATGCAGTTTTACGCTTTGCTCTTTGTGCCGAGCGGCGCGCAGCCCAATATGTTCAGTCCGCGTAGCGAAGTCGGGTTGAAGCTCTATGCGCGCAAGGTGCTGATAGAAGAGTACAATCGCGATCTGCTGCCGGAATATCTGGGCTTTGTACAGGGCGTGGTCGACAGCGAGGATCTGCCGCTGAGCGTCAGCCGGGAGAGCATCCAGGCCACGCGGGTGATGGCGAGCTTGAAGAAGTCGATCACGCGCCGGGTGCTTTCCGAGCTCAAACGGATGGTGAAGAACGACCGGGACAGCTACCTCCAGATATTCGGGGAATTCGGCGCTTATCTGAAGCAGGGCCTGGTGATGGAGAGCGAGGACCGCGGCGATCTGGAGCCGCTGATGTTCTTCCAGACCACGCACGATGAGGATCCGAATAGCTATCACTCGCTGGAGGACTACGTCGAGCGCATGTCGGAGAACCAGGACGAGATCTATTATGTGGTGGCGGACGATTACAATAGCGGCGCGCGCAGTCCGCACCTGGATGCCTTTCGGCAGCGCGGGATCGAAGTGCTGTATTTCACGCATCCGGTCGATGCCATGTTGCCGATGGGCATGATTGACTTCCGGGGGCACAAGCTGGTCAGCGTTGATTCCGGCGATCTGGATTTGGGCAATGTCGGCGATGCCACTGAGGCGGAAGAAACGGCGCGCGAAGCGCTGGAGGTGGATTCATTTGCGTCGCTGACGGCGCGCGTCAAGACGACCTTGGGCGGTCGGGTCAGCGATGTGCGCGAGAGCAAGGCGCTGGTGGATAGCCCGGCGCGCCTGGTCAGCGAAGACGAGAGCGGCAGCCGCTACATGTTCCGCATCAATCGCCTGCTGGACAAGGACTACGAATTGCCGGTCAAGGCGCTGGAGCTCAATCCGCGGCATCCGCTCATGCACAACTTGAGCGCGATGATCGCGGACGGCGGCGAGGACGGGTTGATTGACGCGGTGGTGGAGCAGGTCTTCGAGACGGCGCTGCTGCAAGACGGCATTCATCCCGATCCGTCGAGCATGGCGGATCGTCTGACCTTGTTGATGCAAGCCGCGACCGGTTCCGCGAGCGGGGAACTGGACTTCGCCGATGTTCGGACGGTGATCAGCGAGCCGACCGCGGATGATCATGAGGACTTGATCAAGCTGGATGACATCGAGGATGTGGACTTCGAGCCAGTTGAGCAGGAAGACGATGGATCGGCGCCGGAGAAGGAATAAAGGATATCGGGCGATCCACTACCAGGGAATACATCTGTTGGAAAGGCGCCAGGCGGGAGGCAGCCAAATGACCGAATTGAAGACGCAGCGCAATGATGGCGATGTACGAGCTTATCTCGATTCTGTGGAGAACAAGCGCCGCCGCGAAGACGCGCTGGCTTTGCTTGAAGTGATGGGCGAGATAACGGGCGAGCCGGCGGAGATGTGGGGCGGCAGCATCGTCGGCTTCGGCAGCTATCATTACGTATACGATAGCGGGCGGGAAGGCGACTGGTTCTTGACGGGTTTCGCGCCGCGCAAAGCGTCGATGACGCTCTACATTATGCCCGGCTTCGAGCATTACGACGATTTGCTGGCGCGCCTGGGCAAGCACAAGATCGGCCGATCTTGCCTGTACATCAACAAGCTGGCGGATGTCGATATGGAGGTATTGCGAGACCTGCTTGCGGAATCGGTGGCGCATATGCGGGGGACGCATGGCGCAACCGAATGAGCGCCCCTTCGTAATTATGAACACAGGGCATCCGATTGGGGGCGAATCCGGTATAATTGGGGCAAATTGGAAACGCGATTCATTTAATCAGACGCGGGATCAGGCGCGATGGATGGTCTGAAGTTGCTCGGTCAAATTGGCAAGGGCATTGTCAAGACGGTGGAACTCGTCGGCAAGGGAATCGGTTTGACGGGCAGAGCGATCAGTGATGGTTCAGTTGCAGTGAGGACAGCCATGCCAGTTACAGAATTGACCTCGGTGTTCAATACGACTGATGAGACGATCAAGTTTATCAACCAGGAGTCCCCGCGGGATAGCAAGGAGATCTTGCCGCAGAGCGCGGTGTCGCTGAAAACCGAGAAGACGGCCGGGGCCTGGGTGCCCTGGTTTCATCCGCCGCGTTTTTCCCCATTCAGCCGCAAGCGCATGGAGATCGTGGTGGACGATGTCGCGGTGATCTACATGTGGCAGCGCGATGATCACATCTATTGGTGCAACCGGCTGGACAGCCAGGGAAATCCGGCCAAAGCCTACGAGGTGCCGGGCATCTCTCATGTGGGCGGCAAGCGCATGCTGGTGGTGCGCAACGATCCGGAAAACGGCTACAGCGCTTTCTTGAGCGAGAGCGTGGAGAATAAGTAGCGTATCAATTGCGCCCGAGGCGGCCCCGCCGACGAAAGTAGTAAATCAAATTTTGCTGTGCGCCGCATCCTTTGTAAGCTCAATATAATGCAGGACGTTGGAGTGAGCTAATGATTACCACAATCGCAACCGTTTCCGTATTCGTGGAAGACCAGGACCGCGCCAAAGCCTTTTACACCGAGAAACTGGGCATGAAGCTCATCAATGATTCGGAGATGTTCCCGGGATCGGGCATGCGCTGGATCACGGTCGCGCCGGAAGGCTGCCCGACCGAGTTGACGCTTTTCCCCATGGGCGGGCAGTGGGAGCATTACCGCGAGGCGATGGGCAAGCCGCAGTGCTTCACCTTGCATTGCGATGATATCGACGAGACCTATCGCGAGCTCAGTGCAAAGGGCGTGCAGTTCCTGGGTGAGCCGCAGCAGCAGCAATGGGGCAGCTTCGCGATCCTGGTGGATTCCGAGGGCAACCAGATCGTTCTCGGGCAGCGGGGTTGACCCATTCTTATCTGGCTTGACTGAAAACCCTCTAGACGTGACAAGGCGGCGCCCCTTGTTGCCCGGCACGACGTCGCCTATTGCGCATCGCCCCCGCTTCCTTATACTTTTGCATCAAAGCGCATAGGAGACATGCAATGATTAACAGAGTTGGCACCGTTTCAGTTTTCGTGGAAGACCAAGATCGCGCCAAAGCCTTCTACACGGAAAAGCTGGGTATGGAATGCACGGCGGATAACGAGATGTGGCCGGGCGCGGATGCGCGCTGGCTCAGTGTCGCGCCTCCCGGCGCCGAAACGCAGATCGTGCTTTACAAGTTTGATGAGAACTGGGAGCACTATCGCGAGACCTTTGGCAAGTCGCAGTCGCTGACCTTGCAATGCGAGGATATCGACGAGACCTATCGCGTATACAGGGAACGCGGTGTTCAATTCCTGGGTGAGCCGGAAACGCAGTTCTGGGGTCGCTTCGTGATGATGGTGGATTCCGAAGGGAATACGCTGATATTGGTTCAGGTCCCCCATTGATGGATTTGCTGGGGTTGTCGCGGCAGGTCGGCGCGGCGTTAAACCAGGCGGGGCTCACCGTTTGTACAGCCGAATCTTGCACGGGCGGGTTAATCCTCAGCAGCCTAACCGATGTCGCCGGCAGTTCCGCCTATGTTGAAGGCGGCCTGGTCACCTATTCCAACGAAGCAAAGATAAAAATGCTGGGCGTGCGCGAAACGACGCTGGTCGAAGTCGGGGCGGTCAGCGCGGCGACGGCGGGAGAAATGGCTTGTGGCGTCCGCAGTGTGTTTGATACGGACTATGCCTTGAGCGTAACGGGTATCGCTGGTCCGGGTGGGGGGACGGGCGAGAAGCCTGTTGGATTGACTTATATCGGGCTGGCCGGACGCGAAGGACTAATAAGCGTCGAGCGGCACATTTGGGATGGCGATCGGATTGCGAACAAGATGCTGAGCGTCGACGGGGCGCTGCGACTGCTGATGAGGCAATTGACCACCTAGTCCGGACCCGCTTCTTCAAATCTGATGCCGCGGTAAATCTCGGCGAGCGGCAATTCACAGTTGAGCATTTCCAAGGGAATCACATCGTCGGGATCGGTGTAGACTTGCAGCAGCCATCCAATGTCGGCGCGGATATATAGTTCGGTGCAGAGGCGATGCTGATCGATAACGAGGTAGCCTTGGATGGATGGTACTTCGTGGTAAAGATCGCGCTTTGCAACGCGGTCGCGTTCGATTGAGGACGGCGAAGTAACCTCAACTACCAGAATTGGATTGAGAAGCGAAGTCTCGCCTTCGTCTTCGAATTGCTCTACCCCGCAGACGGCGCTCAGGTCGGGGTAGACGTAGCGGTTTTCAGCGACTTTGACTCTCATTTCGCTACTATGAAGCGCACAGACCGAATCACCGAGTTGCTGCCCAATCGCTACAGTGATGTTTATTATGATGCTGCTGTGTTTGCCCGTGCCGCCGGACATGGCATAGACTTCGCCGTCGATATATTCATGTTTGATCTCGTTTTCCGCCTCCCAGGCCAGATATTCCTGGACAGTCAAACGCGGTTTTAGATTGGTAACCATGATGCTCCTCACGACCTACGATGTTGATCCCATTATAACAATTGTCAATGAAAAACTGCAGTACCCATCAAACTCTATAGGCAATAGGCGCGGCTCCATTTCACCACAGATCCAACGTGCCGCGGAGAATGCCGAACTCGCCGATATGATAGGAATTGTGCGCGGCGACCACCAGGATCTCGCGCAGAATGGTGTGGCCCCGTTGGCCATGCGGGATCTGGGCGCAGAGATCGCGCGTCGGGTCGTTTACGATGTTGATGAGGGATTGCAGATCGGCGCGAAAGGCGGCGATCGTTTCATTCCAACTTGCGGCGTCCGCTTCCGAGCCGGGATCTGGCCAGTAGTCGTCGGGGAAGGAGAGGTATTGGTAGTTGGGATTTTCGATGTAGTCGAGGATATCCCATTGGCAGATGCGGATGTGTTCGAGCAAGTGCCAAAACGAATAGGGTACGTTCGCCGCTCGGGTATTGAAGTGCTCTTCGGGAAAGTCACCCACGACCTGGTCAAAGCGTTGATGCGCCTGCCGTTTGGCCAGGGCATTGACAAGTTGTTCGCGCAGATGATGATCGTTCATGGCGGTACTTCCTTCATTAAAACAGGACAGTTCAAAGAGTATAACCGCAAATTGTCGCGAGCTCCTTTGCGCGACCTAGAATCAGGCTTGCCCATAAAGCGCGTGTCAGGCGCCAGGTAAGACTGTGGCTGCTGGAGGAAGAAACCCGGTTTTCTGAGGAAAACGCGCCGATCAGCGCTATATGAGGATGAAGCTCAGCGCAGGTTAATCGTCGGATTAGTGGAGAAGTTTCTTGGCAAATCCGCCAAAAGTTGGGATACAATACCTGTAAAGCGATGGCGAGGGTTGCCGTGTACGATAGTTATCTGCAGCACGATGTACCGCAGAACAACATAGTACAGCGCTTTTTCTCTCAGCGCTGGAGCGCGATTGTCATTGAGATCCTCATGACGATCGTGATCACCGTGGCTGCGGGCCGCGCTTTTGACATCTTCGATCCTTTCGATTCGTCAACGAAAGAGCCTGACGCGGCACAGGTCGTCGGGGTTTTTCCGCCTGCGGCCGAGACGGCGAACCATGATATCTCTTTGAGAACTGTTGAGCTGGCGGCAGCTGATTACAGTTCGCAGCGGCAATATGCCAAAGCCGAGGCGATGTATGATTTGCTGATCGGGGCCGAACCGAACAATGCCCGGTACTATTATGGTCGCGCGATTGCCAATAATAGGGCCGGGGACTTTGTCGAAGCCTATCGAGATCGTTCCAAGGTACTCGAGTTGGAGCCGTGGCGTCATAGCGCTCACGTTGCCTTGTGCTGGTATGCGGGCGAGTTAGGCGACTATGAATTGGCCTTGCAGCACTGCAATACGTTCCTCGATATGCGCCATGGAGACTGGGCGAGGATGGAAGCCCTAGAGAACCGCTGCTGGGTGTATGTCGAGATGGGAGAATACGCACCGGCGCTCGCGGACTGTAATCAGGTTTTGTCGATTGATCATTCGTGCTCGAGCAAATGGTGCGCGCTGGCGCATTACAACCTGGGAAGGATTATGCGCGCGCAAGACAACATTGAGTCCGCGCTGCGACACTTTGATACCGCATATCGGGCAGGAATTGCGGTGAGGCTAGAGTATGTGGACCTGTATTTGGAAATTGCGCAGTTTTACGATACACTTGGCGAATGTTGGAAAGCGTCGTTAAACTATGAGCGATATTTAGAACTTGTTGGCAAAAACGCGGATCTTGTGGCACAATCTAGGTTAAGTGCCTGTCAAGGTGTAGATTAGAAGGGCTTTGAACTGACGAAGTAGCTTGACCACTACATAGTCAGATGTGTTATACTAAGGTTCAAGTGATTGAACCGCCTTTGTCGGAAGCTGAAAGTGCGAGGTACTTATTATGACGAAACAGTATCCGGAATACGACATTCCCAAACGTTCCATAAAAGACCGCATCTTCAGCCAGCGCCCGAGCGCTCTAATCATAGAGGGTTTGTTGGTGCTGGTGGCCGTTGTTGTAACCATCGGGTTTTTGATGCCCGCAGCGCCAGTCGATGACAACCGCGATGAATTGATTGCGGAGCTTCAAGCGATCGTTGCCGCGCAAGAAGCTGCATTGTCGAGTGCTGCCGAAGCAGTGCAAGCTGCGGAAGCTGCTGCCCAGCCGTCTGGCATGTTGAGCGCGTCCGCGTTGAAGAATCTGGCTTGGTCGAATTTGTCGAACGAAGAATATCGCGCGGCTATCGCCTTGTACAGTATTCTGATCGCGAAGGGTGAGTACGATTCCAACACCTTTGCGGCGCGCGGTTATGCCTACAGCATGGTCGATGAACATGCCTTGGCAGCGCAGGACTACAGCGTTGTGCTGGAGATGGAACCAGGCAACCTGATGGCCCTGAATAATCGCTGCTGGGCATTCAGTGAAATTGATCATTTCGAACAGGCGCTTGCGGACTGCAACCAGTTGATGTCGCAGGTACCGGAGGCGGACTATCCCTTCCTCAATCGTGGCATTGTCTACGAAAAGATGGGAGATATGGAGAATGCGCTGCCGGACTATGTAGAGTGGATCAAGCGCATCAAGCAGCAGGTCGTCCGCAATGACAACCTGGTCTGGCAAGATAGCCTGGAAGTGCCGATGTCGGAAGGCGCCGTCTACTTCTTCCCCTTCACCGCGAGCGCGGGCCAGGATGTAGTCGTAACCGCCGTCAGCAGTCAACGCGACCTGGACGCCGATCCCCTGGTATTGATCCTGGATCCGCAGGGCCAGGCCTTTACCGCGAATGACGACACCGGCGAGTGGTGGGACAGTTACCTGAACTTCACTGCGCCGACCAGCGGCGAATATGCAGTTGTCTTGACCCATGCCGGCGGCAGCACCGAGGGTATGATCGAGGTATCGCTGGACGTATCCGGCGAGATCAGCTTGGGCAACGAAATCGCTGCCTACAAGAGTTTGGCCTATCGCGCTCTGATGTCCGATGACTATGTGGCAGCCCTGGCTAACTTCCGCAGTGTCTTGAATCTCAACAGCCAGGATGCGGAAGCCATGAACTGGATGGGTGTGACCTACCGGTACATGGGCGAGTACGACACTTCGTTGAACTACATCAGCATGGCGATGCGACTGGATGACGACTACGCTTTGCCTTATCTGTCTCGCGGCATCACCTACGAAATGATGGGCGAATCGTCGGCTAGCGCGGCGGACTATTACCACTATGCGATGCTCAACCGCAGCCGCAGCTTCTATCACAGCGAGTTGCAGGGCGACAGCCAGTTCCAGTTGCCCATGCGCGAAGGTTGGGTTTACAGCATTCCCTTCAGCGCTGCGAAGGGTCAGACCGTCGATATAGATGTCGACACGGTTGAGCCGGGCTTTGTCGATCCCTTGATCGTGCTAGTCGGGCCAGGCAACCGCGCCCTGATCGGCGATGATGACATTTCTCGCAACGAGTATGACGCGAGCATTGATGGATTCAGGCTGCCGGCGGATGGTCAATATGTTTTGATCGTCAGCCATGCCGAAGGCGGATCCAACGGCAATATCAATATCGACATCGAATTGAACGATCCGGTACCGATGAGCGCTTACGAATTTGGTTCCGGTTGCTCGGGCGGCGGCTACTAATCCCGAAGAAACATTAGCATCCGAGAAGGGCAGGTCAGACGACCTGCCCTTTTTTATCCTCCAGTCGCGGAAATGACGTTGCGGAAGATGTGCTGCAGTCTTGTAGTGTGCTGCGGTGGCAGGGGCGGTCGCGCGAATGAGGCGATGTTTGCCGCGAGGTGCGCTGGATTGCTGGTGCCGGAGAGGACAACATGTACGCCGGGCTCATCGCGACAGAAGCGATAGGCAGCATCGGTTGTATCCAGGGCCAGGCCATCTTCCCCCAAAAACCCCAAGGGACGATCCAGGTCGATTTCGCGCGCGTCGAGTTCGCCATTTTCAATTAGCGAGTCAAGGGTGCGGCGCAGTCGCTCCGGACGGCTAAGGGCCAGCCGAACCGCGAACATGATGAGCACTCCGATCTGTTTTTCGATCGCTTGCGCCAGCACGGTTTCTCGCGCAGTTTGATTGAGCAAGTTGAAGCCGACCATAATCACGTCCCAGATGTCGTCTTGCAGCGCACGCCCCAACATGTTGTGTCCGAGGTCGTGGCTCCAGGACTCGGTCACCCCTAGAAAACGAATCATTCCCTGCTCTTGCAGGTCTTGCATAAGCGGAGCGATTTCGTTCAAGTAGTAGTCATAAACTTCGGGGCGCAAGCCGTGCAGGTGATAGATATCGACATAATCGGTCCGCAATCTGCGCAGGCTGTTTTCAAGTCCTGCGCGAAGCTGCGCTCTGGTGATAGTGGTCCCGCCCAGGCGCTTCTTGGTGGAAATGATGATCGAAGCGCGATCGCGCTGGGCGACCGCCTTGCCGATGATGTCTTCGGTACGGTACGCTTCCGCCGTGTCGATGAAGTTGATACCGGCATCCAGGGCTTGGAGTACGAGAGAGACGGATTCGGCTTCACTTTTGACCTCGTCCCTTTGACCGAGGCGGCTGGGCCCGCCGGCGCCGAGCCCCATGACCGATACTTTCAATCCAGTGCGTCCCAAGATGCGAGTTTCCATGAGCATTCCTTGAATCGTGAAAAGAGTGATAATTGAACAGAGGTATTTTGCCGCAAAAGACATGTTTTTTCGATGTTATGAACGACTCTCGAGGAACAGAAGTAGGACTAACAAAGTCATTCAACTCCAAAATATTAGTCGGTGGTAGGGGCGACCCGTCGGGTCGCCCGCAAAAACTAGCCAGGGCGATGGGCGGCCCCTACATTGACCTTGCAATATGTTGCATGACTTACTTTGATTTGCTGAGGCCTAAGGTCTTATCGCGCAGCATCGAATCAGGCGCATGACCAGCGATGGCAAAATACTCCTTAATACAGATGCGGCTAGATATGTTTCATAGCGCTTTGCTCGATTTCAGTCAGTTGCCAATGGCGGGACAAAGTTTGCTATAATTCGAATCTCATTGGAGATCTGAGGTTGCGATGAATATCAGTACCTTCTCCATAGTGGCGTATGCGGAAGACGAAGAAGCCTGGGGCGTTGCGGTGGCTAGCAAGTTCCCGGCTGTGGGAGCGGTGGTGCCCTGGGCGCGGGCAGGAGCCGGAGCAGTGGCGACGCAGTCTTACGCCAAAATTGGGTACGGTCCTGATGGCCTGGATTTGATGGAAAATGGAGCTTCTGCGCCGGAGGCATTGGAGTCGCTTCTGGCGAATGATGAGCAAGGGACGGTTCGGCAGGTAGCGATGGTTGACGCACAGGGGCAGGTCGCGGCGCATACCGGCAACGACTGTCACGACTGGGCTGGGCACAAGACCGGCAATGGCTTTAGCGTACAGGGCAATCTGCTGGCGAGCGAAGCAGTTATCGAAGCGATGGCAAGTGGCTTTCTCACGTCGGAAGGTGAATTGGCGGATCGCCTGGTGAGAGCGCTGCGCGCTGGCGAAGTCGCCGGAGGAGACCGCCGAGGCAAACAGTCGGCGGCAATCCACGTGGTACGCGTGAACGGTGGCTATGGGGCTGATAACGATCGATATTTGGATTTGCGCGTTGATGACGCGCCGGAACCCGTTTTGGGGCTGATGGATCTCGTGCAATTGCATCATCTGCATTATCAATCGGCGCAGGCGGAAGATCTCTTGCCGATAGACGACGCGATCGCTCGCGAATTACAAACGATTATGATCGCGCAGGGATATATGACGGGCGAGATCAATGGCCTGTGGGATGAAGTTTGTCAGCAGGTCTTCTGGATGCTGATCGGTAACGAGAACCTGGAAATGCGTTGGACACTGGAAGAGAATCGACGCTCCATTGATCGCGTCGTGCTGGAATACCTGCGAAAGCGCTATGGCTGAGCGCCGTCCTGCGGGAATGATTGACCACTGGAGTAATGAATAGCTTGTGCGCTCGACTATTGGTTGTCCTCCTGGCGGGCGTGCTGCAATTTCATCAACTGGGGCGCGATATCCGTTTCCATCCCGATGAAGCCAGTTTCATGACCTACGCGCGCGGCGCCGCGGTCAACGGCGACTGGCTGCTGCCGGGCGCGCTGGACAAAGCGCCGCTCACAATTTATTTCAGCTCCCTCAGCATGGTTGCGATAGGCGTGGTTGCCGATGACAAAGGTGTATTGCATCTGGACCCGCTGGTGGGCGAGTTTGCCGCGCGCCTGCCCAATGTCATGATGGCGATCTTGCTCGCAGGACTGATGATGCGCCTGTCGTGGGCCGCGTTTAGCGATGAAGCTGCCGCGCTGGTAGCGGGGCTGTTGACAGCGTTGTCACCCTATGTTTTGGCGTTTGGCGCGACCGCTTTCACAGATTTGGGCTTGCTGTTTTTCTCGGTGCTGGCCTGGTACTGGTTGGAATGTCAAGGATATAGAAAGGCTGGATTGGCACTGGGTCTGGCCATCTGGTGCAAACAGCAGGCGCTGTTGCTTCTGCCTTTGGTCGTATTGCTGCTCTGGGCTAAAGGGGCGAGACGCGCTTCGGTTATTCGCCTGGCGCAACCATTTACGCTGCTAGCGCTGCTGCTCTTTGTATGGGATGCGGCGCGCCCGGAGACGAGCGTGTTTTTGCTGGGATCAGTCAATAATATGCCGGGGCAGTGGATTGCCGATCCCGCGGAATGGCCAGGACGACTGATGGAATGGGCGCGCTTGGGCGTCTGGCTACTTGGTCCGCCGGTCGTGACAATGTCGCTGCTGGGGCTGGCGGCATTGAGTTCATTCGTCGTCAGGGCTGCGCGCCCGAAGGAGAGGCAGGCGCCAATCTATTTGATTTATTCCGTCGCCTACATTACCCTGCACAGCGCGCTCGACTTCAACCAGTATGATCGCTACTTGTTGCTGATCTTGCCGCCCTTGATCCTTGTCGTGAGCAGTCATTTGCCGGCGCTGCTGCTGCGAGCGCGCTGGTGGAAAAGCCTGTCTCTTTCTTTGGCAATTGTACTCGTATTGGTTGCCATTTGGTCCTTAGGCAATGGCCTGCCGATCGGAGGGGATCGCGGTCGGCATGATGGTATTGACGACCTGGCGCGCTATCTTAACGGCAAGCCGGCGGCGACGGTGATTTATGATCCCTGGCTGGGCTGGGAGTTGGGATATTACTTGGGGCAGTGGAACGACAAACGCCGCGTGCACTATCCGACGGCGGAAATGCTGGCCGAAGGCGCTTTGGGGCTGGCCGAATTCGGCGATCGTTATCTGATGGCGCTCGTCGATCGCGGGCATGAGGATTGGATTGCGGCCTTGGAAGCCGCCGGCTTCGTATTGACCGTTGATTATGAGCAAAATCGCTACATAGTGTATCGTATCTCGCGCGCTGGATAGTCGTCGGTTGAGCCCCTCATAAATTGGGGGCAGCAAGCGCCATTTTCCGTTTTATACTGAACATAGACATATTTTGCGGAGACAGTGATGGGTTGTTTGGCGCTTTTGATTCTGGCGTTTCTTTTCCGCGGGCTGATCTTCGCAGTGCTATCCGCGTTGCTTTCGTTGATCCTTAAACTAGGTATAATCGGCTTTATTTTCTTCGCGATAATCTTGATAGTCGCCGCCGTGGCGGACTAAAGGACGCGTTATGGAAATACTTCAAGATCCCAATCTCATTTATTTGTTGTTGATGGCAGGGTTATGGGTTAGCGCTACCGGCACCTATATTCCCGGCACGGGACTTGCAGAATTTGCGGGCGCCGCTTTGATCCTCGGCACGCTGTATCTGTTGAGCGCCCTTGCCGTGAATTGGATTGCCGTCATTGCGATTATTGTTGGCGCGGCGCTATTTTTTTTGCTGCCGCTGTTAAAGTCGGAGTGGGAGCCCTTTGCCATCGGCGGATTGGCAGTCCAGGTTGTCGCGAGCTTCTTTCTTTTTGCCGACGTGTCGGTTTCGCCGGTGCTCATCGTCTTGGGCGTGGTCTTGGCCTGGCTGTATCACCGAGGGATATTGCGTGCGATTCTGCGGCAGCAGCGCGAGCTCTCGTCGACGCAGAAGGATGAATTCCTGGTTGGGGCTCGTGGACGCGTAATGGGTACGATGGAAGATCGTCTTACGGTGCATGTCAACGGCGAATTGTGGACGGCGCGCAGCCGGTCGCGGCTGGAGAGCGGCGCGGAAGTTGTGGTAACGCAAAAGGACGGGCTGGAACTGCAAGTAGAGAAAGCCAAACGGAGCGCTTCCGATGAAGGCGCGTGAATCATTGAGAGTAAATCGAGACAAGATAAGTCGAAGGAGATAAGTAATGAATGTTGACGGTTTAACACAGGCGCTGCAATCGGGCGGGCAAGCGGTCATTCTGGTTGTCCTGCTGCTGGTCATATTTGGGATATTGCGGGGCGCCATCCGCGCGGTCAAGGAATACGAGCGTTTGGTGATCTTTTTCATTGGTCGCTTCCGCACGGTGCGCGGTCCCGGCTTGACCTTTGTCATACCTTTCGTCGAGCAGGCGCTGAAAGTGGATATGCGCGAGCGGTTTTTCGATATCGAGAAACAGACCGCCATTACCAAGGACAATGCGTCGATCGGCATCGACTTCCTGGTTTACTTCCGGATTACTGATCCGGAGCTGTCGACGACCAAGGTCAAGGATGTCGTTGAGGCGACGACCAATATCGCAATCACCACCTTGCGCGCGGTCATCGGCGACATCGTTCTCGACGATGTCTTGTCGCGCCGCGAACAGATCAACGATGTGCTGCGCGTCAAACTGGATGAGACCACTGAGCGCTGGGGCATCAAGATCACCACGGTGGAGATCCGCGAGATTGATCCGCCCAGGGCGATTCAGGAATCGATGAACCGCCAGATGAGCGCCGAGCGCGATCGTCGCGCCGAGGTGATCTTGGCGGAGGGCGAGCGGCAGGCGGCCATTGAGCGCGCCGAGGGCAGCAAGCAGTCGGCGATTCTGGAAGCGGAGGGTCAACAGAAATCACAGATTCTGCGCGCGGAGGGCGAGCGACAGGCGCAACTTTTGCGGGCTGAGGGTTATGCCGCGGCCTTGCATGCCATTTACGAACAGGCGCGCGATGTCGACAACAAGACGATGGCGCTGCAATATATGGAAATGCTGCAGAATGTCGGCAGCAGCCCGTCTACCAAGTTCGTGCTGCCGATGGAACTGACCGGCATGGTCCAGAATATGATGGCGACGATGAGCGGGATGGCGATCGCCGAGGGCGGCGCAAACGGGTCCGACGGGGCATTGACGACGGAAGACAAGATGGAAACTGTAGAAGGCTAATGAGCTGCATGGCTAGAGAGGGGGCGATTCGATGGAATCGCTCTCTTTTAGGCTCGCTTCGTCACAAGCCGCTGCGCATGCCCCTTGCCGGATTACGGTAAAGCTGATGGTCCCGCTTGCTGTCAGTGCTTTTGCTCCTTATCTCATGTATATGTTTTGTAAACTAATGTCTAGGCACCGGCAGAGTTACTAGCAACTGTTTCGATTTGATATTCCATATCCATACCTTGCCATCAGGACCGATAGCAGCCATTAGTTCTCCATTAGGATGAACTTGCGGATTGGTTCCCGGATAGACCGACGTTTCAAAATTGTCTTTCGCATCCCAGACAATGATCTCAGAATATGCAGATACTCGGCCAAGCAATCCAGCTACCAAAACACCATCATCTTGAGTGATATATCTGAATTGTCCTGATCTTTCGGTTTGAAGCAGCAGTGCGCCAGTTTCGATATCCCAAACGAGCAACCGATTACATTCGTAAATCAACCATGGATTAATATGTCCAAAAGCCAGGGTTACATCCGCTCCGCCACAGGAATGTTCGCCGAGGACTTGTATGAACGACAATTCCCAAGTGTCTGTCCGATACACCTTTATCTCGCCATCCGGAATCACCAGCCCAAACAGGGAACTATCCGGGCTGAAAGCGATGCCTCGTACATCGATTGTGTCGATCGGAACGACGCCAATAGGTGAGCCAAGCCCCTGTTGGACATCGAATGGGTGTATTTGTACCCCGTCAGGATGCCACCAATCCAGAAACTGTCGCCAGTCCGGTCTTAGCTTGGGGAGTTGCCAGGACTGCCCGACTCGTTCAGCGGGAATAGACAGGATTCGCGACCCCGTGTCAATATCCCATATCGACAATTCATGATCCCTTGTTGCCCACCAGTCGCTCAAGAACATGATGGACAAACCATCAGCGCTAAAAGAGATCGTACTTAGGTCTAATGGTTTTTCGGTTGCAGTTCGCTGCATGTCGAGTATTAGAGAGTTATCTCCTAACTTGAAAATCTCTAATCGTTCGTATTCAGCAAGCGAGATATATCGACTGTCAGGGCTAATAGCTATATAGGTGTCGGAAAAGCTTGTTCCCCGAAGGTAGCGCGGCGGAGACAAAAGGTCGTCAAGATCGTATATCCATACTCCGCTATCGTAGCCCGATTCGTCTCTGTCTTCTTTCTTCACATAAGCGCCATACTTGACGGCCATATGCTGACCAGCGTTGGACATTAAGATCTTGACGGCTTCCCAAGGGACCCGTTGTTGCGCCTGTACCAGATAGGGCAGACATGCGAGGAAACAGACTAGAATCGCTATGGTGTATGCTCGATTATTCATCTTCAAAGTAAATACTGTCATTCGGATCTCCGTCTTTGTTAAAGTATTGAGCGAGTCTAAAAGTGTCAAGTTCGGGGTGAGTCCTCGCGGTGTCGAGATTCTCAATGTACAAGATAGAATTGCCGTTTGGGAAAAGCTGGCTCGCTACAGCTAAACTGAAAAAGTGCTCGACAGATTGGGAGTTTTCATCTACATACTTCCCCCTTAGCCAATCCAGTTTGCTGTCTAACGCACCGCTACCTGGTTCACTTGAGCCAACGTACAGCTCAAGCAAATCCAAGTGATGGTATTTTATGTCCTTTCCTGTATTGCCAGTTTTACCGATGAGTGATATGTCTGCATCAGAAATGACTAGCCCGGGAACAATATGGGGTTCGATACGAGATAAGTGAGCGTAAGCTATCATTATCCTGCCGCCTTGCTGCCAGCGTTCAGGATTATGTTCTGTTAGGCGCGACATACGCTGCATTCTCGCACGCTCATCTTCCGCCAGATGATTCGCCAGACTTCGGTTCCACAAACGCTGCGACGCCAAATTCTGCATCTCTAATTGGTGCATGATCTCCGGGTCTGATAGGTATACCGACGCCGGAAAACTTATCACAACATAATTGCCTAGTCATCATCCACTATGCTCAAGAGATAATCGATATGCTGTCTTTGCCCTTCGCTTACAGCCGTGTAGCCGGTCAAGGAAGTCGCTTCCTCCGGCTCGAAATCTATCAGTCCCGCTTCGCTGATATCGCGTATTCCTTCGTGCTCCGAAAAGCCGGGGATAGCTTGCTGGCCTGAACCGGCGGCAAGGGCGTCTCGCTTACTCAGGCCTAGGCATTGTGATCACTCTCGTCTAAACAACCAGTTGATTTGTGAATCAGCGAGATGAGGCTCGCCCTGTCACAAGCCGCCTCATCTCCTTACCGTGTTGCGACGAATCGTCAACTGCCCGAATTAGACCGCGACCAAGTCGATTACGATGGTTCAGCTTGGTGGCATTGCTTTTCCGCCGTTTTGATGAGTCTGACAATAGAATGGTGAACATCTATGGTTGCTGATGAATCAGGCGTTTTATTTGGGTGACCAGCTTATTTCGGATATACGACAATCCAAGTCTGTCAGTTGTTGCAATGCCGTGCCATCACGTTTAATCTTGAACAGTTGACCATCATGCAAACTTGATACAAATGCAATCCACTCGCTATCGGGGGACCATACAGTCCGCACATAATTGATGTCCTGTACGAATGCCGTCAATCGACCTGTGTCCATATCTAGCAAATAAAGGTCGCGGCGAGAGCGATCATCGGGACTTTCATCATCGCTTATCCTAATCCATTCGCCGTGCTCCGGACGATTCTTGCTCGAGCCGTTGATTGCAAGCCACTTGCCATTCGGCGACCAACTAGCTCGCCCAAGTCCGGAATTCGATATGTCCACCCTGAGAAGAGTCTTCATATTGAATACTTGTAGCCCCTTGTATCCATCGGAATAATAGAATGCCGCATCATTTCGTGACCACTCTCGTCGATTGAAAACCCGAAGTTTGGCATCGGGGCTAACTAGTAATTTCAATCCCGATGAATCTTGATGCAGGCTATAGTCTAGCGCGGGATCGCCTGTGCGATTGTGAAGGATGGTAAGCAGAAGCCCATTATGAGACAGGCTGTAAGACCGGTGTCTGAGTTGATTTATTTGCGTAATTTCGCCTCCGTTTGCTGAGACGGAATGAAGGCCACCATAGTCAAAGAGAATAGACCTCCCATCGTCGGACCAGCGGAGAATATCCTCATCGTATCGATTGTATGTTAAACGCTTTAACACAGCGCCATCGAAACGAATTTTGTAAACTTCAGAATGGTGTGATTCGTAAGCCCAACGTCTGCTCCAAGACCAATACCCTTCGTCTTTCATATTCATTGCGAGCCAAATGCCATCGGGCGACCAACTAAGCGAGTAATAGGTCTTGGAAGGACTGCTGCTGATCAGTTGCAAATTGGTCCCATCTGAGCGAATCACAAATAGGATTCCGCCATTATCCGTATGATGACGGCAAACGAATGTGATCAAGTCCGACTCTCTATCTGTCTGGATAGGAATATTGGTGAATTGCCGTAACCCATCGATGAGCCTTTGCACCTCAGGCTTGTAGTAGATTACAGGGGCAAACAGATAGAGCGCACAAAGTGAAAACACCAATATCAAAGCAATGCTAGATATCGATAGCACTCGGCGGCATCCGGCCGTTTTTGAGATAGGAATATGGTCTTTGGTCTTCATTAAGTTGTACTCGCAAGCTATGCCTCACGGTACGCGTAGACGTCATCATCATTGAACAGTCTGACGCCATCCGCATCCATAGTCAACCCAAATAGGCCCTGAAGCAATATCGCATTTACAGTTCGCACTCCTCCGCTCGCGTGCTGTCTTGCGATATCAGCATTGCTACCGTCGAATGTTCTTAGAGCATCCGATTCAGCGATTCCTTGGCTTGACCAGGCAAGCATATTGAACATGCTGGCTCGGTATTTTTCTTGTTGGAGATAACGCTCTTCAAGATCTCTTGGTTGAAGGCCATTATCTTTGAGATGTTGCTGTATTTCTTCTTCGTTCCTGAGCCCTAGCTCATGGTAGAGTTATTGTCGATATAACCTTTCTACACCGCGATTGATATTTGCCGCCGCGAGTTCGATTGCAATCGAATCATCTTTAAGCAGATGTTCTTGGGCAAGACGTGTATTTTGCCTTTGACCGGAACGCCCGCGTCTCCTTCTGTCAAGATTCCGCCACTGTTCCCCAACAAGCTCGTCTAGTTTATAGCTATCGTCAAAGTCTATAGAGTCTTCCGGAAATCCCTCTGGCATGGGTATACGTGGGGCTTCAATAGCAGTACCAAGTAATTCATTCGCTACTGGGATTCTCAGGTTAGCGGGCCCTACGGAAGAATTAGCTGACAATGCGTTTTTCCAGAAATCTATGAAGCTCTCGAACATATCACCTGGATGTCGTGAATAATGTCGCCGATAATGTCCTTCTTGTCGAAGATGCGCTAGCAGTAAAGCAGCAAATTCATCATCCGACATACCCGATGCAGAATGATTCCAATTCTGTACAGCCTGTTCAATCACACCGCCCGAGTTCATTAGCTCTTTTAAAACCGTCTCCTCAGGCCAATTGTCTGAGTCTTCTTTCCATCCATCTTCCCAAATTGATAGAAGAACTGAATAAGCCTCCGGATCTAGTTCTTCGCCGTAGAAATGCTTAAACAATTCGACAGCCTGCTCACGTGTCAAATCTTCAGGTACAAAAATGGCACTTGCGAGTTGGCTTTGGACTTCCTGCTGCATCATCCACTCCGGCGGATCGAGTCGATCCGCCTGCGCCTGCGCCCACGACCTGGCTTCCAGCAGCGCATGTTCTTCCGCGGTCCCCGGAGCTACTTCATAACTGGCTTCCTCGGCACGTATACGAATCATTCCGCGCGCGCCGCGAATGTAGACATATTCGTAGCCCTGTGGCGTCACCACCATCAGCATCTCCGCGCCCGCCGCGAAAGCCGCGCGCAAGTCCGCCTCCGAAGCATCACTGCCGTTTGGGTGATTGTGTATGAAGATCAGGTCGAGTCCCTTAAAGGCTTCGACCTCGTAGTCCTGCAAGCCTACATACTGTTGCCCGTCAGCGCCTAGAACGCCATCATCTATCCTCGCTAAACATCAAGTCGATCTGTGAATAGGGGATGCGTAGCTTGCCCTGTCGAAAGCCGCTGCGCATCTCCCCCAGCCGGAACACAGTGAAGCGACTGTCCCGCTTGCTGTCAGTGCTTTTGCTTCTTATCTCATGTATATGTTTTGTAAACTAATGCCTAGGCACCGGCAGAGTTACTAGCAACTGTTTCGATTTGATATTCCATATCCATACCTTGCCATCAGGACCGATAGCAGCCATTAACTCGCTGTTGGGGTGGAGTTTAGGATCTTTGCCTGGATATATGTTCAACTCAAAATCTCGTGGCATATTCCAGACAAGAATTGATGAATTCTCCGGCGATAGACCGATGGTACTGGCAATTAAATGCTCATCGTCCAATGTAAATGCAGGGTCAGCACTGAAAGTTTCGGCCAGGAAAATCACTTCATTGATCTCAAAATTCCAAACTGACACTGCTTTATCAGGACGACAACTGGTAGCGAGTAATGGTTTGTTGTGACTGAATGCAAAACGCACACCGAGATCGCCGCAGGGAGTCTTATGGTGCTGTATCTTGTTTTTCAAGGTCCATGTATTGGTCTCATAAACGTGAACTTCGCCTTCCCATGTTGCAAAGGCAAATAATGCGCTGTCCGGGCTGAAGGCCGCTCCCGCATCTACCGCAGAGATACCAACTAAAAGCTGACCAAGTCCCTGTTCAATATCAAATTCGTAAATTACGGCTAGTTCATGCCTTGACCAATCTACAAATTGAGTCCAATCGGGACTTAGCCACGGACGCTGCACCCGCTGCTGGGAGCGGAGAGCCGCAACAGCATGGACTTGCTGACCGGTATGGACATTCCATATCGACATCTCATGATCATATGTCCACCAGTCGCTATAGGACATGATATAGTTACTGTCTGGACTAAATGAAATCCATTTGAAGTCAGTACGCAGCGCAGTGACTGAGTTCGGAAGGTCGAGGATCGTGACTTTGCTATCCGTGTTAAAGACCAATAATCTGTAATACCCACCGACGGCAACGTACTGACTGTCTGGGCTAAAGACCATTCTAGACTCAGGATCCAGCATTTCTCCCAGATATTGAGGCGGCAGCAGCAAATCCTCAAGATCATAAATCCATATGCCATGATGGAACTCTCCGTGCCCTGGGATGTTCTCGCCATATTTGACGGCGAGATATCTCCCATTGTTTGACATCGCAATGGATATAGCCCGCCAGGCAGCATCTTCTTGCGCCTGCAAGACATAGTGAAAGCAAGTTAAATAGAAAAGCAGGGCTGTGATGATTCGTACAGGTTTATTCCTGAGCATAGAGACTCCTCCCTCTTGCGTCTTTAGCGAATTCTGTTTCGTCAAGATGGGTCCAAACTCTTACCGGATCAATGTTTTCGGCATATAGCGTACGGTTCGCGTGTGGGTCAGGGTAGACGAAGTTGCTGCGTTGAGCGTATCCGAAGAGGTTGTTGGCATCTCTAGAAGGAGACAGTATTGCCATTGCAGTTTCCATTTGGTCTGTACCACTATCTTCTGACCCAACGTACATCATAGCCAGATCCAAATGATTTATCTGTGTGCCAGTGTTTCCAGTCACTCCTATTAGAGCGTTACTCTTAATTGACGCACCTGGTTGAATATGGTCCTCAATTCTCGACAAGTGGGCAAATGCCATGAATATCCTACCGTCCTCTTGCCAATTTTCAATCTCATGGTCGGGATCTTCTGCCAACCTTTGCATAACGCCTTTGTGTGCTCGGAGGACGCTAGCCGGAAAGCTAATGACAACATAATTGCCTAGCGTCTCGTGTCCTTCGGCGCGAATTTCAACTCTTACATCCGGTCCCACTGTAGGTGACTGAAGTTGAAACTTGAAGGTATCCCCGTGAGGATTTAGGTCGCGCGTGAGTATTCCTTTGCCGCCACTATCGACCCACAGTGAATGAGATAACTCGATGTCTAAGGTTCCGCCCTCAGCTTCGTCGTTAACTACAAATGATTGTAGCAGTGGTGGAATTGTTGCCGCTATTAGTGCGTTTTGAAAGTCGAATGAAGTGTTATCATAGCTTTGTCCAGATACTTGTACACGCCGTAAAGTGAATGGACTAGACGCTAAGTCAACTCGACGAAACTCTAGTTCAGCGTCGGGGTCTCTTAGATCAATCCAGAACTCACTTCCACCGAATTCGATCTTGACGGCGTAGGGATCTGAGGGGGATTGGTCCAATACCCTTAATCTGGTTTCGTCTAATGAAAAAGACCAATCAGGAATCGCCTCACTGCGAAGAACAGCTTCTTCATTTCCGTACAAGTTTAAATTTCCTTTTACGTGCACCGCTACATATTGCTCTTCCTGCAGCATCATCCACTCCGGCGGATTGAGCCGATCCGCTCGCGCCTGTGCCCAGGACCTGGCTTCCAGCAGCGCATGTTCTTGTGCCGTCCCCGGAGCCACTTCATAACTAGCTTCTTCGGCACGTATACGAATCATTCCGCGCGCGCCGCGAATGTAGACATATTCGTAGCCCTGTGGCGTCACCACCATCAGCATCTCCGCGCCCGCCGCGAAAGCCGCGCGCAAGTCCGCCTCCGAAGCATCACTGCCGTTTGGGTGATTGTGTATGAAGATCAGGTCGAGTCCCTTAAAGGCTTCGACCTCGTAGTCCTGCAAGCCTACATACTGTTGCCCGCCTGAACCGGCCGCGAGGGCGTCTCACTTACTCAGGCCTAGGCATTGTGATCACTCTCGTCTAAGCAACCAGTTGATTTGTGAATCAGTGAGATGAGGCTCGCCCTGCCGCAAGCCGCCGCACATGCCCCCTGCCGGACTCCGGTGAAGCGGATGGCCCCGCTTGTTGTCAGTGCTTTTGCTTCTTATCTCATGTATATGTTTTGTAAACTAATGCCGAGGCACCGGCAAAATTATCAGCAGCTGTTTCAATTCAAGGTTCCATATCCACAGTCTGCCATCTGGGCCGATAGACACCATAAACTCGCCATTTGGGTAGATTGCTGCCGCCCGGCCGGGATATTCGGTGATTTCAAAGTTGCTTTTGATGTTCCATACGGCGATTCCAGATTCTCCGCTGCCAATCATGAACCTATCATTCAAAGTAAATGACGCTGGAGTATAGGCATAATTCAAGGCCTCAATTACAGGCACGTCGGTCGTCAAATTCCAAACCCATGTCCATTCCTCGAACAGACACTTGTAGACTAACAAGAGAAGGGAATTATTGTAGCTAAATCGCAATCTATTCCGGGCTCCGCAGTCGGGCACGCTAGTCAGCTTGCTGGTTTTCAATGCCCATGTATCGGTCTCGTAAACCAGTACCTTTACATTACCTGTCATGAACACATCCGCTGTTATGACGGCAAACAAAGTACCATCTGGGCTGAATACACCTGTTCTGCCATTCTCTGTCAAGCTTGCCAACGGCTGCTCGAGACCGTTTTCAATATCAAACTCGTAAATGTGTGCGTTGTCGCTTGGTCCCGACCATCTCGCCAACTGGCTCCAATCGGGGCTTAGCCAAGTATAGTAAACCCGCTCTCTCCCACGTTGGGCATCGATTGCGTGGATTCGTTGGCCCGTGTGTATATTCCATATCGACATCTTGCTGTCCCTGAACCACCAGTCACTGAAGGACATGACATAGTTACTGTCAGGGCTGAAAGAAGTCCGACCAAAGTCAGTCGGCGGCTCTGTCGATGTCCTTTGGAGATCGAGGATGCTAACGCCCTCCTCTATGTCGAAGATAGACAACTCAGGCAAACTTGCCACGGCAAGATATCGATTATTCGGGCTAAAGATCATCCTTGCGCTAGTCTCGATATCTCCTGCCAGGAGTTTGGGTGGCAACAGGAGATTTTCCAGGTGGTAAACCCAGATTTCATGAGCCGCATTCGGATATTCGGTCCCCTTTACGCCAGTCCGCACTGCCAGATATCGCCCGTTATCAGACATGGCAATGGCTATAACTTGCCATGATGGAGCTGGTTCTTGTGCCTCAAACACATAGTGGAAATGGACGAGAGACCATAGCAAAAGACCGACGGCTAGGACCCGTTTATTCTTTTGCACGGATACATCCTTCTTCCCTACTTGGCTTTCATTGTACGTCAAAAGAGACCAGGGATTCTCTCCGGATCTATATTTTCGCCGTATAGGCGCTCATCATTATTCTGAGACAGAGTGCTGCGAGCAGCATAGCCAAAAAAGAAGTGCACGTAATCGGGATCGCTTCGATAAGTTTGCAGCGCATCTGCCATCTCCCCTGGCTTTTTCGAGCCATAGTACACAATTGCTAAATCCAGGTGCTGATTATTGTGGTAGTCCTCGGTGTTCACGTACGGGAGCTTCTCCCCTGTTTCAGGGTGTATGTTATTGGGATCTTTCAGTCCTGTGTTCCCGGTTTTTCCGATGATGGCTTCCTCCTTAGTATCGATAATGTTGTTGGGAAAGATATGCTCGGTATTGATTTCGGATAGGTGACCATAGGCAATGAATATCCTTCCATCTTCCCGCCATTGTCCCGGACTATGGTTGGTGTCATTTGACAAACTTCGCATAATTGTTTCGTCTTCCAAGTACACTGACGCTGGAAAACTGATGACAACATAGTTACCTAGTGCTGTATCGTTGGATGCCGCTGGGACAACAAATTCGGCTCTGACATCTGGACCAATTACAGGTGACTGCACTTGAAATGGTCTATATATATCGGTTATCTTGTTATAGTCCTGTGAAATCACACCTACTCCGCTTGCGTCGTACGGCGCGAAAGACATTTTGACTGGCACTTCTTCATCATCGGCTATGATCGATTGCAGTATATACTCCGTTGGAGTGGCAGTAAGATCTGGAGCATCAGTGGCGATGATTTGCGCAGATGTTTGTGTAGGATAGTTCTCACGCTCTACAAATGGAACGAGGGCAAACTTGGCGTCTGGATCTAAAGTGTCTATCCAGTATTCTACGTTATCTATTTCAATCAGAAGCGCTCCGTTGCCCGAATCCGATGTTCGCAAATACCTGAATTGCCCTGGTGTGTCAGAGATTTCATAAATCACGTGAGGTGAATCCACACCTCTCACAAATACTTCTTGCTTGTAGGCCCTCAAAATCCCTGAAACTTCTATCCCAATACTAGGCTCTTCCCTCGTGTTGTCCGCCAGGTCTTGCGCCGTCGTCTCGACCGGCGCCGAATCCGTTTGCGCCAACCTCTTATCCCAATCCGAGTGTCTGACTTCGTCAAGCAATTCCAACGCACGCCGATCAGATTCATCGTCCAAGCCCGATCCCGCGAACTGCGCCATATACTCAGCATACTGTTCCTTGGACGGCAGGCCATACTCTTTGATAACCACCAAGGCAACCCATGCCAAGTCATCATCCACTGTGCTCAAGAGATAATCGATATGCTGCCTTTGCCCTTCGCTTACAGCTGTGTAGCCGGTCAAGGAAGTTGCTTCCTCCGGCTCGAAGTCTATCAGTCCCGCTTCGCTGATATCGCGTATGCCTTCGTGCTCCGAGAAGCCGGGGATAGCTTGCTCGCCTGAACCGGCCGCGAGGGCGTCTCTCTTCTTGTCCTCCTTTTCATCCCTGGGTTTACCGACTCCCGCCACAACATAATTTATGTCGTGGTTTATCATGTTGTCCTGCTGATGAGTCGTTGTCGGTTCTAGGGTCGGTGTTTGCGTGTCACTAGCATCGGAATCGTACGGTGGCAGCCATGACGGCCACCATCACACAGGTTGCTGTACTGGCTTAGGTTCTGGTACTGGCTCAGGTTCTGGTTCTGGCGGCTTACCCCCGCCACCGGAATTGTACGGCGGCAGCCATGAGGGCCACCATCCTATCTTTGGTGGCCTGGAGCTGCCACCACCTTGCGTTGGCATGACCTCTTCCTTTCTAAGCCTTCAAGTCAATATGTGAATGGGACAGCTTGCCCTGTCAGAAGCCGCTGCGCATTCCCCTGCCGGATTACGATAATGCGGATGGTCCCGCTTGTTGTCAGTGCTTTTGCACCCTATCTCATGTATATGTTATGTAAACTAATGGCGAGGCACCGGCAGAGTTACTAGCAACTGTTTCGATTTGATATTCCATATTGATACCTTGCCATCGGGACCGATAGCAGCCATCAACTCGCTGTTGGGGTGGAGTTCCGGATTGACACCTGGATATCTTGTCAATTCATGATCTTGCTCCCGGTTCCATACCAATATATGGAATTTTTCTGGAACATTGCTGAAAGATCGACCGGAAACCAGAAACGTGTCGTTCGCCGTAAACTTAGGTTCGCCGGCCCCGTTGTCAGTGCTGAACACAATCTCATTGGTTTCAAAGTTCCACACTAACAACCGTCCGTTCAAACCACAGAAAGTCGCCAGCGAAGTGATATTGTAGCTGTAAGCCATCAATATCCCATTTTCACCACAGGGATCTTCATAAAGAGACGCGCTGCTCTGCATAGTCCATGTTTTGGTCTCGTAAATCTGGACGTCGCCTTCCCACGTTGCCAATGCAAAGAGTGAGCTATCCGGGCTAAACACCGTACCAACGTCGTTGCGCTTTGTTATAATTCCCAGCGGCTGACCGATTCCTCGTTCAATGTCGAATTCATTAATTGGATATGATTTCGTTTCGGTAGCCGACCAATCCAAGAACTGTTGCCAATCCGGGCTTAGCCAAGGGCGCTTTATCCACTCCTGAGTACGAGCAGCGCCAACCGCATGAACTCGCTGCCCGGTTTGGATATGCCATATTGACATCTCATGTTCCATTGTCCACCAGTCGCTGAAGGACTTAATATATTTACTGTCGGGGCTAAATGAAATCCATCTGAAGTCGCTACGAATCGGAGTCGCTAAACTTGATAAATCTAGGATTGCATTGATGTTTTCAATGTCAAATATTGTCAGCCAATCGTAAGTGCCAAGAGCTAAAAACTTGCTATTCGGACTAAATTCAATCCGGACAGGATAGTCAAACGTATCCATCAGATGTTGTGGCGGTGATGGGAGGTTTTGCAAATCATAAATCCAGACTCCGCTTTTGTAGCCTGGGATTCTGGGACCGTCCTCTCCATATCTGACAGCGAGGAACCTTCCATTCTTTGACATATTTAAGCGCCTAGCTTTCCATGGGGTATCTTCCTGAGCCTGCAAAATGTAGAGAGGTTGCACGCATATTAGACACAAGAGTAAGACTTTGATAATCAACGCTTGGTTACTCCTGCTGATAAATGCTGTCATTATTCCCATCCTCGTCTCGAGTAGTTCTTGCCAGTTTCAATCTATCAAAGTGTGGCCAAATCCTTACAATATCAATGTTTTCGCCATACACGCTTCCTTTACCTTCTCCCTGAAAAAGATTACTTCTAATCGCCAAAGTCATGTAACTGTTGGGCTCGGTGCGATCTTTACTCATATGCTCCATGGCGTCAGCGAAGCCATCTCTGTTGAACCTAGTTGGTCCGAAGTATGCCATGCTTACATCCAAGTGATTTACTAGGTCCAGGTGAAACGCCGTGTTTCCAGTCCATCCTATCGTTGCCTGTCCCGCGTCTTGGAGAATGGCTTCCGGAAAAATGTGCTGTGTGTCAATCGTTGACAAATGACCTAAACCAATGAAGATTCTGCCGTCTTCTCTCCAGTCGCTTGGATTATGATTAGGACTTTGCGCTAAACTTTCCATTAATTGTGGGTTCTGTAGAAACACAGATGCCGGAAAACTTACGACAACGTAATTCCCTAGATTTCTATCATGTTTGTCTTCCCAGCTTACTATCTCCACTCTGACATCGGGTCCTACTACAGGCGACTGTACTTGAAACGAGGCTGTGCTTCCCAGAGGATTCAAGTCCCGTGAGAGCAGTCCCACTCCACTACGGTTCGCCCATTCGAAATCAGATAACTCGATGTCCAAGGTTCCGCCGTGATAAGCATCGTCCTCCACCACAAAGGAGGGTAACGCAGGCGGCCTCGCTGAGTTTAGTGTGTTTAGGAAGTCGAGCGAGGTGTTGTCATAAATCTGTCCAGATACTTGTGCACGTCGTGAAGTGAAGGGACTAGACGCTAAGTCAACTCGACGAAACTCTAGCTCAGCGCCCAAGTCTCTTAAATCTATCCAGAACTCACTTCCACCGAATTCAATCTTGACGGCGTAGGGATCTGAGGGGGCTTGGTCCAATACCCTTAATCTGGTTTCGTCTAATGAAAAAGACCAGTCAGGAATCGCCTCACTGCGAAGAACAGCTTCTTCATTTCCGTACAAGTTTAAATTCCCTTTTACGTGCACTGCTACATATTGCTCTTCCTGCCACATCATCCACTCGGGCGGATTGAGTTGATCCGCCCGCGCCTGCGCCCACGACCTGGCTTCCAGCAGCGCGTGTTCCTGCGCCGTCCCCGGAGCCACTTCATAACTGGCTTCCTCGGCGCGTATACGAATCATTCCGCGCGCGCCTCGAAAGCTGCACGCAAGTCTGCTTCGGACGCGTCGCTGCCATTGGGATGATTGTGTATGAAGATCAGATCAAGTCCCTTAAAGGCTTGGACCTCGTAATCCTGCAAGCCTACATACTGTTACCCGCCAGCGCCTAGAACGCCATCATCTATCCTCGCTAAACATCAAGTCGATCTGTGAATAGGGGATGCGTAGCTTGCCCTGTCGAAAGCCGCTGCGCGTCCGCCCGCCGGATTATGCTGCTGCCGCAACCGCGCCGACTAGACCACGTCCCAATTGCGCATCGTTGCCCACATCCATGAATGCTTGCTGGAAACCGAGCATCCACTTGGCGGACAAGACGCGAGCCGTCTCGTCTGTGTAGTCGCCATCTCGATCCCAGTCGACCCCGATGGTCCATGCTGTTGTCATTGCTTACTTCCTCCACTGTTGATTCTGATATTTGAAACGCTTAAATCTGCAATTTGTGAACAAGTTTGAAATTAGCGGTTACCGCCTACCAATCCAACAGGGATCGATAGCTATCGTACTCGGCAATGACTAGGTAAGTGTCAGTCTCCCACATGACGACTCGTCCATCGCTGCTCACAGCAGCAAGTTTACTCCCGTCAGGGCTCCATTCAATGACCTTGTCAGTATGATATGGGGTATCGATAATGAAAACGTCTGGAATCAGACGAGTGGCGTCTGTCGATATATCCCAGATTAGCGCGCCGTCACGAGAGAAGTCTCGCTTGGGCGGGTATCCTGATTCGACATGAGAAAAAATGAACGCAAGTTTCGTAGAGTCTGGATGCCAGCTCATTCCCCACAGCCGCCCTCGCTCATAGTCGAATTCATGTATTCTTTCGCCCCCAATCTCCTCCCACTGGCTGTGAGGATGGCCAGGCTTCACTCTCCAGACCGTTACAGGACCGTTCCCCGCAGCAATCATATTGCCGTCAGGGCTCCAACGCAACGGACTGTTGCCACCCTCCCTATTCCAAATGAAGTCGATCAGCATACCTGTATAGCGATGCCAGATTGCGATGCCATTGAGAAAGGGCCCCGACATGATTTCCGGACCTCCGGGGCGCCAATGAATCTGTGGCAAGGCGATATGGTACAGGGCTTCAAACGATTTTCTCAAGCGGACTGTTCGCTGTTCAAAATTATGAATTTGGACTTCACGTTCGAAAGCTATGGCCAAGGCTTCGGACTCGGGGGCCCACTGTATGCTCGTAATCTGAACAGGATCTTGTACTCCATATATTGACAAGTAGGTTTCTTCCTCCGATCTCAGATCCCAAACAGTAACCCCCAGTCCATCCTCAGATTGAAACGCGAGCTTTAAGCCATGGTTGCTCCATTTGATGGCAGTTGAGATCCAGTCGTTCACGACTCTGTACACTGATAAGTCGTCGCTGTTATGAATATGGACGCCTTTGTCGGTGGTTACTGCGATATACCGAGCATCCGAACTCCAATCCAACCCCGCCCCCCAAAGCTGCGGAAGTTCTTGAGCTCTTGCTGTAGTCAATCTTGGCAGCAAGAGGAGAAGCATTAGGGCCAAACATCGCATTGCGCTCATTCTTCGTCTTCTTCAATTGGCATTACTGGCCATTCTAACTCATCATACCTCTGCCAGTCGTGGTATTTGGTGTAGCTGAACGCTTCCGGTGGTTTGGCATTAGTATCGCTGCGGTACTCGGCGTGCTGGTCGAAATACTGTTCCAAGGCGATCGCAATATCCGCCGAGCCGTATTTGTTTAGGAATCTAATCGGTTTTGTATCTGCGAATGCAGTTGAAAAGTAGTCTTTGTCCAATGGGCCCAACACCTTTGCGGCAACGAGGTCCGCAAAGACTTCACGCTCCGCATTCGAAATGTTAGCACGAGCATCTTCGTCCAAGTATTCTGCAGCCGAGGCCAAGTTATATCCTTGATATGCATCACCTTTAGGCAGATTCACCCGCTGATTTATGACTTCGTTCTTTAGGAACCAAAGGAAACTGCCCACCGGTCCTAATTCGGATATGGGTAGTGACGAATCTTCTTGATATTCCACCTTAACCGTACCATAGTCACCCATCCGCCGATCAATCTCATGCGCGACCTCATGGCCAATTGTCCCAGCTTCAATTTCACTGCCGAGATAGACGATCTTTAGGTCTGGGTTTCCTTTGGCGGTTGATTCCGGCAAAACCACCAGGCCTTGATGCTTTGGAAATTCAGCCTCGGGATCCTTTGCGATTCTCTCGTCAGCTCCCAGGATATAAATTGTCTCCTCGGGGGTAGATTCCATGATTTCTTTGCCGAAATCATTCAGAAAATGAAACAGAATGATGCCAAGGTTGTAAACCTGTTCCATAGCTAACTCTACATTTGCCCCAACGTCGTATTTGTCATGGAATTTGAAGGTATACCCAAATATGTCGTGGAGAAGATCCATAGATTTGCCGATCTTTGCTAGAAGCTCTTTCTCACTTTTCCCTTGTAGCTCATCTAGCCCCGTATTGACAAAATTCTTGAGTTCTTCGTAGCGTGCGATTTCATGTGGATTGACATCCATGTTCGCAATTACCTCAGGATCCTGCTGCAGGAAAACCAACTCCGGCGGATTGAGCCGATCCGCGCGCGCCTGTGCCCAGGACCTGGCTTCCAGCAGCGCATGTTCTTGTGCCGTCCCCGGAGCCACTTCATAACTAGCTTCTTCGGCACGTATACGAATCATTCCGCGCGCGCCGCGAATGTAGACATATTCGTAGCCCTGTGGCGTCACCACCATCAGCATCTCCGCGCCCGCCGCGAAAGCCGCGCGCAAGTCCGCCTCCGAAGCATCACTGCCGTTTGGGTGATTGTGTATGAAGATCAGGTCGAGTCCCTTAAAGGCTTCGACCTCGTAGTCCTGCAAGCCTACATACTGTTGCCCGTCAGCGCCCAGAACGCCCGTCCGGTTGAGCAAGGTCCGACCGGTCTTGGCCTCAATGACCGTCAAACCTTCAATCGTGTTGTCCGCCAGGTCTTGCGCCCTCGCCTCGACCGGCGCCGAATCCGCTTGCGCCAAGAAATCATCCCAGTCCGAGTGTCTGACTTGGTCAAGGAGTGACAGCGCTAGTTGATCCGATTCATCGTCCAAGCCCGATCCCGCGAACTGGGACATATACTCAGCATACTGTTCCTTGGACGGCAGACCATACTCTTTGACAACCACCAAGGCAACCCATGCCAAGTCATCATCCACTGTGCTCAAGAGATAATCGATATGCTGCCTTTGCCCTTCGCTTACAGCTGTGTAGCCGGTCAAGGAAGTTGCTTCCTCCGGCTCGAAGTCTATCAGTCCCGCTTCGCTGATATCGCGTATGCCTTCGTGCTCCGAGAAGCCGGGGATAGCTTGCTCGCCTGAACCGGCCGCGAGGGCGTCTCTCTTCTTTTTCTTCTTCTTTTTGTCCTTAGGCTCGCCAACACCCGCAACGACATAATTGAAGTCCTGGTTCAGCATGTTGTTCTGCTGGTGAGTCGTTGCAGGCGCCGGTTGGCTGTTTGGCGTCGTCGACGCTGGCGGTTTCGGCGCTGGCGGACGCGTATAAATGACCGGTTTATCGCCAGGATCAAAATTCTCCGGCACTTTCTCCGGGTTATTGATTATGAACTTCTCGCCATCATAAACGATCGAGCCTTCTTGGTCCGATGAAAATCCAGTAAACGACATCATCTCTTCCTTGTCTAAAACATCAGATCGATCTGTGAATGGGGGGATGCGCAGCTCGCCCTGTCACAAGCCGCTGCGCATGCCCCCTGCCGGATTACGGTGAACCGTCGATTAGACCGCGCCCCAGGTCGGCGCTGTGCCCGTCGCCGGCTGCAAGGTCGCCGTGAACATCACCGCCCCGCCGGTCGTGATCTGCGGACGGTAGCTCGACACCAGGAACTCGCCACTGTATTTGGGATCGTTCGTGGCCGGCCCCGCGTTATTGCCCACCTGCACCTCCAGCGAGACCTGGCTCCCGGCCGCGAAGGCGCCCTGGATGACCGTGTGCGTGCCGCTGTCGCCGTCGGTCGTCAGGTAGCCCTGAATCGTCACCGGCGCCCGCAACTGCCCGTTGATGTACTGATGCACTTCGTCGCCGAAGCCGGTGACATCAAACTGGTCGTAGGTCAGTCCCAGGTCGATGCTGCGGATGTCCCCGTCCGCGAATGCCCGCAAGGTACCGCTGCTGTCGTCCATCTTTACGATGACGTGATCTCCTGACAATGCCATGATTTGTTTCTCCTTTTTGTGCGTTGGTTTTTGTACTGATTGCTAGATGTTAAATTGCGAGCTCTGCGCTGTGGCGGTAGCGTAGTCCGACCAAGGTCCCCTGCCGCCCCGATTGATAGCTGCTACTCTGAACCTGTAGTCTCCAGAAGTCGCGCCCATCACAGTATGAGATAGCGAGTTGATGTTCGGCAGGTGAAGTTGCTCGTCTACACCGTGGCGAACGTCAAGTTCATAGGTTGTGATCGGCGCTCCACCTTGCGCGGGCGGGGTGATGGTGGCGGTGATTTCCCCGTTGCGAACAGTAAGGGCCGGCGGCTGCGGTTTGGCGGGCGGCGCTATGACCTCGGGCCGGTTGCCCGCGACAATCCAATCCTTGGCTCGATTCGCCTGTCCGCTGTCGGCCACCAGAACACGGATCGCCGAAGCATACTCGATGCTTGTCGGGCGCGCCGTCGAAGCAAATCTCAAGCTCTCGCTATTGCTACGGGTGTTGGCTGAAACGGGAAACTCATAGATCTGGTTGTCGCCGTACAAGTAGATATAGAACGAGGCGCTGGACAACAATGAAGGAATGACCTGCCACTCCTGCGCGAGCGCCCCGCTGAGCTCAAGCAGCGACTCCGTTTTCCAATCCACCGTTTGCACTTCAATGTCCGTATTCTTGCCGTTCGTCTTTGTCAAATTCAACCAGCGGCTACCGGTGACTTGGTCGAAAATGCCCAACAATGTGTTGCAGCTTGGATCACGCGATGTGAACTCAAAGTCGGTCAGCAGCCCTTGTGGCGGCGGCGGCAGCATGACGTTACCGTATTCGGACCAAGCTCCCCTGCCAGCCCGATTAATGGCCGCTACTCGGAACTCGTAGGAGGTGTCATTGGTCAATTCCATCACGGTGTGAGACAGCGCGTTGAGGTTTGGCACATGCGTGTGTGATCCGAGTGACCCGGACTCGCGATAGCTCAGTTCATAGGTTGTGATAGGCGATCCTCCTCGCGCAGGCGGGGTAATCGTCACGGTGGCGCGCTCGGCGCCGGCGACCAGGCTCGGTGGCTGCGGCCTGTCAGGCGGCGCTACCGTTTCGGGCTGGTTGCCCGCCGCGATCCAGTTCTTGATTCGACTCGCCTGACTGCTATTCGCAACCAATAGGCGAATCTGCGAGCCGGCCACGATGCCTGCCGGACGCGGAGTTGAGCTAAAACTCATGGACCGACCACCAAATGCTGTATTGGCGTTCATAGCAAACTCAAAGATTTCATTACTGTTGGGCAGATGGATGTAGAACGAAGAGTTTGGTAGAAGCGCGGGTAGAAGTTCCCATTCATGCTCTTCCCAACCGCCGAACTCAGGTTGGGAGTGGGGGAGAGGCGAGGCATCTGTACCCCAAACCAGCCCCTCTAAGGAAATGTCCGTCTTCAAGCCATCCGTTTTTGTCAAATTTAACCAGCGAGTGCCGGTATGGTTGCTATCACCATTCAACAAGTAAGGCGGCTCTCCTTCATTCGGATTGAGCGATGCGAACTTAAAGTCAGCCAGCAGTCCCTGGGGAAAGGGAACTGGCTTGTGAATCCGAATCAGCGAAATTGCGATTTTGATGCGATCCTGCGCGGCTGGGTCAGCTGTGGTCACCCAGCGCACATAGCGAGGGATTATCCTGTTGATCTTGGCCTGCTCGGAGCCGATCGTCAGCCCATTCAGAGCGAAGGTCGCCAATACGCTTTCTTCGCCGGCGAAGTCGCCGCTGTCCGAACCTTCAATGCTGAATGCATAGGCATCGCTGATAGCGGCTTCAAGCACATGCAGACAAGCCAAGCCACCCCCATCGGTAGAAGCGCCGTTGTCCAACGCGTCCCCGGCAGATGACCCGATGACATGCCTCGGATTTGTCAAGGCTACCCCCCAACCGCCATTTTCATCCTGATTGGCGAAGACCGCCTGGAAAGGGATCATCTGTTTGAACTGAGGCAAGGCGCCATAACGCCCCTGCCGCGTCAGCATACTGAAGACCGGGTCGCCCACCCCCGATTCCGCGTTCTCCCCCACATAGACCGAGAACAAGCCAGCAAGATCCGCCCCTTTAAGCACCGGATGCGATCTCGCTTCGCCGGTGTTCATGAAGCCGGCATGCTGCACCGCCATCAAGCGCTGCCCGGGGATAAACTTTCGCACCTCGTCTCTAAAGGCGGTGATATCAAAGACATCGCGGTCCTCATTGATGCTGACGTGATTGCTGTCGCCGGTGATGTCATAGCCATCAACCAGGACTTGTATATGATCGCTTGTAAGTTTCGACATCATCGCCTCCTAGATATGTTGATAGCGGTTGACATAACCGTGCAGGACGATGACGTCGGTCTCGGCAGCGAAGGCGCGGACAAGCGCGCCATTCTGCAGCACGTGGCCCGGGATGACTTCCGTGAAGCCGCTCTCCGCCGGAATCGTGACTTCGATGAGATCACCCGGGCTGTCCGTCCCGCCCCATTCGACTGTCAACTTGACATCCGAAGTGTGAGTGTTTACCGCCTGAAAAAAGATCTCATCCCATTCATTGGCCGCGACGCTGCTCAGCGCCGTGTGGACCAAGGTGCCGGGGCTGCCGCTCGCCGCCACTTTGATGCCGCGCCCGTCGGTGCTGCCGCTCAGCTTGCGTTTCTGGTAGTCGCGGTAGTCGCGCATTTCATTGCGCATATCGTTTCTCCTTTCTTGCTTGTTATGCGATCTTGCAGATAGAAGAGATCCCTAAATCTCCCGTACCCAGAATTGGGCGCCGGCGCGCAGAGTCGTATCGTGTTTCCCTTGGAGTTTGAAAGTATGCGATCCGGCGCTAAGGTTCTGAACCAAGCGGGTGAAGTTCACCAATTCATTGTCAGCGTGACCGCCGCCACGCCTCAATCCATGATCGGCATCGCCTTGTCGAGTTCCGTCAATGTCAAGATCGAGTTTGAAGTCGTGGGCTGTCACCGTTCCATGAAAATGAACCAGAACATCTCCGCCCGCGGTGGTAATCGTCAGATTGAAGTTGTTACCGATATCGACAAACGTGCTGCTGTTCGGAATGCTAATATCCGCCTTCGTCGTGTGGGCTGCAATCGTCTTTCGCACCCTGTCGAGCTCCGCCAGGTTCTCGCTGACCGCGTTCAGATCGCCGGGGCTCACCAGCGCTCCGGTCTCCCAATCCGTTTTGGGTGTTGTCCAAGCCATTGTATGTCCTCCTGTTTTCAACTTTTGTCATTTCTCGTGTATAGTGGATTTGTCCTGCCAAACATCAAGCAGGTTCGTGAAATTGTCGTGTGGGCTTCGCCCTGTCGCAAGCCGGCCCACAAGACACAACCGCGTGCTGCGTACTCTGCAATCTCCCAGTTCTTATTGTCTCATCTACACCGCCTCCTTTTTTGTATTTGCCGATCTCTTAGATCTCCCGCACCCAGAATTGGGCGTGGGAGCGCAGAGTTGTTCTGTGGTTTCTCCCTTGGAGCTTGAAAGTATGAGATCCGGCGCTCAGATTCTGAACCAGGTGAGTAAAATTCACAAGTTCATGATCTACCTCCCCACGTCTCAAACCATACTCGTCATGACCCAATCGGGTCCCATCAACTTCAACATCAATCCTCAAAGGATGGTTTACCACCACGCCATGAAAATGAACCAGAACATCTCCGCCCGCGGTAGTAATCGTCAGATTGAAGTTGCTGTCGATGTCGACAAACGTTCTGCTGTTCGGAATAGCTATATCCGCCGTCGTCGTGTGGACTGCAACCGTCTTTCGTACTCTGTCGAGTTCTACCAGATTTTCGCCGACCGCGTTCATAGCGCCGGACCTCATCAGTTCTCCAACCTCCCAATCCGTTTTCGGTGTTGTCCAAGCCATTATATGTTCTCCTTTTTTCGACTGTTGTCATTTCTCGTGTGTATTGGATTTGTCCTGCTAAACATCAAGCAGGTTTGCGAAATTGCCGTGTGGACTTCGTCCTGTCGCAAGCCGGCCCACAAGACACAAGCCTATGCTGCGTACTCTGTAATCTCCCAGTTCTTATTGTCTCATCTACGCCTCCTCTCTTCGTACTTGCTGATCCCTTAAATCTCCCGCACCCAGAATTGGGCGCCAGGATATAGTATGAGTCCACGACCAGCGTGATTTCCTTTCCACTGTAGTATGAAGGTATGGGATTCAGCGCTTAAGCCCTGAATCAATCGGTCAAAAGATAGGGAATGACGGCGATCGCCGTGGTGAAGATCGATATGTGTAAGTCCATCGTCACCGCCTTGGCGAGTTCCGTCGACATCAATATCGAAATGACAGCGGCTGACACTAACATTACGTGTCATCGCACCGTCAAAATGAACCAGCACGTCTCCACCTGTTGTCGTAATCGTCAGATTCAAGTTGGTGCTGTCAAGATCGGAAAATTCATTACCGATTACTCTGATCTCCTCGCTCGTCGTGTAGATGGCGGTCGCTGGATTCTTAAGCGTCGCCAGGTTCTCGCCGACCTCGTTCATATCGCTGGCGGCAATCAGTGCTCCGGTCTCCCAATCAGTTTTGGGTGTTGTCCAAGCCATTGTATGTCCTCCTTTTTTCGACTTTTGTCATTTCTCATGTATACCGGATTTGTCCTGCTAAACATCAAGCAGGTTTGCGAAATTGTCGTGTGGACTTCGCCCTGTCGCAAGCCGGCCCACAAGACACAAGCCTGTGCTGCGTACTCTGTAATCTCCCAGTTCTTATTGTCTCATCTACGCCTCCTCTCTTCGTACTTGCTGATCCCTTAAATCTCCCGCACCCAGAACTGCGCGCTGCGCAACAGTCTGCTGCCGCGATCACGTCTATTCCTCCACTTTAATTTGAAGGTGTGAGAACCGGCGCTCAAACCCTGAACAAGGCGAGTAAACGCTACAGGCATGCCAACCGATGTAACGCGAATGCCGGTGACGCCATAAGTGTTTCCTTGCAGGTTTCCATCGACATCAACGTCAAAGTACGTATCAACGTTACTACCCAAGGTGCGATTGAGGAAACCATGAAAATGAACCAGTACATCTCGACCTGTGGTAACTAACGTCAGGTTCAGATTGTTGCTATCAACGTCGGCAAATGCATCAGTGTGCCCTATAATATCGTGCGGCGTTGTGTAAACCGCGATCTGATTTGCCGAGGGTTCTCTTAGTGCTGCCAGATTCTCGCCGACCGCGTTCATATTCTCGGCGGTAACCAGTTCGCCGTTGTTCCAATCAGTTTTGGGTTTCGTCCAAGCCATATGTTGTCATTCCTTTATTCGACTTCTGTCGCTTTCTCACATAATGAGATTGTCTTGCTAAACATCAAGCACTTTGTGAAACTGTCCAGTGGACTTCGCCCTGTCACAAGCCGGTCCACAGGAGACAAACACGTTCTTCTGCACTTGAAATCAGTCCCCAACGATCTTTCTATGATCTTCTCCTTCTTCACTTCTAGTTTGATGATATGCACTGATAATAGCACGTTTGTGCTAATATGCGCGACTGTTTAGTCGCTTTTCGAAAATCGAACGAAATTCATTCCATTTTAGTACCTTTTATGAATGATTTTAGTCGGTCCTGCGATCTTCCAGTCAAGACGTCCTGAGTGACTGCCGAAGCACTGCCTCGGAATGCGTAGCACGAAGGCCGTCTAGAGCTAGGCGGGATCGGTGTATCCACTATGTTTGTAGACCGCGAGCCGGCCACATCCCCCTTATTTTCTTGGCGAGCGCGTTACAGGGTATACCAACAGTTGCCGTTAAATGGCTCAACCCCGGTATCGGACAAGCCTTTTTGCTTTCGAATTCAGATTCGGTTTGTTGTACTCTGGAAGACAAACAACACTTGGCAGCGCGTCTTTTGTTTCCCTGAGGTTTCCTAGGCCAGGGTGATGCTCCAGGAAGACACGCCAAGTACGACGCCGCCGTCTTTGACGAAGATGACCGGTACCACTTCCGCGTCGGGCGCGACAAAGGGAATGCCCGCTCCAATCTGCGAATCATTGAAATAGGCGAAGATGATGCCCGTGAGGGGATCGCGGTCCAGGCGCAAGCGCGCGATGATGGCGTTGACCGAGCGTTGGCTGACAAAATCCGCTTGGTTATTGGCATAGAGCGCGAGGTTGATCACGTTGGGGCCGATGGCCTGCACTTGAATCCCGGCGTTTTCTCCTCCGCTCGTGCTCTGGAATAGGATGCCAAAGTATACGTCTTCTCCGCTAACTACGGCCGGGTTGAAGCTACGCAGCGTTAGATCGGCTTCTATGCGGCTGATCCGTCGTGGCGCTCGGTTGCCGTACTGGCTGTCGAGCAGATCCGGCGGCGGGAAATGGAAAGCGGTTTCGCCGTCGGTCTGGCTGGCGATGCCGAGCCGCCAGGACCCGTCTTGCGCTGAGAAGCGTTCTTCGTTCCAGAAGGGCGAGGCGAGCGATTTGTGGTATAGATCGAGCAGGTTTTGAGCGCCACGAAGTCCTTCAGGCGGCAAGGGGGGCGTGGGGGTCAAGGTAGGCAAGGGCGTCTGTGTGGGCACAGGTGTGGCGGTCGGCAGATCCGTCGCCGTCGGCTCCGGTATGTCGGTGGGCTCCGGCGCCTCAGTTTTGGCAGGCGCGACAGCGCTCCGCTTCTCAACGTCGTCGCCGCTACCCGGCGCGTCCGAAACCGCCAGCGCTGCCCTCGTATCAGTGTTCGCTTCGTCTGATTCGCTTTTGACGTTCTCTTCGCTGGCTGTATCTATCGCCTCTTGAGCGACGATGGTAACCGCCGGTACGGTTTTGGTTGGCAAAGCGGTCTTGGTGGGGTTCGGGGCTATGTCGGCCAGGAGACTTTCGAGATTGCCATCGGCGGACAGTGAAATCAAGCCGCCGACAACGAGGACGACGCCAACAACAGCGGCCGTGTTGAAGAGCAGCCGGCTCATGCCGGCGCGCTTGCCATTGGTTATGGCGGTGGGCAGCTCCGCGACAGCAAGTTCCACCTCGGCGACGGCCTCTGAAGGAGCTCCATCACCCGCATCCAGCAAGGACTCGGTCTCGGCGTCGGGCTCTTCCGGCGAGCTTTCGACCAGGCGATACCAATGGCGGAAGAGAGAATAAGCCGGATTGCGTTCGATAAACAGCGCTTTAAACAATTCGTTCATGTCGTCGAGCTTTTGGCTGCGGCGCATGTTGCTGGTGTAGATGTCCAGGAATTGCTCGTAGGTATCGCGCCAGGACAGCATGGTTTGCGCGTGTGGCTGCCCCAGCAACTCGTCTGTCAATTTCGCCTGGGTGTGGATGACCTCTCGTATCGTCGCTTGCGGTTCGTCGGATTGGCGGTCTATATCTTGCAGCAAGCCGCGTCGTTTGACGCTCAACTCCGCTAGCGCCTTCTGCAATTCCATCATCCAATCGCGATAGCCAGTCAGCGAAATGTTCGCGTTGGACTCGGTTTCGGTGATCGCGCGCAGCACTTGTTCAATCTTGCTGCCGGCCGCGCGGAACTCGGCGCTTGCCCAATCTTGTACCGCCGCTTCCAGCGTTCGCAGACTGTGAACGCCGGGCGCCAGCAAACGCTCCTGCGGGTTTTCTTCGAGTTGTTTAACGATGTCGTCGATTTGGTCCAGCGCTTGCTTGTCGTTTACGGAATCAAGCAGGCTCTGCGCCTCCAACAATGCTTGGCGCCGCTCTATGAATTCATCCAATTTGCGCATGGCAGGTTGACGATCTTCTGACTCGGGCAAGGCGCGGTCTGCCGCTGCCCGCCAGAATCGCGCGTCTTCAATGATGCCATCATGGGCGTCCAGGACGCCACAAAGCACATATTGAGCGAAGAGTATGCGCAGCGACGCGGTATTGCTATTGCCGAAGGCTTGTACGAGACCCTGGCCCATCGCTTTGAGATAGGTGTCAGTACTGGGCATTTGGCTGGCAAAGTCGCCAATGGCTTGGTCTTCTTCTTCTGTGTAGAGGTGTTCGATATCCAGCAGCGCCTTTTGCGTACGGCTTTCGCTTTCGACGCCGTTGCGTTCGACCCATTCACGCAGGACATGGGACAGTCTATAGAGACGATCGGCGATCGCTTGCTCGTTGTCACTGCGCGCGATTTCTATAGCTTGCTGGCCGAGGCGTTCCGCATCCGCCAACTGCCCATTGTCAAAGGCCGCCCATCCATCGGCCAACGTCCGCCCCAGATGGCCCGGAACGGAATGGCGTTCGACATAACTGGCGCCTTCTATCACGCTATAGAGCTGACCAAACCAACTGGAGAGCGTCGGGCTGATGGTAGAGACCGATTTCGCGGCTGCAGCCAAGACATTGAGCGCTTCGTTTTTGTTGCCGGCGACGATGACATCTTGATAGCGTTGCCAGGCTACTTGGGCAGCTTGGATGTTTTCCAGCATTTCGCTCAGCATTTTGTCAAAAAGATGTTCGGCGAATGGCGCGAGTTCGTCGTGCTTTTCCCCCAACCATTTGGACAAATCGGAACCATCAACTGCCGGTACGAAGGTTTGACTGGTTTGCAGGATCTCATATAGGTGGCTGAGTGAATCCTCGATCTGGTCCCAGACCGGGTTAGGCGGGTCAATGGCGCGGCTGGCATCAAGAGCAGTGAGCGCATCGCGCGGGTTGTTCGCGGCTTGCTTACCGATGACGTGCATATTGTCCGCGAGAGCCATTGCGGCGTTGAGAGCGCGAGTCAGCGCATTAAGCGGCAGACGGCGTTCGGAGAATTCGTGCTGCAGGCTGAGCGTTTGCAGCTTCGAGCTAAGCGAACTTATGCTCTCGACCACCTCGCCATAAATATCGCGTAATTCAGCAGCGCCGGGTTTGTCCATTTCCTCGGTCTGATCCAGGATGCGAACGATGCCTTGTAATATGGCCCTTAACTCCTCTACGGGGATGCCCTCGGCGCCCAGTTGACGAACAGCATTGTCCAGCCGACTGATATTGGGTCGTAACAGCAAGATTTCGGAAAAGCGCGCGGAAATGCGCTCTGCCAATTGCCACTGCAACTCGCGCGTGCTGATGGCGTCCGGGCGGTCGACCATCAGCACATTAGCTGCTTTATCGGGCTTGTACTCGAAGAGCAACATTGTGCTTTCCGGGATGGCGGCTGGAATCTCATCCAGTTGTGAATCGATCAAAAGCATGCACCAGTCCAGCAGAAGGTGCACAATGCCGGAGGTCTTGGTTCCAGTGCGCTCGCGCATGTCGTTGAGCAACTCCGCCGCCCGGGACCAGTTGCCATTGCCCATGTATATTTTTACGGCGTCCAGATCGGCAGAGACCTCCAGATCGCGCAGGCGATCAACAATGTCCGATTGGGTGGAGCGGGCGACCGGATAGGCGGGGTTTTGACGAATCGCCGATTCAAGTTGGTTTTGCAGCGTAAGCAGTTCGTTACGGCTAAGATTGGGGTTCTTTAGCCTGGTAATGGTACGGGATACGATCGCGTTGCGAACGTGTTCCAAGGGAGTGCGGTAACGTGACAGGTCGGCGTTTAGCGCTTTCAACGACGTATAGCGAAAGCGAACGTTGGGATGTACAGCTTTGCTGACGATTTCTTGCAGGCGTTGGTTGACATTCTGGGCATCTTGATGAAAGTCCAGCCTGAAATCATGCCCGGCATCGCGCGGGACATCCACCCTGTGTCCACCTGACAAGATGAAATACAGTAACTCCCCGACTTGGTAAATGTCGGTCTGGCGGCTGATACCTTGCGAAGTTGCTTCGTCGCCCTCAAGAAAAACCGCATTGCCCCAATCAATTACTTTGAGCGTATAGTTTTCTCGATTCCAAAAGAGATGCTTGGCATCGACATCGTTATAGACGATGTCTTTATCATGCGCGGCCTGCAGCAGGTGGATGAGTCGGTCGACAATCTCCATCATTTCCAGTTCTGGGAGGCGTTCATTCTGCGCGGCAAGCCGGACGACTTCGTCGGCGACGATAATGCCTTCCGCGCGTTCCATCACGATGTATTGGTGCGGAATGCCGCCAACGAAGAATTGCCCGCTGCCGACCAGTTCAGTTAAAGTTGGATGGCCGGCGAGGCGGGATAGCGCTTCGCGTTCGTTGACGATACTGACTTCTTGGCCGGCGCGGATCGGTGGCGCGTCGTTGGGCGCGGGGCGTTTAATCACCACGGGACGGTCGTCAGTCACTGTGTCCACCGCTCGCAATGTTTCGCCGGAGCGTCCGCGCGGATAAATGAAATTGTATCGGTAGCGGTTATCAAATAGGCTGTCGGCCATGGGCCTGTTCCAAACAGTCGAACTAATTCAGCCAGGAATTCGCTCCATGACTTGGCTCTCGTTGCTGGAAGGTGAGATTGGCGTGTCGAGAAAAAACGAATTCCTGGGACACGTTTCGCTGCAAAATCGCCTGTCGCAGCAGGTCGAACGTCTTTCATTGTATGCCGATTCTGAAGGCGCGCAAGGGATATACGCCCTGTCTTTTGGGATATAATGACAGAAACTTGGGATATCCATGTGGTAGTTCCTCTGGCTGGCGCATATTAACGCGCCTGTGTATAACAAACAGTCGTTGCTTCAATTGGAGCAGCGCAGCAGTTGAAGACGGGGTTCCGAATCTATCCGATGACAAGGGAACTGTGGCGCCGCATCCTTCCGGATCTGAGCCTGATCATATTATTGTTGATACTTCCGCTGTTGATGTTCCATCAGCAAACTTTGGGCGACCGTACGCTGCTGCCAACTGAGAATCTCTATCAGTTTCTGCCGCACGCCGCCTATCGCGAAGTCGTCGGCGCGCCCGCCGTACCGCACAACCACTTGATCTCGGACATGGTGCTGCAGAATTACCAGTGGAAGTCATTCATCCGCGAGCAGATCTCTCAAGGGGAAATCCCCCTCTGGAACCCGCATCTTTTTGCTGGTGTACCTTTCTGGGCGGCGGGGCAGCATTCCGCATTGTATCCACTCAGCATTATTTATTATGTGCTGCCCTTGAGCAGCGCTTACGGCTGGTTCATCGTGCTTAGCCTCTGGATGGCTGGGCTGTTCATGGCCGGTTACCTGCGGAGTTTGGGCAGCAATCGCTTCGGCGCGGCGCTGGCGGGCCTGGTCTATCAGTTGTCAGGATTCCTGATTGCGAGCGCGCTCTTCCCCATGGTGGTGGCCGCCGCCGTCTGGTTGCCATTGGCTCTTTGGATGGTCGAGAACATCCTGCATGGCCGCACTTTGTGGATCTTCCGCGGCACTGCCATTCCCTGGGTTGTGATTGGGGCGGCTGCGATTGCCTGTAACATCCTCGCCGGGCACATCGAAGTATCCATTTATACGATGATGACCACGGTTGTCTATGCGGGCTTGCGCCTACTCTATGAGCTTGGCCGGTGTTGGAGAACCGATCGTGCCGTTCCATTGGGTTGGGCCCTGAAGAATGCGATTTGGTTGCTATTGATCGTGTTGCTGGGGACGGGATTGGCCGGGGTGCAACTGGCGCCCTTAGTCGAATTCGCGGGCAGCAATTGGCGCGCCGAGCGCGATAGCATCGAGGCGGTGCTGGCTTTTGCGCTTAAGCCGCGCGACATATTGCAGTTTCTGCTTCCGAACTTTTATGGCAACCCCACCCACCACAGTTATGTTGACGTATTCACGATGGAGCGCGTCACCGACTTAAGTAACGCCGCCGGGCAACCCATCGATTACATCAATTGGAGCATCAAGAACTATGTGGAAAGCGCGCTTTACCTGGGTGTGTTGCCCTTGATCCTCGCGGCTTACGCGTTTTTTGCGGGCATAAGACGCAGGCACTATGCAGGCATCGTTGTCGCTTTGGCATTGATCGCGCTGTTGGCGCTGTCCTTCATGTTCGGCGCGCCGACTTATGCCTTTGTGTTTAACCTGCCAGGCATGAATCAGTTAAATTCACCATTTCGCTGGGTGTATGTGCTTACGATTACGGTTGCGGCCATGTCGGGACTAGGGCTTCATCTGTTGGCGGAGCGACGCCGTTCCCTGTTCCCGATAGGCATCCCGGCGCTGCTGATTTTGACGCTTGGCGGCGGTCTTTTGCTTGGCGCGATCTACAGTTACAACAGCTTCGAACAATTGCAGCCGCTCTTTGACAAGACCGTCGCAGGTTTGGCAAGAGCAGATAAGTCATTTGCTGACGGTCGCATGTTTTACAGCTATCAGCTTCCACAGTTCGTCGTGCTGGCGGTAATCTTGCTTTCCAGCGGCGTGATATTTCTCTGGGCTGCGCGTTGGCGATCACGCGTCTGGATGGCTCTCGCGTTGGTGATATCCGCCATCGATTTGTTCATCGCGAGTTACGGTTTCAATCCTGCGAGCGATCCGCTGCTCCTGGAGTTCACACCGCCGGCGATAGCGTACTTGCAGGGCCAAGATGGGCACTTTCGAATAACGAGCCTGGAAGCCGATCCGGAGCAGCGGCCCATTCTTAGTCCCAATTTGAGCATGAGCTATGGACTGGATGATGTGCGCGGCTATGACAGCATCATACCCGCCAGGTATGTGGCGACCATGCGTGCCTTACAACCGCAACTTTTTATGGATCACAATCGGATATCGCCGGTCTATACCTTGCCGGACTGGAACCATGCCGGTGGATATGAAGCTGTGCTCGCTGCCGATCTCTTCAATTTGCTTAATATCCGCTATGTTTTGACCCCGCGCGACTGGCAAAGCCCCCCGACTGGTTGGAAGACCGTTTACGCCGACGAAGCGGTAACCATTTGGGAGAACGAGTCTTTTATGCCGCGGGCCTTCGCGGTTGCCAAAGACGATTGGGATCCGCGCTGGCTTGCCGAACCGGGTGGGGGCTTCAGATTTGGCGAATTCACCAATACCAGTTCTACCTTGCATATCCCCAAATATCAGCCGGCATCAATCTCCCGCGATACCGCGCGCGAAAAATTCGTTGACGTAAGCCTGGATGAAGCGAGCTGGCTGGTGATCAGCGAGAGTTATGCCCCAGGCTGGCGCGCCTTCGCCCGCCCCTGGGGAAGCGCGGAATCGGCGGAGTATGGATTGGCGGTGCGTCTGGTGCTGGCGAACTTCCAGGGAGTGGAATTGTCGCCGGGGCATTGGACGGTGAGGCTGGTATACAGCCCGGCAAGCGTGCATCTGGGCATGTTTGCCTCGACGATCTGCGTCGTTTTGACCGTGCTATTATTCGGCGCCTGGTTTTGGCGAGCTTATATTGGCATGAATACCGAGGGTTCGTCGAGCGTGGCCAAAGTCGCGCGGAACAGCCTGGCGCCAATCATTCTCAACTTGTTCAATCGCGGTATCGATATGGCTTTTGCCATAGTGATGTACAGGCTGCTGCAACCGTTTGAAATAGGCATCTACAGTTTTGCGGTCGTCTTGTTCGTCTGGTTCGACATTTTTACCAATTTTGGCCTGGATCTGTTTCTGATCCGCGAAGCCTCTCAGCGCAAGAGCCGCGCCGGACATTATTTCTACAATACTTCATTCTTTCGTCTGTTTTTGAGTCTTGCCGGCGTGCCGATGTTGGCTGGCGCATTGCTGCTGTGGCAAAGCTCGGGAGTGGAGGCCATTAGCGCGGAGGGTCTGACCGCGATCGGCTTGCTCTACCTGGGCTTGTTCCCTGCCAGCTTGTCCAAGGGCATGACATCGCTCTTCTATGCTAATGAACAGGCGGAAAAACCGGCGGCCATCGCCACCATTACAACCGTCAACAAGGCGATCTTTGGGGTTATCGCGCTCTTGCTGGGGCATGGCATCGTTGGCTTGGCGACAGTCAGCATCTTCAACAATATCTTGACGCTACTGGTTCTTGTATGGGCGGGACGGCGCTTGATCGGCAAAATCGCCCAGCGGTTGCCCGATCGCAAATTGATCGGCGAAATGGTGGGCGAAAGCTTCCCCTTGATGCTCAACCACTTCCTGGCCACGATCTTTTTCCAGATCGATATCGTCATTTTGCAAGCGATCAAAGGCGCGGAAACCGTCGCCCAATACAGCACAGCCTATAAGTGGCTCTTGGCTATCAACATCGTGCCGGCTTTTTTCACACAGGCGCTCTTCCCGGTGATGTCGCGTCAGGCAAAAGAAAACCTCTCGGCATTAACGCGCAGTTGCACCTTCGGCATCAAATTGCTATTCGCCATTACCTTGCCCCTGGCCATGATATTCACTGCATTGGCTGAACCATTGACGCTGATCTTGGGCGGCGCCAGGTATGTGCCGGACGGCGCGATCGCATTGCAATTGATGATCTGGAGCATTCCTTTCGGCTGGATGAACAGTTTGATGCAGTACGTGCTGGTCGCGCTGGGGCGGCAGCGGCTGATCACCCGCGCCTTTGGGGTCGCGGTCACATTTAACATCGCCGCCAATATGATTTTCATCCCGCAATACGGCTTTCAGGCAGCAGCCATCGCTACCATCGCTTCCGAAGTGGTTCTGTTCCTGCCATTCATTTATCTGGTGCGTGGATCGCTGCGAGGGGTGAGGGTGGTCAGCTTGCTGTGGCGTCCCTTGGTCGCGTTCGCGGTCATGTGCTTGGTGATGATGGTATTCGGTGGAGGCGTATTCGTCCTGGCGATTGCAACGCTTGTGTACGTGTTGATACTCATCATCTTGCGCCCTTTGGATGCCGCAGAAGGCGCGGCGCTGCTTGCGCTGATGCCCGAGGGCATGCGCGGGTTCCGGTTGGCGCGCTGGCTTGGCGGTTCATAAGCCCAGTCAGAAGGCTCGGGCTATCGCTATTCATTTGCTGATGGCGCCTCATTTTGAACTGGCGGATTCGTCAGAACCGCTATCATTGTGACCCGCGACGCCTGCGCTCGCGGGGCGCGCCCAGAGCGTGCTAAAGACCAGGTCGCCAACCGCAGTTGGCGCCTGGTCTTCATTCATGGGCATGTTCAAGATTGGAATAGACAGTTGGATCATCTCGCCTGATGCCAACTCCAGGCGCAGATCTATGCTGGAGCCGGGTTTCAAGTCGGTCTTCAGTTGCCGCAACATGATGTGCAAGCCCCCCGGGCGGAGCTCAACCCGCTCCCCAGCGGCTATGACCAGGGTCTCGACAGCTTCCATGCGCGCAATGTCGTCGTCGATGATACTGCGGTGAAACTCGACCTGATGGGCTGCGGTGCTGTTGGCTGCGACAAGGGCGACGGCCGACGCGCCGCTGTTTTCGATTTGCATGTAGACAGCGCTGGATTCGCCGTGCGCGTTATTATGACCGGTCCCTTCCATTGCACGGTGGTCCCCTCCACTGTGATCTATGTTCGAGATCTCGTGATCCCCGGTTTGCGAAAGGACCTCGTAGCGGAAACTTTCTGTAACCCGTTCACCCGAATCCATGGTCAGATTGGCTTCCAGGATCCAGGTGCCGGCCATCGTCCATTCAAATGGCAAGGTGAAAACGCCGTTGATCGCTTCACTCGATTCGGCGAAGACCGGCGCCATGCCGGCGTGATCCATATCGCCACGCAGGGCAATTGCGCCCGGGTTTTCAATCGAATTGCCGTTTTTGTCGCGAACACTGACGCTGATTTGTGATTGGCCCACCAGCAGTCCAGTGACGGAGATATCGAGACTGATGTCGCTGGAAGATAAGTGTTGCTGTCGGCAGGCTGTCAAGAGCAAAACGAAGCTGAGGACGTAGCCAATCTGTCGCAGGGTTGTAATCAACGCGACGACCTACGCTGGAATTTCAACTGGCGAAGCGGGTGGATGGACGAGCAAACTCAGTCCGTAGCCAAATGCGCCAGCTAGCACCGGCGCGCCCAGCCACATGTGTACTTCCCACCAGAGGCCGCCTTTTCCCCAGGCGCCGGTGCCCAGGATTTGGATCACAAGCAGCGCGCCCGCACTGTAAACGAGGGGGAGCAGACAAGAAATCAGGCGCAAGCCCTTCGTCGATTCGATGATCTTGCGGCTGAGCAGCCAATCGCAAAGCAAGCCGGTGACAGCGGCGTTGATGACCAGCAGGAAATCGGCGTTAGCGCGCCAGTGCATCCAGGTCATCATCAAGGCATTGACCGTATAGATCAGCGTGAACACGCCAAATGGCAGGCGCCAGCGCCGGATGCTGAAAAGAACGACGCCGAGCAAGATATTGCTGTGCACCACGAGCGCCAGCACGCCATAAGCGTCATACAAGCTATGGACCTCCGGTCTGGGACCGGCCAATATGTGCATCCTGGGGGTGACGGCGGCGAAGGCCATGAAGAAGGTGAAGACCGAGGCGGTCATGGTCAGTGTGAGGATGGCCGGCAGCAGGCTGCGCCAATTGTCCTCGCTTTGGCGCTGCCACATCGCGCGGATGGGTCCCGTGATAATCAGCAGACCGGATGCAGCCAGCAGGAGATGCGTCGGGCTCAGCAGCGCCTCGATGTTCTCTTCAATGCCGAATAGCCCGTGCCAGACCATATCGCCCAGGCCGCCCATGGCGAAAAGCAGGGCGCCCCCTAGCGCGGGCATATAGCCGGCGGGCAAGGCGCGCCTCCAGTGAAAGCCCTTGCCGACGTTGCGGAAGTGAAAAACGATCAAGGTGATCGCGGAAACGCCGTAAGCGCTATACAAGATCGCGTGCCAGGGCGTGAAAAAGCTGTCATCGACGCGATCATGATTGTGCGCCCAGCCATCGATGAAGAGGCCGAAGATCATGACACAGGCTACAATTGCCATCCACCAGTCCAGCCTCGGGTTATCCGCGGGCTGTCCACTTCGCGCGGTCGGCAATCCGCTTTCCATTGCGCGCGTCTTAACTGCCGGGATTGATGACATGGCTCTCGATCCCTTCACAATCCTAAGCGAAGAACAGCACGATGAGGTCTCTATGCGGAACTGTACGCGCTATTATAGCACTGGAAACCACAGTTTGTCAGTCCAACGGCAGTCGCGTAGCGCGATTCACATCTTGATGTAAAATCAGTTTAGTTGTTCGCTCGCGCGATGATTCTCGTATGGCATTTGAATTGGAAGCTTTGGTCGGCCACCTTTATATTATCGGGGGCCGACCGATTAATGTGAATCCGCCCGGCGCGCTGGTCGTGGTAGCGCCGCAGGATGCCGCCCGAGGCCGTGAGGGCGACACTTTTTTCACGTTGATTGTCCCCTCGGGAACGATTGCGCCAACCACGTTTTATGAGCAATTGGCGGTATTGGCGGCGGAACGCTATTTCAATACCGGTGGCAGCGTCACGATTGCCATGCGAACGATGTTTCAAGTGCTCAACCGCAACCTTTACGAACACAATCAAGCGCATAGCGAGTATGAGCAGCAGCAATTTGAGGCCAGCGCCATCGTTGCCGTCTTGCATGGAGACGATATGTACGTCGCGCGCGTTGGTCCGGTCGTCTCGGTATTGCAGACGGTTGGCTTGACCCTGACTTTTCCCGATGATTTTAGCCAGGAAGAACCGCTCTACAGCGCGCCTTTGGGTATCGCACAGGAACCGGAAGTTGCAATGGTGCGTTACGGCGTCGATGCGGGCAGCCGTCTGGTGCTGGCTGATGCCAACCTGTGTGAGATCCCTGTCGATCAACTAACCAGCACATTGTTGGAAAACGACATTAAACAGGTCTTGGACAGTCTCCGCAATGCGATCAAGGTACAGGGGCAATTGATGCTGGTGGAATTGGTTCCGCCGAACATCGAGAGCCCGGTACCGGCCGCGCCGGGCGAATCTTCGCTCGAGGTAAGCGCGAAGTTGAACGAAGCTAGGCTGCAATTGGAAAGCGACGGCTCAAGCGGACCGGTTCAGCGCAAGCGCGGATTGAGTGCCGTTTTGCGCTGGGGATTGCTGCGGTTGGCACGGCGCGCGGCAGCCGTCGTTGGTGGCCTGAGCCGCTTGTTTCAGCGATTTCTACCTTTGCCGGAACCTGGCAGTGACCGCAATCCCGCTGCGGGTTCGATGGCTTTGGCTGTCCTTCTCATACCCTTGTTTATTGTTGCTGTTGTCGTATTCTCCTGGGTGTCCAATACCGGGGAGTCCGAATTTGAGCAGTGCCTGCAGCGATTGCAGGAGACAGCGAGCCTGGCGCGCTCTATGGACAACAGTAATCGCAGGAGTATCACCTCTGCTTGGAATGCAGCGCTGCAAGTCGTCGATGTTTGCGAGAATATGCGACCTGGCGATCCCGTGATCGAAGCGATGCGTCAAGAAGCGCAGGATGTTGTTGATACACTCAACAATGTGCAGCGTCGCGTCGCTAGTCCGCTGACAAATTTCCAGAATGCCAGCATCGCGCGTCTCAGGCTCAAGGGCACCGACATGTATGCGCTGGATACCAAGAATCACCTGGTATATCGTATCAAGATCTCGGACGATGGCACGGAGGCGGAGCGACAGGAACCGGTGCCCAACATGCGGCGCGGGGCCACGGTAGACGGGTTCAGCATCGGACAAATCGTCGATATCGCCTTTGACGATGTTTCCAACGAACTGGCGATGATCGACGAAAACGGTACGCTGGTTCGTTGCCGGCCACAGTTTATCATGATCTGCAACGCGCAGCGCATTCTGGGCGTCGAGCAGTGGGAAAATCCGTCGGCGCTGACGGTTTGGGGACGCCGCCTGTACATATTGGATAGCGAAGGGGGACAAATCTGGAAGTACGATCCCTCCGGCGCCAGTTATCCCAGCGCGCCTCGGGAGTATTTCACCAAGGACGCGCGTCCAAATCTGCGCAACGTCGTCGATTTCACCATCAGCCAGGCTGGCGATGTTTACGTATTATACGATGACGGGGTCATGAAAAAATACAATGCCGGTGAAGAGAGGGCCTTCGCTTTTAGCGGATTCAACGAGGGCAGCGAACTTTACACGACCATGACCGAGGGCTTTTATCTCAATGACAGTCCCTTTGCGCCAGCATTTTTTGTGATTAGTCGCGGCGCACGCGCGGTATACGAGACAACGCTTGCGGGTACCTTTATGGACAGCTATCAAGCGGTGGAGCAAGACAAATTTGAATTGCTCTCTGCCATAGTAGCTTATCCGATCCACGATATCATTTATGTGGCTTCTGGAAACAGCATATTCCGTTTGCACAAGAGTCCCAATACCTAGCGACGCTTGTCAGGCGTGACCCAGGTTCCCGATCCGGCGGCGGATCCCGCGAAAACATGTAAAATCCAGCCACAGGCGTTTATACTTGTGGCAAGTTAGCTACCGATTGAAGGTGGAGAGAACATGAGCAAGAGAGTACTGATCGTTTATGGTGGCTGGGACGGCCACGATCCCAAAGAAACCTCGCATTTATTCGCGGGACTGATGGGAGACGCGGGGGTGGACGTGACGCTCTCGGAGTCATTGGATAGCTTCCTTGACGCCGATCTGATGGGATCTGTCGATATGGTCGTGCCGGTATACACCATGAGCACCATTACGCGTGAGCAAGAAGCGAGTTTGCTGAATGCGGTCCGCGAAGGCGGCGTTCATGTTGCGGGATGGCATGGCGGCATGGCGGATGCCTTCCGCCAGAATACCGAGTATCAATTCATGGTTGGCGGGCAGTGGGTGGCGCATCCGGGCAATATCATAGATTACCGCGTCAACATTCGGGATCAGGCGCATCCGATCACGGCGGGTATCGCCGATTTTGCTATGCATTCGGAGCAGTACTACATGCATACCGACCCATCGAACCAGGTCCTGGCGACAACGACCTTCAGCGGTGATCACGCTGACTGGGTCGATGGCACGGTGATGCCTGTGGTCTGGACGCGACGATATGGAAAGGGCAAGGTATTCTATTGCTCACTGGGGCATGTCATTGGCGATTTCGATGTGCCGGAAGCCCGCGAAATTGTGCGCCGCGGTTTACTGTGGACGATTGATTGCCTGTAGAAGCGGGGCTTGCTTTATTCTGTGTCGCAGGGTGTCATGCGGTACCGAATTGGGGACAGATCGCGGTGGCGGAACATGATCTGCAGGACGCGCAGCGCCGCTTCCGCCGCGATAGACGGCGACATCTTGGATACGCCGCGCTCGCGATCCGGAAAATGTATCGGGATCTCCTTGATCCTGTAGCCGAGTTTGTACATCACATAGATGACTTCTACTTGAAACACGTACCCGTTTGCCTTGATCCGGTCCAGGTCCAGGCCGATGAGGCAATTGCGATGGAACAGCCGGAACCCGCCCGTGGTATCACGGACCGGGATACCCAGGATGCTCGGTGTATATAGCCGATTCGCCCACCAACTGAGCAGCCTGCGAATGGGACCCCAGCGCTCGTCTACGCTGCCGCCGGCGACATAACGCGACCCGAGTACGACATCGTGTGTTCGCGCTTGTTGCAGCAATTGCGGGATGTATTTGGGCTGATGTGAGAAATCGGCATCCATCTGAATGATCAGTTGGGCGTCGTAGGCCAAGGCGCGTTTGTAGCCCGCTAGGTACGCTGGTCCCAAGCCCTGCTTTTGCGGCCGATGCAGGACGTTGACCTTGCCCCGGTATGCTTGGCTTTGGGCGATTTGATCGGCGATTTTGCCCGTGCCGTCCGGGGAATTGTCGTCGACGATCAGCAGATGGAAGTTCGTAATATCTAGCCTGAAAAGAGCGTCGACAAGTTCACGTATGTTTTCCCGCTCATTGTAGGTCGGCAGGATGACCATCACTTTAGGGAACTCGGCAGACATATCGTTCTCGCCCTGGGTTCGCTCAAGCGTCTCGCCAGGTGAAGTGGTCTCTTCCAAAATCATCCGTCACTGTCCATGCCGAGAAACCAAGCACCCCGCCGTGAATATCCATTGTATATTTGTCTCAGTTAGATCTGGATGGAAATCAGGAGGCTTTCTAGTCGTCGAGAAGCGAATTGACGGCTTCGGCAACATGCCCCGGCGTAAGACCGAGTTCTTCGTAGATTCTCGCGTAGGGCGAACTGGCTCCGAAGCGGTCGATTCCCAGCGCGATCCCTTCGGCGCCGATGTAGCGCTCCCAGCCGAGCGTGGCCCCTGCTTCAATGCTGACGCGGCGGCTTATGTCGTCGGGCAAGACACTCTCGCGATAGTCGTCGCCCTGCTCTTCAAAACGCTTCCAACAGGGCATCGAAACTACTCGCACACGGATATCCGACTCTTCGAGCAGTTCCGCGGCTGCCAGCGCGATGCTTACTTCGCTGCCGCTCGCCATGATGATCGCGTCAATATCGCCTGACTGATGTTCGGAAAGGACGTATGCGCCTCGGGAAACGCCTTCGTGTATGCCTTGGTCGTTGCCGGCGAGCACCGGTAGATCCTGCCGACTGAGCACGATAGCAGCCGGATGATCAAGCTCGGCGATAGTCGCCCAGGCGCCGACGGTCTCCGTAGCGTCTGCCGGCCGGAATACATAAAGATTGGGCATGGCGCGCAGCGCCATCAAATGTTCAATGGGTTGATGGGTCGGTCCGTCTTCGCCAAGGCCGATACTGTCGTGCGTGAAGACGTAGACGGTTGGGATGTCCATCAGCGCGCCGAGGCGCAGCGCCGGACGCATGTAATCGCTGAAGGTGAAGAATGTGGCGCTATATGGCTTGACGATTCCCCCGTGCAGAGCCAGACCGTTGACGATAGCTCCCATCCCGTGTTCCCGAACGCCGAAGCGCAAGTTTCGTTCGGCCGCCCGTCCGGGACCCGTATCATTGGCGTTTTTGATCAAGGTTTTGGTACTGCCGGCCAGGTCGGCATCGCCGCCGATCATGGTCGGCGCATGGCGGGCTAGCGCATTCAGCGTGTCACCGCCGGCGTTGCGCGTGGCGACCTGTTGACCGGCCTGCCAACTGGGCAATTCGTCGCGCCAACCTTCGTTGAATTGCCCGGCCTGGGCGCGATCCCATTCGCTTGCCAAATCGGGATATGCGCCGCGCCAAGCATCAAAGTCGCGATTCCATTCCGCTTCGGCAGCCGCGCCCGCATCAAGGGCGCTGCGGAAGTGCCGCAAAGCCTCTGCCGGAATGAAGAATTTGGCCTCCGGATCCCAGCCGAGAGCTTCTTTCGCCAGCCTTACTTCGTCCCCGCCGAGCGGACTGCCATGCGCATCACTGGTTCCTTGCTTGTTGGGGCTGCCGTGACCGATGATGGTACGTACCGCGATCAGGCTCGGTTTGTCCGTGACGGATTTTGCCGCTGTTATTGCTTGGTCAATTGCTGCGACGTCCGTACCGTCAGGTAACCAGCTGTAATGCCATCCCATCGCCCGGAAGCGCATGGCGATATCTTCGGTGAGAGTCATATCGGCATCACCGTCCAATGTGATCTGATTGTCGTCGTACAGGAATATCAGCTTGCCTAAGCCCCAATGACCGGCCAAGGCCGATGCTTCTATACAGACCCCTTCCATTAGGTCGCCGTCGCTGACCAGGACATAGGTGTAGTGATCAACAATCGTACGGCCGTCCCGGTTGAAGTGCTTGGCGAGAAACGCTTCCGCTAGCGCCAAGCCTACGGCCGTGGCCGCGCCTTGCCCCAGCGGGCCCGTTGTAGTCTCTACGCCAGGCGTATCGCCGTATTCCGGATGGCCCGGCGTGCTGCTGCCGAATTGCCGGAAATTCTTTATTTCGTCAAGTGACAAGTCATAACCAGTAAGATGCAAAAGCGAATAAAGCAGCATCGAACCGTGCCCGGCGCTCAATACGAAGCGATCGCGATTTGCCCAGCTCGGGTTTTTTGGGTTATGGCGGAGATGCTTCGTCCACAGCGCGTACGCCAGTGGCGCCGCGCCCATCGGCAAGCCCGGATGGCCGCTGTTTGCCTTTTGCACCGCATCCATTGACAGGGTCCGAATCGTATTGATCGCCAAAGTCGCTAATTCTGCCACCGCATCACTCCAATCTTGTGTTCACTCGCGTTGCCGTGAGCATTATAACACCGGTTAATGGATGATGGTTGAGCAGGTTTTGCTGAAACGCCAGCGGGCTGCTTGAACCAGAAGTAGCATCAAGCGCCAAGTTTACTTTGTCGGGATGTCACAAGAGTGAAGGCGGGTCACTGCGGTTCGATCAGTATTGCAAGAGCGCGGCTGGTCAAGGAGATTCGTTCAGGTGTCGCCGAAAACGAAAAAGGTGAATACGGGTATTCACCTTCTTGTCGATATTTGCTTTTTGGTTGACGATCGCCAACCAATATAATCAACTGCTCAATTAGGGACGCGGTTCAACCCGGAAGCGAACCGCCGTGCGCTCTTGACCGTCGATGTCGACCTCTGTGAAGTAGGGCGTACTGACGATGTCGATTTCGTCCCGTTCCAGGTATCCCCTGGCGATCGCCAACGCTTTCACGGCTTGATTAACCGCGCCCGCGCCAATGGCTTGAACTTCGGCAAGTTGATGCTGTCGCATTACGCCGGCAATGGCGCCTGCCACCGCGGTCGAACGCGAACGAGCCGAGACCTTGATTATATCCGGTTTGTCTTCCGAGTATGGTCCAACGTCTTCTAGGTAAGAATCGGTCAGGGGTACGTGGCTTTCGTATTCGGACATTCATCCCCCTCTTGTCGGGAACAACCTTCGCAATACATAGAATAGCGTTAACGCAATTTTACAACTTTTCCTGCCGTAAGTCCACCAAATATGATAAATTATGCAGAAATCTATATCACATACGATACTTTAACCTATAGCAATCAAAAAGACATCTTATTCGCAGCAAACGAAACTATAAGAAAGGCGAAATCGATTTAGCCGACTTATCAGCGGAAGTCAGCGCGCCATATTATCGTCAGATGGGAACATATCGGGGATGGCAGGCAACCTCAAGGATTTCCCTGTCCCCAAGGCGCCCGGTGGCGGGGCAAGAGATAACCCAGCGCTCTGGTTTGTATAGATTCGTACGATCAGAAAAACTGGCTCACTGGAGGCGCAAAGGACTTCGCTGTCGCGGTCACCCTGTAAAGCCGCTGCGCTAGTCGTTACAATCGGCGTAGGCGCCGGAGCTCGCCGGCGCGTCATCAAGCGGAATTGGAACCGCCATGCAATTCACAACACCAACTGCTGGACTGATACTGCTGATCGCTTTGCCAATAGTCTGGTATGTGGGTTTTCCACGTCACGCCTTCCGCCGCCGCCGCGATATCACCAGCTTGGTGCTGCGAACGGCGATTGTTGTGCTGCTTGTCCTGGCCCTCGCGGGATTGCAGAGTGTGCAGGCGGTTGATCGGCTCGCGGTGGTCTTCCTGGTTGACGCTTCCGATAGTATGGGCACTGCGGCCGAAGACGCGCAATTGCAGTACATTCGCGGGGCGATCGCCGACAAACAGCCCGACGACGAATGGGCGGTCGTCTTGTTTGGCGACAATGCGGTGCCGGAGAGCGATTTCAGCCGCGTACAAGAAATTGCTGGGTTTTCGTCGGTGCCGGTCGCGACGCATACCGATATCGCTAATGCCATTCAGACAGCGTTATCAATGTTCCCGGCGGATGCTTCGCCCCGCATCGTTGTTCTTAGTGACGGGCAGCCGACACAGGGCGACGCCCTCGCGCGCGCGCAACGCGCTGCGGCTTCGGGCGTCGAGATCAGCTATGTGCCGTTTTTCCGGGAGGCGCAGCCCGACGTAAGAATTACAGAATTGGACGCCCCAAGCCGCGTCGGTGAAAACCAGAGCTTCGATATCGCTGTCGGCATCCATGCAGAAGAAGCGACATCGGCGACGCTGTTGATCTTCTCGGGAGGAAGCCTGATCCACGAAGAGGCGCTGAACTTACAGCGGGGCGACACGCGCTTTGCCCTTACTCAAACCAGCGAGAAGAGCGGTTTTCTTGATTTCACCGCGCAGTTGGTCGTACCGGGCGAGAGCGACAACTACAATCAGAATAATCAATTGGCGGCTTTCAGCCAAGTGATTGGCCCGGCGCGCGCCTTGCTAGTTCGTGTGAGCGAGGCGGAAGCGCAGAATCTGATGCCGGCGTTGCAGCAAGCCGGCCTGCTGATAGAGGCGGTGTCGCCAGAAGCCCTGCCGGTAAACATGGCTCAACTGGCCAATTACAAGAGTGTCATTTTGGTCAATGTTCCGGCTACCGAATTGAGCAATGCGCAGATGAATCTGCTGGATCAGTACGTCAGCGACATTGGCGGCGGCCTGGTGATGATTGGCGGGCCAGAAAGTTACGCGCCCGGAGGATACTATCAGACGCCCCTGGAGCGTACTCTGCCTGTGGAGATGCAGATCAAAGACCAGCAGCGTTTGCCCAAATTGACGATTGCCTATTTGATTGATCGCTCCGGCAGTATGGGGCAGATCGGTCGCAGCGGTGTGCCCAACCTGGAATTGGCGAAGCGGGCAATCGTGCTTTCGCTGGGTTTGCTGCAACCGAGCGACCGGGTTGCCATCGGCACTTTTGATACCGGCGGCGCCTGGGTGGTACCGTTTCAACAAGTCAACGACGCGCAGGCGCTGATCGCCATGACCAATACCATTCGATCGGGCGGCGGCACTGATATTTTGGCGGGGTTGCGCTTGGTGGAGCGAGACATCATCAACGAGCCATCGCAATTGAAGCACCTAATCCTGCTGACCGATGGCGGCGCAAACCCAACCGGACTGGTGGAATTGACCGGGTTGCTGCACGAGCAGTTTGGCGTCAGTTTATCGTCTATTGCTATCGGTCGCAATCCGGCGGAATTCCTCGAGCGAATGGCGGAAGCGGGTGGGGGCAATTACTATGAAGTGGCGGACGTAGTGCAGATTCCCTTGATCTTCGCGCAAGAGACAGTCTTGGCATCGCGCTCTTATATCGTCGAAGAAGATTTCAACGCGCGTGTGACAGGCAGCAACGCGATCATTGAGGGCATCAGCAGCTTCCCGCCCTTGCGCGGTTATGTGGCGACCACGCCGAAGACTGCCGCCCAGCGCATCCTCAGCGGACCCGAACCCTATTCCGATCCGCTTTTGGCTTCATGGCAATATGGCTTGGGACGCGCCGTGGCCTGGACCTCGGACGCGAGCGCGCGCTGGGCAAACGAATGGGTGGCATGGGATGACTTCTCGCGCTTTTGGGGGCAGGCGGTTAACTGGAGCATCAACGCAGGAGCAAATAACAACCTGGAGACGCGCATCACCTTGGAAGATGAAAATGCGCGAATTGTGGTCGACGCGCGTGACAATGCGGGGCAGTTCCTGGACGGCTTGTTGTTGAGCGGCGCTGTATTGAATCCCGCCGGCGACAGCCGTCGCATCCCCTTGCTACAGACGGCGCCGGGCCGCTACGAGGCCACCTTCAAACCGCAAAACGAGGGCGCGTATTTCTTGACGATAAATGGCGGAGCGCAGCTTGATGATGGCGATACAGCGCTGAGCGATCTCAATGGATGGGTCTTGTCCTATTCTCCCGAGTATATTCCTCGGGAAGCGGATGACCGGCACTTGGCTGCAATCGCTGAGTTGACTGGCGGCGCCAATCTGGCGCAGGATCCAGCGGATGTCTTCGCCCACAATTTGGGAGAGCGGCAAGCAGCGGTTGCTATTTGGCAGAACTTGGTTTTGCTGGCGCTGATCTTGTTGCCATTGGATATCGCAGTCCGGCGCTTGATCATTACGCGGGGCGATTTGGCGCGCCTGCGCGCTACCTTGACCGGTCGCCAAAGCGAGGATCAGCAGCGAACGCAACGCTTACAGGCGCTGCTCAACGTGCGCAGCCGCAGCCGAGACGCAACTGGGTACGGTGAAGCGCCGCGGATTGATCCCGCGCCGAGCGGGGCGGGTCCTCCGGCATCCGGACCTCCCGCGCCGGCGCGATCGGCGGGCGATCCCCCCGAGCCAGGCCCGGGAGACAATCTTGGCGCCAGGCTGTTGCGCAGCCGCGGAATGCGCCGCGACGAGGCGGAAGATTAAGTGGCTGCCGGCCTCAATGATCGGTCTCGCAGCCAGTACCCTCTTCAACCACACTTGCGTCCACGTAAACAGCTTGATCCATGCTATCGCTAATCTGGTTTTCGTGCAGATACGCGAATGAGCCGAATAAGACGCTGAGGCCGTTCAGCTCGCTGCCCGCGATTGTATTGCCCGACAGGAATGCTTCCGAGTGATAGTCGACGGTGATGCCGGTTCCATTGCGGATACTTTGCGAGTCGATATCGCTCAAGGTATCGATAACGACATTGTCGCATACCAGCGCTATGGACATGTCCAGGACGTTGATGCCGATACCAGTTGTGCCCGTGACCGTATTGCCCAGCACATCAGCATGGGACATTTCTGTGACAGCGATACCATATTCTCCGTTTTGTCGTACGATGTTGTCATTAATGTGAATCATAGAAGTCATATTGGTATAAATCCCGCCATGAGCGTTGCCAAAGACGATGTTGCCAGTGACGTGCGATTCCGGCCATTGCATGGTGTTCGTGACATGGATACCGAATCCATAGGGCGCTTGGGCGTTGATAACCGAATTGTTCAATATGTCGGCCGCGCCGAGACGTACTTTGATACCCGCTAGGCGGCTGTCCAGAACCGTGTTGTCTTCAATCTTGATGGCCTGGCTGTTTGTGACGAAGATGCCATATTCGCCGCCAACGATCGTTAGCCCCTCGATAGAAACGGAATCGGTATCACGAATGGCGACCACGGGCGTATTATCACTCGGGGCAACCAGGGTCACTTGGGCGCGCTCTACAGCTCGCAGTGTGAGCGGCCGTCCGATGACCAGAGCTTCGCGATAAGCGCCGGCGGTGATTTCGATGACAGCGTGATCGGGAGCGTCGGCAATTGCCGCGGCAATGCTGTCGTAATCTCCCGGCACGCGCAGCGTCACGACCATCGCCAAAGTGCTTGGCAATTGCGCCAGCAACAGGATTAAGGCGAACAATGGGAAAGCGAAGGCGATCCTATTCGGTCTTGCAAGCGCGTCAAAAATCCCGCAAATCATGGTTGGTTTATCCCTTGACGGCGCCGGCCGTGACGCCGCGAACGAAATAGCGTTGCAGACTGAAGAACACGAGCAAGGGTACGAGCATGGTAATAAAGGCGCCGGAAGCGAGGATATCCCACTCGTTGGCGTACTGTCCGACGAGTTGTCGAATGCCTACCGTTAGCGGAAACTTCTGTTGGTCAACCAGGAAGATCAGCGCGTTCATCAGGTCGTTCCATACCCAGACAAACTGAAAAATCGCCAGGGACGCCAGCGCGGGCAGTGAAAGCGGCACAACGATGCGGAAGAACATGCCGAATTCTGAAGCGCCGTCAACGCGCGCGGCTTCAAAGAGTTCACCGGGGAGATCGCGGAAGAAGTTGTAAAGCAGAAAAATGGCGAAGGGCGTCCCGTAGGATGAATGCGCGATCCAGATGCCGGGCCAGGTGCCGATCAGATTGGCCGCATTCAGCATGCGCAGCACCGGGATCCAGGTGGTTTGCAGCGGGACAATCAACATGGCGATCGCCAGCAGATAGAAGATATTGCGATAGGGCAGGTCCAGCCAGGCGAAGGCGTAGGCCGCCATAGCGGCAATCGCGATCGGTATGATCGTGCTGGGAATCGTGATGATGAAACTGTTTTTGAAGAAGTTGAAGAATCCCGGCTCGGCCAACTGCTCCCGAGTGAATACTTCCTCATAGTTCTCCAGCGTCAGTAGCGGATTCTGGATGCCGATTTCCATCTCGACTGAGCCGGCGAAGTCCGCCGCGGCCTTGAATTCAAAGCGACCGTCGGCGCTAACATGAAGCGTCCCGGCCAGCGGCAATTGAATGGCCGCTCCGGCGTCGGCGGTTTGCAGCGGACCACCGGCGCGTTGCATGGCGTAACTAATCGTGAAAGGCGGGTCCGACACGACGCCCTGATCGATCATCGCCTCGAAACTGCCGACAAAACTAGCCCGCGGCTCGAAAACATAAATGCCGTCTTCATTGACGATGATTTTGCCGGCGCGCGGCACGCGCTCCGCCTCGCCGATTTCCTCGATGACCAGTTCGCCTGCAATGAATTCGAAGCCTTTCAGCTGGAATTCGACCGCAAAGGGCGTTTCCGAGCTTTCGATGTCGGTCACGAAAGCGCCGGTGTAGCCGGCCGCTGGGGCGAAATCGTAGGAGCCATCCGCGTGAACAGTGACCGTTCCCACGCCATCAAGCGCGATGGGCTTGTCGAATTCGGCAACCGCGAGCCTGCCGATGATCTGCCGGACGCGGACACGGTCTATGATGGCGGCGGGCAGGCCCTCAACCGCGCCACTCAGTAATTCGCCGCTTAAAGAATCGCCGGCGATGATGGTGTTTTCGCCGCTTTCGCCAGACTCAACTACCTGTAACTCCCAAAGCTGATCCGTAATTGTGCGGGCGCCGCTGGCGATGGTCCACCAGCCCGAGGCCGAGATATCGCCGCGGGTGCGGAACGAAGTGACAGCCAAACCCACAGACGGAACCAGCCAAATGATGCCGATGATAACCAATATCGCGTGAACCGGTCCTCGCCTTGTCAAGGCGATAAGCGCGTCGGTCAGCCCTGGGCGTCGCCCGCTGTAGCTTGCCGATTGCCCGTCCAAAGCGTCCTCAGATCTCGCGGCGAACTTGCCGCAGCTGATAAATGATGAAGGGCAGGACCAGCAGCAGGAGAATCACCGCCACTGCGCTGCCGTAACCGGTTCGATTGTTGTTGAAGGTTTCCCAAAATACGGTGTAACCGATGATGCGGGTTGCGCCGCGTGGCGCGCCCTTTGTCATCACCAGCACCAGGTCGATCATTTTCAGCGCGTTGATGATCATGGTGACAGCGACGAAGGTCATCGGCCCGCTGAGCATAGGGGCGGAGACGCGCCAGAACAATTGCCAGGCATTGGCGCCGTCGATCTTCCCGGCTTCGTGTATCTCGTCGGGAATGGCTTTGTAGGCCGCCGAAAGCACCACGACGGAAAGTCCGGTCCAAATCCAGACACCGGCGAAAATCACCGCCAGGTTGGCGACTTCTACGCTTCCCAACCAGGCGATTGGCTCGAAATCAGGGAAAATGGAGGCCAGAAAAGCGTTGAGCGAGCCGAGATTGGGATTCTGGTTATAAAGGAGGCGAAAGATGACCGCTGCCGCGGTGGCGGAGATGGCCATCGGCATGAATACGATGGATTTGATTATCGCTTCGTATTTGACCTTGTCGGATAGCACAGCGACCAAAAGTCCAATGAGCACGACGGCTGTCGGAAATATGATAAGCCAGGCAAAACTGTTGATCAGCGCCCCGCTGAAGGCCCCGTCTTCGAAACTCAAGAAAAAGCGATCTTCGGTCAACAGGATGCGATAGTTGTCAAAAGCGACGAATTCTTTGGCCGGTGTTGTGATCGTACCCCGGGTGAAACTCAGTATGACGGTGACGATCGTCGGATAGACGTAAAAGAGCGCCATCGCGATCAGCGCCGGCCCGGCGAAGAGCCAAGGAATCAATTTGCTGAATCTGCTGGTATGCATGTTCTGCTTATCAGTCCGATTGCGACAGACAGGCTTAATGCGCGGATAGCAGCATTGTCAAAAAAGGGCAGCCACACCGGGCTGCCCTTATAGCGAACTGTGCTGTTTGGCTATCCGCCGTAAGCGGTATCAGCCACGTCTTCGATGAACTGCGCGACCTCCGCCACCGCGTCGGGATTGGCCACCAGGTCCTGCAAGCCGGTGAACATGGCGTCGCCGCCGATCGCGCCCGGCGCCAGGTCCGAGCCGTCAAAGGCCACGTGATTGGCATTGGCGACCATGGCCGCGGCCGCGCCATCGCAGGGCTCGGCGTAGACATCGGCGGAAACGTTGTAGTTTGCCGACAACTGCGGTCCCGTTTCCTGTGTCGCCATCAGTTCCTGGGCTTCGGCCCCGGCCATCCAGCGCATCCACTCCCGCACCTCGGGCCGGTCGTTGAACATCAGCCAGAAGTTGCCGCCCAACACAACCGAGTTGGCAAATTCTTCGTTGATGGTGGGGAACTGGAAGTAGCCAAAGTCATCGGGACAAGTCTGACCCGGGAAGTTTGCCTCGGCGAAACTGCGCACGAAACTCGCCAAGGGGTATATTCCGCCTTCGCCGGCCATGAACTTATCGATGGCGCCGATGAAACCGGTGGCCAACGCGCCGTCCGAGCCGCCTGCCAGGCGCGTGTCAGTGGGGGATACGGCTTCGGCGAAGTGCTCAAGAGCGCTGATGACAGTGGGATCGGTCCATTCGACCTCGTGCGTCACGAAGAGTTTGTGATACATATCCGGACCGGCGATATTGAGATAGAGATTCTCGAAAAAGTCGGTCAGCGTCCAGCCATCGAGAGCGCCGAGGGACAGGGATGGTATGCCCTCTTCCGCCAGGATATCCAGATATTCGATGAACTCGTCCCAGGTGGTGGGCGCGTCTTCGCCGATATCCTCGAAGACATCGGTGCGGCGCCAGGCGGTGCTCTTGGAGCTGACAGCGCTGATGACGCCGTAGAATTCACCGTCAACGCTGCCGAGATCAATGAGCGACTGGCCATAATTGTCCGCGACGAACTCTGGCGTCAGCACCGGGTCGTCGCCGCTGGTCAAGGGTATGATCAAGCCTTCGCGCGCCATATCCGCCATCACGCCGGGGCGCGGCATGCCGGAGATGTCGGGCGGGTTGCCGGCGCTGGCCATGATCTGTGGCAGCAGGTGGCAATCTCGGTCATCAATATGCTCCACCTCAATGCCGGTTGCTTCGGTAAAGACAGCGTTGGTAGCGTTGAAGCCAACGCCCTCAGGCCCGCCCCAACAGGTTACGACGGTGACTTTGGGGGCATCCTGGGCGAGTAGCGCCGCCGGAACGAGCGCTATCACGATAAGCAGCAGGGTACCTAAGATTAGTAGTCTGCACATGACTAGTTTCCTTTCATATAACTATCGTCCATCGTGCAATCATCCAGAGGCGACATATGCGATCCCATCAAGCAAATTGAGCGATGGTTGACAGAATCGCGTCGACCAAGGACCTACATTTACTTTACCGCAGCTGAACTCGCGCTGCAAGAAACTCGGCGCGCGCGTCGCCCGGCTTTCGGAGTCATCAACGCTCCGACAAAAACACCGTGAAATCGAGATTCCCGGGCGAGTGACCGAAGCCGGTCAGCAGCGCCGCGCATTCGCTGCGATGCTGCGTCCCGTGATTGACCACATGCGCCAGGCAATGCCAGAGTACGCGATGGCGCATTATGCCGTCTCCTTCATAACTTACGGTGCCAGCCAGATCATCATCTGACAGGCTGTTCAGGTAATCCCAGAAGGCGGCGCGTTCTTCTGCCCAGCGCGCGCGAATTGCCGAAACATCCGCGAAGTCTTCCGGCTTCAACTCGCCACTAAACACGCCCCCATTGAGCAAGATTCGCCAAACGTACTCTGCGTCCATGAGGTGCACCAGCGCGCCGCGCAGGCTGCCCCAGCCGAATTCGTTGCGCGCGGTCAACTGCTCAGTCGAGACTTTTTCCGCCCTGTCCAGGATTCGCTGATTTGCCCAGTCGTTGTATTGAAAGAGCAGCTCAATCTCCCCGCGATTCATCAAGTTTCCCCTTTAATGTTCATTCGCGGCTGCTGAGGTAGAGTGTGAAATCGACATCGCCCGGCGAATGCCCGAAACCGGTGAGCAAAGCGGCGCATTCGGCGCGGTGCTGCGTGCCGTGGTTGACCACATGAACCAAACATTGCCATAAGACCCAGCGGTACTCGGTGTCACCTCGCTGACTGACTACCGGTCCGTAGAGGTCATCATCGCTCAGCGCATCCAGAAACGCCCACAGCGCTTCGTTTTCCGCCTCCCAGCGTTGGCGCAGCGCGGCGATATCCCTGAAGTCCTCATCGTTTAGCAGGTCGCGCGAACCCTCTTCGTCATTCAGGAACTTGCGCCAGCCGAATTCTGCATCGAGGACATGGACCAGCGCGCCGCGCAAGCTGCCCCAGCCGAGTTCATTTGCCGCTGTCAATTGTTCTTTTGTCAAGTTGTCAGCCGCCGCGAGAATGCGCTTGTTGGCCCAATCGTTGTATTGGTACAGCAATTTGATGTCATCGGTCTTCATGCTGGCTCCTGTTTACATAAACCGCGTCGCTCATGCGACGAGACGGTTTACTATTTTGCGTGAGCGCGCCATTCCTGTGGCCTTTTCGCCGGTTGCGCGCCGAGCGGCTGTCATCTGCCTGTGTCGGCGTCCAATTGCGAGGGCTTCAGTGTTATAATCCTATTGCTTGCGCGCGAGACCCATTTTAGCGAGGGTTCCATGCCATGACGACCGTGAATTATGACCGGGCGGTAACTTATTACGATGAGACGCGCGCCTTTCGATCCGGCGTCGCCGAGCGGTATCGGCAAGCGGTTCTGCACTATCTCGCGGGTCAGGATAGTCCGCGCATCCTCGAACTGGCAATTGGCACCGGCTTGATCGGGGCCTCCTTCTTCGCGGCGGGCGACAGCTATGTCGGCGTCGATATCTCACGCGGGATGATGGGGCGGATCGCGCCCAAACTGGACAATGGCAAGGCGGCGGATTTGGCGCAGGTCGATATCGCGCGGCGCCTGCCCTTCGCCGATGACTGTTTTGATCTCGTGCATGCGGTGCGCGTTTTTCACCTTCTGGACGATTGGCAGCGCTGCATTCAGGAGGTGCGGCGCGTATTGAAATCGGGCGGACACCTGCTGATCGTGCGGAATGCCCCGTTAGATAACGAGGCGCAGCCGCCGTGGGCTGTCGTGCACAGCAAATGGGACGAGATCCTGGCAAACCTGGGCGTCGGGGTGGAGGGCATCCGTCACGGGATATTCCGAACGGACGAGATGATGATGGAGCATCTGCATTCGACAGGGGCTGCTGCCCAGTTAGTCGATCTCTTGCCCTACACGGAAAGAGCGGTTTCCCCCCGCATGATGGTCGAGCGTCGCCGGCAAAAGATGTTCAGCAGCGATTGGCATCTGCCGGCTGACTTGCATGCGCGCGCGGTTCAGCAACTGAATCGCTGGCTGGAGAGGGAGTGCGCCGAGCCCGACGAGATGCATGCCCAAGCGATGGTGTTCCGGGCGATCGTGGCTCGCTGGGGGTAATGGGCCGCGCCTCGCTCGGGCATTTGACTGACCTGCGAATCGGGGACGAACTTGATTGAGACACTGGCGAGTCTGGCATTAATCTTAGTATCGGTCTACGCGCTGTCGGTGATAACCGAAGGTTTTTTCATCGTTAGCCTGGATCAGATTTCGCGGCGCTTGAAGCTATCCGACGAGGTTGCGGGCGCCTCCTTAATGGCGATGGGTTCATCGGCGCCGGAACTGGCGATTGCGCTGATGGCGCTGTTTACCGGCGGCGGCGCCCATAGCGATGTCGGCATCGGTACGATTGTTGGCTCCGCTGTCTTCAATATTCTGGTGATCACGGGCGTATCCGCGGTGGTGGCGGGCGGCTTGCACATTCATCCCTTTGCCGTTCGGCGCGACACGCTCTATTACCTGCTGTCCATCGGTTATCTGGCATTCATCTTTGTTGACGGCGAAGTGCTGCTATGGGAAGCGATTTTGGGCTTGGCAGCCTATGTCGCCTATGTGCTGCTGCTGGTCTTTTACAAAGATCCGTCCAGGATGGATATGCCGGCGCCCAGTGTCGACAGCGCGGCCGAGCCAGAAGGCGCGAGCGATGACAGCGCCATGCATCAAGTCGAGTCCGCTATAAGGAAGCTGCTTCGCTTGATCACCGGCCCGCCGGAAAAGAACTACGTCCGGACATTTATAGTGGCCATCGCCTTGATCATCGCCTTGAGTTATATCCTGGTCGAGTCGACCATCGTCTTTGCGGCCGGCATCGGGATTCCGCCGGTGATCGTAGCGCTGACTTTGTTGGCGGCGGGCACATCGGCGCCGGATCTAATCTCTTCAATTGATGTCGCGCGCGATGGACGCGGCGGCATGGCTGTGGCCAACGCCATCGGTTCCAATATTTTCGACATTTTCATCGGCTTGGGCTTTCCTTGGGTCCTGGCAATCCTTTTGGGGAGTATGGCGTCGATTCATGTTGGCGCAGATGGCTTGTGGATGTCGATCGGCATACTCGTCGCCACGACGGTGGTCTTGTACGTACTGTTGCAGAGCCAGCGCATGCTCAGTCGGCGCGAGGGGATCGCTTTGCTGGCGCTCTACCTGGTTTATGTCCTCTACACGCTGCTTTCCGGCGCGGCAGGTTGATTAAGGCCATATCATGAATGATCGCGACAATGCGGTTCATCATCGCCCCGCCTTAGGCTTTGATGTGCTGCAAGCGCCAATCATCGGCCGGCTGCTGCGCGGTCGCTATGGCCGGCTGGCTATGCAGTCGGTCCTTGGTTTGATGGCGATTGCGCTAATTGTTGACGGCTTTACCGGACCGCAGACCGCGGCCCGCAACCTGGCCACGGTGGGACCCTGGGTACAATTCCGCGGCATTGCCGTGCTGATTCTTCTGCTGGCGGGCAATCTATTCTGCATGGGCTGTCCCTTTACGCTGCCTCGCACGCTGGCGAAGCGGCTGTCGTTACGCGGACAGCGCTTTCCGGGGCGACTGCGCAACAAATGGATCGCGATTATCGGCTTGTTTCTGCTCTTTTCCGTCTACGAATACTTAAACCTCTGGTCCAGCCCCTGGCTGACAGCCTGGGTGATCGTTGCCTACTTCCTGGCATCCTTCGTTTTGGAGGCGATCTTCACCGAGTCGGCATTTTGCAAATATGTCTGTCCGCTTGGCGCTTTTAATTTCGTTTATTCGACCGCGTCGCCAACTCAGATCGCCGTGAAATCACATGATGTCTGCGCGGCATGCGTCGGCAGAGAATGCGTCAACGGCAGTTATGCGCCGGCGCCGACGATTCGCCTGGATCAAATCGCTGTCGCGGGCGCGGATACCCCGCGCCAAATCGAAGTTGAACATGGTCCGAGGGGTACGCTGGGTTGTGGCACCGAGCTCTTCGCGCCCCAGATTCGCGGCAATATGGATTGCACCATGTGCCTCGACTGCGTGCGCGCCTGCCCCCACGACAATGTCAGCCTGTTCACGCGCGCGCCGGGACGGGAATTGAGCCGGGCCGACAGTTGGCCGCGGCGCTGGGACCTGTCCTTGCTCGTGATCGCGCTGGCCTTCATGGGCATCTCCAACGCTTTTGGCATGGTCCCGCCTTATTACGACTTGCAGGAGTGGCTGGCGCTGCATCTGGGCATCTCCAGTGAACTCTTGGTGCTGCTGCTGATCTTTGCTTTGAGCAACTTGCTCTTGCCGGTGGCGGTAGCGTCGGGCGCGGCGCTCGTCGGCATTCGTCTGACCGGCGCCGGGAAAAGGGACTCCCTCCGTGACACGGTGGCGGCTTTTGCGCCCGCCTTTGTGCCCATCGGATTCGGCATCTGGTTCGCGCATTACAGTTTTCATCTGCTGACAGGGCCGGGTCTGATCGTGCCCGTCATTCAGGAATTCCTGGGCGCCGTGGGCGATTGGCAAAGCTGGAGCTTCAGCCTGGACCTTGCCCTTATCGGCATCGTTCAGTCCCTGGCGCTGATCGGCGGTTTCCTTTGGAGTCTGCGCCTGGCGCAGAAGACGTCGCTGCGCCTCTACCGCCGCAGAGCCTTGCCGGGCTTGTTGCCCTGGGCGCTGGTATTCCTGTTGATGATGCTGGCCGCCTGGCAGATCTTCAGCCTGCCGATGGAGATGCGCGGGACGCTTGAGCTATTTGGATGAGCCCGGCGCGATCAGGTCGCGGGCTCAAGACGGACGCCATTTTCCAGGAAGGGTTCAGCCCGCCCCCACAACACGCTGCCATCGCGATTCATGATTGGCTCGGCGGAATACTGCGCTAGATAACAGCGGCGGTACTTGTCCGTCATATTGGGACCGCTGCGGTGAAAAGTGCGGCTGCTAAAGACGACGATGCTGCCGGCCGGCACGATAGCCGGATCACCGGGATCATCGCCCTTGTAGCCGACCTTGTCATTGGTCCGATCTTCGACCTCATGATCAATGATCTCGTCGCTGCTGCCGCGTCCATCGCGGGAATAGGGCAGGATGAAGACAGTGCCGTTTTCGATTGACATGTCGTCCAGCGCGCACCAGCACGAGAGATAGGCCCGGTGGTAATGCCCCACATAACCCGAATCTTGATGCCAGGCGAATTTGGAATCGGTATCCGCCGCTTTGACCACGTATTGTTCATGGAATAAGTAAGCCGTATCGCCCAGCGTAGCGCGGCAGATCTCCGCCATCAACTCGCTGAAGAGGAATTCGGTCATGATAGGACTCTCGGCGCTGCGATTGGAAACGAAGTAGCGTTTCTTGTAATGATTGATGCCCTGCGTCGCCAGGCCCTTGGCTTCCATTTCTTTCTCATGAATGTCGACGTAACGCATGCATTCGCTGCGCAGCGCTTCCAGAACGTCATCGGGAATCACCGCTTCCAGCAGGAAGTAACCGTCCCGGTGATATTGCTCAACTTGCTCAAGGCAGACAACCGGCATCGTTCCGCTCTCCAATCCCTATTTACTGGCTCCATTGTAGGCTGCCGCGTCACGCTGTCAACTGCGCCCATGTTCAAGGCAGTGCCGAACTCTGAGGACTTGCCGCTACTCTCGCCGCAAAGACTCAATATTCCTGCAGCGAACTCGCTAGAGTTTTCTGTCTCTTGAGTACTCCAAGAAACTAATGAGAATAACTGTCTTCCGATTCAGATTTTCCAAATAATCTGAAGTTTACACCTGCGCGCGACGTCCAGTGTCGCCGGTCTGCGCCGGCGCGCCCCACCCGCCCTGAGCCCTACAGGTTCATTTACGTCGAAACCCGTAGGGGCGACTGACGGTCAGTGTCTACGCGACCTATCAGGTCGCCCGAAACGCTTCCCTTTGGGCTCGCGGGCAGTGTCCACGCGCCCCACGCACCCTACGCGCCCAATCTGGTCCTCCGTATTACATACCTCAGCATCAACCTCGCAACTCACCAGCTACATGCGCCGCGACAAAAGCCCCTCTCCCTTTATGGGAGAGGGGTTTGGGGTGAGGGTCCCGCCCACAGCGCTCCCGATCTTATCAAAAGAATCAGCGCTGATCTCTCAACTGATACATTATGCACTTGTCTATTTTACTTCCGCTACACTTTACGCTAAGATATATTGACAAATCGCGGTTTATTATAGAGCATGATAATGCTAGTAAGTAATATGCTGAACTTGTCAGAGGTGGACTGCTAATGCTGGAGAAGAACAATGACAGCGGAATTCATATCGTCTAGGGGGGGGGGGGGGGGGGGGGGGGGGGGGGGGGGGGGGGGGGGGGGGGGGGG
>JAPOWG010000037.1:164141-173979 GCA_026707745.1 Chloroflexota bacterium
TAAGACGAATGAAAATGCTAGTAAGTAATTTGCTAAACTGTTGAGGGGGGGACTGCTAATGCTGGAAAAGAACAATCCCACCCCCACCCACCCCGCCCCCCCCCCCCCCCCCCCCCGAATATTTGTTCTAATTCTCTTACTGCTTCTGCTGCCAATCGCCCACGTCAAAGCGGCTGACATCACCGTCAACAGTTCATGCACCCTGGCGGACGCCATCACCGCCGCCAATACCGATACCGCCACCGGCGGCTGTACAGCCGGCAGCGGCGACGACACCATCACCCTGACAGCCAATATCACCCTCAGCGCGGAGCCGACCGCCATCGCCAGCAACATCACCATCGAGGGCGCGAACAAGACCATCAGCGGCGACAACCTATATCGCATTCTCCGTATAAACAGCGGGACAGTGCGCATCAACAATCTGACGCTGACTAAGGGGAGGGCGAATGATGTTGGCAGTTTCGAGGTCTTCGGAGGCGCGATATATGCCGCCAGCGGGTCCTTGACAATCACTGAAAGCAGCTTTATTGACAACATCGCGCCAGAGCCCGGTGCGGATTGCGCAAGTAGTTACGGCGGAGCGGTATTAGCATTCGGCAGCGCTCTAACCATTGAAGACAGCGTCTTCCGCGGTAATCGGGCATCACTTAGCTCTGCAATTCTTGCGGGCACATCTACCGTATTGACGCTTCGGCGCAGCAGCTTCACGGGCCATGGACATCCAATCGACTCGGCTCAGGACTGCCAGGATGGTTTGAATTACGTCATAAGATCCCAAATGAACGGGTCGGTAATCAGCAACGTCACCGTCAGCGGCAATTCCGCGTCGGGGATTCGCGTAACGAAAGGGACAACAACCATCAGCCACAGCACAATCGTCAACAACAAGAGCCCTAACAAGAGTTTCGGTGCTGGCCTGAGGCAATACGATCCAGATGCCAATCGCGCGGCCAGAGTCAATTTATACAACACCATCATTGCGGACAATACGCCCAAGAATTGCGAAGGTAGCCAAGCCCTCAGCACTTGGCTCCTGGCGAATGTCAACAATCTCATTAAAACCAGAATCGTCGAAACGGAAGAATCCGACGGCAGTATCACAAGAACAGAAGTCACTGACTGCAATCCCGCCTATTCCGACGATCCCAAGCTGGCGTCATTCCGGGGCTCGCCCGGTTATCATCCCTTGTGGGAAGGCAGCCCGGCCATCGACGCCGCTACTACCAACTGCGCCAGCGTCGACATCCGCGGTGTCAGCCGCCCCGTCGGCGCTGCCTGTGATCTCGGCGCTTACGAGGGCTTTCTCGCCCTGCCATCCGAGGACGAGGGCGAAGCCCCGAGCGCCGCCCCGGGGGCCGCCCGCAGCCGCGGCGCCCCCAAGCCCACCCAGGTCCCGCATTGCGCCTTCTGCGACGAACTGCTGGCCCTCGGCTACCGACTGGGCGCCACCTATGGCTTCACCAGTGGCATACAGTTCCGGCGTCTCGGCCAGGACGGCATCGGCGATCAGGCTGCCCTTGCCGGCGGCTTCCTGGACGCCCTGGATGTCTACGGCTATGTCGAGCAAGGCGTCGAGGTCTGCTTCCCCATGCTGGGCCGCCTGCTCTTCCTGGACGCCGCGACCGCGCCGCGCGCCGTGAGCGAGTTGCCGAGCCAGCGCGACGGCTACCATACCTGCGCCCGCCTGGATCGCCCCGGCACCCTTGTCCTGGCGCCGGGCGATCCCGCGCCCGCCGTTTCAGTCGACGTCCGCCCGGCCCTGGCCAACTGCATGGTGAGAACGCTGGATATGCTCAACTTCCGCGCCGCTCCCGCGGGCGAGATCTTGCAGGTACTGCCTTACAATGTCACGCTGACCGCCCTGGCCCGCGCCCCCGGCTGGTTCAAGGTCGACTATCACGGCGCCCAAGGCTGGGTCAGCGCCGACTATGTCCAGCCCCAAGGCGACTGCGGCTAGCAATCCGGCCCACTCACGCCAAGAATCTCTCTGTGCTGGCGGTCAGTGTCGGCGGGCTGTGTCGGCGCGCCATGCGCGCCCCGCTGAAACCTCCTCGACTCAATGCCAAAACCGCGACTAAATAGTCGCCTTTTTCTCCCCGCCTTGCTCTATCCTTAGCTTTGTGGCTCACGGTGCAGCCCGACTCAAACGAAGTGACATTGTCCAAAAGAGGCGCTTATGTCCGAAAAAGATTTTGTTTTGTCCGCAAATGGACAAAGACGAACAATCTTCAAACCGAAACTTCCTCCAATCGCAGGCATCTCTTGTGACGAAAAACGGTGGGGCGACCGGCGGTCAGTGTCTACGCGCCCTACGCGACCTGCCAAGCACATACCCCGCGATATAAGCCCCTCTCCCTTTATGATTCCGCCCCCCGAGAACGGGGGGACAGAGGGGGGAACAGGCTTTGGGGTGAGGGCCCCTGCCACTGCCAACCTGGCTTCTCCTCAGCTTCCGATCTGGGGAGGGGGTACCCCCCCCCCCCGTATTCATACTGTACCTATACACTGGCCATAAAAGGCGCATTTTATACGCATTTTAAGGGCACTGTTTCGCCATATAACGCCACATCGCGCCCGCCATTTAATCAGCCGCCCGTCGAAACCCGCCGTCGGGCTTATGCAAACGTTGGCGATGGTCTACACTTCTGACGTTCCTCGCGCAACTCATGGAGATCGAGATGATCAAGCAACCCAATATCGTATTATTCCTGACCGACGACCACGGCGCCTGGGCCAACGGCTGCTACGGCAATCCCGAACTGCATACGCCGACCATTGACGCGCTGGCGGCGTCGGGTACGCGCTTTGCAAGGGCCTACACGCCGACGCCGGTCTGCTCGCCGGCCCGCGCTTGCCTCTTGACCGGCAAGACCGCTTCTCAGGCCGGCATCCACGATTGGCTGGAAGAGGCGATACCCGAGATCGGCGAGCGAGATTGGCTGGGCGGGACAAAGACGCTTTTTGATTACCTGTCGGGCGCAGGCTATCACACCGGTTTGAGCGGCAAATGGCACCTGGGTCAATCGCATTTGACGCCGACGGGCGCGGACTATTATTTCGGACTGCCGGGCTGGCAAGGCGCGCACAACGGCGCCTATACCTACGTTCGCAATGGCGACATGGTCGAGCTGACCGGAAACAAGTCTCGCTTTATAACCGATCACGCCATCGAATTCCTGGATACGGTTCCCGAAGACAAGCCGTTTTTCCTCAACATCGGCTACATCGCCACGCACTCCCCCTATCAACAGGATGCGCACGATCCGCTGCAGACGGCGCGCTATCAAGATTGCCCCTTCGCCGATATGCCGCCTTGGGACCCGCATCCCTGGGTCAAGAACGAAGGCGGCGGCAACGAACTCAGCCAGCAAGACCTGCGCGACCGATACATCGGTTACTACGCGTCGGTGACCGAGATCGACGACAATATCGCCCGCCTTGTGGCTGCGCTGAAAGAGCGGGGGCACTGGGAAAATACGATAATCATCTATACTTCCGATCATGGCTGCGCCATCGGACATAATGGCTTTTTCGGCAAAGGAAACAGCACGCGTCCGCTAAACATGTACGAGGTTTCGCTGCAAGTGCCCCTTATCGTCTCGGGCGTCGGCGTCTCGGCGGGGGTATTGGAAAACTATGTCGACCACTATGACAGTTTCCGTACGATCTGCGAGCTTGCCGGCGTCAAAGCGCCGATATCCGGGGTTAATACGGGCGGATCCTATGCCCCGCTGTTGCGAGGAGAAACGATCAACTGGGATAATACGCGCGTCGGCGAATACGGCGATCTGCGCATGATCCGCGACGAGCGCTGGAAGCTGGTCTATCGTTATCCGGCAGGACCGCACGATCTCTTTGATCTGGAGGCCGATCCGCTGGAACGAAACAATCTCTACGATGTCCGTCCAGCGATCGCGGCTGAATTAAAGCGGCGAATGGACGCCTGTTATGCCGAGCGCGAAGTTGCCGAGCTTTCCGGCTTGCGGGTCAAGGAGCAGCCGGCGCACAACGGGCGCAGCGAAGCCTGGCGCGACGGAGTGCGCGAGGCCAGGGGCCTGCAAGTCTACTAGACGATGTGAAGCGGGACCGGACGGGCGAGCTTGGGTTATCCGCTATTCCGCCCCGAGTTTCCCGTATCTCATGGCCGCTCAAGCGAGACCGCCAGCGAGATCCTGTCGTCGAAGCCGAATTTCTCCAGGGTGACGACTACCTGGCCGCTCGTGGGCATGACAAATGCCAAAGGCAGTCGATCTGGTACGCCCATAGTGCTATAGGACATCACTTCCATGCCGTCGACCGTGGCGCTGACGAAGAGATCTTCGACGTCCCCCGATAGCACCTCCAGATTGAGGATCAGCATTTCCTCTTCTTCAGCCTGGAAGATGACCAGATCGCGAATGGCCTTGTCGCTAAGGGTGATGATGACTTCGCCATCTTCCAGCTTGTGCGCTGGATTCCGGCTCACGGTTATGGTGCCGCTGCCAGTGGCCAGCTCGTCAAATGTCGAAACTGCCAGGATGTAAGTATCGTCGCGATCGAATATCAAATTGCTGATTTCGGCGTCAAAGCCGGGACCACTGTCGTCGTCGAAAGCCAATTCGATGCCATCGGGAGCAAGGACCTGCAATGTGGTGTCCAGGTTGCCATTGCTGTCGACGGCAAGCGTGAGGCTGTCGCCTGTTCCCGCTGGCAGCGCATAGTATGCCGCCGGAATACTGGCGCTGAGCGAGAATGGCACGGCATTGACGTCGTCGATTCTCACGACGCCTACCGGATCAATGCTCAGGACAAAGTCGCCTTCGATGCCCGCTAGATCCGCGAAGGGGGGAGACGGGAAGATCTCCAAAACATAGCTGCCGCTGTAGGGCATCTTCAGCGGACCAATGACCGCTGACTTGCGCCCGCGACTGTCGTCGTTGAAGGCGATCTCATTGTCGTCGCGATCGAATAGGGCAGCCGCGGGGTCAAAGTCCTCCGATCGAACCGCAATTCTCATGTATTGACCACCTTCGCCGTCAAACTTGATCTCGGCGCGGCCGTCGGCCAGACTGCCTTCGATCACATCTCCCGCTCCCATTGACACGATGGTTGCCGGGGCCGGGGATTCCCCCGTGGTTGCGGTCAAAACCACCGTCGGCTGATTGCCAGTTTCACGCATAGCGGTGATCAGATAATCGCCCGGGGCGTCCCCCGCGTCTGTAACCAGTTCCAGCCGAACCATGCCCGCTGCGTCCGCGGTTTTATTGCTCGTGTAGACGGACTTGCCAGCGAAGGTCACATCAAAGTTAACCCGCTCGCCCGGCGTCAAGTTGCTTAGCAAAATCACATGGCTCGAGCCGAGTACTGCCGATTGCGGTTCAATCGTGGCGAGGGCGTCGCTCCCGCTTTCGTCCGCGTCAAAGGTAATTTCGAGCGTGGCGCTTGCCAACAGGACATCACCGGCGTCATCACGGATTTCGACCGTATAAAGGCCGATGTCATCTTCGGGCGTGCTGCTGATTCTCAAGTTGAACGCGCCTGCCGCATCAGCAGTGCGCCCAGTAGAGTATTCTTCGGCGCCATCCGGATCGAGGATGTTCAACATGTAATCCTGTTCCGGCTGCAATCCGCTCACCTCAATCAGATGTTCCGAACCGATGGCTGCGCTCGGCGGCGTGATAGAGACTACGGCGGCTAAAGCCAATTCGCTATCCGCGACCTCTCCAATCGTCAAAGTGGCGGTCGCTACTTCGTCGCCCTCCGCGAAGATTTCGATGTCGTAGCTGCCTTCTTCCATGTCGTCGGGACCCGTAAAGCTCAAGTTGACCTCACCGTCCCTCGAGGCGCGCGCCATAACGGTGTCAATCAGCACGCCATCGACCGACTTGATTTGGGCGCTAACGCTATCGAAGGCCGAGAGCCCGCTAACGTTGATTTCGACCGAGTTCCCCGCTTCAATTACGGGTGGCCTAACGATGACGGCAACTTCCCGCTCAGGCGGCGGGTCGATGGTGAATGCGCCTTCGGCAATCGTTTCGCCTTCCGAGTCGTAAATGGCGATCGCTTGCCGACCGGGCGTATCGCCTTCTTCCGCGAAGACTTCAATCTCGATGATGCCGTCCTTGTCGCTGGTACGCGCGCGACGATAGGCGACCTGTTGTGATTCGCTGGCGGTAATCTCTATCGTATAGCGTGTTTGAGCGTCGAGTTCGGCGATCTTGATCTCGTGCAATGTGCCTATGGGACCGGAGGACGGTGTCACGGTGACATCGCCCGGCAGTTCTTTGACGACTTCTTTCGCCGTCAGTTCGAAGTCCGCGCTGGCGAGCGCTTCGTCGTCTTGTACCACCTGAACAGTGTAAATGCCTGGAAGATCTCCTTCGGTACTGCCGACGGGGAAAGTGATGACGCCTTGATCATCGCTCGTTTCTTCGCTGCTGAAAACGACCTCGCCGTCAAAGAGGAACTCTATCGAGTAAACAGCGCTCGGCTGCAATCCTTCGATTAGAATCATTAGCAGCGCGCTTTCGACCTGGCCCGAGTCCGGCGTGATTGTCACGGTCGGCGCATCCTGCGCCGGCGCGGTTAAGGCGAACGCGCTGAAAAGCAGAGACGCGATAATGAGTCGCAGACCCAAGCTTGGCCGATGCTGCGCAGTCAGGCGCGTTTCAAACAGCGAGATGGAAAATGGCATTTCAAAACCCTTCGCCCGGACCATGCGGACAGCAGATCAAACCGTAGCGCCATTTTATTCAGTGGCTATGAACAATTATAGGGTGAGCGGCCGCCTGAGTCTTGAATCGGGATGACCAAATAACGGACTGGACGGATACAATGCCTCATTTCCTAATCATATTCCGCAACGGTATAATTGGCGCATGCACGAGACTATTGATGGTAATCACAACTGGAACATCGTAGGACACCAGTGGGCGGTGGAGTTTCTACGGCGTGGCCTGCTGAATGGGCGTAGCCGTCATGCGTATTTGTTCACAGGCACTTCCTCCCTGGGCAAGATGACCCTGGCTCGGACCTTCGCCATGGCGCTCAATTGTGAATCGCACGATATCGCGGTGCGCCCTTGCGGCAACTGCCGATCCTGCCGCGGTATTGTCAATGATAGCGATCCTGATCTGATACTCGCGCGCGCGGATGAAAGCGGTCGCTTGAAAATCGACGCGATTCGTGATGTGATGCGCCTGTTGGCGCTGAAGCCTTATGCCTCGCGCTATCGCGTGGCGATGCTGGAAGACTTTGACCAGGTGCTGCCACAAGCGCAGGACGCGCTGCTCAAGACCTTGGAAGAACCGGCGGAACATGCGGTTCTTTTGCTACTGGCGGGATCGACGGAACGCATTCTTGCGACCATCCGCAGCCGTACACAAATCATACCTTTGCGCCCCTTGTCATTGGAGCTTGTTAAGGATCATTTGCTCAGCCACGGCGCGGAAGAAGATCGCGCGGACCTGATCGCTCGGCTGAGCAGCGGGCGCATCGGCTGGGCGCTGGCTGCGCTGGACGATGAAACGCTTCTTGAGTCCAGAGCGACATACCTGGATCTGCTGCGGGATGTCCTGCGCGGCGGCCGGGTGGACCGCCTGAGAATTGCTGAGCGGCTCAGCCGCAAACTGGCGCGGGACAAAGGTCAATTGCGCGCGATCCTGGACATCTGGCAAACGTATTGGCGCGATTTGCTGCTAGAGTGTTACGAGACGCCGGTGAAGCCCTGCAACAGCGACCGCAAAGATGAAATACGCGCGCTCGCGATGCGAGCGAATCCGGCGCAAGCATTGCATGCGCTCAATGCCACGCGACGGACCGCGCGCGCCCTGGAAACCAATGCCAATGTCAGGCTGGCGCTGGATGTTTTGCTTCTGGAGTATCCAGGTTTGGATTAAGCCCTGGTCAGTCGATAGGTATCCAACTGGCCGGTTTCTTGGCCGCTTCCAGGACCGAATCGGGCACCAGAACGATCTTGCCGAAGCCGGGGTTCTTTTCCATCTTTTCATGCGCTACCCGCGCTTTGCTGAGGGGCAGCGCCTCGTCGATGGCGGGCTGGTACTTGTCTTTGGCGAAATCCAGGAGAATTGATTCGAAATCCTTGGTCCGCAGCGCATCGTAGGAACCCAGGATGCTGAGGTTTTTCAGGTAGACGTCAATCAGGTTGATTCGAGACTCGCGGACTTGCGCAGGCGATGCCAGGACCAGTCTTCCCTTGTAGTCGAGCATGTCGATGGATTGCGCCAGCGCATCTGTAGTCGAGCTATGCAGGACAAGCGTCGCGCCCAATTCGCCGGTAGCTACCTGAACTTGCCGCACGAGATCGCTACCGGCGTCATCCAGGACGATATGCGCGCCGATCTCTCGCAATTGCGCTGCGCTTTCGCTACCGCTGATAGCGATAACTTGCGATCCTTTGGCGCTGGCGATCTGTACAGCGGCGATCCCAAGCGGGCTTGCCGCGCCCTGGATCACCACGCGATCGGCCTTCTTGATCTTGCCATTGCCAACCAGCGCTGTCCAGGCATCGGCAAAGGAAGCGCCGGCAGCAACCGCGACTTGGAAGTCTAAGGAGTCGGGCATCTTAATCAATTGATCGGCTGGCACGGCGCAATATTCCGCGTAACTGCCGTCGCGTTCACGTCCGAGCTCCTCGAAGCAGGCAGCGACGCGGTCGCCCGGCTCCCATCCGTTGACATCTTCCCCGACACCCGCGATTTCACCCGCGAGATCATTTCCCAGGATATGCGGCAGGGGCTTGCGGATGATGAAGCGTCCATTTCGAAAGAGCAGATCACCGGGATTGGCGGATGTGGCGTGAATCCTAATCAGCGCTTCGCCGGGGGCGGGTACCGGCATCGGGCATCGTTCGTATTTGAGCACGCGCGGTTTGCCGATTCGGGCAATGCGCACTGCCATCATCGATTCGCCAAGCTCTGTCATGGGGAAGCCTCTGGAGACATTTGAAGATTTGGCAACAGTCTAAACGACGGTGCCAAGGCTGTAAACAGCTTATGAGACGCCGAAGCGTTTGGCATTGCGCTCCCGCGCTTTGGCGAGTTCCGCCGCGCGGTCGCGGGGCGGGGCGCTCGTTTGCAAGCCGTTGAGCAGCGTGGCGGTGGCGGTCGCGATCTCGGCGACTGCGCGTTCAAACGCCGCTTTGTTGATCGCCGCGGGCTTGCGAAAGCCGCTGACCTTGCGCACGTATTGCAGGGCGGCGGCTTCGATATCGTCGACCGTACTGGGCGGATCGTAATTGTAGAGCGTTCTTATATTGCGACACATTGCAGTTTCCTCAAAACTTTGTCGGCCGTACAAATATTCTAGCACGTCCTTAAAGCTCAGTCGCGGTGAAGGGGACCGTTCAGGTTGCGATATGCGGGGGGCATATACTCGCTGACGTCGTCCAACTCAAGAAAGGCGCGCAGAAGCTCGAAATCGTCCGGGCGATCAGCAAAGTGCTTTAATTTCCAAAGGACATAAGGATGCACTTGAAGGCGTGCGCTGCGGAACTCTTCGATTACCAGACGCGCTGTCACGCCGCCGCGTTCGACGAAGTTCTGCCGCTCAAATTCACGGTAGAGCGGATCGTAGTCGAAGCGAACACGGCGATGCGCAGCCAGTTCCCAGCCCTTTGTATCTCCATCGAGGATCATGTAGCTGGCGCTGAATTGGCCATCGAGCGGGACGCCGACGGAACCTGGATTGAAGATCTGCCAGCGGTCAACCTGCCTTTCCATGGGAATATGGCTATGCGCGCAGATGACTGTACTTTCTCGCACATCTCGAAGCCAGCCCGCGACTTCTTCTGCAGCTGTGCCGGGGAAGATCGCCTGCCAGGGATTGTCGGGCACGC
>JAPOWG010000014.1 GCA_026707745.1 Chloroflexota bacterium
TGTCAAGCGAGGTCAACGATGCCGCGCTAATCGATGGCTGCAGCCGTCTGCGCCGCGTCTTCGCCATTGACCTGCCCGCCATTCGCGGTCCGCTGGCCCTTATCCTGATACTCAGCCTGAATCAGGGCATGCAGGAATTCGCGCCCATGCTGGTGATGACGCAGGGCGGTCCCATCAACACCACCATGTCTCCGGCCTACTATCTTTATATTCAGGGCTTTACTTATGGCAAGCATGGCTACGCGTCGGCCATCGGCACCGTGCTGATGCTCATGACGCTCGTGCTCAGCATGTTTATCCTGAGAATGCGCTATCGGAGGGCATACGATGTCGAAGTCTAGCGCCTGGCGGCGCGATTGGCCCCTTATGCTAGCATTGCTGATTTTGGCCATCATAACCTACGTGCCCTTCGTCTTCACCGTCATCAACTCATTCAAGATCAATGCGCAGTTCTTCCAGCAGTTCTGGCTGCCGACCACCCCCTTGCATCCGGAAAACTACACGCGCGCCTGGCCAGCGATGGGCCGGGCGATCTTGAACAGCTTCAGCTACTCCATTCCCACGCTAATCCTTACGCTCGTCATCTCCGGTCTCGCCGGCTACGCTTTCGCCCGCTATCGCTTTCCCGGCCGGAATCTGCTCTTCATTTCCATACTCGCGCTGATCATGATTCCGGGCATCCTGCTCGTCATCCCCATGTTCAGTGTCATTATCACCCTGGATTGGGACGATACCCTGCAAGGCGTCGTGCTGCCCTGGGTATCGGTTGAAATTGTCTTTGGCACTTTTTTGATGCGCACCTTCTTCGAGACGCTGCCACGAGAGTATTTTGAGGCGGCGCGGCTGGATGGCGCCAACGAATTCACGCTCCTGACTCGTATCGCCGTGCCTTTGGCCATACCGGCTTTCAGCACACTGGCGATATTGGACTTGCTATTCAGTTGGAACGACATCATCTGGCCACTGGTTGCAATCTTTGATAGTGAACGATTACCGGTCTCTATTGGCGTACTGTCATTTGCCGGTGCATGGAGCACCGATTACGGTGTCACCTTCGCCAGCTATGTCATCGCCTCGCTGCCGCTCATCATCATCTTCGCCTTCACATCCAGGCGCTTCATGGATGGTTTATCAGGCGGCTTGAGCATCTAAGTCGCCCATTTGCCGGAATCCGCTTCAGCACAGGAGTAGAGAACGATGACGCTTTTCCCATTTGACCCCGGCGTCCCCAAGAACCAATGGACGGAGATTCAAGCCGACGGCTTCGCCGAGCCGGCGCCCGGCTGCGTCTATGATGGCCGCCGGCTGGACGGCGGCATCCCGCTCGGCGGGTTGGGTACCGGTTACTTCACACTGGAAGGTTCAGGATTAATCGGCCACTGCTCGATCTTCAACGACATTGTGCCGCCGCGCTCCGACTTCGCGGAATGGCTGACAGTCAAGGTAGCTGGCGGGGAAAGCCTGCCGCTTTCCACCGCCGACATCGCCTACTGGGGGCATCATCCCGTCGCCGACATGGTCTGCCGATTTGAAGCGAAAGGTCTGGAGCTGGGCATACGCGCCTTCGCGCCATTGATCCTCGGCAATAGCGCCGATAGCAATATCCCGGCGGCCTTGTTTGAGATTGAAATGCGCAACACCCGTGCCGAAGCTGTGGACCTTGAACTAATCATTGAACCGCCGAAAGCGCCTGGTGGTCCGATGCACGATGTCGCGCTGGCGGGCGATGACATTGACGCGACCTATGATGGTGTCAAGCTCATGGGGCGCATCGCGCGAACGATCGAAGCCAATGAAGCATGTCGCGTACGATTTGTCTTTGCCTGGCATTCACCTTACTGGCGCGACAGCGGCAGAGAAGCTCACGTTCACCAATACAGCGCGCGCTACCGGAACGCCCCCGCGGTCGCAGCGGATGCCCTGGGACGTTTTGACTCATTGCTAGGCGGCGTATTGGCTTGGCAGAGCGCCGTCTACAAAACTGATCTGCCGGCTTGGCTGCGCGACGGCTTGGTGCAGAGTCTCTACAGCCTGTCCAAGAATACGGTCTGGATCGCCAAAACACGAAAGGACGAATGGTGGGATGATATCGGCTGGTTCACCCATAACGAAAGCCACACCGGCTGTCCCATCACCGAGACCATGGTCTGTCGCATGCATGGTCACATGCCAGCCCTGTTTTTCTACCCGGAGTTGGAGCGGACGACGCTGGAAGCCTTTAAGCATTTCCAGATATCCGATGGCGAAATTCCTTTTTCCTATGGCATGGATACCTCCATGCGCGACCCGCGCTATCATTGCCAGCATCCGCTGAACTCTGGCCAATACGCCCAGATGATCTATCGCCTGTACCTGCGCACTGGCGACCGTGAACTGCTCGCGCGCTTTTACGACTCGGCCAAGCGCGCCATACGCTACCAACATTCACTGGACGATGATGGCGATGGCTTGGTCAACGACCAGGCGCATGTGCAGCCTACCGAATTGTGGCCGGCGAACCAGTTTTATGATATCTGGCCCTGGTGGGGCACATCGGCTTACGTCGCCGGCACCTGGCTCGCCACGCTAGCCTGTGGCGAGGCTATGGCGGCAGCGATGAATGACGCTGACTTTGCCGCGGAATGCGCCGAATGGTTGAAACGTGGCAAGGCAGCCTATCAAGACAAACTATGGACCGGGGAATACTTCCGCCTGTGGCACGATCCCGAGTGTACAAGTGGCGAAGGACTGCATAACGATGTCTCGCTCGGCAATCAATTGATGGCGCAATGGTGCGTCAAGCTAACGGGCGCCCCCGATGTTTTGCCGGCGGATCAGGTTCAGTCCGCCTTGGGCGCCGTCAAGCGCCTGAACATGGCCGCCACCCAACACGGTCTCGTCAACGGCGTCAATCCCGACGGCACGCGCTACATCTCGAAACCGGACCCCGACCGGTTCCCTGACATTCTTCCCAACAACGATCACTCGACGCAGGTCTTCGTTGGCGAAAACTTGTGCGCCGCGATGACCTTCATCTATCACGGCCAGCCTGAAACCGGCCTGGAGATCGCCAAACGAATCTACGAAGCTGTCGCCTTGACATCTTGCACGCCCTGGAAGCAGCACTGCTTGATTGACGCTGATACCGGGCTGCCGGTTTGGGGCGAAGACTATTATTCAGACATGGTGATCTGGGCGCTGCCGATGGCATATAACAACCAGAACATTGCTGAGTTTGCGCATAGTGAACTCGTACGCGAACTGACTTTGGGGTAACTGCCGTCATTATTGCCACGAAGCCCAAACGACGCCTGGACGCGCAGCGCTCAGCAGGCAGCGCTTGAGCGCCGAACCGGGGTAATTGACAGACATCAAAGGCGATGAGCAGTCCGGTTTTCTGAGTATACTAGTCGGCCGCAATTTCGAGGCGCATCCGCTTAAACACGCCATTGGATGTTCGGACAAGTGGCGTCTGTCTATGAATCGACATCCCTAGAGGTTTTTCTCCAAGGCTAGCAGCAACAACCGCTTCATTCTTTGGTTGCGCATGCTTGATGCCTCAAGATGCTGGGTCAGGCGCTCCCGCATATTCGCTGTGACATCAGCATATTGTGGATCGTGAATTAGATTATTCATTTCGAACGGGTCTTCTTGCAGGTCGTACAACTCGCTCATGTCGTGAAGCGAGAAGACATACTTGTAACGGTCATGCAGAATCATCCGTTGCGGAAACAGGTAGCTATGCCCAAGGTGCTCGCAGATTAATTCGTCGGACCAGTCGGCATCATCCGGCGTCTGACACAGCGGCAGCACGCTGCGGCTGTGCATATAGCCGGGCACAGCAACGCCGGCGGCGTCCAGCATGGTGGCGGTCGCATCCATGTTGGAAACGAGTTGGTCGGACTGCTGGCCAGCTTCAATCGCGGCGGGCCAGCGAATAGCCATCGGCACGCGCGCGACCTCTTCGATAAAGGTGGAGGATTTATCCCACAAACCACCATGGCTGGCGACCGCATCGCCGTGATCGGCCAGCCAGATCACGATGGTGTTTTCCGCCAGGGATAGCTCATCCAGCGTATCCAGTACATTCCCGATGGCAGCGTCCGTCTGATGACCTTGTGCGTAGCAGCGGGCGAGGATCTCTTGCCAGGTGGACCAGTCGGGCCAGGCTTGGGAGCTGCGATGAGAAATTTCCTTGTGGAACTGATAGCGGAAGGGTCTGCCGCTTAAGTCATCGCGGAAACTCGGATACTCCGGAATCTCGGACGGATCGACCATGACGGCATAGTCCGCCGATGGGTAATAAGGCTGATGCGGTCCCCACAAGCTGACCACCAGACTAAAAGGCTGATCGTCGGCGGCAAACTCGCGCAGCTTTTCACAGGCGAGATGCGCGACGAATTGTTCTTCGTGCGCTTCCGGCGGGCCCGCAAGAATGCCCGAGCCGTTCATAAACTTCCAGGGCGACGGATCGTGCAAGACGATTTCCTGACCGCGCCACTCCGGATAATTGACGTTGTATTCAATCAAAGCCCGGGCATCGCCGAAGCCGCGTTCATCGGCATAAGACTTATAGGCGTCGGACATGTAAATCTTGCCGTAATCGGGCAAGCTCCAGCCTTCAATGCCATAGTCGATGGGCAAGCGCTGGCGGCCGCAATGCCATTTGCCGACATAGCCGTTGCGATAACCCGCCTGCGACAAATAGTGGCTGTAGAGCAGTTGACCCGTGTCGAGATCGGCCTGGTTCCCGTAGGCCGCCGCCTCGGTGTTCATGATGATGCCATGCGAGCTGGGATAGACCCCTGTCATCATGCTGCTGCGCGCCGGGGAACAGAGCGGGCAAACCGAATAAGCGCGATCAAAGCGAACCCCTTCGGCAGCGAAGCGTTCGAAGTTCTCCCACTTGTAATCGTATTCGCCTGCGCGATCGTGCCCGTAATAGGCCTGATGATCTGCGATGATGAAGACGATATTGGGTCGTGAATTGGCCATGGTGATCAAATGTCCTTTTCTACAAGCGGCTGAAAACCTGATGCATTACTTAACTGAGCCGACGGTGATGCCTTCAATCAAGTTGCGCTGAAACATAATATAGACGATGATGACCGGCACTGCCGTTATGTTTATGCCGGCGAAAGACAGCGCGAAGTCGGTGAAGTACTCGTCCTGGAAGGCGTTCAACCCGAGCGGCAGGGTGCGCTTGGCGTCTTCATTTATTAGCAGAAGCGCCTGGAAGAATTCATTCCAGGTACCCATGAAGACAAAGATTCCCAGCGCCATCAGCGATGGCTTTGATAGCGGCAGCAGGATTCGCAGGTAAAACTGAAATCGGCTGCAGCCGTCTAGCGCGGCCGAGTCTTCCAGCTCCTGCGGGAAGCCCTGGAAAAACGCGCGCAGCATCAAGATGGCAAACGGCAGGCTGCCGGCCACGTATACCAGGATCAAGCCGATGCGGCTATTGGCCAGGTTCAGTTCATACATCAGAGAAAGCAGGGGCCCAAGCTTGGCGGACAGCGGGAATGCCATCCCGATCAAAAAGACAAAGAAGATCATCTGGTTGCCGCGAAAGCGCATCTTCGCGAAGGAATAAGCTGCCAGCGAACTCAGAAACAGCACGATGGCGACGCTCGTCACAGTGATAAAAATGCTGTTAAAAAAATACTGATCAAAACTGGCGCCGAACCAGGCGTCTACGTAGTTCTGGAAACGCCACTCCTGGGGCAGCGCCAGGGCATTCTCGCGGATTTCCTTGTTCGACTTGAGCGCGCTGGCGAATACCCAGATGATGGGAACCAGCGTGATTACGGTCGCAGCTACCAGCATGGCATAGAATGGCGCCCCGCGCAGCCTGCGCTGCAAATCGCTGCTTACGAACTCCATGAGCGCCATTCCCGCCACTTGATAAACCCGGTTGAAAGGCAAACGACAATCATCGTGTTAACAGTCGCGGCCGCGGTTGCCCAGCCCATCTCGAAATTGCCAATCATACGGAAGACGTAAATATCAATGACATCGGACGAGTAGTAAGGTCCGCCGCCCGTGAGAATATAGATGACGCCGAAGACGCCCATCGCCGTGAATATGCGCAGTGTGACAACAAATGTGAATACGTCATACAGGCAGGGGATGGTGACTCGGAAGAGCTTCTGCCGGAAGTTGGCGCCATCAACCCGCGCCGCGTCAAAGATATCGGTGGGGATATCCTGCAATCCGGCCAGGAAGATGACCATCGAGTAGCCAAAGCTCGCCCAGGTATAAGCGATAAACGTCGAATAGAGCGCGATCTTGTGATCGCCCAACCAGGACTGGGTGAAAGCCCCAAGACCGACCAGCTCAAGGGCCGGGTTCAGCACGCCGGCAAAAGGGTGGTAAATCCACTTCCAGACATAAGCGATAACAACGCCGGAGAAAATAGCGGGCAGGAAAAGCGCGGCGCGGAAAAACACGCGACCTCTGCGAATTTCATAGATGAATACCGCGAGCAGCAATCCGATCGATACCGGAATAACTACCGCCAAGCCCAGAAAAATGAAGTTATGGCTGAGCGCGCCCCAGAAGCGCTCATCATTGAGAATGAAGTTGTAATGCTTGAAGCCATTGAATTCCGCCGTTGGCGTCAGCAAGTCCCACTTGAAGAAGCTGAGTACGAAGGACGCCAGCACCGGACCGAGGTTGAAAACCAAATAGATGACGACGGCGGGCAAAATAAACAGATACGGCATCAGGTCAGGGCGGAAGCGAGGACTAGCTGCTCGTCCTCCCGGACCTGTGAGCGATTGCGCCATTGCTTATGGATCCTTTCGGGCCACGATATCCGCGCCCGTGACAAAGTGGCGTCACCAAGAGAACAGGCGAGACAGCCGTTCGAAACCGTCTCGCCTGCTTTCATCGAATTGCTTATGCTGGCTTAGTTCTCCGCCAGGTAGGTGCTGTGCGTCTCCTGCATTTCGTTGAGGAATTCCTCGGGCGTAAGCATCCCGCCGATCATGCCCTGGACGATCTGGTTCATATCGCCGAAGACCTTGGGCGGCAGATAGGTAACGGGCCAGAAACCGATCTTGTCAACGTTGGCGGCCGTTTCCGACGCGATCTGGTAGGTGAGCGGATCAATATCCTCGGGCACTTCGATGGAGAATGCCGGCAGCACGGAGACTTCGCGCAGCGCTTGAACCGCTACCTCTTCGGTGGTCAGCCAATCCAAAACTTTGAACGCAGCGTCCACATCCGCGTATTCGGCGACAATCAGCGAGCCGCCAATGCCGCCCAGCGTCTTGATGTCGGTATTGGGATTGACCGCCGGCAGGTAGAAGAAACCTATTTCGAAATCGGGGTCGGCTGATACCGATGCGTCGATGAACCAGGGACCGTTGAGCACCATGACGTTGATCCCCTGATAGAACAGGTCAAGCGACTGATCATAATCAATTCCGAGCGGTTCCGGATTGGCGTAGCCGTTGGCAACCATGCCGTAGAAGGCATTCAAACCATCGAGGCAGTTATCACAGTCAGGCCAGGGCTGTGTGCCGCTGAGTACATCAATGTACTCCGAGCCGGCGCTGCTGTACATGAACATAGAGGCCATCAGCGCCGAGGGCCAGCCACCAGCCAGACCCATGGTATAGCCATAGTAGCCCGCGTCTTTTACTGCCTCCAACAAATCACCGTATTCCTCGAATGATGTGGGTACTTCCAGCTCCAATTCCGCAAAAGCGTCTTTGTTGTAGAAGATGCCGACCGATTCCATGTTTTGCGGAATGGCATAAATGCGTCCCTCGATCGTGACTTGCGAAAGCAGGTTTGGTGGGATGCGGTCAATCAAGCCGGACGCGCGATAATACTCTGTCAGGTCCCTGACCTGCCCCGTCGAGACCAGCGCCTGCAAGTTTGCGCCAACATCAACCCCGCCCAGCACGTGAGGACCCGCTTCGTTTTCCAAGGCGATGCGCACCTTCTGATTGTTCTCGGTGAAGGTGCCGGTCAAGACGTCTTCATAGACGATGTTGATGTCGTCATGCGCCTCGTTGAATCGCTCGACCAGGGCGTCGTTGTAATCGCCGCTGTATCCTAGCGACCAGATGAGTACGTCGGTTGCCTCTTGCGCGACAACGGAACCCAGGCTGAGCAAGCCCAGCAAGAGCGCGACCAGCCCAATCAGCGCTAGCCTTTGCATTTGCGTAGCAAATCGGTTTTTGCCCATTGTATGGGGTCTCCCCTGAAAACTATTTCTTCTGACATTGAAGTTTTACATCATTAATAGTCCGCTGCGCAAGTTTTCCTTTGTCAAAGCAGACATTTTCCTGACAAGACTACTCAATTCTGTCAGTCTCGCGCTCACATCCGTATTTTCGTCGGTGCAATCGCATCATATTATTTGCTCACCGCAAAGGAACCGGGAACACCGAGCCCTAATCTCTTAACTGCCAAATAGGGAGACAATGTAGGGGCGTCGCGCTGAAACGCCCGCAGATTGAGGCGAGCCCTGCCCGGCGCCAATCAGCGGCGACGCGCGAGCCTCACTTTGACATCCGGCTCAATATCCAGTTGGTTTCCAGTCTTGATCACCCGCGACTACAACAAGCTCGAAAGCAAGCCGCCGTCGACGCGATAGTAGCCGCCGGTCATGAAGGACGCCTCGTCGCTCGCCAGGAACAGCACCAACTTGGCCACTTCTTCCGGTCGACCGACCCGCCCGATAGGATGCAAGTCTCCCCACTCTTCGATCATCCCGGCGGCGTTGTCCGGGCCGAAAAGCTCCGCAGCGGCATCCAGCATGGGCGTATGGATGGAGCCCGGCGCGATGCAATTGCAGCGGATGTTTTCTCTGGCATGATCGAGCGCGACAGTGGTGGTAAAGCTGGTGACCGCGCCCTTGGAAGCCGAATAAGCCGCGACCGTCTGTTGCGAAGCCACCGCCTGTACCGACGACGTATTGACGATAGCGCCTCCGCCGCGCTTGCGCATCTCGGGTATGCAATACTTGCAAGTCAGGAAGGTCGCGCGCAAGTTGATATTGATCTGGTAATCCCAGTCTTCGACCGACTGATCCACCACCGTGCCATAACGCACGACGCCGGCGTTGTTGTGCAGCACATCGACGCCGCCAAACTCGGCCACAGTTTCCGCCACCACTTGTTTGACATAACTCTCTTCAGCGATATCGCCTTCCACGAAGAGCGCCCGACCGCCCTTGTCCGCGATCAGTTGTCGCGTTTCTTCGCCAGCCGCGCGGTCAATATCGGCGATCGTCACGGCCGCGCCTTCATCGGCGAATGCTACTGCGCAAGCGCGGCCGATCCCTTTACCCCCACCGGTTACGATGGCTACTTTGCCTTCAAATCGTTTACCCATGTTCTCCACCTCGTCACACAACTCAACCCAAGTCGGGATAGCGCAGCCGCGCGCCGGCTACCGGCATTTCAATCATCGACAAATGCCAACGCCCCAAACTGCCGAAGATGGCGTATCTCATATCCGCACCGCCAAAGGCGATATTGGTCGGCGCGGACAATACCACACTCTGCCAATCCTCGGCGGCTAGCTCCAGGACGCCAGCGGCGGTGAAGCGAAACACCTTGTTGGGCGCATAGCAGGCGATGTATAAGTTGCCCTCGGCGTCAAAGGCCAAGCCATCGGGCACGGTTCCCGGCATCTCGGCAACCAACTGCGGCTCGCCCAGCGTCCCATCGGAGCGTATCGCGGCTTTCACGATACCGGGCATGTTGGACAATATGATGTACAGTTCGCGTCCATCGAGCGACAGAGCCATGCCGTTGGGAAAATGATCAATCGCCTCGCTGGCGATGATCGTTTCGCCATCCCGCCGTATCACAAAGACACAGCCGTTCTTCTCGTCGAACCCGCCCGAGCTCGACACATAAAGATCGCCGCTGTCGGTGAATACCGGATAGTTTGGGGCGACAAATTCGCGGTCGGCGCTGCCCTCGGAGTAGACGCTGACATCGCCGGCGGCGCTTACCTTGAATACTTTGTTCTGGGACAGATCGCAGGCATAAATGTTGTGGTTGCCATCCAAAGCCAGGCCCAATACAAAGCCGCCGGTTGACGCCACTTGCGTGAAGCCCCCGTCGCTGGCAATGCGGTAGATCTGCCCGGCTTCCCCGCCCGCGTACCAATTGCCGTCAGCGCCCCAGGCCACGCCCTCGGGATGATCCAACCCGTCGACTAGAGTGCTAAACTGATCCAGGCTAAACAGGGGTTCGGGCATGTTTCGCACCTCCGCTATCTGTTTACATAAACCGCGTCGCTCATGGGACGAGAGCGCTTACGATTTTGCGTGAGCGGGACAGACATTTTCGCCGGTTACGCGCCGAGCGGCTACTTGAGATGAACCGCGCCATCGGCGTCAATCTTTCGCACGCCTTTGCTCGACTCAAAGAATACCGCTTTCAGTTCGACTTCTTTTGATTCACCGGGACCCAAGGTCAAATGCGAGCCGGTTTTCTCCATCACGGTAGTCAACCCTTGCCCGGGGATCGACGACGCCGGTTCTATCGCCATCACATAGGCGCACTTGTAAAAGGGAAACCCCGGCGAGGACTTCAACTCTTGCCAGAACCAGGCATAGGGGAAGACGCTCTCGTCCCAGACCAAGCCGACGCCAAGGCCCATGTCCCGATTGGTTATGGCATACCAACCCGAATCAAAATCTTGAAAATAAGCCAAAATATCTCGCTCTTCGTCGGGTCCGGGTACTTTGGACATATCTACCTCTCCCGCCATCGGCCATTGATAACGCCCGCTGAGGGTCAAGGGATTGGCGAATCCGGCGTATCGATCATCGGCGACGAAGCTGGACGCGCCGACATCAATGACGCAATCTTCGCTCAGGAAAGGCGCGCCATAAGCCGGATGGTGGCTCCACATGCAGTCCATTTCTTCGCCGGCGTGATTGCTGATGCGCTCGCGGATATGCAAGACCGGGCTGCCCGACTCGACGCGCATCCAGCGTTCGATGGTGTAGGGACTGCGCGACAACCGGGACGCCATTTTCACTTCCAGCGCGCTGCCGCTATCACTGACGATCTCGTAGTCCCAGGCTTTCATCGACGCTTCGCCATGGTAACCTAAAGGCGCTCCCTTATAGACAGTGGCGTCGCCGCCGTTGGGGAAAATTACCTGCCAGCCCCCCGCGTAGGCTTCCAGCCAGGCCGTAGCAGAATCAAAGGCGGAATCGAAGCCGCGTTCTTGCTCCTTTATGCCCCAGGGCGATTTCCAAAGCACATCCACGTCCTTCGGCTTGTAGGCCAGACGGTAGATATCAGCGCCCTTGTCCATCACCACAGTGGTGGATAACAGATCGTTTTCAATTTCCAGGGCGGTCAAGGTTTTGCCGAGAACGATTTCCGTCGCTTTGCAGGTCATATTTTCTTCCTCTCTATGTAAACCGTGACGCTCATGCGACAAGCAGTTTATTATTTTGCCTAGGCGCGGCATTTCTGGGACCTTTTCGCCGGTTACGCGCCGAGCGGCTGCGCTTTCAGGTTGCGATTATCGTCCATAGTCTTGTTGCTATACCGGCGCATCAGCTTGATCTACTCGCGCGTATCGACGCGTGAGGCGCCCCGGCCAGGTAGCCGCCATCGACATAGATCACTTGCCCAGTGATATAACGCGCCGCATCGGAGACCAAAAAGACGATCGCGTCGCAAACATCATCGACCTCGGCGACCCGACCCAAAGGGATGGCGCGGTTCAAGTTGTCCACGGCCACCACGCCCTGCTCTACGGCCTGCCGTAGTATCTCGGTATTCACCCAGGCTGGCGCGACCGCATTGACGCGGATCCCCAGCGGCGCCCACTCTACTGCCAGGGATTCGGTAATCGCGGTTATGCCGGCTTTTGCTGTGGCATAGGACACCCGGCCCGGCCAAGCCGCTTTTGAGGCGATCGAACTGAGATTGATGATGACGCCACCCGTCGCTCGCATCAGACGCGCCGCCGCCTGACAGCAATAAAAGACGCCATTTAGGTTGATACTCAAAAGGTTCTCCCAATCGTCTTGCGTCACGTCCATTGAGGCGCGTGGGCTGATGATGCCAGCCGAATTCACCATGATGTCAATTGAACCAAACTTGCTCTGCGCATGTTCCGCCATATCAAAGCAGTCCCGCTGCTGACGCACATCCAGGGGATAGCTTTCGATCCTGCGGTCGGGAAACGCCCTCCCCAATGCCGCAACTTGCCTCTCGAGCCCCCCTGCTTTGATATCCGCCAACAGGATGTCACAACCCCGCGCAGCCAGCTTTTTGGCGCAACCGGCGCCGATTCCCTGGGCAGCGCCAGTCACCACAGCTACCTTGCCGGTTAGCTCGTCCGCCCGCCGCGATTCAGTATTTCGCCGATGGTTCAGCTTTGTCATTCCTTCCCCGGTCCCGCATAACTGAATTTACGTCGCAAGCAGCTCTCATCCGATGATTGATATTAAGCTCTTCGTATGGCGTTCAACGAGCCGCTCATCCAGCCCAGCGCGTGCGCCATGCCGGCGTGCCAGGGATCGTCGCATGTCATCTGCGGCGTATGACCGGGAAGCAGCACGCCCTCGAAACCGTTCTCATGCAAGATTTGCGGGACGCGGAACATATCGATATCGCCCTCGTCCACAAATAGCTCTTCGTAATTGGGTACTTTGCCGCGCACGTTGCGGAAATGAATGTAGACCCTCGCGCTGCACAACCGCCGCCCACGCATAAGACTTTGCCTGCTTCATCCGCGGCTTCGTGCTGCGGGTGCGGCCCGTTTCTCAGCCGGCTCGCGAGGAGAATACGCTTGACCCCCAGCTCGACCCATGCACCAGAGCGATTTCGCGATCTTATGTGCGAGCGCAGTGGTGATACGCTTGTATCCCGCTCGTTGTCGATATTGCCCCGCCCATCTTTTCAAGCGATGCGCTTGTTGGGAAATTAACCAGCCCTTCCACAGCATTGACAAAATGCTGCTTGACATACTGATTGCCTGGCCTTTCTTGCTCTTGAGCAGCTTTCCTCCTGAGACTTTCTTTGAAGGCGCCAAGCCGCATGCGTGACTACAATCCTCCGGATGACACAGGCTACAAAAGGAGCTTGCCGCTTCAATTTCATCGGCATCTCAAGCAGCGAGAGCTGTTCTCCGCTGCCACATGAGTGTAATAAACTCCGTGAAAACGCACAAGGAATCGAGTCAACTTTGCACAGGGACAAGCAAAAATTACACTCAAATGCAGTTCTTGGCAAAGAAAACAGGGGCGATCTATCAGGTCGCTCGCTTTCTATAATCCCTAGACAATAAGGCAAATACGGCCTCCGCGCTGCTACTACCGGGCAAGCATCAGAGTCCCATCCAATTGCTCGCCAACTGAGATAATTCTGCGACATTTCATTGCTAGCCTGCGGGCAATGAGGAGATATTTCCTCAGCAAATCGAGCAAAGTTCAGAAAGAGGTGCGGACATGAAGAAGAACAAACTCCGGAGCGCGACTCTCACCGTGATGATTATCATCACCATGATCGGCGCATACAGCATCGGCGGATTCGTACAAGGACAGGAGTCCAATTCCTCCGAAGCAGCGGGCGAACACCAGACCGCACGCAACGAAGGCGGCGGCGAAGGCCGAGGCGAACGCGCCGGCGCAAACGCCCTCGCCCTCGACCAAACCTATGATGTCACAGTCAATGGCGCTCGCTTGATCCTCAGCTACGATGCCCCTAACAATCAGTTCAGCGGCACGGTTGAGAACACGACCAACGCCACCTTGACCCGAGTGCGGGTGGAAATCCATCTCTCCAATGGCCTGGAACTGGGACCAACGGCGCCGGCCGATCTGGCGGCCGGACAGGTCCTGGACATTGTCCTGGATGCCGGCGCCCAAACCTTTGATTCTTGGACGCCCCATGCCGAGGTCGGCGCGGGCGAAACGGGCGGCGCTGAAGGACCCGGCGAGCACGGCGGACTAGGCGGCGAAGGCACTGAAGGCAGCGGCGAGGGTGCAGGCGAAAGCGGCGATCCCTCCAGCCCCATACTGGCTCTGGATGAAAGCTGGGACGGCATCGTCAATGGCGTCAGAACATCCATGGCTTACGATCCGGCCAGGGGCGCCTTCACCGGCTTCGTGGAAAACCCCGGCGATACGACCCTCTGCTTTGTACAGATCGAACTCAACTTGAAGCAAGGCACGGGGACTGTGGTTGAACTGGGACCCCGGCCGGTTGGCGACCTCGCCCCCGGACAGCGCGTACCGGTCGAACTGCTGGTGGCTGACGAACCGCTGGCCACCGGCCTGGCCTTCGATGCCTGGGAGATCCATCCCGAAGTCTTCGACTGTGGCGGGCCCGGACCAGTCAACACTGAAGGCCTTGGCGAAGGCGGCGCTGAGGGCGCGGGCGAGCACGGCGGGCCTGGCGGCGAAGGACTTGAAGGCAGTGGCGCCAATGCTCTGGCCCCCAAGCAAATCTACGATGTCACCCGCAATGGCGCCCGCCTGGTCATGCGCTACGATGAAGCCAACAATCGCTTCATCGGCAAGGTCGTCAATATGACGGACGCGACCCTGACCCGGGCGCGGGTGGAAATCCATCTCTCCAACGGCGTGGAATTGGGGCCAACCACACCCACTGATATCCCGCCCGGCTATCAGTTGGCCCTGACCATGCCCGCGACTGACCAGCCCTTTGATACCTGGGCCCCGCACGCGGAGTTCGGCCTGGGCGAAGGCGGCGGCTCTGAAGGCGGGGGCGAGCATGGCGGACGCGCCGGGGGCGAAGGCCGCGGTGAGCACGGCGGACGCAGCGGCGGCGAAGGCGCTGGCGAGCACGGCGGCGGTAGCGAAGGCGGCGGCGGCTGAGCGGAGCCCCGTCAACCTTGAAGCAACCGCGCAGTAAGACTTATACTCAGGCGCGCTGTCTGTTGGACAGCGCGCCTGAGTCATTTATTTCGCGTGGGCGAAGACGAACCTGTCGCCACAGCTTATGTCATTTGAGCCGAAATAGCGGAGACTGTTATGACTGCCGAAATCAACTACCAAGCCTGGATGAACCAGCAATTAATCTGGGGCGAGCGCGCGCGCGGGCGCGGCCTGGTCTGGACCACCGATTCCGACTGGTTCATCAACGATCCCCTCGGTCACAAGCCGCACCTTCACGAAGACGCCAGCGAAGTCCTTTTCCTGGCGCGAGGCAGCATGGAAATCGAGATTGGCGGCACGAAAGCGGTCTATCGCGCTGGCGACTTTCTCCTGGTGCCGCCCGACAAATATCACGACTACCGGCTCGCCGGCGATGAGCATGTTTGCCTCTTTGTGGTCGTCGCGCCCAATCACAAATATGCCCGCTGGAAGACGAGCGATTTTCCACCGGAGGCGCATCAAGGGTCCGCCACCTTGGTGAACGTATACGAGACCGATGACTTGCCCTCCAACGAGCACTTCCTCTGTCAGAAGATCACTCTCGCCTCCGGCGAATCCGATCCTGTCACTTACTGCGAACTGCAGGACCGCATCATTTACGTGCTCTCCGGCACGGCTCACCTGTCGCTAAATACCTTATCGGGTCCGCTTGCGGAGCACCAATACCAATACCTTCCCGCTACCTGCCCGCACCAGATCATCAACCGGGGCTACCGGCCGCTTATATATATCTCGCTCACGATCACCGATCCGGTGACAGCCCATGGTACCGAGCCGGATGGCGATTAATCGGCGCAGGTTTCGAATGCGCTAGCCGCGGGGCGCCAAATGCTCAAGATCGCCATCGGGCAGTTCATGCAGGAATCGCATAGCTTCACGCCGATCGACTGCTCCTGGCAACAGTTTCACGCCGGCCATATCTACCGGAGCGAGGAAATCCTGACGCGCATGACCGGCAACAAGGTTGAGGTCGCCAGAGCCGCTTCAAAATCGAGCCATTTCTGCAACAAGTTGCGATCATTGAATACCGCGCGCATTTCGCTCAATCCAAAAAGATCGGCGAATAATGCTGAATCTATGATATGCGCGCTCATGCGTCATGCGCCTCTTTATCTGAGCGATCATCCGCGCCTGCCAACCGGACAGCGATCTGGCCAAGTCTATGCCAAATGCTTCTTTACGACGGCCTCGTCCAACTCGATACCCAAGCCCGGACCCGTCGGTGGACTTATGCTCCCATTCTCGAAGCGAATGGGTTCTTTGAATATTTCATTGTGCAGGCTGTTGCCATTGTATTCTTGAATGAGGAAATTTGGAGAACAGGTGTCAACTTGCAGGGCAGCGGCGGCAGCAACCGGCCCGCAGTACATGTGGGGGGCAATCATGGCGTAGTAGGATTCTGCCATGCCGGCTATTTTCTTCGACTCCAAAATTCCGCCGCACTGCCCCACATCGAGTTGAATAATCTGCGCTGCCTGTTTCTTGAGCAAATCGGCGAACTCGAATTTGGTCGCCAAGCGTTCACCGCTGGCAATCGGAATGCTGGTATGCGCGGCCACGCGCGCCATCTCGTCAATGTTTTCCGGCGGTACGGGTTCCTCAAACCAAAACGGGCTGAATTCCTCCAACTCTTTTGCCACACGAATGGCAACAGCGGTGCTGAACTGTCCATGAGTCCCGATGCCTATTTCCAACTCGTCGCCAACGGCAGCGCGGATGGCTTTGAAAATCTTGGCCACATGACGAATCGTCTTCAAAGAGAAGTCGCGTGGATGCGGAAAAATCGGCGTGAAAGGATCGAATTTGCAAGCGGTGTTCCCCTCTTCTACCAGCTTTATCGCAATTTCACCCGCTTTCTCAGGGTTTTCCCAAATGCCCTCCGTCGGCATGTACGCATAGGCTCGCAACTGATCATGCACTTGTCCCCCCAGCAAGTTGTATACGGGTTGATTTGTGGCTTTGCCCACGATATCCCACAGGGCCATTTCGATGGCGCTAAGGGCCGGCGTCATGTCCAGGCCGGGATGGCGATAGTCGTGCCGGGAGGCATATATCGCTTGCCACAGCCGTTCGATCTGAAAAGGACTGTTGCCGATAACAAACTGCTCGCACAGATCCTTAATCAAGCTGATTTGCGCGCGCAGATTGAGGGCATGGCCGGTTGGTCGTTCGCCTAACCCAATTATGCCCTCGTCAGTGGTCAACTGAATGAAGAGCCAATATCGGCCGCCGCGGTACGGCGCGATATTTCGGATAAGAATAGTTTCGACCCCGGTAACTTTCATCGTTCATCGCTCCTTTCAAAATGATGATATGTGGCGGGCAGTTTCTAATCGAGGGGCGATCCATCGGACTACGTTGAGATTGTATCCCATTCCCCGGGCAGTTGATGAGCGCAGGTCGTCCTCAAATACTGGGAAATTGCACTTATATTGCCCCTTTTTTCGGCAACAGTATACATACTCCCCAGATCTGCAGAGGACATGACAGCTTTGATCCGATTGGCTATGAAAGCGACCGCACAACGATCACAAGCATCTTATTGGGCGAAAATTGTAGGGGCGACTCTGTGAGTCGCCCGAAATCGCCACAGAAATTACAAGTTTTGCAGCGGTATTCCGCCAAGTTAAAACCTGTCATGTCCTCAGCCCAGATCTGAGGACATGACAATTTTTCGTTGGGCAGATAGTCGCGACAATACCTGCCATTTTGGCGTGTTCTCGGACATGAGCGCCTCCTTTTGGACAATGTCGCTTCGTTTGGACCGGGCGGCCGCGTATGTTGCAACGTCGAAGGATACAGCAAGGCGGGGAGAAACGGGCGACTATATGGTCGCGGTTTTGGCATAGAGTCGCGGGCTAACAGGAGAGGCAGCGAATCAGCTGACAAAAAGTGTTAGCTCGTCTGATCCCGGAGAAGATTTTAAGCGGTTCTTCAACAGAGTCCATCGGATTGTTCCTACCGGCTTTTAGGTGGTTGTTGTTCTTTATTTCAACCGAAAAGGATAGGAGATTATATTCCAAAGCGCCAAAAGCGCTCGACACCCTCCGACGAAGGCTCCGGATAGCAAGACATCCAACAGGACTAATGCGTTCACAGCCAAGAAAAAAGCCCGCTCTATAGCGGGCTCTACAAGCGGTTCTGACTTAGAGGAGATTCTACTCTGAACTTTGCGTAGCAGCCGGTTCGCTCTGTTTTACAGCGCTATCTTTGTCGCCGGTATTGGTCGCGCGAGGCGGAAGATGGGCCAAGTGTTTGGCGTTATCCGGGGTCACTGGACGAAGTTCTGCTTTGCCCAATGACGTTATGGGAGTGAGTGGCTGCGGAATGCCGCTGTCACCACTTAATCGAATCCGGTCTGACATAGTACACCTCTCAATCTGTTGCGTTAATGTAGATTATAGTTGTGAAATCATGCAGTTGTTCTCCTCCCGTATATGCGTTAAACATTACTCGATAAAGACCGTCTACCTCATAATATAGTGGTTCAAGTGACAAATGGAATACCTTGAGTCCACCGGGATCAATCTGCAGTCCGTGGAAGTATTCGCCGCCCGATGCGATTTGACTTCCAGTCGGAGGCAGAAAACCAACGCTTATTGAAAAGTCTCTTTGGAGATCACCATCATTATGGCACATCAGTACGGCATGTATCCGCGAACCTGGAATTGCATACGGCGTTTGGGTACGCGCCGGCTTGCCCTCGAAATTATAGGTAGTCAGCGGGTTAAATATCCCTGAAACATGGTCGTTATCAGAGGTAATCACATCTTGACAAAGGACGGCCCATAATATCCGCATTACTTAGCCTCATCTGTTAATTCAGTTCACCCGATATATTATCCTAGTATCAGGATAATGCAAACAGGACTCCGCCATGCCCCCCCGACACCCTCAAGTCCGATCACCTCGCACTCAAAGACCCGTTCCCCAAGCACCATGTTGGCCGTCTGCGGGAGATGGAAGGCAAGAGAGAAGAAGGACTTAGATTCCCCCTCGCATGGCACTTTAGTACGCAATCCCCCAAAAGGATACCCTATATGATTGTTTCATACTCGCTTTGCTAAAACACGCAGCGCGCGGCGACCGCCCCACCTCCACAAATATCAGTCTAAATAAACAATCCTCTCTACCGTAATCTAATGCATACTATGGTCAGATAACAAACGAGTGTGTGGCGCGCGCCAGAAACCAGAAAATACCGTTTTTTGCAGCATGATGCCTTGCAAATCGGAGTGGTGGCTTCATAGCGACATTCCATATCACTTTTCGCAGCATCTTAATTCCGTAAACCCGGGACAGGAGAAAACAATCATGGCCTACGAAGCAACCTGGCACGCCAATCTAAAGGTGCGGCTGCGTCGTCTGCGCTTGTCAAAAAATATGCGACGTCTGGTGCGCGAAACGGAGTTGACCTCCGATGACTTCATCTATCCGCTCTTTGTGCGCCACGGCACGGGTTTCAAGCTGCCGGTTGAATCGCTGCCCGGCAAGTACCAACTATCCGTGGACAATCTGGCGACCGAAGTGCGGGAAATATCCGCGCTTGGCATCCCGGCGGTCATCCTCTTCGGCATCCCGGAGCACAAAGACTGGTGCGGCACGGATAACTTCGCGGAAGACGGCATTGTTCCGCAAGCAATCCGCGTGATCAAGGATACCGACCCTGATCTCCTGGTCATCTCGGATATGTGTTTCTGCCAATACACGGATCACGGGCACTGCGGCATCATCAATACGCCTGACAATCCGCACTACGATCCGGCCTTGCCCCCGGGTTACTTGCACAATGATCACACCCTGGACCTGCTGCAGCAAGCTTCGCTGGTGCATGCCGGGGCCGGGGCCGATATCATCGCGCCGTCCGGCATGATAGACGGCGTGGTCGCGGCCATCCGATCGGCATTGGACAGCAGTAACGCCCAGCATGTCCCCATCATGAGTTACATCAAGTACGCCAGCGCTTTTTACGGTCCCTTCCGCGATGCTGCCGAGAGCGCGCCGCAATTCGGCGACCGCAGCCAATATCAAATGGACCCGGCCAATCAGCGCGAGGCCTTCAAGGAGATATCGCTGGATATCGAAGAGGGCGCCGATATCATCATGATCAAACCGGCGCTGCCCAACCTCGACGTGCTCAGCCATCTGCGCGAGAATTACACGCAGCCAACAGCCGCTTATCAAGTCAGCGGCGAATACGCCATGATCCACGCGGCCGCTCAGCGCGGCTGGATCGATTTGGAACGGGCCGCGCTGGAAAGCCTGACTTGCATCAAACGGGCGGGCGCCGACATGATCATCAGCTATTTTGCCAAGGACGCTCTCAAGTGGCTGGACGCTTCAAGCAGTTGACGACGTTGCCGGGCATATTTGCCCGTTCCGAATCAACCACTCCTGGATTTGGCGCGCAGGCGCCCTTTGGCCTCAGTCCAGCAATTCCTGAATGACGCGATTGCTGGACGACAGGCGATCCGACAGTACGCAAGCGATGAGAATGTGTACGGCCGACGCCGTCTGCGGATGCGACTCTTCCATGCGGCGCAGCGCCCCGTGGCCGAGCCGCTGCAGCACACCGGCTTCCGTCACGACGACAGAGGCGCTACGCGCTTTGTTCAAATAGAACCCGACTTCTCCGATGACCGTGCCAGCAGTCATGCTGCGCAAGCGCAAAAGCCCTTCGTCTGGCAAACGCAACAGCACATCCACACGGCCGGTCTCTATGAAATACAGGGCGTCAGATTCGTCGCCTTGTTCGAAGACCGCGTCGCCAACCGCCGTCTCTATGCGCTCCAGATAGCTGTGCAGGGCGCTGAGATCGCGGCTTTTGATCATCGCATGTTCGGCGAGTTGCTCTTCCACCGTGACACGGGCGCTGTCCAGCAAATCCGCCTCCGCCAGCAACGCGTTCTCGCACCATTCCAGGGCATGATCCAGGTCGTCAAAGAGCGAAGGCGCGCCGGACTTCCGCTCCGCGATGCCAGCATCCTCCAACACCGGCTGCAAATGGGGCAGGACATTCGATAGCAACAGCTTAATACCATGTTGATCCGCGAGCCTTTTCAGTTTGTCGAAGTCGTGGATTGTTGAGTAATCGAAGCCGCTTACTGACTTGAAGTCGAGAATGAGATACTGTGTCGGCTCGGCTTCTCGATCCGTGATGCGCTCTTTGACATGTTCGTAGAAGCGGTAGGCGCTGCCAAAGAATATGAAGCCCCGCAGCCGCAAGATCAGGATCTTCTTACCCTGGTTTTGCAGCAATTGATTTTGCGCGAATGATCTGTCGAGATTGCTACGGTGGAAGTCCCCGGAAAACTCCTGTTTGATGACGTCCATCCGGCTGTATTCCAAGACAAAGACACTGATCGCCACCACCATGCCAACGGCAATACCCGTCAGCAGGCCGAACATAGCCGTGAACAAGGCAATGACCACAATGACGGCATAGTCTTGTCGCGGCAGCTTGGACCAACTATCCAGCAGCCATTCTTTCATGAATTGCAGTCCAAAATACACCATCAGTCCGGCGGGAATGAAACGCGGAACAAGCGAGTATAATTCGCTGCCGAAAGCGAGGGTCAGAGCGAACATCAGCGCGAGGATGACACCCACCAGCCGTCCATAGACGCCCGTTGCGTGTACCAGCGAGGCCGATATGGGGCCGTGATAGGCTACAAAGCCGCCACCCGACACGCCCGCGGCGATATTGGCGATGCCATTGACCGTACATTCGCGATTGAAATTCAGTTCGCGCTTGACGATCAGTTCCTGCGCGCTGACTCTAAAAAACAGGTTAAGCGCGCAGACGACTATCAGGGTCACAATACCGCCGGCGCTCGCGGCGATCATGTCGGGACTAATCCGCGCGATAACTGTGGTATCAGGCAACTGCCAGTCTAAGGCCGCGGACACCTCTGGCAAGAACCAACCAGTCTCTGCCAAGACATTGACATCATCGACGATGAAGAAGAGCCAAAGATAAAACAGAATGAAAGACACAACTATAGCGCCCGGCAAAACCAGTGAACTCTTGATGCGGGCTCGCAGGCCCAGGATGCACAGGGCAAATAGCACGCCTGGCAACCAGCGCCAGAAGTTAGCGGCTTCCAAAAGAATGGGCAAGGACTCCAAGTTGAGCTTAAGATCAACCAGAACGGAGAAACCGGCATTTATGATGAGCCAACCCAAACCCGCCATAAAGCCGCCTATGATGGGATAGGGAATGTAGCGGATCAAGCCCCCGGCGCGCATAAGGCCCAACAGCAACAGAAAGCCCCCGGTAATCACCGAAGACAGCACGACTATCAAATACACCGTCGCAAACAACTCATCCGGCGGCATATCGGCCGGCGCAGCGCCGATCACGCTGGCGGCGATCATGCCCTGGATCACCACCGTCGGGCTTTGCGGAATTACCAGCGTCGCATGGTCCGAGCTGAAGAGAGAGGTGACAAGAACAGCGATGATTTCACTGACGAACACAATAGCAAGCCCGGCGGCAAAGTATCCCGCCAACTCGCCTTGGAACACCAACCTGACGTAGGCCGGCATCGCGCTCGCCATCAGCAGCCAGATAGTGGCGCTCACGAGCACGCTACGTAGAATAAGCGGAGGCTGCAGCGCGACCTTTATGGTTCCGCGAAGGCTTTGATCAGGCTTGTCGAAAGAAGCAAGTTTTTCCATATCGGACGGGTATCGTGTTTGACGGATCGTTAATGTACTTTACCACCAATCGTGCGGTCTCGTGAAGTTGCTGCGAACATGCGATAGCCACTGGCTCAGATCGCGTCAGGGAGCGCTTGTTTTGGATTGTTGCCGGAACTGTGTTATCTTCCGCCTTATGATCAGCTTGCAGCGCGCGTCCGCGGCAGGCGCGGGACGGTTATTTGAACATGCTTGCAGGAAGAGCCGCTCGGCGGCAGCCGAGAAGCGCGCAGGAGAGGCAAAATGAACGACTTTGAGAAATACGAGTTTGATCGGCTGGGATACATCGTTATCCCGAACTTTCTGACCGGCGCCCAGGTGGAGACCCTGTCCGCGGCGATCGACGAGGCGGAGGCGCACGCGTTGGCGGAGGCGCAGCGTCCGCCGGACAAGATCAGCGCCATCGGTCTTGAATACCGCCATGACGCCGAAAGAGGCTATTTCGCCACTGGCACGCAGGAAGAAGGCAGCACGCTGATCATCGAGGATTTCTTCAATTTCGACCCGGCCTTTGATTTTCTGATTGGCCACGAGCCGACCATGGCTTACATAGAGTCCATCGTGCAGGAGCGCGCCACGATCAACAACTGCGAGATCCGCATTCGCTATCCCGGCAATCAGACGCGTACGCACATGGGCGGACCAGTCGGCCGCAAACACCGCTACTATTATTCGGGCCAAGGCATCGACTGCATGATGGTGCGCATGGTCTACTTCGTGCATGATGTGGGACCGGGCCAGGGCGAGTTCTGCGTGGTGCCCGCCACCCACAAGAGCAATATGGCTTCACCATACGGGGGCAGGGATCCCGATACCGAACCGGGCATGATCGGCCTGCCAGTCCAGGCCGGCGACGCCATCTTCTTCACCGAAAACCTGCGGCACGGTGGATTTACCAACCGATCGAATCAGACCCGCAAAACGCTGCATGTCGGTTATGGACCCTTCTGGATGAAGTCGCAGAATCACAGCACCATGGACGAAGAGCCCTACATCCTGCCCGGCACTTTCGCCCGCTTGAACGAGGCGCAGCGGCTGCTTTTCCGCGCCCATCGGACTTTGTTGGAGAATGACGGCAGCCATGCTTGAAATCGAGCGACAAGAAATATGCGGCATACTCTGCATTACCATCCGCGATACACGCGTGGAGCAGGCGCCTGTCATCATCCATTACCATGGCTGGACCGGGGACAAGGGAACCGTTGAGAGCCCGGATCAGAGCCTGGTGCAATTGGCCTCGGCCGGATTTCTGGTGGTGGCGCCCGACTGCTATGAACATGGCGAGCGTGCGACCGATGTCTGGTTTCGAGCGCAGTTCAACTGCAGGGCGGTCTCGATCCCCGCCAAGCCCGCTTTGGATTGCTGCTGAATCAATGTTATCTTTATACTTGTGTTACGATGAGTTCGTCATAATATGTAAATCTTATAAGATGACATCTCTTGTTTTCTGATCGCGCAATGCCGCTTGAACATTTCTGTTCCCGCCGCCGCTATGAACCGCCTGTCGAACGGTTTGGCCGGCAGAACCTCAATTTTGCGGGGACTGTCTGCGACCGCCTGCCAACCGAACGTTCAGCCAACAGCTTGGCGGGCTGATTCTACAAAATCTCGACAAGCAGCTGAGGCGCGAAAAGGAAAGACACCTATGAACGATTTTGAAAAATACGAGTTTGACCGACTTGGCTATATCGTAATCCCGAACATTCTAACCGACGCACAGGTTGCCAGCCTGTCCGCCGCGATAGACGAAGCGGAAGAGCACGCGCTCGCGCAAGTGGATCGCCCGCCGGACAAAATCAGCGCTTATGGGCTCGAGTACCGTCACAATCGCGAAAAAGGCTATTATGTCAGTGGCGCGGGAGGAGAAGGCAATACACTGCTTATCGATGAATTCTTTAATATGGATCCCGCTTTTGATGTCCTCGTCGATCATGCGCCAACCATGGCCTACATCCGGGCGATCGTGCAGGAACGGCCGACAATCAACAATTCGGAAATGCGCATACGTTACCCCGGCAACCAGACCGCTTCACATTGTGGCGGACCTGTTGGCTTGAAGCTCCGATACTATTACAACGCGAGCGGGATCAACTGCATGATGGTGAGAATGATTTACTTTGTCCACGATGTCGGACCGGGCCAAGGCGAATTCTGTGTGGTGCCCGCCACCCACAAGAGCAATATGGCGTCTCCTTACGATGACGCGGATCCCGATAAAGAACCCGGCATGATTGGCCTGCCGGTCAAGGCCGGCGACGCCATCCTCTTCACCGAGAACCTGCGCCACGGCGGTTTGACCAACCGATCGCGGCGGACGCGCAAAACGCTGCATGTCGGTTATGGACCCTTCTGGATGAAGTCGCAGAATCACAGCACCATGGACGAAGAGCCCTACATCCTGCCCGGCACATTCGCGCGCTATACTGAAAGCCAGCGCATGTTATTCCGCTCGCATCAGACCCTGTTCGAGAATGGCAGCAACTGATGCTTGAAATCGAGCGACAGGAACTTGCGGGGATCCCTTGCATTACGATGCGCGACACGCGCGTCGACCAGGCGCCGGTTATCATCCGCTATCATGGTTGGACCGGGGACAAAGGGACTGTCGAGACACCGGATCAGAGCCTGGTACAGTTGGCCTCGGCCGGCTTCCTGGTAGTCGCGCCGGATTGTTTCGAGCACGGCGAGCGCGCGACCGATGCCTGGTTCCGGGCCCAATTCAACGGCTGGGCATTTATCTGTGAAGCGATGGATAAAACCCGGCAAGAGGCGGCGGCGCTCTTTGAGGCGGTCATGGCTTTGCCCTATGCTTCCGCGCGCAACCCGCAAGTAACAGGCGGATCCATGGGCGGGTTAATCGCGCAGATGGTCTTCGCCGAAAATCCGGCCTTCGTGTCGATGGTGTCAGTTGTGGGGCGCTCCAGCTTTTACCAAGCCGATGACTGGTGCCGCGCCGCGCAACAAGGCAGTTGGTGTGATGACTGGTGCGCCCAATACGCGACTCAATCACATCCCGAGCGCTTTAGCGATCGGCCTCTGCTCTTTATCGACGGCGCCCTCGATACCGATTGCCCCGCCGAAACAAACGCCGAAACCGTGCGCCTGATAAACGCCGCCGGCGGGCAAGCCGAACAATTCGTCGATCCCGACTTCGGTCACGGCTTCTCGCCGCCTATGCGCGAAAAGTTCGTCAATTGGCTCGTGGAACACGGACAGCCGTAGAGATCATTTATTGCGATAATTGTAGGGGCGACTCTGTGAGTCGCCCGCTTGCACCTTAAGGAGATCTTAAACATGCAGCACGATGTAGACAAGATCATTGCCGAAATCGAAGCGCGCAGCTACTGCATCATCCCCTCGGTCATCACCCCGCAAGAGGCGGACGAAGCGCGCGCGATACTGGAAAGTCTGCTCGAAGCGGAAGCGACCGACGCCTCGCGCGCCGCCAAAACCCAGCGCGTCGGCGGCATCGCCGTCAAGCATCCCATCTTTGTAGAATTGATGGCGCATCCTTTGATCGTCGCCATCTGGAAAAAGTACCTGGACGAAGATGTCATCTGCTCAACCTGGACCGCCAACACCAGCTACCCGGGCTTCGGAACGTACAAATGGCACCCGGATTTCCCTTTCCAGTGGCTAAACTACCCTTGGCCCGAGAGTCCGGTCAGTGGCCAGACGATCTGGCTGCTGGATGACTTTTCCGCGGAGAACGGCGGCACCGGCATCATGCCCTACAGCCACAAGAAGGGGCATCGTCCGCCGGCCGACATGATCGCCAAGTGGCATCCCGATGGCGAGATCCTCACGGGCCCCCGCGGCAGCGTCATGGTCTATCACGGCGCGACCTGGCACACCGCCCGGCCGAACCTCAGCGACAGACCGCGCAGCGCCTTGTTGGGCATGTACACCCGTCCGTGTTACATTACACAAGAGGACATGCTGGCGCAACTTCGATTCATCGCGGACCCCTCCGAAATCGTGCGGCAGTTGATGGGCGCCAAGCGCTTTCAGCCCGGCATTGTAGCCAATCGCTAGCCGGCTCGGCCAGAAGCTGATGTTGGATTCGTATTGACGGCCTGTGATTCAAGAGGAGGCGTTATTGAAGAGATCAGTCTGTGAAAAGACATTCGACCTTCGCATACCGCGACTACCATTAGGAGACAACAATGATTTTACTCAAGAGAAGTATACTGGTCCTAAGCCTTGCGGCTTTATTGTTCGCCGCTCTCGGCGTCGTCGCCCAAGATGAGGAACTGGTCTTCGGCGACCTGCCGCGCAGCGAGACCCTCGTCGTCGCTTCCCAGGCGCCGCACAACGATGTTTGGGACAGCTTCAATTACTATCAAGCCGGAACCTACAACAACGCCACCGGCTACGCCAACGTGATCGTTGAGCCGTCCTTCATCACCAGCCATGATTTCCACGCCTGGCTAGCGCAATCCTGGGAATACAATGAAGACGGCACAGAAATGACGTTGGTCATCACTGAGGGCGCCAATTGGAACGACGGTACGCCTTTGACGATGGACGACTGGCTCTTCACCCTCCAATACAATCAGGAAAACGCTGATAAAGGCATCGCCTGGTCGTCATTCTTGAGGGATGTGACCTGGAGCGCCGAGGGCAACGAGATTGTATTTTCCCTGCCGGATACCAACTGGCGCTTCCACTACAACTTCACCGGCATCGGCACATTCACCCCGGTGCCCAAGCACGTTTGGGAAGGTCAGGACCCGACCACCTTCAAGAATCCGAACGCGGTTCATTCCGGTCCCTACACTCTGGTTAGCAGCAACGCCGACACCCGCACGACGATATGGGAACGGCGCGATGACTACTGGGATCCGGATCGCATGCCGGCGCCGAAGTATATGGTCTGGCTCAAGCGGCCCGAAGCCGATGTGGCCGTCTTCGAGTGGGAAGAGGGCAACTTTGATTTGGGACGGATGCCTTTCAGCGTAATGACGCGGATCATGAGCGCGAATCCGTATATCAAGCCTCTGGTGCACCAGGATCCCTGCCCGCGCGCTCTCATCTTCAACACGCTAAATCCGCCGCTGGATGACAAGCTGTTCCGGCGCGCTTTGGGTCTGCTTTTGAATCGCCAAGCGGTGGCTAACCTGGCCAACGTGCCCGGCTATGTAACGCCGGTGCTTTGGCCAAATCTCGGCGAGCCTGACGAGCGCTATTACGATGCGGCGGCCGCTGAGGAATTCCAGGTGACCACCTTTGATCCGGAAGCGGCGGTAGCGCTGCTGGATGAAGCCGGTTATCCGCTGGTCGATGGGGTACGGGTAGATAAGGACGGTGAGCCGATTTCGCTCGACGCGCTCTACATTGATATCGGCAATCCGGCCTGGACAGTTTGGGCCTGGCTGCTGGCCGAGCAGGCGCAACTGGTCGGCATAGAGATCAATCCGCGCCTGCTCGATATTCCGACCTTCTTTACGCAATTGCCCAACGGCGAGTTTGACATCGTGTTCCGCTGGTTCTGCGGCAACTTGCCCGGCGACCCCATCCAAATGTTTGACGGCTTGCATTCCGACAATGCCGTGCCAATCGGCGAGCGCGCCGGTGGCGTCCCGGGCCGTTACAGCAACCCCGACATGGACGCGCTCATTGAGCAAATCAGAACCGCTGACCCGGCCTCCGAGGAAGCGCAAACGCTCTTCCGGCAGGCCTATCGCATCTGGGCGGAGGATGCGCCTTACGTGACGCTGTTCGGAGAGAATGAGGGCGTGGTCTTCAACAACCAATACTGGACGGGCCTGGAGGTGGGCCAAGCCTGGGTCCACTGGACGCCGGCCGCGCGCCAGATCGTCGACTTCCTTGAACCCGCCGGAATGTAGTTAGCCATTTGCAGGTTCGCCGTTTTTGTCTGAAAGCGGCAAACCTGCTCCTTTTCATTACTGACAACGTGTATCCAGTGACGACATCAAAGTGACTGCGAACGCTGAAGCGCGTGCCGGGGCATCCGCTGCGGAAGGACAAGACGCCGAAAGGCGCGAAGTCTTTCAGTACGCCTTGCGTCGCTTCGGCGTCTATCTTTTTACCCTCTGGGCAGCCATCACCGTCGCGTTTTTCATTTTTCGCCTGGTACCGGGCGACCCGATGAATATCCTGCTGGGCAATCTGGCGCGAGCCGAGGGACGACAGCGGGACGCAGAAGAAGAAGAAGCGCTCATCGCCCACTTCCGTCAGATCTTCGGGATGGACGAGCCGCTGCCGAACCAGTACGTCAATTACCTGCGCAAGGCGATCCTGGGCGGCCTGGACCTGGGACCCTCATTCGTCGAATACCCGACGCAGACAAAGGACTTGGTCTTTCGCCGAATGCCCTGGACGATTGGCATTTTCACCACGTCGGTTCTATTGGCTTGGATTGTAGGCACGGGCTTGGGCGCGCTCATCGGCTGGCTGCAGCGCAGCCGGCTGTCGAAGCTGGCGGTGGTCATTTCGACTCTGCTGCAGATCACGCCCGTTTATCTGGTCGCCCTGGGTCTGATCATCTATGTCGGCTATACCTGGCGCATTCTGCCCGCCGGCGGACCTTACGCCCGCCACTTGCAGCCGGAATGGACTTGGGAGTTCATTAGCAGTCTGCTGACGCACGCCATCTTGCCCATGCTCTCCAATATGATCGTCATCGGCGCCGGCTTCACGCTCGGCATGCGCGCCCTGATGATCAGCGTGCTCGGCGAGGATTACCTGACCTTCGCCCGCGCCAAGGGCTTGTCGCCCTTCACAGTGCTCAAGGACTACGCCTTCCGCAACGCCCTGATTCCGCAAGTGACGGCGCTGGCCATCATCGTCGGCGCGACCTTGAATGGAACCTTTATCATCGAAGTGCTATTCCAATTGCCGGGTCTGGGCACGCTCTTCGTTCAGGCCATGGGTTTGCGTGATTTCAATACCATGCAGGCGGTCGTCCTCTTTTCCATCTTCGCCGTCCTGACGCTGACGCTGATCGTCGATCTGGCGCTGCCATTGCTCGATCCGCGCGTCCGGAGGACCGCATGAGAAATCCCAGCATCATCATCGGCTCAATTATGCTGGCCGCAATGATCATCGTCGCGCTGGCTGGTCCGCCCCTTGTCGATCAACTGCTCTTCCCGGGCGAACGCCCGGGCATGCGCGGCAGTTATCGTCCCTACCAACTGGATTCTGTGGAACACCCCATCGGCACCGACGGCGACGGCCGCGACGGTTTGATGGTCTTCGTGTCCAGTATTTGGCCATCGCTGCAAATCGGCATCATCGCCGGCGCGACCTCCACCATCCTCGGCGTCGTGATTGGCTTTCTCGCTGGATACGCCCGCGGCCGGCTCGATACGCTCTCGCGCATCCTGATCGATATGGTATTGGTCATCCCGACGCTGCCGCTGCTGCTCATGTTGGCGGCTTATATTGATCGCTGGGACCTGTATAAACTATCGCTTATTCTCGGCTTGTTCGGCTGGTCATTTGTGGCGCGCGTCATCCGGCCGCAAGTGCAGAGCTTGCGCGAACGCAGTTATGTAGATTTGGCTGTGCTCTCGGGCGAGAACGCGCTGGAGATCATTTTCCTCGAATTGCTGCCGCCGCTGCTGCCCTATATCGGCTACGTCTTCTCCTTGAGCATCGTCGGCTCCATGTTGGCCGAAGCCGGCTTGCAGATCATCGGCCTGGGTGCCGGCGGCCTGCCGACGCTCGGCTTCATGATCGCCAAGGGCTTCCGCGAAAGTGTCATCGCTATCGGTCTTATCGGCCAGATGCTGCTGCCGGCCGGCGCGCTGATTTATGTCTTTCTCGCTCTCAATCTGATCAACACCGGGCTGGACGACGTCTTCAATCCGCGCTTGAAAACCACAATAGAGGGCGGCGACTGATGCCCGCGCTTTTGGAAATTCGCGGGCTCACGGCCGGTTTGCAAGGGCAGCGCGCCGTGACAGAGGTCGTCAGCCAAGTCGATCTCGATGTGCAGGCGGGCGAAATCCTCGGCGTGGTCGGCGAATCCGGCTGCGGCAAAAGCACGCTCGCGGCCGCCATCATGCGCCTGTTGCTACCGCCACAAGTATTGCAATCCGGATCCATGACCCTGCGGCTGAAGGACGGCAAAACCTACGAATTGCTGGACCTGCCGGAAGCCGATTTGCGCCAGTTGCGTTGGCGGCGCCTGTCCTACATTCCGCAAGGCTCGATGAATTCCCTGAATCCGGTCTTGCGCATAGAGCGCCAAATGACAGACACATTGATCCAACACGGCTTGTCCAGAGAGGAAGCGCTACGACGTTCTATTGCGGCGCTGGAATTGGTCAACCTCGAACCCAGGCTGCTGGATAGTTATCCGCACGAATTGAGCGGCGGGATGCGCCAGCGGGTTATCATCGCCGCTGCGGTGAGCATGCGCCCGGCTTTGATCGTGGCGGACGAATTGACCACCGCCCTGGATGTGGTCACGCAGCGGCAAATCCTCCAGGAATTGGCTGCCATCCGCGACGAATTGGGCGCGACCATCCTCATCATCACGCACGATATGGGCGTGGTCGCGCAGATCGCCGATCGCGTCGCCGTCATGTATGCCGGCAAGATCGCCGAACTGGGTACGGTCAATGGCATCTTCGAGTCCCCGCTGCATCCCTATTCGCAAGGGCTGATCGGGTCGATTCCGCGGGAGGGCGGTCATCGCGTGGAAGGCTTGCCCGGCGAAGCGCCCAGCCCCTGGAATTATCCCGCCGGCTGCCGCTTTCATACCCGTTGCCCGCATGTTATCGACCGCTGCCGAGCCCAAGTCCCGGCGCTCTTGCCGCAAGGCGACGGGACTTGGGCGGCTTGCCATCTGTATGAGCCCGAGGTCCTTTCTAATGCGTGACTTGCTGGTCGTCGAGAATCTGCAGCAGGTATTCGGCGGGAAGACCCGGACCTATGCGGTGGACGGCGTGAACTTTCGCATACCCGAGGAACCGGCGATCGTGAGCCTGGTTGGCGAGAGCGGCAGTGGCAAGTCGACCATCGCCCGCATCATTTTGGGGCTGTTGCAGCCGACGGCCGGCCGCGTACTTTACGAAGGAACTGATATCTCCACACGAGACCGCAAATGGAATCGCAAATTCCGCGGCGAAGTCCAAGCGGTCTTTCAAGACCCCTACAGCGTCTATAATCCGGTTTATAAAGCCGAGCGCGTTTTGAAGCTGGTCATCCGTAAATTTGGCCTGGCCAAAAGCAAAGCCGAAGCGCAAACACTCATGGAAGAGGCGCTGCGAGCGGTAGACCTGCGGCCCGAAGAAGTGCTCGGCAGGCATCCACACCAACTGAGCGGGGGTCAGCGGCAACGTTTGATGCTGGCCCGCGTCTATCTGATGCGGCCGCGCCTGATCATCGCCGACGAGCCGATTTCCATGATCGACGCCGGCATGCGCGCCTCGTTCTTGAACATCTTGCTCGACTTCCGGGAGACGCATGGCATCTCGACCCTGTTCATCACCCACGATCTGTCGACGGCTATGTACCTGGGGGGCGAAATCATCGTGCTCTACCAAGGCCGGATTATGGAACGGGGTCAGACGCGCGCCGTGATGAGCGACCCACAGCACCCATATGCGCAACTGCTCATCAGCTCGATCCCGACGCCCGATCCTCGCAAGCGCTGGCAAGAAGATCTGTCGGCCGGTCCGCTGGCCGAGGTCGGGGCCGGCATATCTTCGGGCCGCGACCGCTGCCTCTTTGCCGAGCGCTGCCCGGCGGTCATGGACAGATGCTGGGGCGCGCGCCCGCATTTGCAAGCCGTCGATAAGGCATCCGAGACCTCCCGAGATGTTGCCTGCTATCTCTATTCCTGACCGGTTGAATAGCACCGATGGCCAATGCCCGTCTTCGTCGCTTGCCTGATCTATAGTTCCCCCCAGTGTGCCGAATGGAATCGGGTGACGGCGCATTGGATCGAGTTGAATATTGAGGTTATCAAATGACTAAAGCGCAAGCTCAAAATACGCTGATTTTAAGTGGATCCGACTGGTACATCCACGAGGACGCGGCTGGCGCCGGCATAGAGCAGGGGCTATACGAGGAGGCCATCCCGGCGCCGGGCTGGCTCCCCGCCCGGGTGCCGGGCAATGTGCAAGCCGACCTGGAAGCGGCGGGACAGTTGCGGCCGCTCTGGTATGGCGCCGGCGACCCGCGCCTGGTGGAAGTAGCGGGGAAGGATTGGTGGTATCGCCGCGACTTTACAGTGCCGGAATCCTTCGCCGACAGACGGCTTCAGCTTGTTTTCGATGGCGTGGATTACGCTTGTGACGTCTGGCTCAACGGCCAGCATCTGGGACGCAATGCGGGCATGTTCCGCCGTTTCGCTTTTGATGTCGCTGGCGTCATCAAATTGGGCGGAACCAACCGGTTGGCGGTCCGTATTGAACGTATCCCAGCCGAATTGGCGCATATCCTCGCTGCCTCGGATGGCGCCATGAGTGGCGGCGGCGAGAACTACCCGCGTGAATGGGGTGACGATTTCTTCGTCAACGGCATTAACGAAACGCGCCAACTATTGAAAGACCTCAAAAGCCCCACCAATTATGGCTGGGACTGGGGCGTGAATATCTACACGCTGGGCATCTGGCAGGATGTTCGCCTGGAAGCTACTGGACTTGCCCGCATCGAGTGGCTGGGTGTTTTGACCGAACTCTTCGACGATCACGTTTCCGCCAAAGTCCGGGTAAAGCTGGAGATCGACAGCCTGGGCGAGGCGGATGTCAAGGCCCGCTTCCTTGTTCACGGGCCGGGCAAGCCCGTGGAAGCGCGGATAGAGGCGGCGCTAGTCCGAGGCTACAACTTGCTCGAAGCTGATTTAATCCTGGACGAAGCGGCGCTGTGGTGGCCCAACGGCCACGGTGATCAGCCGCTTTACACGCTGGAGGCGCGTCTGGAGGATGCGGGGAGCGGCGGGCGGCTGGACGACCGGTCGACTCGCTTCGCTGTGCGCGATATCCGCTGGGAACAGGTCGCGGGCGCGCCGCCCGACTTCATCAATCCCTATCAGCTGGTCCTCAACGGTCGGCCGATACGGATGCTGGGCTCGAACATCCTGCCGCCGGACCTGCTTTTTGGCCGCATGAACGAACGCGGGCTCCGGCTCATACAGCTGGCTCGCCAAGCCGGCATGAATACCTTGCGCGTCTGGGGTGGCGGGGCTTTCTTGACCGAGGATATGTTCAGTCTGGCCGACGAATTGGGCATTATGCTGTCGCAAGAGTTCCCAATGTCGAGCTGCAGTCCGGAAACCGACGCCGTCTTTTTGGACAATCTCGAGCGAACAATACGCCAACTCGTCAAGCGCTACCGCAACCACCCCTGCATCATCGAGTGGACCGGCGGCAACGAGATGTGGTGGGCCCAGGGCGACGACCACCCTGCCCTGCATTTGCTGGATCGCATTGTCGCCGAGGAGGATGATCGCTTGTTCCGCGCCACCTGCCCAATCCAGGGCGCGCGCCACAGCCCCTGGCATTATGACCCGGATACCCACTATGCCCACTACGATAACGAAGATCTGCGAGACACCGGAATACGCCGCGAAGAGAATAAGATGATGCGCTATGGCGAATTTGGCTGCCATTCGCTGGCGCACCTGGAAGTCTGGCAACGAGAGATTCCGCCCGCCGAGCACTGGCCCGCGTATGATGAGGAAAACCCCATCCTCATTCGCAAGAATGTCGTGCAAGCGGTCTTCACCAAAGAGCACTGGATGCTCAAATCCATCCTCGAAGGCCTCTTTGGCTCGATCGACACGCTCCAGACGCTGGTGGAAGCCAGCCAGTACCTGGGCGCGCACGGCTTGCGATACGCGGTTGATGCCCTGCGGCGGCGGGGTAGAAGCATCGGCGGCATAACCACCTGGGTACTGAACGAACCCTGGCCCAATGGCGGCGGACCCTATCTGGTCGATTACGACGGCCGACCGCTGATGAACTATGACTTTCTGAAAGATGCCCTGGCGCCGGTCAGCCTGTCACTGCGCCACGCCTCCAACGTCATTGATCCCGCAGTGGGATTGGACGCGGAATTATGGCTGGTCAGCGATGCGCCGGAGCCCTGCCGCGACCTGCGCTGGCGCTGGCTGGCTCGCGACGTCTCCGGCCGAGTCCTGGTCCAAGACGAGGGACGCGCGTCAATACAGCCCCGGGAAGCCTTCCCCTTAGGAGCGATTACAACCGGTCCGCTTGACACAGACGCTCAGGTAGTGGAACTGCAGTTGCGTGACAGGAACGGGCTAATTCTGGCGGAACGCGCTCATCTATTCGGCTCTGCAAAAGCGCCAGGTCCACTTGCCGTTTTCTTGCCCGGGCTTGCCGAGGGCCATCAAGCCGTCAAGCGTACAAGCCTGCGCGCGCTCGTCGTTTCGCATCAGTCGGACGGCGAGGGCGAAACCATGCAAATCGAATTGAGCAATCTTGGGGACATGACAGCCCTTTTCTGCGAGCCGCACCCGCTGCTTGCCTACCGCACCGATATCAACATCGAGGGCAATCATACCTGCATTGCGCCCGGCGAGGCGCGTCTGATGACCGTCTCCGCCCCTGCCGACTCATGGGCCGGGCTCAGCTTGTTGCAGACTGGTTGGCGGCTCTCTTGCTGGAATGCTGACGATGTGATCATCCCGCCAAGCGACGATGTCTTGTTCTCCATAGGCCGGCGGGATGCGACCACCCGCGGCTACCTGGGCTACGACGATCTCTCCCTTATCGACGACATGTCAGATCTAACGCTTGAAGGCAATCGTCCTGATCCGGCGGCTTTGCCGCTGCTGTTGACAAGCGCTCGGGGCCTCCGCTTCGGGTTCGATGTCGGGCAAGGCTGGGATCAGCCCGCGCGCTTGCGTTTGCACTCGGCTGATCAAGACAGCGCCCGCGCGCCCGTTGTGGCGGTGACAATCAACGGGCAGACCTTCGATGGGGTTCTGAAGCCGGGACTGGGCATACAGAACGAAGATCCGGCGCATTTGGCTTTCCCGCAGACGATGGTATTTGATCTACCGGCCGCGGCGCTCAAAAAAGGCCGCAACACCCTCGATGTGCGAATCAGCAATGCAAGCTGGTTTTCCTGGGATGCCATTGATTTGACGACGGGCCCGGTTTCGTGATTCGTGAAATGCCTCAGGACTTTCTGGAAGCCAGTTGCGGAAATACAACGCACCCTCGACAATCCCCGGCCATGCGCTAGAATACATCGCCTGCAATCGACATGACACGCGCCAATTCGCTCGGCACCAGGCAAGGGAACGCGAAGTCGCGCGACAATCAGGGAGCACTATCATGCCCGGCAAACGCAAAATAACTGGCGTCAAACCACTCTTCGGCCAGTCACGCAGCAAGGCCTTCAACACCGTCAAACGCCAATTCAAACCAAACCTGCAAAACAAGCGCATCTACGTGCCCGAGCTCGACCGCTGGGTCCGCGTCAAAGTCACTGCCAAGGAACTGAAGACCATCGACAAGATCGGCTTCCTGGAATTTCTCAAGCGCCGCAACATCCCGCTTAAGCGGCTGCTCTAGCCAGTTTTGATAGCAGCAAGCACATGCGAACCGCAGGGGCGATCCCAGGATCGCCCGCGTTTTCATGCCAAGTCGTCGCATCATGAACCCCCAGCACCGATTCCTCCTCGATCAATTTCGGAACACGAAACCCGGCCGCGGACAAACCACGCAGCGACCTGAACATCTGGGCACGCAGCGACGGTGGTACGGGCTCAAGAACGAACAGCGCCGCCGCATCATGCTCGATTTCATCGCCGCCAACCGCGACCTGCCCTACGAAGACTGGCTCGCGCTCATCGATTCGCTCTACCAGGGCGTATCTTATGAGGAGCGCTGCGCCCCGCAAACGCTGCTGGTCAAGTTCCCGCGCTACCGGCGACAACTGCCCCTCACGCAACTGGAGGCGTGGCTGGGCGCCCTCGAGGGCTGGGCGGAGGTCGACGGCAGCTGTCAAACCGTCTTCACAGCGCAAGATCTGCTGGCGAACTGGGCGGGCTGGCGCGGCCTGCTGGAGTCGCTGGCGGGGGACGAGAACATCAATAAACAGCGCGCCGCCCTGGTGCTGTTGACCGCGCCGATCAGCCAGTCGGCCGACGAACGCATTTTGAATCTGTCGCTGGCGCTGATTGATCGACTCAAAGCGGAAAAGGACAAGCGCATCACCAAGGCGATTTCCTGGCTGCTGCGCAAGGGCATCAAGCAGCACCGCGACGCGATCAGCGACTTCCTCGACTCGCGGTCCGACAGCCTGCCCGCCATCGCCGCGCGGGAAACGCGCAAGAAGCTGGCAACGGGGAAAAAGTAGTTCCCGTTGCCCCGCACAGGGCGTCACGCCCTTACCTGTCGGCATAGCGATCCTCGATGATGTACTGATAATCACGCGGCGGACGGTCGTAATCGAAATGTCGGGGCGGCAGATCCGGCAATTTCATCGGTCCCGGGATGACATCTTTGTATGGTATGGCCTCAAGGATGTTGTTGATGATGTTCAAGCGCAGGCGCCGTTTGTCGTTGGAATTGATCTGCCGCCAGCGCGATTCCGGGATATCGGTATGTTCGATCATCAAGTCCTTGGCTTTGGAATAGGCCACCCAGCGATTGCGCGATTCCAGGTCGATCGGGCTTAGCTTCCAGCGGCGCATTGGGTTGGCGGCGCGCTCTTGAAAGCGACGTTCCTGCTCTTCGTCATCCACCGACAGCCAATATTTGAGCAGGATGATGCCGTCATTGATCAGCATCCTTTCGAACATCGGCGCATCGCGCAAGAAGTTCCAGTACTCGCGATCGCTGCAAAAGCCCATCACGCGCTCGACCGTGGCGCGGTTATACCAACTGCGGTCGAAGAGCACGATCTCGCCGGCTGCCGGCAGGTGGCTGACATAGCGCTGGAAGTACCATTGCGTTTGTTCGCGGTCGGAGGGTTTGCCCAAGGCGACGAGTCGAATATCGCGCGGCTGCAGCGGCGCCATGATGCGCTTGATGGTCCCGCCTTTGCCGGCGGCATCGCGCCCGTCGAAGGTGATCATCACGCGCATGCTCTGCTGCTTGACCCAATACTGCCACTTGACCAACTCGAATTGCAGGCGGACCAATTCTTTTTCGTAGAATTTCTTGTTCAGGCGTCTCGGTTTTTGGGACACAGCGCGCTTCTTTTTGGACATTCCAGCCTCCGAAAACACAATATCGCGCAGGTTATCCATTAGCATAGCAGATTTTGCGCGCATCTTACGAATCCCGCGTCCGCCGGGTCGTGTATTGAAGTCGATTGAAGTCGAACGATGGGCAAGTCGCGCTCCAATGCCCGGAAGTAGCCTTTGTCCCGTATTCGCATAAGAGTATAGATACAGTATGTATACGGGGGGGGGGGGGGGGGGGTTCAGCGCAGAGGGCGCAGAGGGTGGCCCCCACCCCAAACCCCCCCCCCATCAAGGGAGAGGGGCTTATACCGCGCGGCATGTGCTGGGGCGGT